>CP046177.1:1612500-2286375 GCA_014075215.1 Flavobacteriaceae bacterium
TTAAAGTTTTCATAAAACTCTAGAAAGGAGGTGTTCCAGCCGCACCTTCCGGTACGGCTACCTTGTTACGACTTAGCCCTAGTTACCAGTTTTACCCTAGGCGGCTCCTTGCGGTGGCCGACTTCAGGTACTCCCGGCTTCCATGGCTTGACGGGCGGTGTGTACAAGGCCCGGGAACGTATTCACCGGATCATGGCTGATATCCGATTACTAGCGATTCCAGCTTCACGGAGTCGAGTTGCAGACTCCGATCCGAACTGTGACCGGCTTTATAGATTCGCGCCTACTCGCGTAGTGGCTGCTCGCTGTACCGGCCATTGTAGCACGTGTGTAGCCCAGGACGTAAGGGCCGTGATGATTTGACGTCATCCCCACCTTCCTCTCGGTTTGCACCGGCAGTCTCGTTAGAGTCCCCAACTTTACTTGATGGCAACTAACGACAAGGGTTGCGCTCGTTATAGGACTTAACCTGACACCTCACGGCACGAGCTGACGACAACCATGCAGCACCTTGTGATATGCCCGAAGGAAGATTTATCTCTAAACCGGTCATATCACATTTAAGCCCTGGTAAGGTTCCTCGCGTATCATCGAATTAAACCACATGCTCCACCGCTTGTGCGGGCCCCCGTCAATTCCTTTGAGTTTCAATCTTGCGACCGTACTCCCCAGGTGGGACACTTATCACTTTCGCTTAGTCACTGAATAACTCCAACAACTAGTGTCCATCGTTTACGGCGTGGACTACCAGGGTATCTAATCCTGTTCGCTACCCACGCTTTCGTCCATCAGCGTCAGTATATACCTAGTAGATTGCCTTCGCAATCGGTATTCTATGTAATATCTATGCATTTCACCGCTACACTACATATTCTATCTACTTCGATATAACTCAAGTCAATCAGTATCAAAGGCAGTTCCATAGTTAAGCTATGGGATTTCACCTCTGACTTAATTGACCGCCTGCGGACCCTTTAAACCCAATGATTCCGGATAACGCTTGCACCCTCCGTATTACCGCGGCTGCTGGCACGGAGTTAGCCGGTGCTTATTCTTACGGTACCGTCAACTATCTACGCGTAGATAGGTTTCTTCCCGTATAAAAGCAGTTTACAACCCATAAGGCTGTCTTCCTGCACGCGGCATGGCTGGATCAGGCTCGCGCCCATTGTCCAATATTCCTCACTGCTGCCTCCCGTAGGAGTCTGGTCCGTGTCTCAGTACCAGTGTGGGGGATCCCCCTCTCAGGGCCCCTACCTATCGTAGCCATGGTAAGCCGTTACCTTACCATCCAGCTAATAGGACACATAGCCATCTTTTACCAATAAATCTTTAATTATCAATCGATGCCAATCAATAATACTATGGGGTATTAATCTTCATTTCTAAAGCCTATCCCCCTGTAAAAGGTAGGTTCTATACGCGTTACGCACCCGTGCGCCGGTCGCCATCTATCTGCAAGCAGATAATGATGCCCCTCGACTTGCATGTGTTAAGCCTGCCGCTAGCGTTCATCCTGAGCCAGGATCAAACTCTTCATCGTAGTGCTTTAATACTATCATTATGAAAAATTCTCTAAAGAAATTGAACTATATAAAAGGAGAAAACCTATTATATAATAACAATCAATATCTTACTCTTTATACGCTGTCAATCTCAATACTGTCAATGAACTCTTACTAATTTGAAAATTAACCAATCTACCAATTAACCAATCTACCAATCTACCAATTAATTCTCAAATCATAATCCTAGCCGAAAAACGGGAATCGAACCCGATAATTTTAACTAACTCAATAACTACTAGCCAGCCAAAAACCCTTCCAAAGTCTCACCTCTAACACTTTCCTACTTTCTAAGCGGTTGCAAATGTATAAACTATTTTCTTCCTAACAATAAAAATTCTAATATTTTTACCTGTTTATTTTTAACTTGTTTAAAAGCAATGAAATATACTCTAAAAACGATAAAAATAAAAAATGTTCTTTTAAAAAAAGAAGTCTTTTATAGTTATTTTTTAGATTTTTTCTTCTTTTTCATCTCAGCAAACATTTTCTTATATTCTTCAACATCTACCTTTCCTTTATTTTGTGCAGCAATCTTAGGAAAATCAAAGTCCAGCTTACTTTTTTGTGCCTCTAATGTTTCGTTTTGAAAGGCCCTGTATAATACATCTTCTATTAAATAATCTTCATTTACGGATTCCGGGTGGTATTCGGCTTTTAAAGATAGTTTAAATATGTTTGCCGTAACATTATACCAAAAGGCTTTCCACCCACTTCTCAGTTCTTTTATATTTTTAAATGCAGTTTTGCCTGTTTGCCTGTGAATCAGTTTGATTAAAATTCGGCCTTCTGTCCTTGTCATTTTTTTTAGCTGATCCGTAAACTCTCCTTCCAAATATTTTTGCGCCCTTTTTACATATTTTCTTCTTTTTCTTTTGGATGTTATTCTTTTTAACCGGCTATTTAAGCTATCTAATCTTTGTGAAGCCAGTTTTGCATACGGGTATGCCTTATGCACTTTACTTCTAAACCAATAATAATACCCGGCATCTTCGGGAGATTGGAACTTATGCTTAGGTAGTATTGAAAATTCATCTAAATTAATAGTTAATGTATCTCCTCTTTTAATGAGTATGTAGTCTTCTATATTTAATGGGATGGTATCTCTTTTTTGTGAATACACAAAAACAGAAAATAGTACCGTGAATATAAAAAGTATTCTTTTCAAAATCGTAGCTATAGGTCTGTAAATATACTTATTTTGAATATTGAAATACATCCAAACCAATAGCTAATTTTTCTACAGAATAAAAATTGATAGTATCACAGCTTCCTTCTATTATCTCCGGATTGTGTATCTATTAGCTTGTTATATGGATCTATACCTACTTCCGTTGGTTTTTTATCTACGATTATAGAAACCTTATTATTGATCTTTGTAATATGAATCTTTTTAAAATATAACGCTACCTCTTTCTTTTTGCCTTCTGTATCTTCTTCCGTAAATATACCCAAATCTATATAATCATTTAATTTTACGGACAGTATCGGTTTTTTCATCTTATCTGTTTTATAAGAAATAGTGTCTCCAACTTGTTCTACGTAATATCTTTTTCCTCTGTCATCATTTCTGTATTTACTTACATTGAACTCTATATCTACCTGGTATTTTCCGTTTTCAAGTTGTTTGTAAGAGGCTTCTGTTATTCTATTTTTATATAGCGTAATTGTTTCAAACATATCTTTGATTATATATTGTAAAGAATCCGGAGTCGCTTCTTTTATATAATTTACCATATCTATGGAGGTTGTATAAGGAGGTTCTTGAAACTGAACTTTTTCTACGTATTTTTTCAGAGCTTTATTCAAGTTTTCTTCTCCTATATAATCACTTAAGGCATAAAATACTAATGAGCCTTTTTGATAACGGATATATCCCTGTCCGTCATTATACATCAATGGTTTTTCTCTTTTGCGTTCGAATGTTCTTTGTTGCAGGTATCCGTCCAGTGCTTTTTTTAAAAATGTTCGCATTTTATTTTTTCCGTGTTCGTGCTCCAAGACTTTTAAAGATACATATTCCGACAGGCTTTCGGAAAGCATAGTAGCTCCCAAGACATCTGCTCCTATTACCTGATGCGCCCACCATTGATGTGCTACTTCATGTACTGTAATTGCAAACGGATAATCTACTCCATCTTCGTTTGTGTCATCTACGTCGGCAATAAAACCTACCCCTTCGGAAAATGGTATGGTATTTGGAAAAGATTGTGCAAAGCTTCCTG
Organism: Flavobacteriaceae bacterium; assembly: GCA_014075215.1. Taxonomy (NCBI): domain Bacteria; kingdom Pseudomonadati; phylum Bacteroidota; class Flavobacteriia; order Flavobacteriales; family Flavobacteriaceae; species Flavobacteriaceae bacterium. Next base: position 1,616,291 of record CP046177.1, read on the forward strand.
TAGTTCTCGGAAACTCAATAATCCTTGCTTGCCTGTGCTGATATGGACTAAAATTAGCGGCATTATATTCCAGTGAAGCTTTCATCCCTTTTATCATTCTGTCCAGATTGTATTCATGCCCTTTGTGATAATAAATCTCCAGACTAATCCCATTCCACAATTCTTTTTTTACTTCATACCTAGCTGAATTGAATGCGTAAAAGTTTAGTATTTTGCTATCCATTTTGTAATGAAAATATCTCCTTTTACTTTCTTTCCATTCCTTTATCAAATATCCGGGTGCTATGGCAATTTGATCTTCGGAAGTGCTAACAGTAGCTTCAAAATCTATCCAATCCGCATCTTTGGAAATGTAAGTATTGCCTAATGCTGTTGAGTCTGACGGGTGAGGCTGTAAATCATTTTTAGGCAATCCGTATTTTTCTCTAGTTTTATCATCTGTTAATTCTCTTCCGGGAGCATAACCAAGAGAAGGGAATAATTGAAAGTTATTGATAAAAGTTCCATTATTAATCACCGGGGAATTGTTGTTGAGTAATGTATTAGGATTGTTTTTTACTGTAAAGTTTAGCAACAGCGTATCTCCGGGCTTCAAACTTAATTCTAATTTATAAATGTCAAAATCATAAATCGTGTCTTCTGAAACCAAGGCCGCTTTCTGGTCGAATTGAAAAGTAGACGGGTAATCATTATGATTTACAAAAAGACTATCTATTTCAACAGCTGTTTTATTAACCATTGTATAACTCCCTCGGGCATCAAAATCTCTTTTTTCGGGAAAAATATCCATTTCAACATTTACCGATACGATTCTTGGTTGCTTATATTTTTCGTATTTTTTATACTTTTTCTCCCATTCCACCCGTAGTTTTTCCTGCTTTTTAGATGAGATGTTTTCTCCGTCCGAATCTTCTTCTTTTTGGATGGTTATCCCAAGTGATATAAAACCGATAAAGAAAAGTAAGGACCCAACTATTGTTATTCCGTGAAATCTCGACTTTGCTATTTTAATTCTTTCTTTAAAAGAATTTGGGATGCCTCTTACCCGGAATAATCCCGCCATAACGAGTAATATAAATCCACAGAACAGCCAATATGTTTTATATGCCATATATGGGTTAAATGATGTTCCATAACCATTCATGTCCGAGTACTCAAAGCCGGGGCCTTCATTATACTTATACAAATCATTTTCTATTCCTGCAAAATCCAAGAATCCAACCCCTATTGAAATTACTAACAATACAAATAATCCAAGATACGGGTTCCTGAATAGTGTTTGAACCCAAAGTGCTAACAAAGCCCAAATTACATAATTGATAAACCCGAGCCCATAAATTTCGTAAAAGTAATGACCTGTTTCAAAATCATAATATCCTTTATATGTTTGAAACAGGATGCCGGATACTATAATTACAAGTAATAGTACCATTTGCATTTTCAACAAGGCCAATAACTTAGACAACAACAGCACCCAATTGGGAATGGGAGTAACATCTATCAGGTGATTGACTCTAGCTATATTGGCTCTGTGTACTAACATTCCTGCATACAAGAAAGTGCATAGGTTAATGGATAATTTGAAAAAATTCCCTCCTAATAACATTTGCCATGTAACCGGTAATGTAGGAGTTCCAAAAAGATTCCCAACGGTAAATAAAACCGTTATTGTCAAGAGCAGTCCAACCAATACAATACATATAAAAGGTAAACTTTTAAAAATATATTTGAAATCAATTACCGATAATTTCCATATTGCTTTTAGGTTTTGAATAAAAGAATAATGGTGCCTGACCTTAGGCAGGTTAATTGTTACAATGCCTCCAAAGTTTCTTTTTGTACTTCTTTCCGCTTTGCTTTTTTTGAAATGGAAGCTAAAGGCATTTTGACTAAATGAAAAATACTTAAATACAAATCCAAAAACCAGTACAGATATGGTTAGCCATAGTAATAGATTGTAAATAATTACTTCTTTTACCGGCAATAGCATTTCGTTTTGTTCGGAAACAGTCCAGTATCTTGTATAATAATTAGCTGCTGATGCTCCAAAAGGATCTAGCAGTGCTGCCAGGTATCTTGTATCTTCTTCATTCAAAAGGCCTTCTGTTAATGCCTGAATAAAAAGCAATATGATTACGGTAATAAAACCTGCCGCTATATTTCTGGAAAAAGTAACTACCACAAAAACAATGGTTCCAAATAAAATGATATTTGGCAAAATATATACTAAATAAGAATGCACATATGCTTTGATATTGAATGCCCCGACAATATCCGGGTTGGTTCCCGGAAACCGAAACCCGATAAACATAAAAACCCCGATGGTTAATACAACACAGGAAACTACGAATATTGAACTTGAAAATTTAGCAAATAAATAATTGGCTTTGGTAAAAGGATAGGAATACAAGATGGTGTGCATTTCACTTTTAAAATCCCTGTATATGGAAACCCCGACAATAGACGGAAACAGGAAAAATATAAAGATAGACAGGGCATTAAACAAATTATTTACAGCCAAAGGAGAATTTACTATTCTCGACGAGCCCGTTGTAACAGTTAAGGAATCAAAAATTCCGGCAGCCGAAGCCGACAGAAGAATCGAAAGCAACGCAAAAATGCCTAGATAAACATAAAAAGCTGGTTTCTTAAACCAATACTTTATTTCTTGTCTGAATATAGTTAAAAACATACGTATATTTTTTAAGCCGGAATAGCTTTCATTGATTCATCTTTCTTCAATGCTATAAAATAGACATCATCTAACTGCGGATTAGCACTTTTAAAATGCTCTCCCGATTTATCCGTACTATGTACTCTAACATTCAATGAATTATCTTGGTTATAATTAGATGACAATACATTATATGCCAATTCTACTGCTTCCAGTTCTTCTCTTTGAATTGTTTTTGTCCATATTTGTCCTTTAATTTCTGCTGTCGCTTCCTGAGGAGTTGTATGTTGTAATATCCTGCCTCCGTTTAAAATAGCCATTTCGTTGCACAGCTCTTTTACATCATCTACAATATGTGTAGAAAAAATAACCGTAGAATTTGTACCTACTTCCCGTAAAACGTTTAAAAAACGATGGCGTTCGGAAGGGTCTAAGCCGGCAGTGGGTTCATCTACAATAATAAGCTTGGGATTATTTAATAATAATTGCGCGATGCCAAAACGTTGTTTCATCCCACCTGAATATCCTGCCACATTTTTTCTTCTCACATTGTATAAATTGGTAATTTCCAGAACTTCTTTTATTAATGCCTGTCTTTCGGATTTGATACTTACTCCTTTTAATGTGGCAAAGTAATCTAATAGTGCTTCCGCAGACATTTTAGGATATACACCAAAAGACTGTGGCAGGTAGCCCAATACTTTTCTTAAGGACATCTTATCTTTTAATACGTCGATGTCACCAAAAGTAACAGACCCCGAATCCGGACTTTGTAGTGTGGCGATGGTTCTCATTAATGATGATTTACCCGCTCCGTTCGGCCCTAAGAGGCCAAGCATCCCTGTTCCGATTTCAATACTCAGATCATCAATTGCCTTTACACCGTTTTTATATGTTTTTGTTAAATTCCGAATGACTAATTTCATTGTCGTACTGTTTTATCTTAATTTAATTATATGAGCCCTTTTTAACTTTGAGGCCTTCAAACTTTCAAACGTTGAGCCAAATATATCAAAATATACTATTTTAAATTAGCCATGAGTATCAAAGTAACCCTATTTGTTATAAATTTTAAATTTATTTGAACAAGTATTCTAAAAATCGTTTTATTTTTACGAAAATAAGTGTACAGTACTTCCGTATCATGAACAAAGTTTGGTGCACTAGACCTAACGATTAAATTTTTTTACTTTATATACTTAAAAAATGGCCAAAAAATCAATACTGAATAAAAAGTCGATACATTTTCTAGAAAACTATTTGAACAATGCCGCTCCTACAGGATACGAATGGAAAGGGCAGAAAATATGGATGGAATACCTGAAACCTTATGTAGATGAGTTTATTACTGATACTTACGGTAGCGCCGTTGGGGTAATCAATCCAAAAGCGGACTATAAAGTAGTAATTGAAGGACATGCTGATGAAATTTCCTGGTATGTAAACTATATTTCTGACAACGGACTAATTTATGTTATCCGCAATGGAGGCAGCGATCATCAGATTGCACCTAGCAAAGTGGTACATATCCATACTAAAAAAGGCATTGTTAAAGGGGTGTTTGGCTGGCCGGCAATTCACACAAGAAACAGGGCTAAAGAAGAAGCTCCCAAGGTCGAAAATATTTTTATTGACTGTGGTTGTACTACCAGGAAAGAAGTTGAAAAGTTAGGTGTTCACACAGGCTGTGTTATTACGTATCCCGATGCGTTTCATATTTTAAACAAAAAAAACTTTGTATGCAGGGCACTGGACAATAGAATGGGTGGTTTTATGATTGCGGAAGTAGCCAGGCTTTTACACGAAAATAAAAAAGAGCTTCCTTTCGGGTTGTATATTACTAATTCCGTACAGGAAGAAATAGGATTGCGAGGTGCCGAGATGATTACACAAACCATTAAGCCTCATGTAGCAATTGTAACGGACGTTACTCATGATACGACCACGCCTATGATCGATCAAAAGAAAGAAGGAGCTGTTGTAAACGGAAAAGGCCCCGTCATTGCATATGCTCCGGCAGTACAACAAAAATTAAGAGACTTGATTACAGAGACTGCTTTGGAAAAGAAAATTCCTTTTCAACGTGCTGCTTTATCCAGAGCAACAGGAACGGATACCGATGCTTTTGCATATAGTAATGGCGGTGTGGCTTCCGCATTGATATCGTTACCATTAAGATATATGCATACTACCGTAGAGATGGTACATAGAGATGATGTAGAGCATGTCATTCAATTAATTTACGAAACCTTATTAAAAATCGAAAACAGAGCATCGTTCTCTTATTTTAACTAATGAACCTAAGTACATGACAAAAATTTAGTCAAGTTCATATTGTTTTGATTTACAGGGTTTAATAGCACAGAAGCGATATAATCTAATCCATATTTGAATATGCTTTTAGCCATTCTTCCATGCTTTTTTATTTTGATAGGCTTAATCTGATGTAAATATATACCAACTTTGTAACACCATACGAAAGCCATCATTACAAGCAGTACTAATTTTTCAATACGCTTAATATCTTGCAGGTGTGTGTTTTCAATATCAAAGCCACTGGCTTTCATTGCTTTAAAACACATCTCTATCTGCCATCGTTCTTTGTATTGTTCAAAGGCCTTATCAGGAGCGTTGAACGATACAATGATTAAGAAATCAGGCTTTCCATTTTTTGGGTACAACTTGCATCCGGAAAGGAAACAAAGCTGACCATTAACACGTACAATTTTAGGATAATACACAAACTCATTGATCTTATGTGGATTAAACTGTCTCGTCCTAAAATAGGGCTACAGTTAATTATTAAAATTTATGCTACATTTTTGTGCACGTAATTAGGTGTTTTATAATCTAAAGATAAATGTAATCTTTTATTATTATATAATTTGATTGCATTTTTTGTTGCTTTTTTGGCGTGATTGATATTTGTAAATGTTTGGTCGAGGAAGAATTCATCTTTTAAAATTCCGTTAACTCTTTCGGCCATTGCGTTTTCGTAGCAATGATTTTCTTGGGTCATACTGATTTGTATCTTTTTTCTTTTCAAAATTTGAGTATAAACATTGCTACAATATTGTATTCCTCTATCAGAATGATGTATGATTTCTTCGGTATTTTTAGTTTGATAAATAGCTTTATTTAAAGCTCTAACACAGCCTTTAAGTTCTAAACTATCACTAATATCATAGCCTACTATTTTTCTTGAATACATATCAGTAATAAGTGCTAAATAACAAAATCCATTTATAGTTCTTATATAGGTAATATCCGAAGCCCAAACTTGGTTAGGTCTATTAATGATCAGGTCTTTTATGATATTTTTATATTTATAAAAACGATGGTAAGAGTTGGTTGTTTTAGAAGAATATTTTTTCCTTCTAATTAACAAATTATTTTCTTTTAAGATTCTAAATAACTGGTCTCTACCTATATTTATATTCTGTTTCCTAAAATCATTATGTAAGGATTTCATTAGCTTTCTAGTACCTTCTCTGGGTAATGTTTTCCTGCTTTTTTTAACAAGCATTATTACATTTTGTTCTATTTGTTTTTTAAGAACAAACCTTTTTTGATATTTGTAATAAGCATCTCTTTTTAACTCGAAAGCATTACAAATAGTAGCGATGGCGTACCTTCTTTTTTTTCTATTAATCGGTGCTATTTTCATTAAGGCTTTATGTTTAAGTTTTTTTTTAATTCTTCAACATTTTTATAGCCAAGATTTTCAGCAGCTACTTCAAGATAACTATCATTCACAAGTTTATCTAGATCCTTTTTAATAAGAAGATCTTTGAGTTGTTTTAGCTCTTTTTGAAGGGCTTTAATACGGGATAATTCGTCGTCTGTTTGCACGGTTACACGGGTGTTCATTAAATCTTTACGGTCATATTTTTTAATCCATACGTTTATCGTACTAGATTGTATGCCGTAAGTTAAGGCAATTTGTCTTTTGGAATGGTTTCCTTTGGTAAGTTCTGCTAATACTTTGAGTTTAAAACTCTCACTATAACGTCTTACATATCCATCATTTTTATACATATACTTGTTGTTTTTTGTATACATATTTCAGGACGGGTCAAACAAGTGAAATACTTTGATGGTTTTGTTCTTATCAGGAAGCTCTACCTTAAAGTTGTTTCGAATGCGGATATAATATTTGATTCCATTTGTATTCAAGAAATCCAACCAATGATTACCTACAAACTCTCTATCGGCTACAATGGATTTAATAACATCTTTGCCAAAAAGTCTTATGAAACGATTCACAAGATCAATACGCTCCTGACTGTTAGAGTTCCCTGGCTTATCTAACATAGTAAATAACAATGGGAAGGCAACACCTTTATAGACAACTCCCAACACGGCACCGTCAATTAATAAGCGTGTAATAAATGGGAAGGCAACACCTTTATAGACAACTCCCAACATAAAAATGTTGATGTTGGTCTGACCAAACTTCCAATTGGTCCTATCAATACTCAAGATCAATCCCTCTTGCTTAGGAAGGAGACTAAATATAAGACGAGCGATCAAATCTCCATCCAACGAATAATCAGCAATAAATCTTTGAATACGTCTGAGTGATGACTTCGAATCTACTGAGGTCTCAAAAGCGTTGGCTACCTTTTCAAAGGTAACTGTCTGTACCTTACAGAGGGCGATAATGAAATGTGATATGAGTTTGATTCTTGCCAAATTGATCTTACCTTGGAAATGAGAACTTAAAACTGAATTTAATTCACTACTTTTAGTGGAAGCATTGGTTTTTTTCATTAGAAAAATGAGTGATGTTATTCTTCTAATATACTGAAAATCAATGCTTTATTTTAATTATTTAACATTTAATTTACTGATAATCAATTAATTATATTTTTTGTCATGTACTAAACTAATGAACTCATTTAAACTTTTTCAATTTGCTAAAAAATTACTGTTTTCCGCTCTGTTTTTGTCTTTTTTTCCTTCCGTAGCGCTGTTATGCAACTCAAAAAATCCTTCAACAGCCCTAAAAACTTCTAATTTTCGCTTAAATCCAAAAAGTTTAAATGAGTTCAATGTCATTAACACAGCAAACAGCATTATTTGATATTCCGGAAGATATTAATTATTTAAATATTGCCAGTCTTTCCCCTTCTTTTAAACCTATAGAAGAAGCCGGCATAAAGACTGTTTTGGAAAAAAGCAGGCCCTATACAATTTCTACCTCGGCTTTTTTTGACCCGGTTATCAGGCTCAAAAAACTATTTGCGCAACTTATAAAAGCAGATGATTTCCGTCGTGTCTTAACCATTCCTTCCGTTTCTTATGGCATGGCTACTATTGCCAACAATATTCAGGTTTTGGAAACCTGTGAGGTTTAACCGTTTTAAAATGGTATAAGCGCCTCTCTTAAAATAGTAACAGGGTGTTTGGAAATGCGTTTGGTGCCGTCAAAAATTTGATGCCGGCAACTCGTCCCTGCCGCAGCAATCTCTGTATTTTCAGGGATACTACGTATCTTTGGGAATAAGGTATCTTCTCCAACCTGCATGCTTATCTTATAATGTTCTTTCTCGTATCCAAAAGAACCAGCCATTCCGCAACAACCCGTATTTAAAATAGCAGGTTCATAATTTTCCGGAATGTTTAACATCGTAAAAGTAGCATGTATACCGGACAATGCTTTTTGGTGGCAGTGCCCGTGAATTTTAAGAATCATAGAGCGCTTGGTAAACAGGTTTGCCTGAATGCGGTTATCATTATATTCGCTACTTAAAAATTCTTCAATTGTAAATGTATTTTCGGAAATAACCTTTGCCGAATCCAAATCATCGGCCAGTCGGAGGTACTCATCTCTGAAAGTTAAAATAGCCGAAGGCTCTATTCCTATTAAAGGAGTCTCCGGTGAAACCCATTTTTTAAAAACGGCTATGTTTTTATTTGCAATTTTCTTTGCTTCTTTCAAAAAGCCTTTGGAGATAAAGCTACGTCCGCTTTCTTCATGATGTATAATTTGAGGGTTATACCCCAATCTTTTTAATAAAATTACAGCGTCTTTTCCTGTTTCAACATCATAGAAATTGGTAAATTCATCACAAAAAAGATATACGGTTTTTGTACTATCGGAAGAAGGTTGTTTTTGATACCAGTTCCATAAGGTTTCAGGTGCCAGTTTTGGGATGCTTCGCGCTATTGCCACGCCCATTATTTTTTTGGCAAAACGGGTATTCAGAACTGTATTTGTAATTCGGGAAGCAATGCTTCCCAGTTTAGTATATGTTACATTATTAGCAAATAATTTACTGCGAAAGGAGTATCCGTTCACCTCTTGGTATTGGTAGAGAAATTCACTTTTCAAAGCAGCAACATCTACATTACTGGGACATTCGGAAGCACATGCTTTACAGCTTAAACAGAGATCGAAAACTTCTTTTAATTCTTTATGATTGAACGTGTTTTTCTTTTTTGAATGGGTTAAAAATTCCCGTAGCGCATTTGCTCTTGCCCGTGTAGTGTCTTTTTCGTTTTTGGTTGCACGATAACTGGGGCACATGGTTCCGCCGGCCGATGCCGGTTTTCTACAATCTCCGGAACCGTTACATTTTTCGGCTAATCGTAGAATACCTTCATTATCCGAAAAATCCTGGATGGTAGTGATTTCAGGTTCCTTTCTGTCCGTTTCATAGCGTAAATCCTGATCCATAGGAAAAGCATCTGTAATTTTTCCTTTATTGAACACATGGTTGGGATCAAACGCTTTCTTAATGTTACGTAAAATTTGATAATTGTCTTCACCTATCATCATCGGAATAAACTCGGCACGGACAATACCATCACCATGTTCACCGCTAAAAGAGCCTCTGTATTTCTTTACCAATTGAGCTGTTTCGGTTGTAATTTTTCGAAACAAATCAACATCTTCGGATTTTTTCAGGTTTAATATCGGGCGTAAGTGTAGTTCACCTGCCCCTGCATGGGCATAGTATACTGCTTTCTGCCGATATGTATCCATGATGTGTGTAAAAGCATCAATATATTCCGGCAAATCCTGTAAATCAACTGCCGTATCTTCTATACAAGCCACTGCTTTCTTATCGCCAATAATATTTCCTAATAAGCCCAACCCTGCTTTTCGTAAATCAAAAACACGTTTGATATCATTTCCGAAAACCGTTGTATAATGATAGCCAAAATGACTGCCTTTTAAATCCTGAACTAATGCACCCGCAAGTTCTTGAGCTTTCTGAAGGGTTGCTGCCTGTACTTCTAAAATGAGTACTGCTTCCGGATCCCCTTCCAAAAAAAACCTGTTTTTTGCCTGTTCCTTATTATTTTTAGTACAGTCCAGAATCACTTTATCCATCAACTCACAAGTGGCTAAATTGTGTTTCATGGCTACAACCGTAGCTTTTAAGCTTTCATTGATATTTGTAAAGTGAGGCAGCACCACAATACTAGCCGGAGGATTTACATCGTCTAATTGTAACGTAACAGCCGTAGTAAAAGCCAGTGTGCCTTCGCTTCCCGTTACTAATTTTGCCAGGTTAATATTCGGATGGGTACCTCCGAACAGTTCCGAATCTAACAATGCATCAATGGCGTATCCTGTATTTCTTCTGTGAATAGAGGGTTTCGGAAACTGTTCTTTGATTTCTTTTTGAACGGCTTCCGGCTCAAGCGCTGTCAGTAATGTTTTATAAATAGTGCCTTCTAAAGTTCTTTCTCTGCTTTTTTTTCTGAAACTATCGGAGGATATTTCTTCAAATACGGCGATTGATCCGTCACTCAGAACTGTTTCAATTCGCAATACTTTGTCTCTGGTAACGCCATTTTTGATAGAAGTGCTTCCGGAGGAGTTGTTACCTACCATTCCACCAATCATACATCTGTCGGAAGTTGAAGTATTGGGCCCGAAGAACAGGCCGTATGGTTTTAAAAACAAGTTTAATTCATCTCTGACAACACCGGGCTGTACCGTAATGGTTTTACTTGCTTCATCAAAAGCAAGAATTGAAGTAAAATGCTTGGAAACATCTACTATAATTCCGTCACCGACACATTGGCCTGCTAAAGAAGTTCCTGCTGTTCTCGGAATCAATGTAATCTTATTTTCAACCGCAAATGCAATAAGTGTCTGAATATCTTTTTTATCTTTCGGGTACGCTACTGCCAACGGAATTTTTCTGTATACGGAAGCATCGGTAGCATAGAGGGTTTTATGTAAATCATCAAAAAAAAATTCTCCCGAAAGAGAAGTATCAAGTAGTGTAAGTTTGCGTTTGCTGATCATTCCTTCTTATGATATGCATTTGAGCATTTGAAACCAAATGCTAAAAATAACACAAATTCGTTTGTTTTTGAAGTACTGTAAAGAAAGATATGATATTCATATATTTGTCTATACTTAAACGATATTTTTATAATGAAAAAGCTGTTATTTTTTACGATTCTATTATTTACCATAAGTATTACAAATGCTCAAAAAATAGATATAAGCTATTATATTCCGGGCGATGAAAGTTATAATGCAACGATTCCCACACCCAAAAGTATCATAGGACATGAAGTAGGGGAGTGGCACATTACACATGATAAGTTGGTAACTTATATGAAGGCTTTAGCGAAAACTTCTGACAGGATTTCCATAGAAACCAGAGGTCATACATATGAAGGACGTCCTCTGCTACTGCTGACCATTACTGCTCCCGAAAATCACCGGCGTTTGGAAGCAATTCGTAAGCACCATATAGCCGGTACAAATGACACCTCTATAGATGTTTCCAACGATCCTATAATTGTTTACCAGGGTTTTTCTATTCATGGAAATGAACCCAGCGGGTCAAACGCTTCATTAGCAGTTGCATATTATCTGGCAGCTTCTGATTCACCCGAAACAGTAGATTTGCTAAAAAATACGGTTATCTTATTTGACCCTAGTTTTAACCCGGACGGATTGCAGCGTTTTGCTTATTGGGCAAATACAAATAAAAGTAGGAATATAAATCCGGACCCAAATGATCGGGAATACAGAGAGGTATGGCCAAGAGGGAGGACGAATCATTATTGGTTTGATATGAATCGAGATTGGTTGCCTGTTCAGTTACCGGAATCGGGAGCCAGAATAGAAACTTTCCATAAATGGCTGCCAAACATTTTGACAGACCATCATGAAATGGGTTCTAATGCCACCTTCTTTTTTCAGCCGGGAATTCAGAGCAGAACCCATCCGCTAACACCAAAAATGAACCAGGAGCTCACTCGCGAAATTGCTCGTTTTCATGCAAAAGCACTGGACAAAATAGGCTCTCAATATTATTCCGAAGAGAGTTTCGATGATTTCTATTATGGTAAAGGATCTACTTTTCCTGATATTAATGGAAGTATTGGTATTTTGTTTGAACAAGGAAGTTCTCGCGGGCATGCTCAGGAAACTGATAATGGACTACTGACATTTCCTTTTACTATCAGGAATCAATATACGACTGCAATGTCTACTCTAAATGCTGCAAAAAATATGCGTATAAAAATCTTGAAATACCAGCAAGATTTTTATGCCAAAGCAAAATCCGAATCTTCAAAAACGAAGGCAATTGTTTTTGGAAATGAAAAGGATGGAGCAAAAACATATCATCTGGCAGAAATTTTAAAAAGACATCACATAAAATTTCATCATATAAAAGCTGATTTTTCTGCCAATGGAAAGCGTTTCAAGAAAGGCTATAGTTATATTGTGCCAATGAATCAAAAAAATCAACGCTTGGTAAAAGCTATGTTTGATGTACGAACTCAATTTCAGGATAGTCTGTTTTATGATGTATCCGCATGGAGTTTTCATCATGCTTTTGGGGTTGATTTTGCAGAAAATATTTCTCTTCATAAAGCCGGAGATGAGGTAAAAGATTTGAAATTTCATAACGGCAGCATTAACAAAAGCAATTACGGTTATTTAATGCCCTGGAATGAATACTATACACCTAAGGTTTTAAATGCTATCTTAAAAAAAGGAATCCGGGCAAAAGTAGCCATGAAAAGTTTTAAAAATGGTAATACTTCTTATGATTACGGGACTATTTTTATCCCTGTTCAAAATCAAAAATTAGATGCTGACCGTCTGTTCCATTTTTTAGAGAAAGTAGCTCAAGAGGGGCATCTGAAAATAGATGGTGTTACTACAGGTTGGAATGAGGGTATTGATTTAGGTAGCAATAATTTTAAAAACATAAAGCTGCCTAAAGTAGCCATATTGGTCGGCAATGGTATTTTTGGGAACGATGCCGGTGAGGTTTGGCATTTATTAGATCAGCGATATGATATGCATCTCACCAAATTAGATATGAGCTATTTCAACAAAATAGATATTAGCAAATACACTGCAATTGTAGTTCCGAATAGTAGTACTATTGATGCCAGCAGTATTAAAAAATTGAAAGCATGGGTTCGCAACGGCGGAATCTTAATTGGGTATAGGAATGCTGTAAGATGGTTGCATAAACAAAAGTTTATCAAACTGACATTGGACAAAGCAAAAACGGATACCGTGAAAAATGTTTCTTTTGAAAACAAATCCAAACAGACAGGGGCGCAGGTTATTGGCGGAGCTATTTTTGAAGCAGCTATCGATCGTTCTCACCCTGTTAATTTCGGATATAAAAACAATCGGATTGCTTTATTCAGAAATACAACCGTATTTATAAAAGCAGCTAAAAAGAGTTATAACAACCCCATTCAGTATACACAAAATCCGCTGTTAAGCGGTTATATTTCCAAAGAGAATGCCAAAGTCATTAAAAATACGGTTCCTTTTAAAGTGCAGCGAATGGGTAAAGGACGTGTCATTGTATTTACGGACAATACCAATTTTAGAGCTTTTTGGTATGGAACCAATAAATTATTAATGAATGCTATTTTCTTTGGAGATAAGATGTAAATACAGTTGAAAAGTTCCAAGTTTAAAATATCTAAGATCGCTTTCATACTTTTCAACTATATTAGGTATTCAATACATCTTAAAAAATCAGATAAGTACTTAGTACCAGCAAGGCAATAATAATACCGGCTACCAGTGTATGCTTCCATGGAGTAATATCTACGTTTTTCGTAATCTTTGGTTCATACGGGGTTGTCTTGGGTCTTATTTTACCCATCACTAACATAAATACCATGTTTACTAAAAACAAGATGCCCATGACATGCAAATAATGAGGGTAGGCTTCTGCTTTGATAATGCTCAGTTCTTTTGCATCAGCAATACCATTTGCCATGGCAGCTTCAACGGTAGTTCCTCTAAAATATGGTTCCAGAATGATTAGGCTTATTATATATAATATGACCCCGGCAATCATCACAATTTTAGCTCCTATAGCCGGAACTTTTTTGGTAAACATCCCCACCAAAACGACTGCCAAAATAGGAACACTCAGGCTGCCTAATGATTGCTGTATATAGCTAAATAAACCATCAGGTGCATGCATGATAAACGGCGCAATAGTCATAGAAACAATTCCAAGTACCAGTCCAAATCTCTTTCCTGCTTTTACCGTTTGAAACTCGGTAGCATCTTTTTTGAAAAATTGCCTGAAAAGGTCAACACCAAAAAGTGTTGCGCTACTGTTGAGAAGGCTATTGAAAGAACTTAAAACCGATCCGAAAAGCACTGCTGCAAAAAAACCTGTAAAGGCTCCGGGCAACACTTCTTTTACCAAAGCAGGGTAAGCCTGATCAGGATTTGTAAGATTTCCATCAAAATAGTGCCAGGCAATGATTCCCGGTAAAACGACAATCACCGGAATCAGAAATTTTATCAAAGCAGCAAGTAGCATCCCTTTCTGACCTTCTTTTAAACTTTTGGCAGCAAATACTCTCTGTAAAATCGATTGGTTGGTTCCCCAGTAATAGATTTGAGCAATCATCATTCCGGTAAAAACCGTACCAAAAGGAATGGAAGAATCTATGGCTCCTTGCATTTCAAACTTATCAGGATTTTTGCTGAATAGCTCACTAAGACCATTTCCAATACTGTCATCTCCTATCAAAAGCAATCCGAAAATTGGAATGAGCAATCCACCTACCAAAAGCCCAATGGCGTTGATTAGATCTGAAACTGCTACGGCTTTCAACCCTCCGAAAATCGCATAAATAATTCCGATAATTCCAATTGCCCAAACACAAATCCAAATAACTGCTTGGTCCGATATACCTAAAACCGCAGGCAAATCAAACATGGTACTAAAGGCTAAAGAACCGGAATATAGAATGGTCGGTAACAAAACAATTCCGTAAGCTAACAAGAATAGTATGGAAAGTATAGACTTTGTGTTTGCATCAAAACGGGTTTCTATAAATTCCGGAATGGTTGTAATACCGGATCGCATATATTTTGGAAGTAAAAACAAAGCTCCAAAAATAATGGCAATTGCAGCCAGTGTTTCCCAGGCCATCACCATAATGCCTTCTTTAAAAGCACTGGCATTGAGCCCTACAATCTGTTCTGCTGATAAATTGGTTAGTAGTAGCGATCCTGCAATAGTGATTGCGCCGAGGCTTCTACCCCCTAAAAAATACCCATCTGCCGATTTTTCATTTGTTTTTCTCGTTGCATACCAGGCAATGAATGCTACTAATAGGGTGAATCCTAAAAAAGAAAGAGTTGTTATCATTATATTAATTAAGTGTTTTTATTGGTTTTTTTAGTGTATTACCTAAATGTATCTTCTTGAAAAAAATTATCGAATCAGATATTAACACTTTCAGGCAACTCATTTAAACTTGTCAAATTATACAATTATTTATGTAAAATGAAATTAATATTAAAAAAAATGATTTTTTATTTTTTGGCCAAACAGCAAAAAATACTCATTTTTATTCTTAATTAGGTCATTGAGAATTAAATGAGTTCGATTTAAAAATTAAATGATTTTAGGAATTATCTAATTACTTTTCTCAGGTATCTATACAGGTATTTAAAAAAAGAACAAACTCTAAAAATTAAAACCTTAGCATTTCATTAAAAATAATTGTATACATTTACCTGTAAGTAAGAAACAAATTGATAACCCGACGAGGCTTAATACGACTAAAAGTTTGACATTGTGATATTCAATAAATTAAAAGATTAAAGGGTTTTCACAATGTTTTAATAACTCTTTTTTTGGTATTTAAACGGATACTTAAGAAAGTAAATGTAAAAAACACAAAATATAAAAATGAGTTTAGCTAAAAAAATAAGTTACGTTATCATCTTTTCCCTTTTTCTGGTTGCTTGCGGGAAAAGCTCAAAGAAAGAACAAAAAAGCAATACACCCTACAAAAAACAGGAGCAAAAAAAATCGGAAAAGAAACCAGCTAAAAAGTCAACAGTTCTTATAGACATGGATAATAAAGGTATTGGTCCTGTAAAATCCTTGAAATTTAAGTCGCTTGACAGCGAAATGGCCGATAAAGGAAAGACCATATTCAAACAAAAGTGTGTAGCTTGTCACAGAGAAAATAAACGACTCATTGGCCCTGCTATGAAAGGGATTTATGACCGAAGAGCACCGGAATGGGTTATGAATATGATGTTAAATCCAACAGAGATGCTGAAAAAAGACCCTATTGCTATTGCACAGCTTAAAGAATATAACAACGTAATTATGATTGACCAAAATCTTTCCGAAGAAGATGCCAGAGCTTTGGCGGAATATTTTAGAACCCTTTAAGTTCAGTTTCGGATTGATAAATTAATTAGTACATTAATCAAACAAAATCATCTACCTCTTTATAGGCATCTATTACTTTTTGTTCTCCTGCTTTACCTTCGGCAGCGTTTCCGTGTTCCATACCTAAGATACCTTTGAACCCTTTGTCATAGATATACCTAAAAATGTTTTTGTAATTGATTTCTCCGGTAGTTGGCTCATTTCTACCCGGATTATCTCCAATCTGGAAATAGGCGATCTCATCCCAGCACGACTCAATATTAGGCAAGAGATTTCCCTCTTGGATCTGCTGATGATATATATCAAAAAGGATTTTACATGAAGGACTGTTCACTATTTTACAAATTTGGTAAGCTTGTGGAGATTCTGTTAAAAACATTCCGGGATGATCTCTGAAATTCAACGGTTCCAGTACCATTATCAACCCATGAGGTTCTAAAATTTCACTTGCTTGCTTCAGCGTTTCTACTACATTCGCCGTTTGATAGCCCCTCTTTTTTCTGAAATCTGTATATCCCGGGACTACTGTCATCCACTTGGCATTGACTCTTTTTGCAATCGCCACTGAACTTCTTATATCCTGTAAAAATTCACGGCGAAATTCTTTGTCCCCACTTGCAAGATTAGGTTTTTTCCAATAGATTTTATGAGCTACAAAAACACCCATTTCCATGTTGAGATGACTCATGGTTTTTGCTATTTCTACTTGTTCAAATATAGGGCGATTACGCATTTCGTTATCTTCAAAAACAGAAAACCCCTGTTCATGCATAAATGTTAGCTGATCAATAATAGCGTTGCCCGCATGTGCTTTAAACATACCATCATGCGGAGCATATTTCAGATGAAACCGATGCTTTGATCCAGTTGATTCCGAAGAAGAATTTTGAGCAAACAAATTTCCATGTAAAGCAAGAAAGGAACCTGTTAAGACCCCCTTTTGTATAAAAGTTCTTCGATTCATCATATTATTTATAGAGACATAATTCTCCCGTTACCGTATTCTTCAGGAGAGACACAACCTAAATATTGCCCTGGTATAGGGTCATACCAAAGTACCTTTTCACCTATTTCCTCATTTATAGTCCAACCCCAAATAGCAGCACCCCGAATTCCTGCCAGCAATGTGAAAATTGCAGCATCTCTGTCTGGTTTTACGGAAGCATCTTTTTGAACAGTTTGCATAAAATCTCCTATCTTTTTAGCATATGCTTTTTGCTGCTCTTTTGATGTTTTCAAATATTTTGCTAATAGCTGATCGTATTCTTTGGTAGTTCCCTGAGATAGTTCTTTATTAAACATACCTTTGAACTCCTCAGCCAGCAATACAAAACCTAATTTGACATAAGACTGTTCTTCCTCAGGGAGTACTTTTCCCCAAAAAGCATCTATAAAACTGTGAATTGAAAGTGCTCTTGCTCCCGGAATCTGCTTATCAGAGGGTAGTATCAATCCAACCATTTCTCTTAGTGCATGTCCTTCTCCCTCACTTACAAATACAGGATGAAACTCAGGTTCACTTTCACAACTTTGTAATAAACTTAATATGGATGGGGTAGCTACTAAAAACCCCACTCCCATACCTAAACTTTTAACGGCTTCTCTTCTATTCATGACCTTTATAATTATAAGTTCTTCTTTTTTAATTGTTCAACGGCATAATTTGCTGCTCTGGCAGTCAACGCCATATAGGTTAACGAAGGGTTCTGACAACCGGAGGAAGTCATAGCGGCCCCATCCGTTACAAATACATTGGGGACGGCATGTACCTGATTATATGCGTTTAAAACAGATGTTTTGGGATATCTTCCCATACGCGCGGTTCCCATTTCATGGATTCCCAAACCGGGCGCACCGGGGTCATCCCATTCTTTAATTTCCTTAAAACCTCCTTTTTCCAACATTTCCATCGCTTGTGCTACCATATCTTTTCGCATCTCCCATTCGTTTTCTTTCCATTCTGCATCAAAAGTAACAGTAGGTAATCCCCACTGATCTTCCTTATCGTAATCCAGTGTCATCTTATTATCGTGATAAGGCAAACATTCTCCAAAGCCCATCAACCCAACAGACCAATTGGCAGGTTTCATAATCGATTGTTTTAACTCTTCTCCGTATCCTAGTTCGGCAATAGTATCTTGCCAGTTATCTCTGCTAGCCCCTCCCTGGTACCCGTAACCACGAAGGAAATTCTTTTGATCGGTTGCTCCTCCGAGGTTTCTAAATCTGGGAATATAAATACCATTAGGTCGGCGTCCTTTGTAATAGGTATCCTGAAAACCATCATAAGCAGCAAATGCACCGGCTTTAAAATGATGATCCATTAAATTATGACCTAGTTCTCCGGAATCATTTCCCATACCGTTTGGAAAACGATCGGATTTCGATTGTAGTAAAATAGATGTTGAAGCAATAGCAGAAGCACATAAGAAAATCACTTTAGCTTTAAAATCATACGTTTGTTTGGTTTCCGTATCTATCACACTGACCCCGGTTGCTCTCTTTGTATCTTTGTCATACTTAATATTGTAGACAATTGAATTCGGTCTTAAGGTCATATTGCCTGTAGCTTCTGCTGTAGGTAATGTTGATGAGTTACTGCTAAAATAAGCTCCAAACGGGCAGCCTCGCATACAACGGTTTCTGTATTGACAGTTTATCCTTCCTTTTCCAGGTTTGGTTCCTTCCGTAATATGAGCCGTCCTGCCAATAGTAAGCAATCGATCCTTGTAGTTCTGACTTATGGAATCTTTCAAATGCGTTTCCACACAATTTAGTTCCATGGGTTTTAAAAACTGGCCGTCAGGTAATTGAGGTAGTTCCAGTTTTTCTCCGCTAACCCCGATAAAACGCTCTACATGATCATACCAGGGAGCTATATCTTTATAGCGTATGGGCCAATCTACGGCTACTCCTTCCTTTATATTGGCTTCAAAATCAAAATCACTTAACCGGTAGCTTTGCCTTCCCCACATCAAAGACCTGCCTCCTACGTGATACCCCCGTATCCAGTCAAAACGCTTCGTTTCGTTATAAGGATGCTCCAAATCATTTACAAAATGATGGCTGTGCATTTTGTTTGTCGTGTACCCTGTTCTGTTCTGTTTTTCTTGTTTTTTAATATCTTCCGTTGTCGGTTGGCCTCCAAAAGGAACATCCCAGGGATCTAAATTAGCAGTAGTGTAACCTTCCGGATGGTTAATCATTCTTCCGCGTTCCAGAACTAAGGTTTTTAATCCTTTTTCACATAGTTCTTTAGCTGCCCAGCCTCCGGAAATACCTGTTCCTATGACTATGGCGTCAAATTCTGTTTGATGTATCATTTTTTTGATTTTAAATAATCTATATCACTATGAGTTTTGAACGAAAATACATGTCTATTTAAATATTTGTTCTATTCAGATTTTATCCTACCTATAGTGTTTATAAAACTTTATTATTGTGAACTCGTCTACACTTTTTCGCTATGAAAATACTGTTTTTTTTGAAAATTATCCTTATTATTATCCCCTGTTCTTAAATATTCACTAACTAAAACGATTTCGTATGAGGTATTTAATTTTTTGCATTACACTATTCTTCTTTTTATTTGCTTGTAAGAAAAAACCATCAAAAACAGAAAAAAGTACGCAGGAAAACAATTTGAAATATTCGTTTTCTTTAGCACAATGGTCGCTACATAAAGATATTTTTACTCAAAAAAAAGATCCGATGAATTTTGCCAAAGATGCCAAAGATCTGGGTTTTGAAGGTTTGGAGTATGTTAGCCAGCTTTATGTGAGCAAAGATGTAAACTACCCGATGAAAGACCTGGGGCTGGATACGATTTTAAAAGTGCTAAAAAAAAGAAGTGATAGTCTGGGTATAAAAAACTTGCTGATTATGATTGATGGCGAAGGAGATTTGTCTTTTTCTGGCGAACAGAAAACAAATGAAGCTATTGAAAATCATAAAAAATGGATTGATGCCGCAGCATATTTAGGTTGTCATTCTATCCGTGTCAATCTGTTTGGAGAGGAGAATCCGGAAATGTGGGTTAAGAACTCTGTCCGATCATTAAAAGCTCTTGCTGAGTATGGAGCTACAAAAAACGTTAGTATTTTAGTTGAAAATCACGGAGGGTTATCAAGCAATGGAGCATTACTAGCCAGAGTTATGAAAGAAGTGGATATGGAAAACTGTGGTACACTACCGGATTTCGGAAACTTCTGTTTAAAAAGAGAGAACAATGCCAGATGGGGCACTCCTTGCGTTGAAGAATACGATAAGTATCAAGGTATTAGAGAAATTATGCCCTTTGCTAAAGGCGTTTCTGCAAAATCTTATGCTTTTGACGAAGCAGGAAATGAAACAAAAATTGATTATGTTAAAATGATTGAAATTGTAAACGAATCCGGTTTTGAAGGTTTTATCGGGGTTGAATACGAAGGTGGAGATCCCATTCCCGGTATTAAGGCCACTAAAACTCTTCTTGAAAAGATCATCAACCAAACTAAATAGAAAACAATGAATAAAACAATTTACACCAAACTTTCCTTTATGATGTTCCTTGAATTTTTTATTTGGGGAGGGTGGTTTGTAACTATGGGTACTTTTTTAGGTAGTAACTTGTCTGCTACAGGGGCAGAAACCGGAATGGCTTATTCTACACAATCATGGGGAGCCATCATTGCTCCGTTTATCATAGGCTTAATTGCTGATCGTTTTTTTAATGCGGAAAAAATATTAGCTATTTTACATCTGTTAGGTGCCGTATTGATGTATCAGATGTCTCAAACAACAGAATTTGCAGTTTTTTACCCTTATGTTCTTGGGTACATGATCGCATATATGCCTACGTTAGCTTTAGTAAATTCCGTCTCTTTTAATCAATTGAGTGATCCCACAAAGCAGTTCCCCCTTATAAGGGTTTGGGGTACAGCCGGATGGATAGTCGCCGGTTGGTTAATTAGTCTAGTATTTAAATGGGATGCTATGGAAAGTATTTCTCAAGGAGCATTGGCTAATACATTTTTAATGACAGCTATTGCTTCGGCGATTTTAGGAATCTTTAGTTTTACGCTCCCTAAAACTCCACCTAAGATAGCTAAAGGAGAAAAGGTGAATATCTCTGATATTTTAGGGTTGGGTGCATTAAAACTTTTAAAAGACAGGAATTTTTTAGTATTTTTTATTTCTTCTGTACTCATTTGTATTCCTCTGGCATTCTACTATCAAAATATAAGCCCTTTCTTAACGGAAAGTAGTGTTGAAAAGTCGACAGCCTGGGCATCTTCCGGTCAAATATCAGAAGTTTTGTTCATGCTTCTTCTTCCTTTTTTCTTTAAAAAATACGGTTTTAAAAGAACCATTATAGTAGGTATGTTAGCATGGGTTCTCAGATATGTATTGTTTGCTTATGGAAATGCCGGTGAATTATTTTTTATGATTATTGTTGGTATTCTATTACACGGTATTTGTTATGATTTTTTCTTTGTTTCCGGTCAGATTTATACGGATAATAAGGCAGGAGAAAAAATAAAAAGCGCAGCACAAGGTCTCATTACTTTGGCTACTTATGGCTTGGGAATGTTGATAGGTTTTTATATAGCCGGCAAAATTGTTGATGCCAACGTTTTAGAAGAAGGTACGCATTTATGGAAATCCATATGGACTTTCCCTGCAATCTTTGCTGTAGTTGTTACGGTGTTCTTTGCCTTATTATTTAAAAACGAAAAAATAGCTTATAAACAATAAATATATGAGTAAAAAAATAAAATGGGGCGTTCTTGGCGGCGGCGGCGATTCTTTAATTGGTGTTTTACACAGGGTTGCTGCCAGTATGTTTGATGCTTACGAACTTTGTGGCGGGGTTTTTAATATAGATTATGACATCAGTATTGCATTTGCTGAAGAGATTGGAATCCCGACAGATCGGATTTATCCGGATTTTGAAACGATGATAACCAAAGAACAGGCACTCCCCGAAACTGAACGAATACAAGTGGTCTCGGTTTTAACGCCTAACTTTTTGCATTTTCCTATGGCAAAAAAGCTATTGGAATCAGGATTTCATGTCATTTGTGAAAAGCCGATGACGATGACATATGCCGAAGCATTGGAACTGCAACAAGTACAACAACAAACCTGTACTGTTTTTGGATTGACACATACCTACACCGGGTATCCGATGGTACGGCAAATGAAGAAAATGATTGAAGAAGGTGTGATTGGAGAAATTCAAAAAGTAGATGCGCAATACTATCAGGGGTGGATTAATCCGATTATTCATGACCCCGAAAAAAGAAAAACCATCTGGAGATTAAACCCCAAACAGTCAGGGATCAGTTGCTGTATGGGCGATATTGGTGTACATGCTTTTCAGATGCTGGAATATATAACCGGAAAGGAAATCAAACATATTTTGGCAGATTTGAATCATTTATATGAAGATAACCAAATGGATATTGACGGAACTGTACTTTTACGTTTAGACAATCAAACTAAAGGGGTGCTGAGGGCCAGCCAGATTGCCACCGGAGAAGAAAACAATTTTACCGTTGCTATTTACGGTAATAAAGCGAGTTTTAAGTGGGAACAGGAAAACCCTAACTATTTATATTTATTAGAAGACGGATTGCCCTTGCGAACATTAAAACCCGGCCATTCTTACAATAGTGCTCTTTCATTGGACGGGGCAAAGATGCCTCCGGGACATCCCGAGGGTATTTTTGATGCGATGGGAAATATTTACCGAGGAGTTGCTAAAGCCGTTCGCAGAGCTTCTTACGATAAAGCGGAATTTCCATCTATCGTGGATGGTGTCAGAGGTATGAATTTTATAGAGCAGAGCGTTGCTTCGCATAAAAAAGGAAATATTTGGGTAGATTTGGTGAAATAGTGAAACAGTGATTGGTGAAATGGTGGATTGGTAAAATGGTGAATTGGTATATTGGTAAAATGGTGAATTGGTGGATTGGTAAAGTTTTATACGGTTTAATTCAATATGTATTCGTTAGAAGATTTAGAAGTTTATAGAATTGCTGTTGAAATTAGAAAAGATTTTTCTAAATTTTCAAAAGTATTGCCCGTTGAAGAAAAATTTAAACTAAAAGATCAAATTGTAAGAGCATCCAGATCTGTTACTGCAAATATTGCTGAAGGTTATGGGCGGTACCATTTTCAAGAACAAATCCAATATTGCCGTCAGGCAAGAGGTTCTTTGTATGAATTGAAAGATCATTTAAGCGTTTCACTTGAAGAACATTACCTTACAGATGAATCATACAAAACAAAAATTGAGCATATTCAAAATGCATTAAAAAGATGAATGGGTATATAAAATATTTACAACATCGGAAAAGCAATTATCAAACTAAAAAATAATTTACATGACTATTTTACCAATTCACCAATATACCAATAACTTTTTTCACAAATTAAAATTTTCATGAAAACAATAAAAGGCCCGGCTGTTTTTTTAGCGCAGTTTATGGATGACAAACCACCTTTCAACTTTCTGGATAGTTTGTGCAAATGGGCTTCGGACTTAGGGTATAAAGGAATTCAAATCCCTACCTGGGAGAACAGGTTAATAGATCTGTCGCTGGCAGGAGAAAGCAAAACCTATTGTGACGAACTCAAAGGAAAAGTCAATGATTACGGATTGGAAATTACGGAATTATCTACTCATCTTCAGGGGCAGTTAGTAGCCGTACATCCTGCTTATGATCTGATGTTTGACAATTTTGCGCCTGATGATTGTAAAGGCAATCCTAAAAAACGAACCGAATGGGCCAGAAAACAACTCATAAGTGCTGCCAGAGCCAGTAATTATTTAGGTTTAAAGACAAATGTCACATTTAGTGGCGCTCTCTTGTGGCATACCTGGCATCCATGGCCGCAACGACCCGAAGGACTGGTAGAAATGGGTTTTGAAGAATTGGCAAAAAGATGGTTGCCATTACTCAATGAGTTTCAAGATAACGGCGTAGCTGTTTGCTATGAAATTCATCCCGGAGAAGATTTACATGACGGTATTACTTTTGAGCGCTTCTTAAAAGCAACGAACCATCACAAAGCTGTAAATATTTTATACGACCCGAGCCATTTTGTGCTTCAACAATTAAATTATATTGAGTACATCGATCATTATCATGAGTTCATTAAAGCGTTCCACGTAAAAGATTCCGAGTTTAACCCAACCGGAAAAAAAGGTGTTTTCGGAGGGTATGAAGATTGGAGAGATCGTGCCGGAAGATACCGATCATTAGGTGATGGGCAAATAGATTTTAAAACTATTTTTACCAAACTGACTGAATACGGATGTGATGTTTGGGCAGTAATGGAATGGGAATGCTGCATTAAAAGTCCCGAACAAGGTGCAAGAGAAGGTGCTCCTTTTATTGCAAATCATATTATAGAGGCTACGGAAAAGGCTTTTGATGATTTTGCCGGAGCTGATATCGATAAACAAAAACTAAAAAAAATATTAGGAATTTAAACCATATACCTATGCAAGCAAGAAATTTCATACTTATTCTACTATTTTTTGATCTATCCATTATTTCATGTAAATCACCACAGAGAGAAAATAAAAAAGATGCTGAAGCAACAAGTGCTGTCAAGCAAGAACCTACAGATCCAAAAGATACGGAAGTTTGGGAGCCAATCCCTCCTAAGGTAAATCCAACCGGACAAAATGGGGCTCCCGACGATGCTATTGTCCTCTTTGACGGTTCAAATTTTAATGAATGGGAATCGTCCGCAGATAAAGGACCGGTACAATGGATATTGAATGATGATGGTAGTATGACGGTTAAAGACAAAACAGGAGATATTCAGACGAAACGTTCTTTTGGAAGTATTCAATTACATTTGGAATGGCGAAGCAACCCTGAGAATAAAGCCAAAGGTCAGGCAAGAAGTAACAGCGGGGTTTTTTTACAGGACAAATATGAAGTTCAGGTTTTGGATAATAATGATAATCCTACGTATGTAAATGGGCAGGTAACTTCTATTTACAAACAGTCCATACCACTGGTAACGGCTTCTGTTCCTACAGGAGAATGGAACTCGTATGATATTATTTTTCATGCCCCGGAGTTTGACGACGAAGGCAACAAAACGAAGTCCGCTACCATAACGGTACTTCACAATGGGGTATTAGTTCAGGATCATTTTCAGATTTTGGGGACAACGGAATATATCGGATGGCCTAAAAACAAAGTGCATGGTGCCGGCCCTATTAAGCTACAGGATCACCGTGATCAGAGTGGTGTGAGTTATCGTAATATTTGGGTACGGGAATTAAAATAATGAAACCTTTGCAAAATCAATTCTGCAAAGGTCTCATAATCGTTCTTCAATCCACTTTTTAAAGCTGTAAAAGTTCTGTGGCGCCACACCGTGGCCTACCGGATACTCGGAATACACATTTTTTAATCCTAAGGAGTTTAATAAAGGTGCGGCTTTTCTCGCCCATTCCACAGGTAATACTTGGTCTGCACTTCCATGAGAGATATAATAATCGGTATGCATATCCGCCTCTATCTTTTCAGGAAGTAACTCCTCGTTGATATAACCGCTTAATGCTATGATATGTTGTACTTTATTGGGGTAAGTAAAGCTTAATGCATAGCTCAAAATAGCACCCTGGCTAAAGCCCAACAAGAAAGTATTCTTTGTATGGGTATTGTAAAATTCTTTGGCTTCGTCTATAAATTCGGCAACTTTACTTAAAGATATCCTGGCCTGATGTAAATCAGAGAATTTGTTGTCGGTAGTATCCAGATTGATAACATACCAGGCATAATCGCCATATCCCATCTCATACGGAGCACGCAAACTTATAATTAATAATTCATCGGGCAACTCTTCTGCAAAAGAAAACAGATATGATTCATTACTCCCATATCCATGCAATAAAATTAATAAGGGCGGTTGTTCGGAAATCTTTTTAGGTTGTCTGACAACATGGTGTAATTCTGATTTCATGAATTTAATATAAGTTGGTTTTTAGCATAGATACCATAAACACTGCCTTTTAACTGTTTCCCTAAAAAAACACTGTTTTTTGATGTGGATAGTATATTGTCTTCGGAGAAAGCCGTTTCTCCGTTCGGGTTGAACAGTGTAAGATTTGCTTTGGTGTTTTCTTTGATCTCCGGAATGGCTATTCCAAAAACAGCTCTGGGGCCCGTAGTTATTTTTTCAATAGCAGTTTCCAAGTCGAGTACTGAATTTACAGTACCAAACAGGCTTTCTAATCCAATGGTTCCGTCCAGTGCCAGGCTAAATTCACATTTTTTATTTTCTATATCAACAGGATTGTGATCCGAAGCAATCATATCAATGGTACCATCTTGCAAGCCTTTGACGAGTGCTTTTGTATCGGCTTCCGTACGGAGCGGAGGACTTACTTTTGCATTGCTGTCAAATCCTTCCAGCATGGCATCGGTTAGACAGAGATGGTGGGGGGTTACACTACAGCTTATCTGTAATCCTTTTTTCCTGGCTTCTCTTATTAACGCTACCGATTTTGCCGTAGAAATCGTAGGAATATGCAATTTTCCGTCTGTATACTCCAATAAATACAAATCTCTTGCTATTTGAAGGTGCTCCGACAGTGAAGGAATTCCTTTTATACCCAGTCTTGTACTATTGATTCCTTCATTTGCAATCCCTTCTCCTGCAATGGAATTATTTTTTGGAAAACTGATCACTAATCCGTCAAAATTCCGGGCATATAACAGGGATATTTTTAATAAATTGTCACTAGCAATACCTTTACTATAATCTCCGAAAGCAATAGCTCCGGATTGTTGCATGTCATATAATTCGGCCATTTCATCTCCTTTGCTGCCTTTTGTAAGGGCTCCTATGGGAAATACTTCTACGTTACCGGCGGTGCTATTGCTAATTAAAAATTCAACGGCAGATTTATGATCTGTAACAGGAAAAGTATTTGCATTAACGGCTACTGCGGTAAAGCCGCTTTTGGCAGCTACTTGTAAGCCGTTTTTTATCGTTTCTCTTTCTTCAAAACCGGGTTCACCAAAAGATACGCTTGTATCAAACCAACCGCAGGAAACGTGTAAATTAGGTTTCTCAACCAGAATATATTCTTTTTTTGAGGGGATTGTATTTGTTATTTTTTTTATAAAACCATCTGCAATTAAAATATCTTTCTGCTGCTTGTGATAAGGGCTTAAAGCATCTATAATGATAGCCGACTTTAAGAGCGTAGTCATATTTTAAAGAATTTAAGAATTAAAATTTCCGACAGCAAAGATACAATTGCCAATACTAAAAACAACTTCCATAGCCACTGAACTTTGCTTTTTTGTTTTAACTCATTAAAATATTCGTCGATGGTTTCATAAGAATCTATATGGGTATTTTTATTCGATATGGCATTTGTATCCAGATAATGCAAAGAACTTTCGGCAACCGGATTATTATAAGAAATGGTCTTTAAGGTGTCTTTACAAACCAAATAATAAAAACCTCTTTTGACCGGTTTATCTGTGGTGATTACCGTTATTTTATTTTGAGCGTTTTGCTGAATCGGAATAAAGGATGTATGCTCATTTTTGATAGTAACGATATCATCTTTGCCAATAGAAGCATTTATATCTATGGTGTTTGTTTCTTGCAGTATATAATAGGGCTTTGCTACACGCAAACTATTTTGACCAATATTATAGAGTGTTGGAACAATTAAAGGAGAGTTTGTAAAGTTTGAATTTTTGTTATTGATAGGGGCAGAAAACCAGTATAACCGACCTTTTTTATATGTTGATGTTGCCAAAAACGCAGTGGCATCTTCATAACTCACTATGGGGATCATCTTTGATGTGGTAGTAAAACTCTTTATAACGGACGGGTATTGAAAATTTTGAATTTTTTTAGTAAATACATTTTTAAAAACAGGATGATTATAATGAATTGTGGTAATCTTAAGTGAATCGCGTTGTTTTTTTGAAATGCTTCCCAAACTTATTCTCCTAAAAAATAAATTATAAGAATTGATAATGCTTGTTTCACTGGGAACGATGATCAGCGATCCTCCTTTTTCAACAAATTCGGTTAACGCATTTGACAGGGGAGCAGGAATATTTTCAACCTCATTTAAAATAATAAGTTGTTGTTTTGAGATGAGATTATAGTTCATTTTTGTCTCCGGTACATGCGTAAAAAAAAATTCATCCCAGGTAAAAATATTTGGGTAATAAGCACTCGTTTTACCAATGCTTAACACGTTTATTTTATCATTAAAATTAGCTGTAAAAAAGAAACGATTATCAAACAAAAAAACATCTTTATACGATATGCTGATTTCTCCTAAAAATTGAGGCTTGCTTTGAATTTCAAAATCGATGATTTTTTCCGAGTTTTTTTCAATAGAGAAAGATTTTTTACTGAGCAATTCGCCGGCATTAAAAATTGAAATCGGTATATTTTTTTTTGCCTCTCCCTGATTTTTAACAACAACATTTACCGTAAAATTCGCTTGGTTTTTATTGGTGATAAAAATACTGTCTATAGAAATATTATTTTGTAGTACAGGATTGAGTTTTATTAAAGAAACAGGCGTAGTTATATTTGTAAATCTATAATCATTTTCTTTTTTTATATTTTGAAAATCAGATATTAATACTATTTTATTTAAATTTTTATTTTCAACATTTATTTTTAACAAAATGCTCTCTATGCTTAATTTTTTTACTGTAAAACTGACTTTTTTTAATATAGTTTTTAATTCCGACACATTTAAATTAGGGTAAAAATTTGAGTTTGTTAACAGAGAATATGCACTTTCATCAGAAATAGTCTCTATAATATCTTTTGCAGCTATGGGTAATAATTTTCCTCTTTTTCCAATAGCATTCATACTGATTGAATTGTCTAAATATATGTAGTGATGCAGTCTTTGTTGCACGTTTTTTTCACTACTAAAATACGGTTGTGCAAAAGCGAAGATAACAGCTGAAAACAGCAACATCCTTAGCAATAAGATCAACCATTTTTTTAATCTGGAGCTTTTACGGGTTTTTGCTTCAATCTTTTTTAAAAAAGCAACATTTGTAAATACTACTTTTTTAAATTTTTGAAGCTGAAAAAGATGCACTAATAAGGGAATTATTAATGCAAAAAGGAAGTATAAAATTTCAGGATTTTTAAACTGCATATTACTATTTAATATTTAGCTGCTTTTCCTTTTGACGCGCTAGCTTTTATAAAACTCCTCAAATCATCATTTGCTTTTTTAAGATCTTCATTACGCAAATACATCATATGTCCGCTGCGATATCCTTTAAAATAGAAACGATCCTTCATTTTTCCACTTGGGTCAATTTGCCACATGGTATATTTTGCATTGAAATAAGTAGTGGCGCCGTCGTAATAACCCGATTGAATCAATACTTTTAAATAGGGATTTTGAGCCATTGCTTTTCTCAAATTTTCTCTAACGTTATTGTTTCTTCGATCCCAGGGATTGACAGTACCGAAAACATTATACTTTACGTCGGTCTTAAAATGTAAGTGTTCTCTTATATAATAGTTAATTGCCGGCGTAAATGAATGGAGCCATGAAGTGAGTTCCGAATTATAATCCGGCTTATCACCTGCCTCCTTTTTATCTAAGCCTTTGTACCGAGAATCCAGGCGACCTATCGTATATCCGCTTTTATCACGCAAAAGCTCTTTCCAGAAATAGTTTTTTGGAAGGTCTAAATTGTGTTTCAGAATCACTTTTTTGGATATTCCGGAGAAATAGGATATTTTTTCCGCAACATTGTCTTTTTCTTCTTTCGAAATAAATCCGCCCTTGGAGATTGCAGGAAGTAGTGTATTAATGGCATACGCTTCAGCCATGGGCAAAACTTCTAATAAATCTTTTTGTTGCAGATCATCGGATAACATGTTGTGATACCAAGCTGCTGCGGTAAAATAAGGTAAATTAATGGCAGATTCCAAAGGGCTTCCTGTCCTTAAGATTTTATAATCCGCAGGAGATACCATAATCACACCATTTAAATACATCCAATGTTTATTTTGCAATGCTGCTGCCAATCCCATAACCCTGGTACCTCCATAGCTTTCGCCAATGATATATTTTGGAGATTCCCACCGGTTATTTCGGGTGATAAATGTATTCAGCCAACCTGCCAAATATGCAATATCTGCATTGATACCAAAAAAAGTTGACGTATTGAGCTTTTTCCCTTTTTTCACTACCGGTTTTGAATACCCCGTATTTACCGGGTTTACAAAAACGATATCCGCTACATCTAATATTGAGTAAGGATTATCCTTAATCCCGTATGGTTGTATGGGGTTTCCTTCATCATCAATTTTTAAAACTTTTGGGCCGGTATATGCAATATGCATCCATAAGGAAGCCGATCCGGGCCCTCCGTTAAATGACATAATAATAGGTCGGTTTTTTTTGTCTTTATCATTGGTTCTTTGATAATATGTAAAATACAAAGAGGCAATAATTTCTCCATGATCATCCCATACCGGTTGCATGCCTGTTGTTGCTTTATAGGTAACTTTTGATCCGTTGATAATGACCTCTCCATTTGTATTTACAATGGTATCCAGCGGTATTCTTACATCTTGCGAATACACTAAAAAAGTGAAAGTGCCGAAAAAAAGAAAAAATATGTTTTTCATAATCTTGTTTAAAATATGTATACTTAAAAGTGTCATAAAGAAATTAAAATTTTTCAAAAACGCCTAATCCAAATAATGCAAAATCGTATTTAACAGGGTCATTACTATCAAAAGTTCTTAAAGACATATCCAGCTCGGATACGGCTTTCCAGTCGTTTTGCTTTCTATGCAGTATGGTGAGTTTTCTTGCCACATTTCCCGAATGTACATCTAAAGGACAGGATAACTGAGAAGAGCTATGTGTTTTCCAGAGGCCAAGATCAACTCCCATTGAAGCATCCCGAACCATCCAGCGTAAAAACATATTTATTCGTTTTGCAGCTGAATTTTTCTCCGGATCAGAAATATGTTTTTGAGTTCGCTTGGGGTGTGGTAATTCAAAAAACAGTCGTTTAAACTTAGAAATACTTGTTTTATAATCAGTAGTATTGTCTTTTATCGAAAAGGCGTTCTCTAAGCCTTGATATTTTTTATAAACATTGCGCAAAGATTTTATAAAATACTGTAAATCAGTAGTATTAAATGTTCTATGAACAAAACTTTCTAAATGAGTTATATCTTTTTCCGAATGGTTTATAACAAAATCATAGGGCGTATTATCTAATAATCTCATTATTTTAGAAGCGCTTTTAATGATCATCTTGCGGTTTCCCCAGGAAATAATTGCTGTTAAAAATCCGGCAATTTCGATATCTTCTTTTTTTGAAAATAAATGTGGAATTTGAATAGGATCCGAATCGATAAAAGTAGGGTTGTGATATAATGCAACTTTTTCGTCCAAAAACGCTTTCAATTCGGAAGTATTCATATTAAAAACTTTCGATGATAATACCATCTTTCATCGTTAGTTTTCTATCTGTCATATTGGCTAATTCCTCATTATGCGTAACCAATACAAAGGTTTGCTGAAACTCATCTCTTAGTTTAAAGAATAATTCATGTAGGTTCCCGGCTGCAACAGAGTCTAAATTACCACTTGGTTCATCCGCAAAAATTACTGAAGGGCTATTTATCAGAGCTCTTGCTACGGCAACACGTTGTTGTTCTCCTCCGGAGAGTTCGTTTGGTTTATGGTATATTCTATCTGAAAGCCCTAAAAAGCTAAAAAGTTTTTTTGCTCTTGATGTGGTTTCCCGCTTACTTTTTTTAGCAATAAATGCAGGAATACACACATTTTCCATGGCAGTAAATTCCGGTAATAGCTGATGAAATTGAAAAATAAACCCAATGTGTTTATTGCGAAAAACGGAGAGTTCTTTATCATTCATTGATTGCAGAGAAACATTGTTGACTTTTAATTCGGAGTTTTCTTTTTTGAGCGGTTTGTCCAAAGTTCCTAATATTTGTAGTAGCGTGGTTTTACCGGCTCCGGAAGGACCTACAATAGCTACAATTTCTCCTTTTTCTATACGAAGATTTACCCCTTTTAGTACTTCCAGTTCTCCGAAATATTTGTAAATATTTTTAGCAACAATCATAGGTGTCTTATCAGTAGGGCGAAAGTATTAAAAACCACCCGAATTCTAATGGATTTAGAAAATATTTTTAATATTATTATAATCTATAAAGTAAACAACACGGAGCGAAAATATATGCTGTTTTGGTTCGCTAAACAGATTATTAAGATTTGTAAAAAAGCCTTGACCGGTATTTTCATTTACACTAAAAATACTGTTTCTGTAAAATGCAATTAACTGGCTTCCGGGGGCGAATTGCCAGATATAGTTTAAATCTAAATTCCAGCTATTAAAGTTAATATCACTATTTTCTGAAAAAGTATTGGGGATTAAATACCCGTCGATTCCCAGGTCATAAAATTGAGATTCATATTGCACGTCGGACCAATTATGCCTAAATGTTAAAGATAATGAAGACTGAATACTAAAACTATATTTTGCTGAAATAGTATTTTCAAGTTCTTTGATATCTCTTTGTCCGAAAATGGGTAAATTGTTCGTATCCATTGTTACATAACCCTCCTGACTACTGTTTTTATTATAACTAAGACCATAGGATAGGGAAAACAGGTTGCTAAATCTAAATCTTGGTGAAAAATTAAACCCAAAAGCATCACGAGGGTTATTTAAATAAAAAGATCTATAGAAGTTTGCATCAAGAGCAAATTTCTTTCTATAATCCGTAGAAACCCAACTGTTTATCGTGATTCTTGTAGGCCTTATAAAAAATCTCAATTGAGAAATATCTAATCTTGGCTCGAAATAGTCAAATTGACGACCGATATTTCCATTTACATTTCCTCCAAAACTAAGGCGTTCCTTAGTTGCTGCCCAACTTCCGATTCCTACATTATTTCCGGTATATGTTCCCGGGCTATGCAGATAATTTAGGTTCCACCAGGTGTTCACTCTCCACTGATTGAAATTGCCTTTGGGGTTTAAAATCCTATAAGAGAGATTGCCGTAAATTCGTTGCCTGTTATTTCTAAATTGCTGGCCTAAGTCATTGATATCATAGTTTTTATCATCAAAAGTATATCCCACTTCATATCTCCAGTTTCCGGCAGCTTTTGCTATACTTGTATCAAAATTATGCCCGGTAGTTGTTACCCCATTTTCAAAAACAGTACTCATATTATAGGAACCGTCTATAAAATATTTGCTGTTTTTAGTTCTGACATGATAGGTAACACCGGTTACATTCCCATCTCTAAAACTACCATCTCTGGTTACATTCGTATTTGTTAAGGTCACGGAAGAGTTTTTATTAAATACCTGGTCCAGTACCATAACATTGTAGTTTGCAAAGGGTTCTGTAGTTACTTTATAGGTATTTCCTGTAACTGTATTTCTAATGGTTGCTTCTGTTTTTTCAGTAATTGCATTAAAAACCCCAATACCTAAACCTTTTTTGGTTCTTCCCGAGACTTTAATTGCATTTAGAGTCTTTACCATGTCGGGATTATCAACAATTTCTTCATCTGAGGTCAAATTGCTTGCAACGGTATCACTGTTGGTAGGAGTATTTCCTATTCTTCTCGAAAAAAATAAACCAGCTTTGTTAAACAGCTCCGTTCCTTCGGTAAAGAATTGGCGTTGTTCACTAAATACTTGCTCAAACGGGCCCAGATTTAAGCTTACATTGTCAAAAGCTGTTTGTCCAAAATCAGGAATCAATGTAGCATCTAAGGTAAAATTCTCTGTAATTCCGTATTTAACATCCATTCCAACACTATAACTGTTCTCTGTAGTTCCATTACCCATAGAATTGCTGGTGGCCGAGGCATATGGATAAAAAGTTAACCGTGTTGGAGGTTTGATATTTCTAAAATCTTCGATTAATCCGTCATATTGAGTCCATATTCCTTTAGTGTTATCAATATGATTCCAGGTATATTGTGCATTCAGATTTTGTATTCTCCTATGAAAATTAAAACCCCACGATTGTACTTCTTGATTTGAAAATCGCAATGCCCTGTACGGGATTTTCATTTCCACAACCCAGCCTTTATCCGTAACTTTTACATCACTATCCCATACCGCGTTCCATGCAA
This sequence comes from Flavobacteriaceae bacterium, assembly GCA_014075215.1. Lineage (NCBI taxonomy): Bacteria > Pseudomonadati > Bacteroidota > Flavobacteriia > Flavobacteriales > Flavobacteriaceae > Flavobacteriaceae bacterium. The sequence goes on from CP046177.1 coordinate 1,650,816, forward strand.
AATCTTCATTTCCTTCAGATACTCTGGCCTCAGCTTGGGAGCCTGTACTCAGCACTACAAACTCAAAAGGATTTTGTCCGTCATCATTTGGATTGATGGTTACCAAAAAGAAATCTGCCTGCCCAAAATTGTCTCTGTTCGTAAATTCCATGGGGATTTTCATCGGGTCGGGATCATACATATAAGCACCAATATAGATCGCATTGTCATCATAAATAACCTTTACTTCTGTCTTATGGGCTTCTGATTCTTTTTTACCATTATCCGGTCTCAACACGATAAAATCTTTTGCTATCTCCGTATCTTTCCATGCTTCATCGTCTAATATGCCATTTATCGTAGGCGCTTTTGTAACTCTAGTAGTTTTTATTTTTTTCCGCTCCTGATCTGATTGTGCCTGGGTTTGATTCGAATAAAAAATAAAAATCAGTAGTATAAATAGAATTTTATTCATTTATTGAGTTGGTACAGTTTGTGTTTACTAATGTATTATCATTTTATAACAAGAATCATAAATTCATGTTAATTACTTCTAAAGACACTGTTAATAAAGATATGTTACATAGTTTGCTATTTATGAGTATCCTCACAGGAAGCGCAGTACCTGAGATTGCTATAAAAATAACGAAGCATATTTGGGAGTATCTGTAGATATTTTCTGCCGGGTAGGAGGCAGGGGAAGGTACTTTTGATATATAAAATAATAAGTACATCATTTTAATCAACTTCTTTTATCAAAACTATATTTGAATTTGTATTTTTGCGAGTAGCATAAACCATTATATATAATGAATCTACACGAATATCAGGGAAAAGAAATACTAAACAGTTTTGGTGTTAGAATCCAACGCGGAATTGTAGCAGGTAACCATAAAGAAGCTGTGGACGCAGCAAGGCAATTAACTGCGGAAACCGGAACAAGTTGGCATGTAGTGAAAGCTCAAATTCATGCCGGAGGCCGTGGAAAAGGGGGAGGAGTTAAACTGGCAAAGAATTTACAGGAAGTAGAAAGCATTTCTAATGATATTATTGGAATGATGCTAAAAACACCTCAAACTCCTGCCGAAGGTAAAAAGGTACATCAGGTATTAATTGCTGAAGATGTGTATTACCCCGGTGATTCTGAACCGGAAGAATATTATATATCTGTTTTGCTAAATAGAAAAACCGGTAGAAATATGATCATGTATTCTACGGAAGGAGGTATGGATATTGAACAAGTAGCAGAAAAAACACCGCATTTGATTTTTACTGAAGAGATTGATCCCGCTATAGGGTTGCTACCTTTTCAAGCTAGAAAAATTGCATTTAATTTAGGGTTAAGTGGTATGGCATTTAAAGAAATGACCGCATTTGTTAGTTCTTTATATACAGCTTATGTAAAATCCGATTCGTCTTTATTTGAAATTAATCCGGTATTAAAAACATCCGACAATAAGATTTTGGCAGTAGATGCAAAGGTATCTTTAGATGATAATGCATTATTTCGCCATAAAGAGTATGTACAATTAAGAGATCTGCGCGAAGAAAACCCTATCGAAGTTGAAGCGAAAGCCGCCGGTTTGAATTATGTCGATTTAGACGGAAATGTTGGTTGTATGGTTAATGGAGCCGGATTGGCCATGGCAACAATGGACTTAATTAAGCAAGCCGGAGGTGATCCGGCAAATTTTCTGGATGTTGGAGGTACCGCAGATGCAAAACGTGTAGAAACGGCCTTTAGAATTATTTTAAAAGATTCGAATGTAAAAGCAATTTTAGTGAATATTTTTGGAGGAATTGTCCGTTGCGACCGTGTTGCCCAAGGTATTGTAGATGCATATACAAATATGGGCGATGCCATTAAAATACCTATCATTGTCCGTTTACAGGGCACGAATGCTAAAGAAGCTAAAGAATTAATAGATACGAGCGGAATGGCAATTATTTCTGCTATTGAGTTTCAGGAAGCAGCAGATAAAGTACAAGAAGTATTGATTGAATAAATTGAAAGATTCAAAGATTGAAAACTTTATTCTCCGATTTATTCATTGTAAATTAATCAACTAGTCCTAATCCTGCCTACGGCTTCATGCCATTTATTTATACTGTGAATAGCTTCACCTTTAGAGATTTCCGGAATGAATTTTTTATCCATTTTCCATTGGAGTTTTAATTCATCAAGATTCCAATACCCGATAGCCAATCCGGCTAGATAAGCTGCACCTAAAGCAGTTGTTTCAGTAATTTGTGGTCTTATGACATTGAGTTGAAAAATGTCCGATTGAAACTGCAACAACAAATTGTTAACGGCAGCTCCGCCGTCAACTCGTATTTCTTTGCTTATATATTTTGTGTCTTCTTCCATAGCTTTTACAATATCGTATATCTGATAAGCAATTCCTTCTAAAGTAGCTCTGGCAATGTGGGCTTTATTTGTGGCTCTGGTGATTCCAAAAATAGCACCTCTGGCATACGGATCCCAATAAGGGGCCCCCAAACCTGTGAGTGCAGGCACAAATACAATGCCTTGACTGTCTGAAACAGCATCGGAAAGCGCTTCAATATCTTTCGCATCCTGAAACATCTCCAAACCATCCCGTAACCATTGAACAGCAGCTCCGCCAATAAAGACACTTCCTTCCAAAGCATAGGTTGTTTTTCCATTGATTTTCCAAGCGATGGTTGTGAGTAAATTATTATGAGAAGGAATGGGACTTTCTCCGGTGTTCATTAACAGAAAGCAACCGGTTCCATAGGTGTTTTTCACCATTCCTTTTTCCGTACAAAGCTGACCAAGAAGTGCAGCCTGCTGATCTCCGGCAATTCCGGCAATCGGAATGGCTTCACCTAGAAGAGAAGCGTCTGTAGTTCCGTAAACTTCACTACTTTCCCTGACTTCCGGGAGCATGGTTTTGGGAATGTTGAAAAGTTCCAGAAGTTCGTCATCCCATCGCAACGTATGAATATTAAATAACAAGGTTCTGCTTGCGTTGCTAACATCCGTGATAAAAACTTCTCCTTTTGTCAGTTGCCAGACAAGCCAGGTATCTATGGTTCCAAAGCATAAATCTCCTTGATCTGCAAGTTCTCTTGCACCTTCTACATTGTCCAGAATCCATTTTACTTTGGTAGCTGAAAAATAAGCATCCAAAACAAGTCCGGTTTTCTTCCGGATGAGATTAGCATAGCCCTTCTTTTTTAATTCTTCACAATAGCCTGCTGTTCTTCTGTCTTGCCACACAATCGCGTTGCATAAAGGTTCACCGATATTTCTATTCCATACAACTGCAGTTTCCCGCTGGTTGGTAATACCTATTCCTGCGATATCCCGGATAGTGATCTTTGCTTTTTCCAACACTTTTTTAATTGTCGTCAATTGAGATGACCAGATTTCCAGTGCATCATGTTCCACCCAGGCATCCTCAGGAAAAATCTGTTCAAAATCCTGTTGCGCTATAGAAACAATATTTCCTTGATGGTCAAAGATAATTGATCTTGACGAGGTAGTACCTTGATCCAGAGAAAGAATGAATTTTTCAGACATGATTTTTGGATTAATTCAATAGGTAATTTTTAGCCAAAGCAATAAACTCTTCGGTTTGGGTATTAGCCCAGTGAGTATCTTTGTCCAATTCTTTTGCCAAAATTTCAGATATTTTTGGAGCTGATTCTACAGCTGCTTTTGCATCTAAAAAGAGCAACCGTATTCTGCGAGCCAGAATATCTTCAACAGTTCTTGCCATTTCATTTTGAATGAACCAAACAATTTCACCCACTGTATAATCATATTGAGGATGAATTTTCTGTGCATAAACTTCTTTGGTTTGGATGAATCTTTGGAGGTTTTCAGCATCACTTCCGTAAACATCCCAGTGCGAATCTTCCGGGCGTAACTGATTGTCAATACTGCCATGAATTGAAAACGTTTCTGTAACTGAAAACTTGTTCAATAAACCATGAACTTCAATTGCTTTATCCATGACCTCTTCTGCCATTTTCCTGTAAGTGGTCCATTTGCCGCCTAGAATGGAAATCAATCCGGTTTCAGAAACGATGATTTTATGCCCTCTTGATATTTCTTTAGTATTTTTCTTATCACCTTCGGGAGCAACTAAAGGTCGCAATCCCGCAAATACAGAAAGTACATCTTTTCTCCCGGGAACTTTTACCAGATAGGCAGCGGCAGTTTGTAAAATGAAATCGATTTCTTCATCAAAAGCTTTGGGTTCATAACTTGGTTTGGTAATGGGTGTATCTGTTGTTCCAACAATGAGTTTTCCATGCCAGGGAACTATAAAAAGTACTCTGCCGTCAGAAGTTTTTGGAATCATTAAAGCATGTTTGCTGTTTAAAAAAGAAGTATCTAAAACAAGATGTATCCCTTGACTGGGAACTACTTTTAACTCTCTTTTTTTGCGACCGTTCAATTTAAAGATCTTGTTGGCAAAAACACCGGTAGCATTGACAACGACTTTGCCTTTTACCGTATAGACTTCGCAAGTTTCTTTATCCTCTACAAGAACACCTTGAATAGTGCCTGTATGATTTTTTATCAAATTAATTACTTTGGTATAATTTAATACGGTTGCTCCATGTTGTACGGATGTTTGTGCCAGGTTTACGGCGAGGCGAGCATCATCAAACAGACCGTCATGGTAAACAACACCTCCGGAGAGTTTTGATCGTTTTAAGGTAGAGAACCTTTTTGTCATTTCTTTTTTACGGATCCATGTCGATTTTCCCAGGCTTAGCTTTTTGGCCAGAAAATCATATATTTTTAAACCTATGGTGTAATAGAAATTTTCCCACCATTGATAACAAGGGATGATGAAAGTTTGATTTTTAAAAAGGTGTTTGGCATTTTTTGAGAGAATTCCTCGCTCCTTTAATGCTTCTTTTACCAAACTGATGTTTCCTTGCGCAAGATATCTGACACCACCATGCACTAACTTGGTACTTCTGCCGGAAGTCCCCTTGCCGAAATCTACATGCTCAAAAAGTACTGTCGAAAAACCTCTGGTAACAGCATCCAAAGCGATGCCCAAGCCACTGGCACCACCACCAATGACAATGATGTCCCATTCAGTTACTTCCTTTAATTTTTTAAGTTGTTTTTCTCTTGAGATCAATAGGTATTGCTGTTTGATAACCTCACAGATACTTAAAACCTGTGGATTATATATTGGTATAAAGGTTTAAAAAACATGATCAGGATGTTCCAATTTGTCCAACAAAGAGCGGTACTCTTTTTGTAACAAAGATAATCCATATTGATAAGAAGCATTCATCCATCCGAATCCTTCCCGGGTTATGTACGAAAAATCTGTTCCTACATTTCCGTATTCTGCAAAGACTTTATGAGTAGCTGCTACAACATCGTATTTTTCAGGAATGGTTCCGTTGTAATCTACTGCATTTCGGGTGATCATATACAACCACCTGTAGATCAGCTCTTGGGCAAGATTTTCATATTCGTAATTTAACAAGCCTTTCCAGATCATCATTTGGTGTGGAGCCCAACCATTCGGATAATCCCATTGTCTCTGTGGTCTTTTTTCTGAAATTTCACCAATACTTTTTTGGGTACTCCCGGCAATGCCTCCTTGTTGTAATAATTGTGGTATCGCATTTTTTACGAGTTGTGTTGCTTGTTCTTTGGATGCCAGTTTACACCATAAAGGAAGTAGCGTAGTGGCAGCGATGAAATCAGATCGTTTTTGAAGTTTTGTATCATAGTCAAAATACATTCCTTTGATCGCGTTCCACAAATATTGATCGACCAGTTCTCTTCGTATTTTTGCCTTTTTCATCCAATAATTACCGGTGAGCGTTTGATCTCCCATAGCAAACAGGTCGTCAAACTCGTTTTGTATGAGTTCCGCAAAATCAGTTTCGTATTTGTAGAGCATACAGTTGAGGTCTACAAGGTTAAGATCGGCACAATTTCCATCAAGCCTATACGATGTATCGTGTCCGGATTCTCTTACCGATCTGTCATGCAAAAAATAAAGGTCTAATAATGGGTTTTGGATACTCCCATTATCATAAGCCTCAATATATTCGGTAATTGTCAATCCTTTTTTATTAGCAAAAGGTTCAATAATTGCATCAAAATGCCCTTCTTCGGTTTCCGGAGGAATTCCTATTCCTTCTGCCAGATAACGATTTAACCCATTTTCAGTTTTCCTTTTACCATCTACCATCCAGATGGTCTCGTAGGCTTTGATAGCTGTTTCCAAATGGCTTTTCAACCAATTTTTATTTTTGGTTACTTCATAAACTTCTCTGATGAGGCTAGAATAAAAAGGCGGTTGTGTCCTGGTCAGGTAGTAAGAACGATTGGCATTTAAGATTTTTCCGTAATGTTCTATCTGATATTGAAAATGATCTGCCATACTTTTGGCTAAGGTTACTTTTCCATCCACCATCAGTCCCACAGCTTCAAAATAACTGTCCCAGCCATACATTTCATTAAATCGTCCTCCGGGAACAACAAAAGGTATTCCAACAACTTCCTTTTCTTTTTGTTCTAATCTTAAACTCAAAATTCCGGGAGATTTGTTGATGGATTTTACGTATTCCGGAGTAATGTTTTCCGGTAACCGTATGGTTTTGATGGGGAGCGTTTTCTCTAAATCAGTATAGTATTTATAGGCTATATCATCTTTGAAAGGGACATAAACAGGCAGTACGTCAGAGGTTAATGATTTGTTTTTGGTATCGCTAGTGAGTCTTTTGATCCCGGATTTGTCCATAGTTCTGGTAAGTCCGTTCCAATAGTATTCTTTGATCATTCGGGAAATTCTATCGGTAGGGAGTTCTTCAATTTTTTTAAGAGGAATCTTTGCAATTGCTTTTCCTTCCAGTTTTTGAATGACCAGTTCTTGCAGAAGGTTGGAAAGATGGTACGTTCCTTTTATTTTATAAGATTTTTCGTTGTAAAAAACAGTAAAAGATTTGGGGCCTTTGTCTTCTACCGTAATTTTTTTATCACCGTCGGTGTCCTCTTGTTCTAAAAGCCGCTCTAAAGTTTGTTCAATATCAAATTCAAAAATCATAGATTATGGGTTACTAACTTGTTTAGTCTGAAGATAGCAAAAAGGATAATAGCCATGGGAACGAGTGAAAGATAAAAAACATTATTTCCTCCTAACAGATCGAATAAACTTCCAATGATAAATGACCCGATGGTTCCGCCTGCAGCAGAGAAAAATGTTAAGATTCCAGCTAATGAGCTATGTTGAGATTTATCGGTATTGGAAAGTACCGTAGAGCTTATCAAGGGGTACAAAGGAGCTAAGAACAGCCCAATCATAGGGAATAAAAATGATACTAAAGGCAAATCACTTAATTTCCCCGCAGTTTGATTGGGAACATTACTTGCCATAGGAAGTATCAAAAGCACTAAAACAACAGCTAAAAGCAACCCTGTAGTGGCGATGTAAACCCATTTAATTTTTTTAATTAGCAACCCGGTAATAAACCTCCCAAAAGCAAATGAAGCCATTAATATAACTGCCATCTGCGATGCTAATTTTGCTTTGATGTTTAGAGTTTCTTTATTAAATGTAGGTAACCAGGTCATGATACCCTGTTCAGTCATTACATAAAAAAAAGCAAAAACAGCAAACAACCATATGACGGGCGTTTTAAATAGTTGAAGCATATTGCTAAAATCCTGACGTAATGTTGTTGTTGTTTCTTCTATATGGAGGTTGAATTTTGATAGCAGGATAATGAAAAAAGAGATCCCGATAATGGCCGCCATGAGTACATATCCTCTTAACCATCCATTGGGATCTGTATCACTATAGAATAAAGGAAAAACAGTATACATAAAAATGATGCCCACCATGAAGGTAGTTTCTATATAACTCATCAGTTGGCTGTGATCTTTTTTTGTATTTGTTGCATATCCTATTAAAGCATACACAGATACTTTTACAATAGCAAATGACATTCCTGTTACGGCAAATAGTATTTTAACTACCCAAAAAGCATTGCCATAATACATTCCCAAACAACCTAAAAATACAAAAGCCAATGCAAAAAGCATTCCTTTTTTATAACCTATTTTGGGTAAAAAAGAACCTATGATAAAGGAAATAATAGCAATGGGTATGTCTTTAAATAACTCAAGAAGAGCAGCACTATCTTTGGAAACTCCATATACCTCTTGAGAACGTTCAATTAAAATTCCTACACTATTTAAGAGTGCTGCAAAAACAAAATAGATGAGAAAGAGCGATATTTTAATTCCTATATTTTTCATTGAGCTTCGGTTTTACGGATATTTAAACGGATGGCTAATAAAGAAGCAATGATAAAGAACACTCCGGCAAATAAAATAGCGTTGATAGCATTTCCTCCCAAAAGATACTTATAAATAGGCCCAAATGTGAGGGTTTGAATGCCCATTGGAATGACAATCATCATATTTAAGATACCCATGTATACACCTCGTCTGTCTTGCGGAACAACTTTAGATACCATGGTGTACGGTATTCCCATCATAGCGGCCCAACCAATTCCAAATAGTATCATTGGAATCAAAACCAGATTTGGATCGCTGATAGATGGGATACAAAACAAGGCTATTGCCGTGCTCACCAAACTTAAGCCATAAATCTTTTTACCACCAAAACGAGTGGTTAAGGGTACTAGTGCCATGGCAATCAACATAGTAGCAGTATTGTAAGTAAGGCTCATTTTTGCAGCTTGAGAAGCCGCTTCGGAAGTAGAATAACCCAACGTTAATTTAAAGAGCGGCGTAATAAACTGCCAATAAATAAAGAGTGCGTACCATTGAAATAAATAAACAGCTCCTATTTTCCACATAAATTTTGGCATATCTTTAATTGCGTCAACTATTTCTATAAAAGGCTTTATGACACGTTGACTTAAAGGTAACATCTTCATTTTATTTACTTCTTTCATTTCTTCTTCTGTAGGAGGAATTTCCGGAGTTTTAAGTACAGACCATAAAATAGTTGTTAATGATAGAATACCCCCAATATAGAACGAATAATACAACCATTGCGGAATAGTACCTGCTTCTTCAACAGATTCTCCCCCAAATAAATATTGAAATAAAACAATGGAACCATTAGCTAATAAAATTCCTGCCCCTACAAATAAACTTTGCATTTGGTAACCTAAGTTCAATTGTTTTTCAGGTAATTTATCACCTACAAAAGCTCTGTAGGGTTCCATAGCCATATTATTCCCAACATCTAAAATCCATAATAATCCTACAGCAAACCAAAGGACAGGGCTATGAGGAAATGCAAACAAACACAGGCTACCCAGTAATGCTCCTATCAAAAAATAAGGCTTGCGTCTCCCCCAACGAGGAGACCAAGTTTTATCTGACATGGCACCAATGATTGGCTGAACGATAAGGCCGGTTACAGGCCCGGCAATATTTAAAATAGGTAGCATCTCTTCCGATGCGCCCAAATATAGGAATATGGGATTTATTGCAGTTTGTTGTAGCCCAAAACTGTACTGGATTCCCAGAAATCCAACATTCATATTTAATATTTGCCAAAAAGATAACTGTGGTTTTTTAATCATCATATTGTATTTAAGTTCATTATTGCTGTTTTAAAGGGAAGAACACATCTGTTTTCCAGGTCAATTCACTGGTTCCCGAATGAGGGTCATTGTAATAAAACTCTACGGGGTAGAGCTCTATAGCTATCCGGTTTCTAGCTGTATATGCTATCATACTGAACCAGGCCCTGTCTGAAAGCATATAATTGCCGTTAAAGACTATTTTAAGCGCTTCTCTTTCGGGAATCGTTTTTAATACGATATCTTTTAGCAATTTATATTCCTTTTTTTTAGGAATAGGAAAGCAAAAATCAAAATCGATCGTTTCCTTTTTTTGATGCCATTGGGTAACCTGTAATAGAGGATATTCCGTAATGGGAATTTCATTTAATCTTAAAAAATCCAACAAAATCGGGTTTTTTTCTATCATCTGGCTTGCTTTTGAAAGTAATTTCCCGGAAGAAGATACACAGGCACAGTACTTTTCAGGGATAGTTGCTTTTTCGGGAGTACTGACCTTGTATTTTAACTCATGGGATTTTAATTCGTTTCGTATCTTTTTTGCGATTCGAATACTTTTTCTTACAAAATCGGTCTTACCAAAAAGCAATTTGAATTTTTGATAAATACTGTGATTTTTATCTTTAAAACAGGCATATACTTTTGTAATGGAATCTGATATGCTGTAAAATTGCCAATCTATAAGCATGATAGAATCGTTTTCTTTTATTTGTAAGGCTACTTTTGAAAATGCCTGTTTACTTAAAATTTGAGTTTTTTTGGCTTTTGAACCGGGCCATATATTCCAATTGGATAATTTATGGTAAACTACGCCCGGAGCATTACTCGTTTCAAAGGTTACCCGGTAGTCGTACTTTTTTATAAAGAAATACCAGATTGCAGCAGCTACCAGTACACCCGAAATAGCATATATGAGTTGTTTTTTTTTCACGAAGTTGTGCTATTTTTAACTACTGTTTTTCAGGATTTGTTATCAGTTTTTCAACAACATATTTCCCTATATCTCGTCCTTGTTTTACACCTATATCTATTGCGGCTTTATAGTGAATCCCTCCATAGAGCCTGCTTATGGCTGCTTCATTTGCTGCTTGCTCAAAAGAAGAAAACGAACGAACGGGTAATCCGTACGGAATTTCCGTGTCATCATCGAAGTTGAAATTTTCACCGAAAATAGAGGTAAGTACCACCGAAGCGGCTCCTGATATCACAGAATGCCCACTGGTATATTCGGGAAAAGGAGGAGTTTGCAAAATGGGTTGCCAACTGTCATCTATGTATTCATTGATTAACGTTTCCGGTCGTACCAGATTGCTTCGATATTTTTCATCCCAGCAACTGATAAATCCTTCAAAAAGCCCTATTGATGTTTTCGTGAATGCATGTACGGCATTTTCAAAATCATACTTACTTTTTTTACAGGCTATTTTTGTAATACCAATCCAGTGAGCTCCCGGAGTTATTTTTTTTGTGGCAAACATCAAATGCCCTCTGGTTATGGAAATATAAGGGTTACAATCCCAAAACTGAGCAATTTGAATCTCTTCCGAGCTGTCTCCCTTTTTCGTGATTTCCCGACTAATATCGTATACTTCTATGAGTTCTTTATAAAATGCACTGTTTTTTTCCAGGGAAAACGGCGGGTGTTTGGCAGGTTTGAATTGTGCGGCAGAATCTAATACTAAAGTTCTGATTTTATTCCAATGTGGTTCAATTCCGTTCATATAAGCAGGAGGCGTTGGCTGCCACCGTGAAGGATCGTCAATTTTTACCTGGAACTTTGGCATCGTGGGTATTTGCGCATAATTATCTTTACCCATCCATTCTTTTATATGGTCTATTACCTTTGTAGCATAATTTTTAGAGGTATTAAATTCTTTGCCGTTCTTTTGTTTCCATACACTGAAAAGACTGTCTCTGTAGCTACTGATTTTTTCTTCGGAAAAAATGAGCGTTTTGCTTATTTCGATATGAGCAATTAAGGCTGCCAGATCCAGGTTGATGTTCTCATTTTCAGGTTTTGGAATGGGGTGTAACCCTTTCAATTGACCACTCAAAGGTGTAAAGTTTCCCTTTTGTGAGATAATTTCATAAGCTGCAATGTTCGGATATACATATATTCTGCTGGCAACAGGCGGCGAAAATATGTCGTGAACCATTATTTCTGTTACCTTATCTACACTATGGTAAAAATCGATAGTGTCTATGGTAATGGGTGTTTCTTTTTTACAGGAAACAATAAAAACAGCGATGATAAAACTTCCTGATAAAAATGGTTTTTTACTCATTTTCAATTGCATATATCTGAGGTTTTTGGTTATTAAAAGTAATTAATAAATAAGGCGTATTATTGATATTTATAAGATTCAGGTGTCTGGTAGATTTTAAGCTTACATCCAGACCCAGTTCATTTCCTGAAATGATAGTTGTTGGGTTTTTGATAAGTGCTCCGGGAAAAGTATCAAATCTCCCGTGATAAGGAGTAACCCCAAAGAAATTACCGGCAGCCAATACTTCTTCAGCTGTATCGCCATCAAAATCCGATTTCAAAAAAGCTTTGATAGGGGCTATCTGCATCTTATTCCCAAAAGGGATAAAACGGAATTTTCCTGCATTATTTTCCAGGTATCCGGAACTTAATGTATGTACTTTTAGCGTTTTGCCGGCTTTTAAATTTTTCTTTCCAAATATTTCTTCAACGGTTTTCCCTGCAAATGCTCTATATGCGGGATATTTCTTTCGCAAATGGGGCATTTGCCCACTGAGTTCATCGAAAGAGGTAATAGGGTAGTACCCCCCTTGTTTATAATGGGCTATAACGGGCTCGTTTATGCCATTCTTATCAAAGTCATTGTGATAGAGCATCAGAGGCTTTTGAGCGGTAGCCGTTAATTTTGTATTGTGACCCCAATTTCCCAGTAGGTAATCCTGATCGCCATCCTGATCAATATCAAAAGCTATAATTGCCTGCCAAAGTCCGTTTAAAGGTTGGTCAAGGAGTTCTTTTCGGGCAAATTTTCCATTTTCGTTTTTTAAAAATACAGGAGGCATCCATTCTCCCACAGCAATTATATCCTGAATCCCGTCCTGGTCAAAATCCGACCAGATAGCATGGGTTACCATCCCTATCGGGAGCTTTTGAATGCTGTCTTTGGAGAACGCCCCTTTGTGGTTATACAAAACATAGGACATGGGAATTTCTCCGTAATTATTGGTAACTACATGGTTTCCTATAAATACATCCGTATCATTATCTCCGTCTACGTCATTGGCAATGACTACGGAGGCATTTTCATTTAGTTCTTTTATATATTCAATTGCTTGTAGGGAGTCTTTATTCAGTAAAACCCTATCTAGCAGTGCCGGTTGCACTCTTGAGAAATCCGCTCCTCCGGTGGCAATAAAAATATCGTTTTTTTGGTCGTTGTTAAAATCTGAAATGACTGCGGATACGTCTTCCGTAATACTATCTTTTTTAGTATTTGGCAATTGCTGTAATTCAAATCCGTTTGCTGTTTGAATATAGATTTGCGAAGGAGCGTATTTTGAACTTCCGAAAAACAGATCTTCTTTGCCGTCTTCATTCAGATCTCCTACGGCAACAGCGGGTCCCGATTCGGATACTTTAAAGGGAATAAGAGGTTGCCTGTGAAAATCTACATAAGAGTCTTCTTTATGCGTATATGTTATGTTAAAGTTGTGAGATACCCTGGTAAAGAGCACTTTGTTTTGATTCTTGGGCATCTTATAAGAGGGCATCTCTTCTTGATAGGGGATTGTTAAATCTTGATTAACAGGAAGTTCTTTTACTAATTGCGGTGTACCATTTGGCCATATAATCCTTAGCGAATCTATGGTAGTATAATTCCCATAGCCAAAATGAATAATAGGTTGTGAACTGGCTTGAAACCCTCTGGAAGTGAATAGTTCTTTGAATTGCAGCGTACCCTCGTTGTGATATGAGTATACTTTGGTTCCTATTCCCTGAGGGTTCTTTTCCGTGTATGTGAATTTTAATTTTAAGTAGTTTGTTTTTTGGTCTGCCAGGTTTTCTAAGATACCGGCCTGACTATTTAAGTTGTTGATTACGAGGTCTAAATCTCCATCGTTGTCAAAATCGCCAAAAGCAGTTGCTCCTGATACCAGGGCATCTTTTGACATCCAGGCACCTGACTTATCATTGAATTTGAGAGTAGACGTCCCTTCAAAGATATAATTATGTACTTTTCCTGAAGGCATTAGATTCAGCGCCTCTTTGTCTACCAATTTGGTTTGATTTATTTTATTTTTGATCTTTTCACTGGAAACAAACCGAATGAAATCGAGATCATTAGGCCTTTTGGGAATCCCATTGGAAATAAACATATCCTGATGTCCGTCCTGATTGTAATCTTCTATCAAAACACTCCAACTCCAATCGGTTGCAGCTACACCACTCAACAGTGCGGTTTCCATGAATGGCTGCTTTTTTTGATTGATATGAAGCATATTACGAGTATACTGATAATAATATCCAAAACGTTCTGTCCTGAGTTTGAGGGTCTGAAAATTATCATCGCCTTCCGTAGATTTGAGTACAGATTCGTCTTGAGGAAGCATATCTAAGGTCATTAAATCGGGCCATCCGTCACGATTAATGTCTGACACATCATTTCCCATAGAGAATCTGGTAATATGCCCAAAATATGTTCGCAGGGATTCTTTAAAAGTGCCATCTCCCTGATTCAGATAGTAATAGTCATCTTCATGAAAATCATTTCCTACATAGATATCAGGATATCCGTCTTTGTTAAAATCGGAAATGGCAAGCCCCAATCCATAACTGTTAATACCTCCATAAATTCCTGCTTCTTCACTTACGTCTGTAAATGTGTGGCCATCATTTCGCATCAATCTATCTCCGGCCTCATAATTTCTTTGCTCTCTTAGTGATGCTTTGCCAAAAGAGTTTTGTGTATGTACTGCATGATTTAACAGGTACATGTCCAGATCGCCGTCCAGATCATAGTCAAAGAAAGCAGCAGTGGAGCTAAAAGTGTCAAAATCCAATCCGTAAGCTGCTGATTTTTCCGTAAAAGTATTATCTCCATTGTTAATAAAAAGTTGATTGTGCCCTTCAAATCCGTTGATACCTACCACTGCACAAGTATAAATATCTAAAAAACCATCATTATTAACATCTGCCATGACCGTACCGGTATCCCAACTGTTTTTTCCGGCTACTCCTGCCTGATCTGTTATATCTTCAAATTGCCAGTTTCCTTTGTTTAGATACAATGCGTTTTCAGACTGGTTTGCCGTAAAGTAGATGTCGGGAAGCCCATCATTATTAATATCTCCTACCGCAACTCCGCCACCATTATAAAAATACAGATAGTCCAGGATATTCAGTTCATCCGTGGCATTTATTTTATTGTTAAAAACAATACCGGTAGTATCGACCTTTTTGTTTTTAAATAAGGTCTGCTCCCTATTGCATGCACAGATAAAGACAAATCCGAAAATCAATAGTACAATTTTATTCATTAACTGAAAATATTTTTGGAATATCATTATTTATTGCTAAAAATAAAAAGGTTTTTCCCGAACGATCTTTAAATGTTTTGATATGTTTTACTTCATTTTTGATAAAGAAACCGCTTTTATCATAGTCCTGCCACAAAAAGTTATGGTTTCCGTCGTTGAGTAAAACATCTCCGTATCCGGCATCCAGTCTCGAATATTGCGGTTTAAACTCGTAATCGTTACCACCCATTACAAGATCGAGATAACCATCTTTATTTACATCTATACATACGATGTCGCAGATACAGGATAATTGCGTTCTTACCGGTAACTCTTTGGTTGTAAACACTCCGTTTCCCTGGTTAATAGCTACCAAAGATTCGGAAACTTCTACATATTTTACTTCCGAATTGTTTATGATTTCTTTTGAAAAAAGTTCCTGAATGGTTTTTTTCGCGTAATCGGAAGCTTTTAAATTTTCTTTTTTTAAGGATAATAACTGAGCTACCAGTTCTTTTTTCTGATGGAGAGGATAATCTTTACCATCAATTGTCTGAGTCATGATTTGCTCAATGGTTCCGTTATTGTCAAAATCGTTGATCCAGATTTTCATGGGACTGCCTTTTTCAGGGATGTAATGCAGATTTTTACCTTGATTTCCCATGATAAAATCGATATCTCCGTCATTGTCCAAATCGGCTTCTTTTATGGCTTTCCACCATCCGTGCAAGCTGTCTAAAGACGATTTTAATAAAGAAAGCCGTCTGCCTCCTCGGTTGACAAATATTTTAGGTGTTCCCCAGTCGGAAACCGTGATCAGGTCTTTTTTGCGATCCTGATTGATATCCACCCATAACGCATCTGTAATCATACCGGCTTTTTTTACGTGATATGCAATGCGTTCCGTAGCATTTTTAAAGGTTCCATCTCCTTGATTTTCCAGGAATACATGTGTAGGGTTGATACCATAGTGGCTTACCACGCTTCTGGAACCTATAAAAAGATCCATATCGCCGTCTTCATCAAAATCATTTGGAGCAATGACGGAAACATTATCTGCAGAAGAAGGAATATTGACCGACGATTTTGAAAACCCGCCTTTACCATCGTTCAAGTAAAGTCGATTTTTCATTTTGGGTTGATTGCCGACTTCGTTACCCCCCGACCCGACCATAAGGTCCATATCACCGTCCTGATCCGCATCAAAAAAAGCAGCGGCAGTATCTTCAAATTCACGGTCTTCCTCAAAAGCTTTGGGTAGGTAAGGTTGTAATCTCCCTGACCCTTTATGATAATAGATGGTAGCCGGTTGCCCTCTAGACCCACCGATAAAAATATCTTCGTGTCCGTCATTATTAATATCTGCAATACTTAGAGCAGGCCCTTCTTGTGATAATTGATGGCTGATAAGGCCTTCGTAGTTAAAATCATTATAAGCATTTTCTTCATGAGCTATGAGTTTTGTATTCTCCAGTTTTTGTAATTGGGTGTTTTGTGAAGGGTGTTTTTTAGGCACTACATATTTTTGAGTAGCTTCTGACTGGGAAAGTTGCAAAGTTTGGTTTGCCTGTACATTTTGCAAACGAGTAAAAGAGTCATCCGACCAGATAACATGTATGGAATCGATCGTATTGGCTTTGCCTAATCCCACAGTCATAGTATATTCCATAGATGATTGAAAGCCTCTGAACGGAACGAGTTCCTGGTAGGTGATACTGCTCCCGGAAAATAATTTTACTCGGGTACCTACTGCAAACAGGTTTTTCTCTTTTCCTTTGAACTTGAGTTTGATGTAATGATTACCTGTCTTCTCTGAAGTATTATTCCTATAGACAAATGCTTCCATGTTGACATTGTTTACTACGAGGTCTAAATCTCCGTCATTATCCAAATCTCCGTAAGCAGCTCCGTTAGACATACCGGGTGTACCCAAACCCCATTGTTTGGCCATGTTTTTAAAAGTCAAATCTTTGTTGTTTCTATAAGCATAATTGGGTAACGGAACTACGGGCATTTTATTAATGATAGAATCGATGGCTTCTTTTTTTCCGGTAAGGGCCATTTTCTGGATAATCTCATTGGCAAAAAAATCAACAAAATCCAGATCAGTAAGGTCGTGGTTAATACCATTCGTGACATAGATATCGCGATAGCCGTCATTATCCATGTCAAATAAAAGCCCTGCCCAACTCCAGTCGGTGGCAGAAATACCGCTATAATAAGCTATTTCGGAAAAACTCCCGTTTCCATTATTGAGTTGTAAAGTATTTTGAATGTATTGCTGGTAAAAATCTCTGCTCTGTTTTAGTTTGAAAACATCATATCCTTCAAACTCCATGACAGATTTGACTCTTTGATCACCGTCGGGAAGCATGTCCGTAATAAAGATATCTGCCAGACCATCATTATTGATATCTGCCATATCTATACCCATTGCCGACAGGGAAAGATGAGGGGTCCAGTTTTTTATTTCTTCTCTAAAGGTTCCATCCCGGTTGTTAATATATAAATAATCTCTTTCGTAAAAATCGTTGGATACATAAATATCGGGATAACCATCCTGATTAATATCACTGATCATGACTCCTAAACCAAATCCAATCAAACTACCATAGATCCCTGCTTCTTCACTTACATCTGTAAATGTATTGCTGTCATTTCTCAATAGCATATCACCCACTCCTCTGAAGATATCCGGAACATTTTTCCAGTTTTGTGCCCTTTGTTCTCTTTGCTTGGCAAATTTAAGGCTACTCACCGGAATATTGCTGTTATTTAATATATAAGCATCCAGGTCGCCGTCTTTGTCATAATCAAAAAAAGCGGCATGAGTTGAAAATCCGGTATGAGCCAAATTGTATTCTTTGGCTTTTTCAGTAAAAGTAAGGTCGCCGTTGTTGATGTAAAGGTCATTATCATGATTATCTCCTTTTAAATTTCCGGCATTGCTTACATATATATCTAAAAGGCCATCATTGTTTATATCTACCATATTAACACCGGTAGACCATGGTTTGTTTCCTTCTACTCCGGCAGCAGCAGAAATATCTTCAAACGTAAAATCACCTTTGTTTAAATATAATTTATTAGCCTCCATATTTGCTGTCATATATATATCGGCCAGCCCGTCATTATTAATATCACCTATGGCAACACCGCCTCCGTTATAAAAATTTCTGTATTTAAAAATATTGAAGTTTTTTTGGTTTACTACCTTATTTACAAATTGAATACCTGTTTTAGAGGCAGGCAGGGCAGTAAAAAGGATATTCTTTTCAGTTTTTTCATTATTTTCCTTTGCTTTTTCACATGAAGTAAATATCAGTGTCAATACAATGAAAAAGACACGAGTACTATATGTAAATGGTTTGGATATATGATTCATTGGAATTTTTAAAAAGTTTTATTTATCAAACATATTTATTCAATTATATAACTTAAAATACTGTCATTATTTCTGGCAACCAATAAGTACGTTTTATCTTTTATCTTTATTTTTCTATGGGCCTGTACTGTTCCCTGAATTCCAAAATGATAGTACGGAACATAAGAAAAACCTCCTTTTTGATCGTTTATAAGAACTTCCCCGTGCGAGGCGTCTAATTTACTTAATTGTGTGTTTAATTCATAATTATTACCCGCTAACATAATGTCAGGATAAGCATCTTTGTTGAAATCATATACAAAGATGTCATTGATAGCTGAAATTTGACCAAAATAGGGGAAGGGCTGTTTTTTGAATTTCTGTTGCCCTAAATTTTCAAAATAACAGGTAGCCAATTCGTATACCCTTTTTTTCTCAGATTTACGCAGTTTTGAAGTTGTAAGAATATCCTTAAAACTTGCATTGGCAAAGGATTCATGAGTAAGGTATTTTTTATTGATTGATGGAAGTTGTTTCGCTAATTCTTCTTTGGACGAAAAAAGCGTTTCTTCTCCTTTGTAGTAATAGCTGATAACAGGGTCTTTATATCCGTTATCATCAAAATCGTAACTGTATAAGGTTACAGGTAAATCTTCCGAGGCTTGTAATCTGGAATTTAACCCCCAATTACCCACTATGAGATCTACATCTCCATCCCGGTCAAAATCGTTTGCTTTGATCGTATTCCACCATCCGTTTGATTTTTCCAACCCACCGAAATAAGATTTTATAAATTGATTATTTACATTTAAAAAGATAGTAACAGGCATCCAATGGCCTATCACGATAAGATCTTTTTTACGATCTCCGTTAAGATCTTCGAATACTACATCTTTTACATTGCCTATGCGTTGGAAACCCGGAGCTATTGTTTTGGTAACATCCCGGAAGTTTCCTGTTCCGTCATTTTCGAAAAGGTATTGTTGAGCGGATTTCCCAAAAACGGTTTTTTCTACATCGGAAGTAATGCAAAGATCCAAATCATTGTCATTGTCAAAATCGATAAACTTTACTTTAGATCCGTTTATTTCAATTTCTTTGAATTGGTCAACATCTCTGACAAATGTGCCTTTGTTATTGGTATACAACCTGGGCCGAAGAGGGGTACCCGATTTAAATTCATTTCCCCCGTATTCTATGATAAAAACAAGTAAAAGTTGAGATATTATTTTTACTAATTTATGCAGCAAATTTAAAAGTATCTACATAGGGTGTTTGTCGTTTGACAACGGCAAACACTCTTGCTATTAATTTGTTTCTAATAATGTTAACGGTACTCATTTTACTTTTGCCTTGTTTTATTCTTTTATGATAGTATAATTTCATTTCTGGGTTATGTTGTATAGCAGAAATAGCGCACATATTAATAATTGCTTTCAATTTTTTATTAGCCAAATGAGAGACTTTTGTACGTCCTTTAATACTAGTTCCAGATTGGTAAGGAAAAGGAGCAACACCACAATAAGAGGCAAACTTTCTCCAGTTTTCAAATTTTGAAAAATTGTCAGTAAACACAATCATCATTATAGCAGTTTGCATTCCTATACCTTTAACACTAGTAACAAGTTTATAGGTTTCTTTTAACATTATATTTTGGTCAATAATAGCTTGCATTTGAGTATTAATCTTGTGTATTTGTTTGGTTAGTTCTGCAATCATTTTTTGTTGAACGTCAAAGATTATTTTATACTCTTTTGCTTTATAAATTCTTTTTTGTTCTTTCAAAGTAACTTTAAAACCAGCTCTTTGTTTGTTAAGTTTTGTCCTTAAAGATAAGAGACTTTTTAGTTGTAATATACTTCTTTTAGGTAGCTTACTGGGTTTAAGTTCTTCTTTTAATCGATACCCATATAGAGCAATGCGTTTGGCATCAATTTGGTCATCCTTTCCACGAGCAATACCAATAGATCTTTTAATTTCTAAACCAGAAGCTATGAAAAAAGATAATTTTTGTTCAGTTAAAGACACAGATAATAAATGAGAGTACATTCCTGTATGTTCAAATACAAACATGGTTTCTTCTTTAGAGAAAGACGAATTTTTAAAACTCCACTTTAGCATTAATTTAAATCCAGATTTACTGTTCTCAAACTGTTGAACAATTTGTTTAGAATAGATACAAACATCAATTAATAATTTACTGACATCGATTCCGATAATTTCATTTGTTTTCATAATTTTGTAATTAGATATTAATAATAGTTACTTAAACTAAGACCTTTAATAAGGGCAGAAACTGAAATTCTATATGGTTCTAAGTAACTTTTAAAAAGAACGGAGACTAATACGGGGGATGGCTCTAAAAAGCTAGCTGGCCGCTAAAGTTCACTCCGTTCTTTTGTGTTTTTGGTTATCAACAAAATAAGAGTTATTAACAAAGAAAAAAAGAAGCAAAAAAAGAAATTTCATCATAACTATTATGTTTTTATTTTAAGTAATTATTTCTATTTGCTAATCTAAAGGCTGACAATAATTAAATCTTTATAACCATCATTATTGATATCACCAAAATCATGAGAGATATCTTCATTAAGAAGGGTTTTAGAAAAAAGTGCTTCTTGATGACGTGTGAATTTTCCTTGCTCATTTTGGATAAACATTGCAGAAGGTTGGCCTTTGGCACCTGATATAAAAAGATCCTCCAGGCGATCATTATTTACATCGGCAATAGAAATATCAGGCCCGCAATTAGACAGTGCATAAGGAATTAAAGGATCTCTGCTAAATTCTACCGGGGTATTATCTTTATGCTTAAAAGCTATCTTTTTGACACGTTTTATATTTTTTTGCCGGTTGGTTTTTCGTTCTTTTTTTGATACACTTTTCGCGTTTAGGTAATCTAAAGTAATGGTATTATTAGCTTCTATTTTTTGTATCACTTCTTCTTTGTCGTTTGGCCAGGTGATACGCAATGAATCTAACAAAATTATTTCGCCCAACCCAAAATGAAGTTGAGGAGGTATGGCTGATAAATACCCGCGAGTGGTATAATTTTCCCGTGTTAGCATTTTATGATTTGCGTATAACGTAACCTTTGATCCTATTCCGTACCTGTTTTTCTCCGGACCTTTAAAATGTACCTTTAGATAATTCGTATTTCCCTGGTTTTCTAATGTATTGTTTTTTAATATATACGCATTTTCATTACTATTGTTGACAACGATATCCAAATCTCCGTCATTATCTAAATCGGCATAGGAAGCTCCATTGCTGTATGAATCTTTATTAAAACGGAGCCAATGGTCGGTTATATTTTCAAATTGCAACCCATTTCGATTTTTAAAAAAATAGTTAGCCGTTTTTTTCTTAGGTATTTTTTCAATGAATTTCAATTCACTTTTTGTTAATCCGGAGGCTATTTTTTTCTGAATTTCTTCATTAGCAATGAAATTGATAAAATCCATGTCATTCGTAGCACCGAGGATTCCATTGGTAATATACATATCATTAAAACCATCATTGTCAAAATCGGCAATCAAAGGACTCCACGACCATTCGGTAGCTGCTATGTTACTTAAATAGGCGGTTTCGGAAAAATTGAATTTTCCCCGGTTTATATGCAGTGTATTTTGCATGAACTGAGGAGCATACCCATTTTTTAAATAATAATGATATATCTGATAATCATATTCTTTTCCTGATCTTTTGTATGTTTTTAAATCTTCAGGCAGCATATCCAATGAAACAATATCCATCAATCCGTCATTATTTATATCGGCAATGCTGTTACCCATTGAAAAATGAGTGGTATGCCCTAATTGTAAAGGGTTTTTATGAATAAGTTCCGTAAAAGTTTTATTTTTATTATTGGAATATAGGTAGTCATTTTCAAAGAAATCATTTCCAATATAGATATCCGGATAGTTATCATTATTCAGATCACTAATTCCTATTCCCAAACCATATCCTATATTTCCCTGAAAAATTCCGGAATTTTCCGAGACATCTGCAAATACCCCATTTTTGTTTTCATAAAGCCTATCACCACTTGCCATATCTTTTACCTGCCTTTTAAATCCTTTCCCATAGTTTCTGTTCGGATATATGGAATGGTTTAATAAAAACAGATCCAAATCATGATCTTTATCATAATCAAAAAAAGCTGCCTGAGTAGAAAAAGCGGCAATATTAAGGCCGTATAATTCCGATTGCTCTTTGAAAGTAGGAATGCCTTCTTCATTTATGCCTTGATTAACATATAGTAAATTATGCCCTTTTACGGACAGATGTTTTCCAACTTTGCAAACATATATATCAAGTAATTTATCATTATTAATGTCTACGGTAGTTACTCCTGTTGTCCAACTTTCACTATTATCGATAGCAGCTATTTCAGTAATATCATTAAAATGAAAGTTCCCCTTATTTAAATACAGTTTATCCGGGCCCTGGTTTGCCGTAAAATATATATCCGGTAAATTATCATTGTTAAAATCAGCAATGGCAACCCCTCCTCCGTTATAGAAATAAAGGTAGTTTAGTATATTAAGTTCTTGCGTATTTTTAATTGAATTTATAAAATGAATACCTGTTTCTGAAGAGGAAAGAAATTCAAATTGATTTCCCGGATTTTGAGGCTGCTCTTTATTGCATGAAAAACACAGCACTAGGCAAAGTTTATAAATGATGTTTCTTTGAAGCATGTACACAATATAAACTACTAAAGTACTAAAGAAGTCATTTATAAAGCAATTTTACAGGTGATTTTAATTTTTGAATTCAAAGTAAAAAAACTCAAAGTCTTTCAAACTATTTTTATCAAAAAGAATACTGTTTTCTTAGTGTTTTAGAAGAGTTAGGTAAATTTTCAACTGTTATAGTACCCAAAAATTAATGCAAAAAAAGAAGCTGCCTTTTTAGACAGCTTCTTTTAAACATCTAATCGCAAGTCATACTATACGAAAAACTTAATTTTAGTATCCGGGATTTTGAGTTAAATTTGGATTCAATATTAGTTGGCTATCCGGAATCGGGAATACATTTTTATTGGTATCACCTACTGCTGCAGGGTCTTTAAACTCCCAGTTTTTGGTATATTGCCCAAAACGTATCATATCATTTCTTCTCCAGAACTCGGCATATAATTCACGTCCTCTTTCGTTGAGTAAATCTTGCTCTGTAACCGAAGCCAGAGAAGAGGCGCCTCTTAGTGTTCTTAATTGATTTACCATAGCGGTTGCATCTCCACCTGAACGCATAGTTGCTTCCGCTTTCATCAAATGAGCATCGGAAAATCTAAAGAAAATTTCGTGATTTGCAAATCCGCCATATCTTGGATTGTATTTCATGACTCTAATACCTGTTCTTTCATTATTATTAATCAGGCTTGCATTTCCGCTATTGTCTAAAAACTCTCTGGTGAAAACTAATGGAGCTCCGGGTCGGTCAGTTAAAGGAGTTCCGTCATAATTATATTGTTGCCCTATAAGAAACCCGAAACCTATATTAGAACCATCGGCAAAACCGTCGCTGTTAGAGTCGGTACCACCGGGAACACTTGCTAAAGGCAATCCGGCATTTGGCACAAACCCTCTACGTTCTTCTTGTGAGCCACCCTGAACATTAGAGTTAGGATCTCCTTCAAATAAGTCGTAGAATTCTGCTAAAGTAGAGAAACCATTCCAGCCTCCTCCTGTAATTTCCGGAGCACTGTTATAATGAAGACCATTCCAGATTCTATTCCCTACAGATGTCGGAATAAACCATATAGTTTCATTATCTAACTGCTCTCTGAATATATCAAAATATCCGCTTACTAACGCATATCCTTCCGAAGCAATTTCATTGACAAGCGAAATTACACGGTTCATATCCGTAGTATTTACAGCAGCACCTGTATAAACGTGTTTGTTCAATAAAACTTTAGCTAACAAATACCTGGCTGCTGCTTTATTAGCTCTGGAATTTCCCGCTCCCGGAACTTCTGCAGATAGGTTGGTGATAGCACTCTCTAAATCACTGACAATAAAATCAACAGCGGCACTTCCTGTAAGTACCTGGGGATTCTGAGAAGAAGGAGCTGTAGTATCTCTAAACGGAACCTGTCCGAAATTATCTAAAATAATAAACATTCCTAGAGCTCTTAAAAAAGATGCGTGGCCCATTTGTTGTGCATTGGCATTACTTCTCGAATCAAGAATTTGTGAACCTTGTAGTTGGGTTTCGTTCCATTGATTCCAGACATTTAAAATATACTGGTGTTGAGATGTCCAGTTGTGTTGATGTAATTGTCTCCAGATACCATTATCTCCCCAGTCAGTACCTCTGGTAGGGATTAAAGCAGCATCCGTAGTTACCTCGCTCAAAGCAAAAAGATTGGCTTGATCTCCTATTTTACCATTTAAACTATTATAAGCATTATCAAGAGCAGCATTTACATCCGCAACTCCGGTAAAGCCACTTGATAATCTTGAATCGGTTTCTTTAATTTCCAGATCAGTGCAAGAAAATAGCAAAGCAACTGAAATTGAGTAAAGAAAAAAACTATGTAGTTTTTTTATTGAATTAAATTTTTTCATTTGTTTATTTTTTAAAAAGTTATATTAATTCCACCGGAAATAATTCTAGGCCTTGGATAAGCAGCATAATCGATTCCTGCAGAAGGGATTCCATCTCCAAAATCGCCTGTATTCGTAGTTACTTCCGGATCTAAGCCTTTATAACCGGTAATTAAGAATAAATTCTGCCCTGTCAGGGTCAATCTTACTGATTTTAAATACGTTTTTTCTTTCAAAGGAAGGTTATATCCAACAGAAAGAGATTGTAATCTGATAAAATCTCCTTTTTCCAGATATCTGGTTGAAACTTCTGCCGAAGTACCGGGGTTCTCACCACTGGTTACAACAGATTGTATTACATTTCTTGAAGTGGTAATAGAACCGGAAGTAAAGAAGGCATTAGCCGTAGCATTATATACATAAAAACCTCCAAACTGACTGGCTAAACTTGCACTCACATCAAAGTTCTTATAGCTGTAAGTCAGAGACAGTCCCGCATTAAAGTCGGGTAAAGCATCTTTTCCCACAAATTTTTTGTCTAAAGCAGGATCTCCTACACCATCTCCGTTTACATCAGCATAGGTTGGCAATCCGTTAACCAAACCTGTAAACTCTGCCATATAAAATGAAAATAATGATTGACCTGCTGCTATTCTTTGTGCAAAAGCATTCGTAAGGCCGGCACCTCTAATGGGGCCAATATCGGCGACTCTATTTGTACCGGTAATTTCATTGTGATTGTATGAGATATTAAATGATGTTGAAAATGAAGAATCTTCGGTATTAAGGAAATCATAATTCAACCCTAATTCAACCCCTTGATTGATTACTTTGCCATCCGATAAGTTCTGGAACACGAAAAACGGAGGTAATGCCGGTGCTGCAGCCCCTGAAAAGAACAAAAGATCTCTGGTCTCTTTTCTATAAATGTCAATACTTCCACTAAATCTGTCATTATCAAAACCAAAATCAAAACCAAAATTTAAATCCAGAGTAGATTCCCATTTTAAATCAGGGTTGTCATTTCCCGCGAAACCTAAGCCCGGAGTATTGATACTTCCGTCATCATTAATTCCGGGTTGCACAAAACGCTGTCTTAAAGCAAAATTACCGTGGCCTAATCCATCCTGATTACCTACAATACCAGCTCCCACTCGTAGTTTTAGAGTAGAAAAAGTATCTCCTATAAAGTCTTCCTGATCCAATTTCCACGCAAATGCGCCTGAAGGGAAGAACCCATATCGGTTGTTCGAACCAAATCTGGAGGAACCGTCAGCTCTTACAGTTGCAGTAAGCAAATATTTTTCTTTAAACGTAAGATTTGCTCTGGCAAAGAACGATTGTAACTCATCAGTAGTATCAAAAGTATCGCTCCAGAAAGAACTTACACCATTTGCACTTGCAACTGAAAGTGTTTCCGTATTGGTAATAGTAGGGAACAGTCTTGTGATAAATGATCCTCCGCTATGGAACCCGAAACTCTGAAAGCTACCCGTAATAGAACTAGCTATAGTTGAACGAGCTTGTCTTAGGTTTGTTGCAATCTGATTCAGATCTGTAGAACCAAATCCCCATCCTTGAGAGTTAAAACCGGAGTTTTGGAAATCCTGATAAGAATATCCGGCAACGGCGTCTAATTTTAGAACTCCAAACTCTTTTACATAGTTAGCTGTCCACTCCAGAAGTTTACTTTCGGTTTCCAATACATTGTAAGAGCCCTGACCATTACCGGAAACTCTGTTAATTCCGTTCACATTTGCATTAAACACACTGGTAGCGGAAGCATCAAATTTATCATATCCCAAATTTACTTTGGTACTAAGTTCATCAATGATCTTATAACCGGCTGAGAAATTGATTAAGTACCTTTCTGCATTTGACCTACTTTGATAACTATTTAACAAGTTAGCAGGGTTTAATGCACCTCCACCTGCATCAAAAGTAGGGTCATCGGGCCATGTAGGGTTAGCAAGATATGCAGCTCCGATTAAATCACCGTTGAATCCAGCTGTAGAACTGATAGGTGCCGCATCATCATTTACTCTTGAAATACTGGCTTGTAAATTCAGTGTCAACTTGTCTTTAAAAAACAGGTGTTGCGCATTGATTCTACCTGTAATACGCTCTTGGCCTGAGTTTTCTATTATCCCTTCCTGATTTCCATAACTAAATGTAGCTCTTACATTTCCTTTCCTGTAACTTCTGGAATAGCTAAAATCGTTTGTTACGGAAAGAGCTCTTCTGCTTATAACATCCTGCCAATCGGTATTACTTCCGAAATTTAGAGCAGCGCTATCTCCTCCAAATTGGGTAATAGCAGCCAAATATTGTGGGCCGTTTAAAAGATCATAAGTTTCTCTGGCTTCTGAAACACTAAAAGTAGAATTAAGTTCAAACTTTCCCTGTCTGCTACCTTTCCCGCTTTTTGTTACGATAATAACTACTCCATTTGCTCCTCTGGATCCATAAATAGCCGTAGCAGAAGCATCTTTAAGGATGTTGATACTTTCTATATCATTTGGGTTGATGAAGTTTAACGGGTTTTTTGCATTACCTCCTCCAAAAGCAATATCTCCGGGAGCAGGTGTCCCTCCACCTGATAAAGGAATGCCGTCTACTACAAATAACGGGTTATTATTAGATCGGATTGAATTGGAACCTCTGATTCTAAATGCGATTCCTGCACCAGGTTCACCGGTTGCTTGCGTAATCTGAACTCCGGCAGTTTTTCCCTGAATCAACTGTTCGGGAGAAGCAACAATACCTTTGTTAAAACTTTCAGAGGTAACAGAACTTACCGATCCTGTTGCGTCTTTGATAGTAGTTTTACCATATCCTATGACTACTATCTCATCTAATTGGGTCGAATCTTCAGCCAGCGTTACATCTATTATTGTTTGCCCGCCGACAGGAACTTCTTGTGTTGTGTATCCCAGATAGCTAAAAACAAGCACAGCATCTGAAGATTGGACCGTGATGGTATAATTACCATCCAAATCTGTTTGAGTCCCTGTAGAAGTACCTTTAACTTGTACGGTAACTCCAGGCAAGGGCCCCGAACTATCAGAAACAGTACCTTTTACAGTTGTTTGACCATAAGCTATACTTCCAATGAGTATAAGAATGGGCAATAAAAAACTTTTACGTAAATTACTTTTCATAATTGAAGTTTAATTGAGTTGAAACATGAATATCTTAAAGAATAAAGATATACATTAATTATTAATTAATTATAGATTAACGTGCAAATTGTGTTTTTTTTTTAATGAAACAAAATAAATAATACTAAAATATAACGAAAAAAACCGAAAACGTTTTCGGTTTTTGAAAAGTAGTTGGCGGCTTGCAATAGTTTTTTTGAGAATTTTTTTGCGAAAAATGTTAGTGTACATAACAAAAAACAATCTAAAAGATGCTGGTTTAACCCGGATTCTGCATTAGAAAACCTATTACAAATTGAAACCGTTTCAAAATATATTGTTTCACTGCATTTTTGAAATGAACCGGTACTACGCTATATTATTGTTTTAACCTCACAGAAAATCAATTTTTGTATGGATATAGTATGAGACCTTTGCCATATTGATTTGGCAGAAAAGTTCGACGTCCGAAGAACATTTTGAACCGGAATAACCTGTTGGTTTTGAGGGTTTAAAACTTGCAAGAAGGAAGAAATTTGAAATCAAATCAATTTAAATGCGGAATATATCACTATTTTTGACAAAGGTCTCAGTATATTATTTAGGAATTAAGTATCTTTCCTTCCGGATTATTAAAGTATGTGTATGTTATACTCATTTTTGATTTATGTGGAAATTATACTAATAGTATGACTCTAAAAAAAATAGCAGATAAGTTGGGGCTCTCCATAGGAACCGTTTCTAAAGCTTTAAAAGATTACCCTGATATTAGTGAGAATACAAAAAAAAGAGTATTGACTCTTGCCGAAGAATTGCATTACAGGCCCAACTCTTTTGCACAGAGTTTACGAAATAATGAATCTAAAGTTGTCGGGCTTATAATTCCGGAGATTACTCATGATTTTTTTGCAAAAGTGATTCACGGAGTTGTAGATGCTGCCAAAGAAAATGGATATGTGATTATTCTTCTTCAATCTGATGATTTTTATGAAAATGAAAAAGAACAGCTCGATTTGCTTTTAGACAAAAATGTAGATGGGATATTAATTTCCCTTTCCAATACTACTACTAACGTAAATCATATAAAAGAAGTCATTGACAGAGGAATTCCGGTGGTTCTATACGATAAGATATTTAAATTGTTAGATTGTTCAAAAGTGATTGTTAATGACAGGAAAGCAGCATACAACGCAACATCACATTTAATTAGGGGAGGATGTAAAAAAATAGCTCATATCAGAGGTAATTTAGATCCTCAAACTACTATTGATCGTTTTTTGGGGTATAAAGCAGCTATTGAAGATAGCGATCTTGAATATGACGAATCACTTGTGTATACAATTGATGGTTTATCTTTTGAAAACGGATATCAAGTAGCCGAACAGATGATGAAAGACCACAAAGACATTGATGGTGTTTTTGCGTTTACGGATATTATTGCTGCCGGAGTATTGATGAGATTAAAAGAATTGCAGATTGCCATACCTTCACAAGTGTCCATTGTTGGTTTTAGTAATTGGTTTCTAACAAATGTAACAACTCCGAAACTAACAACAGTTGACCAGCCGGGCTATGAAATGGGTCGAAAGGCATTTGAATTGTTGCTCAAAGAAATGAAAGCTAAAAAAGAAATGATTTCACATACAAAAGAAATTGTTGAACTGTCCACAAATCTCATTATAAGAGATTCCACCAAAGTAGTTTAAAAGTGTGAAATCGAAAACGTTTTCGCTTGATAAATCTCAGATAATAATCGAATAATTTTTATTTTAGGAACAATAGCAATTAATTTTATTACCAACCAAATTTTTATAACTATTATGAAAAAAACAGTAATCTTTTTTTCGGTGTTTATTTGTTTACAATTGAATGCTCAGCATGATGAATGGAACATCGCTACCAAAACCCCTGAAAATTATACCGGAGTTGTAGTGGCAAATGGAAGGATAGGTATTTTACCTTCGAAAAACCCTTTTGAAATTGAACAAATCATTCTCAATAATGTTTATGATAAAGAAGCTCCTTTGGGAGTCAGTAGAATTTTAAAAGGGATGAATTTTGCCGATCTTGAATTGGAAATAAACGGAGAGAAAATTACACCTGATAATATATCGGACTGGAAACAAACGCTGCATATGAAAAAGGCAGGTTTTACCACTGAATTTAATTTTAAAGACAAAGCGAAAATAAAATATACTTTATATGCTTTACGAAATGTACCTTACTCGGGTTACATAGATATTTCCGTACAAGCCAAAAAGAAAATTTCAATAAAAGCGACTGCTATCATAGACACTCCCGAAGAGTATTTAAACCCATTGAGTACTTTTAGAGTGTTAAGAGATCTGGAAACGACAATGCCTATTTTACAAACAGTAGCAAAAAGCAGGTTAGGAAAGCATACGGTAGCTTCTTCCGGAACGTTTATCTGGGAAGGAATTAATAGTACCAGAGAACACCAACGCCCCGAACTTGTTCATACGAAAGTATCCGAATATAAAAATACAGTGTCATTTGAAAAAGAAATAGCGAGAGGTATGTCTCTGGATTTTGCATGGACAGCTGCACAGTGTACAACGCAAGATTTTGATGATCCGCAAACCGAATCGGAGCGTTTTGTTATTTTTAACTTATTGACACCGAAGAAAGATTTGCTTCAACAACATTTCGATCTTTGGAATGAATTATGGCAAGGGGATATTCGTATTGAAGGAGATTTGCAATCGCAACAGGATATTCGTTTGGGGCTATACCATTTATATTCTTTTTCAAGAGCGGATTCCAATCTGAGTATAGCACCCATGGGATTATCGTCCCAGAATTATAACGGCCATATTTTTTGGGATACGGAATTGTGGATGTATCCACCACTTCTTCTATTGAATCAGGGCATAGCACGTTCTTTAATGAATTATAGATCGGACCGATTGGAAAAAGCAAAACAAAAAGCCAGAAATTTTGGCTATCGCGGAGCCATGTTCCCCTGGGAAAGTGATGATACCGGGGAGGAAGCCACTCCTGCGTGGGCACTTACAGGTATATTTGAGCATCATATTACGGCAGATGTAGCCATTGCTTTTTGGAATTTTTACAGGGTAACACAAAACAGTGATTGGCTGAAAGAGCGCGGTTATCCGCTGTTAAAAGAAGTGGCAGATTACTGGGTAAGCAGGGCGACCCGAAATAACGATGGCATCTATAGTATCAAAAATGTAGTAGGGGCAGATGAGTTTGCTCCAAATGTTACTGACAATGCTTTTACCAATGGTTCGGCTATAAAAGCGTTGGAATATGCTACTTTGGCAGCAAAAAAAATAAATCGTACGCCAAACCCGGAATGGTTAAACGTTGCTAAAAAAATAAGAATCCTTCGATTTGAAGACGGTACCGTCAGAGGACACAGTACATATGACGGGGATAGAATTAAGCAAGCAGATGTCAACCTGCTCACCTACCCGTTGGGAGTTATAAAAGATAAAGAAACCATCCTAAAAAACTTACGATATTACGAACCTAAATTAGCAGAAGAAGGGCCGGCAATGGCACAGGCTGTATTTTCAGTCATATATGCTCGTTTGGGGAATGCGGAAGAAGCTTATCGCCTGTTCAAAAGAGGGTACGAACCAAATAAGCGCCCCCCTTTCGGCGCATTGGCTGAAGCGGCAACGAGCAATAACCCTTATTTTGCTACGGGAGCAGGAGGGATGTTACAGGCTGTTATTTTTGGTTTTGGTGGCCTGTACATTACGGAAGATGGTGTGGTACAAAAGAATCCGATATTACCAAAGCAGTGGAAATCCCTCACCATTACAGGTGTTGGCCCTGACAGGAAAACATTTAAGATTGAAAAGTAATGTGTAAAATATACCGTATGAAGTACTATGCTTTTGCACTGTCTTCCCTATTTTTAATATCGTGCCAAAAAAATAAGCAATCTTCCCCCAAACCCAAAGACATGAAAATTGATAGTAGCTTTGTAAAAACAGGAGAGCAATATAGACCTGCCTTTCATTTTACTCCTGAAAAAAACTGGATGAATGACCCCAATGGTATGGTATATTATCAGGGAGAATATCATCTTTTTTATCAATATTATCCTAAGGATAATGTGTGGGGGCCGATGCACTGGGGACATGCGGTATCTAAAAATTTAATACATTGGGAAAGATTGCCGATAGCTATCTACCCTGATTCCTTAGGATATATTTTTAGCGGTAGCGCAGTCATTGATTGGGATAATACCTCCGGGTTGGGGTCTGAGGAGAATCCTCCTATGGTAGCTATATATACATATCATGACCCTGTTGGAGAAAAATCAGGGATAGATACATTTCAAAGCCAGGCAATAGCGTATAGTCTTGATAAGGGAAGATCGTGGACAAAATATTCAAAAAACCCGGTAATATCCAATCCGGGTATCAGAGATTTTAGAGATCCAAAAGTTTTTTGGTATTCCGAAAAAAAGAAATGGATCATGACTTTGGCTGTAAAAGACCATGTCAATTTTTACAGTTCTGAAAATTTAAAAGACTGGAAGTTAGAGAGTGAGTTCGGACAAAATAACGGAGCTCACGGCGGTGTTTGGGAATGTCCTGATCTTTTTTCTATGTATGATGATGAAGGGAATTTGAAATGGGTGCTGCTGGTGAGTATCAATCCCAATGGACCCCAGGGAGGTTCTGCAATACAGTATTTTGTCGGAGATTTTAACGGAAGTGCTTTTTTACCGGATCATACGGAGATAAAATGGGTTGATTACGGAGCGGATAATTATGCGGGAGTTACCTTTAGCGATATTCCTAAGGAAGACGGCCGAAGAATATTTATAGGCTGGATGAGTAATTGGCAATATGCACAGGTTGTGCCTACCGAGACCTGGAGAAGTGCTATGACATTGCCTCGAAAACTCGCGCTGAAAAACAATAATGGAGTTTATCACTTGCATTCAAAACCCGTTCGGGAAATTGATACCATTTTTGAATCACCTGTTGATGTCGAATCAAATACATATCAATCGGATAGCTCTTCCTATTTTATTGAGATCTGCGGAGAACTGACAAAGGGTACCATAACGCTTTCAAATGGCCTGGGAGAATCTTTTACGATAACTATTGATAAAGGACAACTATTTACAGATAGAACTTATGCGGGAAAAAATTCATTTCACCCGGAATTTGCTAAAATTCACAAGGCACCGATGCTCCACGATACCATATCGAAGCTCCGATTGTTTGTAGATACTTCTTCCGTAGAAATGTTTATTAATGACGGGGAGTTAGTGATGACAGAACTGATGTTTCCTACCGGATCTTTACATACAATCACCACAAAAGGAATTAATAGATTTAGATTTTTTGAACTTAAATCGATTTGGAATCAATAGGGATCTGTTAATACTAAACTTGTTTAAACGAGTTCACTAAGTAAAAAACAATGAATCAAAAGTTAATAAATTGGTCTTTAGTTGTTGCCTTGGCAGGGTTTTTATTTGGGTTTGACACTGTTGTGATTTCCGGAGCCAATCAGCCCATAAAAGAGTTGTGGAATACTTCTCCTTTATTTCACGGTATGTTTATAATGTCTATGGCGCTTTGGGGAACAGTCTTGGGAGCGCTTTTCGGAGGTATTCCTTGTGATAAAATCGGGCGCAAAAAAACCTTATTTTGGATAGGAGTCTTGTATTTAATCTCTGCTTTGGGTTCTGCTTTTGCCCCTGATCCTTATACGTTTTCTTTTTTTAGATTTATGGGCGGTATTGGTGTCGGAGCTTCATCTGTTGCTGCGCCTATTTATATTTCTGAAATCTCTTCGGCAAAGAATCGGGGAAAATTAGTTGCACTATATCAATTCAATATTGTATTCGGTATATTTATTGCATTTATTTCCAACTATTTACTGGAAGGTTTGGGCGGAACTAATGATTGGCGCTGGATGTTGGGTGTAGAAGCCCTTCCTGCATTTTTATATATTTTAATGGTGTTGAAAATACCAAACAGTCCAAGATGGCTGGCTTTGAAAAAGCAAGATGATGTAGGAGCTATTCATGTTTTAACTTTGATATATAATAAAGACAAGGCAGTTGACAAATTAAAGGAAATAAAAGAAGATGTATCAAAAACTATAAAAGGAGAAAAACTCTTTCAAAAGAAATTTAATAAAGTATTATGGTTAGGGTTTTTAATTGCTTTTTTTAATCAACTTTCCGGAATTAACTTCATACTGTATTACGCCCCGGAAATACTGGAACGTTCGGGATTGGCAGGAAAAGAATCGCTATTTAGCTCCATATCCATAGGCTTGATAAATCTTATATTTACTTTTGTTGGTGTGTATTTGATAGATCGGCTTGGGCGCCGTCAACTTATAAAAATCGGATCGGTAGGTTATATAGTCAGTTTAGTAGCGGTTGGCTGGTGTTTTTATAGTTCGGCAAGTTCTGCTGTGTTACTCACATTTATTTTATTATTTGTAGCTTCTCATGCTATTGGCCAGGGTGCCGTAATTTGGGTTTTTATTTCGGAAATATTTCCTAACAATATTAGAGCCAGCGGGCAATCATGGGGAACAGGAACTCACTGGGTTTTTGCTGCAATCATAACTCTGATAACACCTTTGTTTTTAGATAAAGATGAAGGGATTTTTGGTGATAACCCGTGGCCAATTTTTACCTTCTTTGCTTTCATGATGATACTTCAACTACTGTGGTCTGTTTTTAAGATGCCCGAAACCAAAGGTGTCTCTTTGGAAAAATTAGAAAAGCAACTGGTTGATGAAAACTAATTTGAAAATAGCCTGCTTTGGGGAAGTTCTTTGGGATGTTTTCCCCACTTATAAAATGATAGGAGGAGCTCCTTTTAATGTTGCAGCTCGATTGTATTCACTGAGTAATGACGTGTGTTTAGTGAGTAAAATTGGAAAGGATGCTGACGGAGAAGAAATTATGGCGTATATGCAAAGCAAGGGAATCAATACCGAGCATGTTCAGGTAGATGAAAAACTGAAAACAGGTGATGTAACGGTTATGTTAGATGATAAGGGCTCGGCTTCCTACACCATAGCATTTCCCAGAGCATGGGATGCTATAGGATGTACCGATAAAGTTAAAGAAGAGATTGCAAGATCCGATGCTTTTGTATTTGGCAGCCTTTCTGCCAGAAATCACATATCTAAAAATACCCTGTATGAGTTGATAGCTTGTGCTAACTATACTGTTTTTGATGTAAATCTAAGAGCTCCGCACTATACAAAAGAAAGTATTTTAGCGTTAATGAGTAAGGCTGATTTCATTAAATTGAACGATGACGAATTAATGGAAACGATGAAATATATGGGAAAAATACCTGATACATTAGAACAAAATATAATGTACATATCTCAAATGACGAGCACACCTCATATTTGTGTAACTCTTGGAAAAGAAGGAGCTGTTTTACTTTATAATGAGGAATTTTATCACCATAAAGGTTATGAGGTAAAAGTTATTGATACCGTAGGAGCAGGAGATTCTTTTTTAGCCTCACTGATTCATCACCTGCTCAGAAAAGCACCCCCCGGAGAAGCTATTGATTTTGCTTGTGCAGTAGGTGCCCTGGTTGCTCAAAAAAAAGGAGCAAACCCCGATATTACTATGGAAGAGGTTTGCCTGCTTATGAAATCTTAGTGGCCGATATAGAATTATAATTTCCCCCAAAAATCGGACAGTAATTTAAGTTAGATTTTTAATTATAAATTTACTGTATCATGAGTAGAAGAAGATTCACATCAGAGTTTAAATTCAAGGTGTTTTTAGAATCCTTGAGCGAGCGTTATACGATTCAAGAGTTGGGTTCGTAAATATGATATCCATCCAACCCAAATTACCAATTGGAAGGCTCAATTTTTAAAGAATGGTCAAGCTGTATTTGATGATCGTCCGGTAAAGGATTCAAAAACAGAGTCATAAGAGAAAGAAGATCGTTATTTAAAGAAGATCGGTCAGCAAAAGATGGAGATTGATTTTTTAAAGAAAGCCTTGTCATGAATAAGAGTTCAAAACAGCGTAAAGAACAGGTTGACAAGGCAAGTAAGCTGTCTATTGTAAAGCAATGTGATTTATTACAAATTCATCGTAGTAGTGTGTATTACATTCCAAAGGGAGAGAGTTCATTGAATCTGGAGATCATGAGATTGATAGATGAGGAGCATCTGCTTCACCCATGGCTTGGAGTTCCTCGTATAACTACTTGGCTCAATATGGATAAGGGTTATAAGATCAACAAAAAGCGCATAGAACGCCTTTACAGACTCATGGGGTTGTCTGCCGTTGGCCCCAAGCCTAATACTTCCAAAAGAGGTAAAGGGGCTTTGCATAGAATCTATAAGTACCTGTTGAG
Organism: Flavobacteriaceae bacterium; assembly: GCA_014075215.1. Classification (NCBI taxonomy): domain Bacteria; kingdom Pseudomonadati; phylum Bacteroidota; class Flavobacteriia; order Flavobacteriales; family Flavobacteriaceae; species Flavobacteriaceae bacterium. Next base: position 1,687,309 of record CP046177.1, read on the forward strand.
TAAGTTAAAGATTAGACATTCCAATCAAGTGTGGGCAATGGATATTACCTACATTCCAGTTCAGGGAGGGTATTTGTATTTATGTGCTATTATAGACCTTTACAGTCGTTATGTAGTGGGTTGGTCATTATCCAACACGATGACAAGTAACCGGTGCAGAGAAACCTTACAAGAGGCTATTGAAAAACATGGAAAACCAGAGATTCTCAATACAGATAAGGGGAGTCAGTTTACTGCCTATGAGTTCTGCCATTGGGTAACTCATCCTGATAGAGCCATCAAGCTCAGTATGGATGGTAAAGGAAGAGCTATTGATAATATTTTCATTGAACGATTATGGCGTAGTGTCAAATACGAACATGTATATTTGTTTCCAGCTAGTGACGGTAGAGAATGTTATAGAGGTTTAAAGGAGTATTTCGAGTATTACAATACACAAAGAAGGCATCAAAGTATCGGTAATCAACATCCTCAAACCATTTATCAACAAACCCTAAAAATAGCAGCATGAGATATGATGATACTTTGGGGAGTTATTCACAAAAAATGAGAGTTATCAGTCTCCTCCCGGACCCCCCTCTTTCAACATCATTATCTCATTTAAGTTTTAATAAAATCTGTCCTATCAATGGGGGGAATTATACTACTAAATAGTATTGATTTACTTTTTTTAAGTCAGCGTGAATGTTAATTAAAAAACTAGAAGCAATTCCATTTACCAAATCCGGTGGAATATTTGAAGAAATTCCGGCATTTCCAGCTCTTGTCATTACTATAGTTTTCTCAGAAACTCGATTCTTAATGACATCTTTATGAGTAATTAAATCTTTTCTAATATGCTTTAAATTCTCAAAATTGATACCTTCTTTTGTAATTGATTTTACCAAAATATATGGTACGCCTTCATTTTCTTTTACATATATCGAAGAATCATCAATATTAGCTCCGTTATGAACCGTCTTTATTAAAGAGCCTAACGCAACTATCGGGTATTTACTTTTTTCCAGTTTATTTATATTATCAACATATTTCTGTAAATACCTTTTAGCTATAAAACTATGTTCAAGCATTGATGAGTTAATAAAAAAATTGTTTTCATTCGACTCTTTTGAATGAAAGAACTTTGCAACATTAGGTATATCATCCTGCTTAATTGACCTTCCTTTTTTGTCATGTCCGCAATATTCATTTATCGAAATAAATAGCTCTTTGTTTTTATTTAATTTTCCTTTTTTGATGAAAAGAACACTTGTATTTATTGTAACATTTGGGCTAAAAGTTTCAAACGGTAATTCAACTATAACAAATAAATTACCTTTATTCAGAATGTATTCTCTTAGATAGCTTTCTCTTTCATTTCCTAAAATTCCGCTTGGAAGAACCATAGCCATTTTACCACCATCTTTTAGCAATTCCATGCATCTTTCTATGAAAAGTACTTGAGGTTCCTCTCTTTTCTTAAGTTTTGTTACTTTGTTCCATTTACCACTCCCTTTATCCTTTTGCCATATTTACAACTTCAATTTCACTTGTTCAAGTTACAATTTCCAGCTTCAATTTGTGATTAATTAATTTAACTCGCCTTATACGTACCTGTACTTTTTCCTCCTGGATGCAAATTTAAGTCAGAAATGGTATTAAAGCTAAAAAATAACTCAGTAAATCGCAAAAAAAGACTGCCTCCTCAGACAGTCTCTTAGTTATATAAAAAGAGTATACTTTTTACTGATTTCCTAAAATAAGCGGTATGCCATCTTTTCCGGAACCAATTACAATGACCTTGCTGTTAGGAGACTCCGATAGCTTTAAAGTGGCTTCAATGCCTTTTTCACGTAAAATTTTATCTGTTAAAGATGCACTGAGAATTTTATTGGCTATAGCTTTTCCTTCCGCATCAATTTTTTGACGCTCCGCTTCCTTCTTGGCTTTAGCCAATCTAAACTCATATTCCAAAGATTCTTGTTCTTGTTTGAGTTTGGTTTCGATAGCTGTTCTGATGGTCGGAGGTAATTTTACGTCTTCTACCAATACTCTTTTTACAACCAAATACTGATCTTTTAAAACCTGTTGTACTTCTTCAAGAATTTCATTTTGAATAGCATCTCTTTTACTTGAGTATAGTTGCTCCGGCGTATATCTTCCTACCACGCTCCTAGCCGCCGCATTAATAGCCGGATATAATAATTCTCTTTCGTAGTCTTCTCCTTTTGTTTTAATCAGGCTTCCTAAATTGTTAAATTCAGGTTCATACCAGACGGTTCCACTTACTTTAACTTCCAATCCGTTTACCGAAAGTACATTCATTTCATCGGAAATGGATTGTTGGCGTACTTTGCGAATGATCATTTTGTTCCAGGGGGCTACAATATTAAACCCTTCTCCATACGTTTTTTTCGTATTGATACCATCTCCAAAACGTTCAAAGACTACTCCTCCTTCTCCCGGACCTATGGTCACGGCCGATTTGGAAATAAAAATAATTCCCAGAATGATTACGATGATAGTGATTACCCCTCCTTTTGGGAATTTAAACTCTACTTGATTTCTTGCCATTTTTACTGAATTTTTAAATTTAATCAAATGTACAATTAAAAGTTGAAAAGTTAGTAGGTTGGGAAGTGTAAAAATTTGCTTTAATCTATAAAGTTCCGGGTATTAAGTTTTAAAGTGCTAAGTAGGTTTTCAACTCAACTTTTACACTTTCCAACGTGAAATTTTCTAACTTTAAACTGTATTATTATATTTTTCCGTAATATTTTCTAATAAACCACTCGCCTGATAATAATATCACCAGAAGTACTAACAACCATTCCCAATCAATAAAATGTTTATTTTTTGTTACTGCTTTCTGAGTAGTATAAAATCTTGAATCATCTAACAAATCTTGAATCAGCGAACGCCAGGCTGTTTTATAGTATGATTTCCCTCCTGTTTTGTCGGCTATTTTATATAATTTATCCGTATTGGCATTCGTAAATTGCTCTTCAATTTTAAAAGTCGTTATTTTAAAATTTCCCGATGCGGTTATTTCCTGATCTTTTACCTTGACGGTATAAAGATAATCGCCTGCAGGTAGGTTTTCTATTTGTAACTGATATGAATTTCCTACAACTGAAAATGGTAACCCTCTTTGTATGCTTTGATCCGAATTTGTAATTTCCATACTCAACGACACCCGGCTGTCAAACCTATAATTTTTGTCTAAATAAAGTGCGGTAACAGCTATGGGTGCATTTGCAGGAAACAGGTCATCTACCGTGACGTCCAGTCTTTTTCTAATTTTTGTTGAAGTCACGTATTGTATTAAGTTAGAGATAAAATGATCAAAAACTTCGAAAGTAGTTGAATTCAAATAACTTGCTGCCCTCCATTTCCATATTCCTTCGCCAAAAAGGATCGCGGATTTTTGCTCGCCTTCTTCAATCGTTGCCAATAAAGGGGTATCAAATGCAATTCCTTTAATATTCTGGAACAACAGGGGTTCGTATGCTTTTGAAAATATGTTTTCTCCAAAGGCATCCGTCAACGGAGGGAATTGACTAAAACCAATATCATCTTGAGAAAAAGTTAAAAAATTTGCATTATAACCTGCACTGTAATTTTCTGATTTACTGATGATATTTTTCCGTACTCCCAGTTGTTGTCTATTTAAAAACGACCAATCTGTTTTTGTACCTGTTACTATAAAATAATGAGCTTTATTTTTTTTTATGGCATCAAAAACAGTATTAAATTTAGTATTGGGCTGATATAATAATACTAATTGATAGTTCTCAATATTAAAAGTTTCTTTGCCTATCACTTTTATATCGGCTTTTCTCTGCTTATTAGTTTCTATAGACTTTTTAAGCGCTCCTACATCCGGATGTAAAACCGAAGTGATGATGAGCACCTTGGTTTGTTCGTCTATTACTTCTATGGCAAATGTTTTACTATTATTAGCAGTGTTTTTCTCTCCTTTGATTTTTTGTATAGATGCCGTATAGTAGTTTTTACCTTTTTTTAATGATAGAAGTGATGTTTGTATTGTCGCAGTTCTTTTAGTATCGGAAAAAGTAAGTCTTTTTGAAAAAACTCTTTTTCCGTTTGTACTGATCGTAAAAACACTGGAAACGGTTTCTTCCCCTTCATAATATAACAAACTCTCTATGGGAAACCGATTGTTGAGATAGCTATATCTATTTACATGTAACCGGCTTATTTTTAGATCCGTATGTTTTGTAGTATCTCCAATAACTATTGGGTATATGGGTTTGGGTGAATTTGAAAATTCATAATCGTTTCCATAAGTTTGATTCCCGTCAGTAATGAGTACAACAGCACCAACGGTATCTTCAAAAATAGAGTGAACGGATGTTATAGCTTCATTTATATTAGTTTGAGTCTCCGAATAGGTTATACTGTCTAATTTTTTAAAGCGATTCCCAAAAGAAAAATAAGAAGCAGTAAACTTATTATTTAACTGCGTATGATTCTTAAAATCGTTTAGAATGGTATTCACCTGTTCTTCTTCTTTGAAATAGGCTACAGATTCGGAATTATCTGCCAAAACGGCTAACCGAGGTTTTGTATCTATTATTTCCGTATGCTTAATTGTCGGATTGATAAAAAGCAGTAATAGGAGAAAAATACTAAGTGATCGCAAGCTATACAGAAAATACGTTACACTATTTCTACTTTTTGATCTATAGAAATATTGAAAATAGCCAACTCCCAAACTTAACATAAGGGCAATACCAATAAAAAAACCGGTTTCTAAATTCACATTATTTTAAAAAATATAAATTATAAATAAGCTCTTTTAAAAAGAAAAACCTACCCATATTAGCAAAGCATCAGAGCAAAAATTTCAGATTGAAAATTCTTTCAATTCATTTAGCATCTAAAGAGTCAAACGCTCATTAGCCCTATCAAATTATGTATAGGTTTATTATCTTTTTTAAGTAAGTATTCCGCCGTCAACACTTATTGTTTGACCTGTAACATAGGCACTCATATCCGACGCTAAAAAAACACAGGCATGTGCAATATCTTCCGGAGTTCCTCCTCTTTTCAGAGGAATGGCATCTCTCCACCCCTGCACTACCGCTTCATCTAATTTTGCTGTCATTTCGGTTTCTATAAAACCCGGAGCAATGACATTGCTTCTGATATTCCTAGATCCCAATTCTAAAGCTATGGATTTGGAAAACCCTATAATTCCTGCTTTGGATGCTGCATAATTTGACTGACCTGCATTTCCTTTTAGCCCTATAACGGAACTCATATTGATTATTGAGCCCCCTCTTTGCTTCATCATAGGCCTGATCACTGCTTTTGTAAGGTTAAAAACCGATTTTAAATTTACTTCAATGACATGATCAAAATCTTCTTCGGAAATTCTCATCAACAAATTATCTTTTGTAATTCCTGCATTGTTGACTAAAATAGCAATAGTGCCAAATTCTTCTAAAACTGATTTTACTAACTCCTGAGCGGTATCAAATTCAGCAGCATTAGATTGATATCCTCTGGCTTTTACACCTAGCGAATTTAATTCCGATTCCAATATATCGGCAGCGCTGACTGAAGCGTTATATGTAAAAGCTACATTAGCCCCCTGTTTTGCAAACTCCAGAGCAATTCCTCTACCTATTCCTCTGGTAGCACCCGTAATAATTGCAGTTTTATTTTCTAATAATTTCATTTAATGATCTGATTTAGGCATTCAAATATACTAAATAATACTCGTTTAAAATTTGAAAGCACCAAACGGAAAGCATGGAAATATCTATCAACTCTTTAATATATCGAGACCTTTGCAAAATAGTGATATATTCCGTATTAAAATTGATTTGGCTTCAAATTTCTTCCTTCTCGAAAATTTTAAACCCTCAAAACCAACAGGTTATTCCGGTTCAAATTTTTCTTCGGGCGTCGAACTTTTTTGCCAAATCAATTCTGCAAAGGTCTCATATCTATTTCTTTTTGTCCAATAAAAAATCCGTAAAGCAAGTTTTACGGATTTTTTATTTCTTTATGGTGTTATTTCTATTGCTTTACTTTTTCAGTTTTCACATAGTTAAATAAATAATCTACATCTAGTTCTTTAATTATTCCTAATTTTTTCAGAGAGGCAACATCCAAATCTTTTTTATTGCCAATGACCATTACATTGTAAGATTCTCCTTTAATATTTTTATCAAAGAATACTCTTAAGTCGTTCATAGTCATATTTTTTATGGTATTATACATAACTTCTCTGTGATCGTTGTCAATTCCTAATTTTTTTAATCTTTCATATGACCAGAAAATATTAGATTTTGTTATCCTTTGTGCTGCTAGTTTTTTTAATGTAGATTCTTTTGCTGCATTAAATTGTTTCTCTGCTTCCGGCATATCATTCATCAACTCCATCATGGCATCTACTGCCTGTTCTAATTTATTTGCTTGTGTACCTACATATGCCATTACATAATTCGGTGAATCTTTTTCAGAGGCATTACTGTAAGAAGCAAAAGCTGAATATGCCAAGGATTTGGACTCTCTGATTTCTTGAAATACGATAGATGACAGCCCGCTTCCAAAATACGTATTAAACAGTGTTGAGGCAGCCATATTTTCTGGTTTGAAAGGTGCTCCTTTAGCCAAAAACAGCATTTCTGTTTGCACCATATCATAGTCGGTAAAGAATACATTTCCTCCGGTCTCGGTTTCTTTGTATTCTTTTTTGAACGGGTATTCTTTTAAATCTCCGAAAATTTTGTGTTCCGTATTTAATGAAGCTACGGCAGCATCAATATCTTTGCCATAATAAAAAACTCGTTGCTGATAATTTTTCATGTCTTTAATTAAAGAAACCAAATCTTCCGGATCAATGGCTTTTAACTCATCCATTTGCATAATGTCTCTCAGCGGAGATTCTTCTCCGTATTTGCCATAATTCATCAATCCGTTCCATAGAATATTTCCTTTTTGGGTTTTTCCATCCTGGCGTCCCTTATAGATCTTCTCCACATACTTATCGTAAGCTTCTTTATCCGCTTTGGCGTTATCCCAAAGGTGCTCCAACAGCGCCAGCCCTTGTGACAGGTTTTCTTTTAACCCGTTGATGCCAACATACGTTTTATCTCTTGCAGTACTTACATAATAAGAAATTCCCAGTTTATAAAACTCTTTTTTCAATTCTTCGTTGGTATATTTACCTGTCCCGATGTATTCCAAGTATCCGGCAGCAAGGGATAGTTTTTTATCATGATCACTACCCATATCAAAAATAATATTCATATTGAATAAATCATTGTTCTTATTTTCTACGTAGGAAACGTTAATTCCGTTATCGGTTTTTGTTTCCTTAATTGCTTTTTTGTAGTCAATAAATTTAGGTTGGAGAGGTTCCGATTCTTTTTTATTGAATGTCAATAAATAATCCGAACTTTTATCTCTATTTAAATGTACTGGTGTAATTCCGGGATTCTCCACTTTTACAACAGATGTGTCTTCTCCTTTTCTCTTATAGGTAACCACATAATTATCCTGATAAAAATCATTTGCAAAAGCTACCAGTTCCTGTTTGCTGATACTCTTTAAATCATCTAAAAACTTTACTCTGTCTACCCAATTTTGCTTATAAATAAAAGCGTTCACATAAGCACCTGCCAGTGCCGTATTATTTTCATACTGTCTTGTTTGACTTAATTTTAAATCATTTACTACAGCTTCTATCATCCAATCTTCAAACGATCCTTTTTTAAGTTTTTCTATTTGAGCTAATAGTAACTCTTCGACTTCCTTCAATGTTTGACCAGATTTTGGCGATCCGGTAAACGTGTGATATCCGTAATTATTTAAAAATGTTGGCGAGCAACTGGCTCTTTGCACCAATTGCTTTTGGTTTAAGTTCAAGTCAATAATTCCGGCATTTCCATTTGCCATAATCATATCACAAAGCGTTACTAATTTCTCTTCTTTGGTATTCACTCCTGCTGCTCTATAGGCAATGGAAATGGATTCTGATGTAGGCCCGAAAACTTCATTTTCAATAGGTTTTGTAATTGCTTCTTCTTTTGGTAATGTCGGATGTACCAGTTCTTTCTTTTCAAACTTACCAAAGGTGTCATTTACCTTTTGGATTGTCGATTCAAATTCAAAATCTCCAACCAATACAATTGCCATATTATTGGGCACATAATATTTGTTAAAATAGTTATGAATATCTACCATAGAAGGGTTTTTTAGATGTTCACCCGTACCAATGGTAGTTTGTTGCCCGTATGGATGTTTCGGAAATAAGCCTTTTAACATAGCAGCATAACGTTTTCTAAAATCACTGTCTTGACCTCTGTTAAATTCTTCAAATACTGCTTCTAATTCCGTGTGAAACAGACGTAAAACCAATCTGCTAAAACGCTCGGATTCCAGATCTAGCCATTTATTCAATTCATTTGCGGGAATTTTATTGGTATATACGGTTTGCTCAAACCAAGTATACGCATTGGTTCCCGTAGCTCCTAAGGAAGCTGTCATTTTATCATATTCATTGGCAATTGAATAATTTGAAGCTTCTAAAGAAACGTTATCTATTTCTTTATAGACGGCTTTTTTCTTTTCCGAATCTTTTTCTGCTCTGTGTTTTTCATATAGATCAGAAATTTTATCTAAATATACCTTTTCTTTTTCCCAATCTGTAGTACCGATCTTGTGTGTTCCTTTAAACACCATATGCTCTAAATAATGGGCTAAACCGGTAGATTCTTTCGGATCATAATTAGAACCTGCCTTAACAGCAATATAGGTTTGAATTTTTGGTTCATCAGAATTTTGGCTTAAATATACTTTTAAACCATTATCCAACGTATATAAACGTAATCCCGTAGGATCATTTTCAACGGTTTCATAAGTAAAGCCATTCGTATCTTTTTGCAATGTTACTTCATAGCTTTTTCCGCTATCGGTTTTACAACTAATAAACGCTATAAATAGTACTAAAGCACTCGTAAATAACAACTTAAATTGTCTCATAGTATTGCTTTTGGTTAATAAAAAAATCTGTCAAATTTACAAATTCAACAGGTTTTACAGCGTTATTTTAAAATTTTAACAATCTTTTAATTAATTGGTTGTCCGTTATCACAGCAGATTTTGTGTTTTTACATCAAAAAGAGTATAGTTGAAAAGTTTGAAAGTTTGAAAGGTTCAAGTTCTAAGTTTTTTAATAACACTATAAATTTTATTTATAAGACTATTAAGTAAAATTTATAATAAAAGAACTCATATAAACTTTTTCAATTTCAAACTTTTTAACTTTAACTTGTTAAAACTTTTGCAACCTTTGCACCTATTTTAGCAGGAGAATCTACTACATGGATGCCATTCTTAGCCAGTATTTTCATCTTTGCTTTTGCCGTATCATCAGCACCTCCAACGATGGCTCCCGCATGTCCCATTGTTCTTCCTGCCGGCGCAGTTTGACCAGCTATAAAACCTACTACAGGCTTTCTGTTTCCATCAGCTTTTACCCATTCTGCTGCTTCCGCTTCAAGATTTCCCCCAATTTCACCAATCATGACAATAGCTTCTGTATCATCATCATTCATTAACATTTCTATAGCTTCCTTTGTAGTTGTACCAATGATCGGATCTCCGCCGATACCAATGGCAGTAGTAATACCATACCCTTGTTTTACTACCTGATTTGCAGCCTCATAAGTTAACGTACCTGATTTTGACACGATGCCTACATTTCCTTTCTTAAAGATAAATCCCGGCATAATTCCCACTTTTGCCTCTTCAGGAGTGATAACACCCGGGCAATTGGGACCAACTAAAATGCAATTTTTGTCTTTTAAATACGATTTTACTTTTACCATATCAGCGGTAGGAATACCTTCCGTAATACAGATAATTACTGAAATTCCCGCATTGGCAGATTCCATGATTGCATCGGCAGCAAACGTCGGCGGTACAAATATGATAGCTGTATTTGCATGTACAGCTTGTACAGCATCTTTAACTGTGTTAAAAACAGGTTTGCCCAAATGTTTTTGGCCTCCTTTGCCCGGAGTAACTCCACCAACGATGTTAGTGCCATAATCAATCATTTGCTCTGCATGGAAAGTTCCCTCACTACCTGTAAAACCTTGTACTATTATTCTGGAATCTTTATTTACTAAAACACTCATGGAATTTATTTTCTGTTTATTTTTAGTCAGGCAAAAATAGCTTTTTGACTGCTATCAAAAAAGGGATTGCTGCAATTTATATTATTTTTATTTTTCTCAAAAAAATGCTATTATTTATTGCTAAAACCTTTTACAATTCGTTTAATTGTCGCCAATTCTTTTAGTTTTGATTTGTATTCTTCGGCCGGGTAGCCGAAATATACTTTTCCTCCCTCTAAAGATTTACTGATACCGGACTGCGCTTGTATTACTGCTCTTTTTCCTATAGTAATTCCGCTTGTTATACCTACCTGACCCCAAATAATGACTTCATCTTCTATGATAACACAACCCGCAATTCCTGCTTGTGAAGCAATTAAACATTTTTTACCAATAATAGTGTCATGCCCTACCTGAACCTGATTGTCAATTTTGGTTTCTTCTTTAATGGTGGTACTACCGGTAACTCCCCTATCTATAGTACAAGAAGCTCCCAAATCAACATAGTCTTCTATTACAACATTGCCACATGAGATTAATTTATCATACCCTTCTGTTCTTTTCTTGTAATAAAAGGCATCGGCCCCTAAAACAGTATTTGCATGGATAGTAACATGATTGCCAATGATAGTATTATCGTAGATCGTTACATTGGGATGTATCACACAATTTTCCCCTATTGTAACATTATGGCCAATAAACACATTAGGTTGGATGATAGTATGCTTTCCAATGACGGCAGAGTCGGACACCATTTCTTTTGAGCCGACAAATGAATGAAAATGTTTAATAATTTTATTAAAATCCCGAAAGGGGTCGTCAGAAATTAGAAGAGATTTCCCTTTTGGGCAATCTACCTCTTTGTTGATTAGTATTGTTGTAGCGTTAGAATCTAAGGCTTTATTGTAATATTTTGGGTGATCTACAAAAACAATATCTCCTTTTTCCACTACGTGAATTTCATTGATTCCCGTTATTGAAAAATCAGCTTCACCTATATATTTTGCATTGATAAGTGTTGCTATCTTACAGAGAGTTTGCGGGGCTTGGAATTTCAAAATTATTCTTTAATACGTTCCTGGTAAGTACCTTTGGTTGTTTCTACTCTTATTTTATCTCCTTCATTGATAAATAAAGGCACATGTACTAATGCTCCGGTTTCTACGGTAGCCGGTTTGGTGGCGTTGGTTGCCGTGTTTCCTTTTACTCCGGGTTCTGTGTGTGTGACTTCCAGTACTACATTTGCCGGCATTTCTACTGATAATGGCATTTCATCTTCCGAATTGATAATTACCGTGACGATTTCACCTTCTTTCATTAGTTCCGGAGCGTCTAACACATTTTTTTGCAATGAGATCTGAGAATAATCTTGTTGATGCATAAAATGGTACGTATCACCCTCATTATAAAGATATTGAAATTTGTGAGTTTCTACTCTTACATCCTCAATTCTTCTTCCCGCAGGAAAGGTATTATCTATCACTTTTCCATTGGTAACACTTTTTAGTTTGGTTCTTACAAAAGCAGGGCCTTTTCCGGGTTTTACATGTAAAAATTCTACTATCTTATATATATCGTCATTATAACGAATACACAGTCCATTTCTGATATCTGATGTTGTTGCCATTTATATTAAGTCTAAAAATTAATTTCACAAAAATTAAATTAAATCAGTTACATTGAGGGGATAAAATTATAATTGTGAATTTAAAATTTGTAATTTATTTAAACTATCTTTTGCTTTCTTTTGTAAGTCAGCCATTATTCTTATGTGTTTATCCTCCTCCCCAGTATCCTTTCATAATACCTCTTTGAGAGTTACGAATAAATAAGATAATTTCATCTCTTTCCGAGGTTGCTTCCATTTCTGCTTCTATTTTTTCTACTGCTTGAGAGTTATTGTAGTTCTTCTGATACAGTATTCTGTATATATTTTGAATTTCCCTTATTTTCTTAGTACTAAAACCTCTTCTTCTCAATCCTATAGAATTAATTCCGACATAAGAGAGCGGTTCTTTTGCTGCTTTAGTATATGGAGGCACATCTTTTCTAACTAAAGATCCTCCGGAAACCATGGCATGATCTCCGATATGAATAAACTGATGTACAGCAGCTAACCCTCCTATAATAGCATAATTGCCAATATTGACATGACCTGCCAGTGCTACTCCATTTACAACAATGGCATTATTTCCAATATGACAATCGTGTGCAATATGGGCAGTGGCCATAATCAGGACATTTTTCCCGATTTTTGTTTTACCCGAAGCATTTGTACCTCTGTTTACGGTAACGCACTCTCTTATAGTGGTATTGTCTCCTATGATAGTGAGCGAGTCCTCTCCTTCAAACTTTAAATCTTGTGGGATAGCAGAAATAATGGCTCCGGGGAAAATCCTACAATTTTTACCAATTCTTGCTCCTTCCATAATCGTTACATTTGAACCTATCCATGTTCCCGAACCAATTTGAACATTTCCATGAATTGTTGTAAAGGGTTCAATAACAACATTACGTGCTATTTTTGCCTGAGGGTGAACATACGCCAGCGGTTGATTCATAGTTATTTTCTTTTCGATATTTGTGCCATAAGTTCAGCTTCAACCACTAATTTATTGTTTGAATACCCATATGCTTGCATATGAGCAATTCCTCTTCTTATTGGCGTTAACAATTCGCATTTGAATATCAATGTATCACCGGGTAATACTTTTTGCTTGAATTTAACATTATCAATCTTCATGAAATAAGTCAAATAATTTTCAGGGTCGGGTACGGTGCTCAATACTAAAATCCCTCCGCACTGTGCCATTGCTTCTATTTGTAATACTCCTGGCATTACGGGGGCTCCCGGGAAATGCCCTACAAAGAAATCTTCATTCATAGTCACATTTTTCATTCCAACTACATGTTTTTCAGACAATTCCAAAATGCGATCTACTAGTAGAAATGGCGGTCTATGTGGTAATATATCCATTATCTGGTGGATATTCATAAGCGGCTCGGCTGTTAAATCGTATTGCGGAACTTTATTTCTTTTTTCTGTTTTTATAATTTTTGCTAACTTCTTGGCAAACTGCGTATTTACAAGGTGTCCCGGTTTATTCGCTATTACCTTTCCCTTAATCCGAATACCTGTCAAGGCCAAGTCTCCAATTACGTCCAGCAATTTATGTCTTGCTGCTTCATTGGCCCAATGTAAGTTTAAATTATCTAAAATACCGTTAGGTTTTACTGAAATATTTTCTTTTTTAAATGCTTTTTTTAGTCTTTGCATTGTTTCTTCCGATAATTCTTTATCTACATATACAATTGCATTCTTTAAGTCACCTCCTTTTATGAGATCATTTTCCAGTAGCATTTCTATTTCGTGTAAGAAGCTAAATGTTCTTGCGGCAGCTATTTCTTTTTTAAAATCGGAAATGGTATTTAAAGTAGCATTTTGTGTTCCTAATATTTTTGTGCCAAAATCTACCATTGTTGTTACCTGATACTCGTCCGACGGCATTAATATGATTTCACTCCCTGTAAAATCGTCTCTATAAGAGATAATATCTTTTACAATGTATTCCTCTATCTCTGTTTCCTGTTCACGGACACCGGCTTTTTCCAAAGCTTCTACAAAATATTTTGAAGAACCATCCATAATCGGTGGCTCAGATGCATTTATTTCAATTAAGAGATTGTCTATATCCAAACCAACTGCTGCAGCTAAAACATGTTCTGATGTTTGAATTGGCACACCGTTTTTCTCCAAATTAGTACCTCTTTGTGTGTTGATAACATATTCTGCTTTTGCTTCTATGGTGGGAAGCTCTTCCAAATCAACTCTTACAAAAGCATAGCCATGATTTTCAGGTGCCGGTTTAAAGGTTAGTGTTACATGATTTCCCGTATGCAAACCTACGCCCGATAAACTGATTTCTTTTTGTATTGTTTTCTGTTTCTTACTCATAACTTTTCGTTTTTTAGCTGTAGTTCTTTTTGCATTTTATTAATTGACGCTGCAATTTTAGGTAAATTTCTAAAATAGACATAGGATTTGTTAAAATCCGAATACCCAAATGCGGGTGTTCCCTGGACAATTTCATTGTCTTTTAAATTTTTTGTAATTCCGGATTGTGCTTGTATTCTTATATTATTTCCTAAAGTTAAATGGCCGACAATTCCTACCTGACCGCCGATCATACAGTTGCTTCCAATTTTGGTTGACCCTGCAACTCCTGTTTGAGCGGCTATTATAGTATTTTTCCCAATTTCCACGTTGTGCGCGATTTGAATTTGATTGTCTAGTTTTACACCTTCTCTGATAATGGTAGCACCTAAAGTTGCTCGGTCTATAGTTGACCCGGAGCCAATATCCACATGATCTTCTATAATTACATTTCCTGTTTGTGGGACTGCTTTGTATTCCCCTTTTTCATTGGGTATAAAGCCAAAGCCGTCAGAACCAATCACACAATTTGCATGTATGGTACAATGGTTACCTATTTGAGTTTCCGAATATATTTTTACGCCCGAAAAAATAGTGCAGTTATCACCTATGGTTACATTATCTGCTATATATGTATTTGGATAAATTTTGACATTATCACCAATAGATACATTATCACCTATGTAAGTAAAAGCACCAATATATTCATTGATCCCTATTTTTGTAGATGCTGATAAAAAATACGGTTTTTCTCTTCCGGATTTGTTTTTTTTCACCTCATTATAAAATTCTAATAATTTAGAAAAAGATTCATATGCATTGTCTACTTTAATTAAGGTAGCTGTAACATCTTTTTCTAATTCCATCGATTTATTTATAATGATTACAGAAGCATTTGTACTATATAAATATTGATTGTATTTAGGGTTTGATAAAAAGGTGAGCGTTCCTTTTTCGCCTTCTTCTATTTTGGAAAGTTTCGATACCTCTTCTTCAGGATTACCTACTACTACTCCTTCTAAAATGCCTGCGATCTGTTGAGCTGTAAATTTCATCTATTGCAAAAGTATAAAAAAACTTAAAATTAGGTCAAAGCCTCTTAATCCTATACCAAAAATTGTATTTTCTGTTCTTTTTCCTGCCCTTTTTTCTAAGGTAACTAACTATATTTTTCAAAAACTGCTTTAAGAACCAAAAAATAGTCAAAAAATTTGTAGTTTCCATTCTGTGTTAACAGCGTTTCATAGCATTTTTTTTGGATAGCAAACAAAATACTTAACTACCGGTTCGGTAAGGGCCTGTAGGTTTAACTGATTTGAAGATGTTATGATATCTTCCGGTTTCCCCTTTTCATTTATGATTTTTACAGGTTGTTTTTTATCATAAGCTAAATTTGAGATTTTTCCTGAAAAAACAAAATATTTTGCTTCATCATCACTCATGCCATATGTTTTTTTCAGTACTCTGATTTTTGTATCCAAAACTTCTTTTTTAATGGGATTATTTTTCATCTCTATTTTTAGAAATTTTCTATAAAAAATCATTTTTGATAGTATAGACAATACCCTGTCCGGATGATTCAGCCACATTTTTATTGCAAAAAACACATCCACATCATCTAATTTAGAAAACTCTTGTAGTACTTCCCGTGTAAAGTTTATGGTTGAAATTTTAGTAGTAAGAAAAAAATCTAATGAACTGTAAACTTTTACATGTTCTCCCCTTTCTGTTAATTCTCTCGCTCTTTGAAATAATTTTATGATCATATTTTCTGCTACCAAACTGGTTTTATGCAAATATACCTGCCAGTACATTAATCTTCTGGCGACTATAAATTTTTCTACTGAGTAGATTGCCTTTGCTTCTACTACCAATTCATCATTTACAACATCCATCATAGCAATTATACGATCCGAACTAATATTACCTTCGACAACTCCGGTATAAAAACTATCTCTTTTTAAATAATCCAATCTATCAATATCTAACTGACTTGAAATTAATTGATGTAAAAACGTTCTGTGATACGTATTGATAAAAAGTTGAATGGCTATCTCTAACTTTCCATCAAAAATGGTATTAAATTCTTCCATGAACATTAGGGAAATTTTCTCATGTGAAATCCCGTTAACTATACTTCGTTCTAAAGCATGAGAAAATGGACCATGCCCTATGTCATGAAGCAAAATAGCAATGTACAATGCGTTTTCTTCTTCATCGGAAATTTTAACTCCCTTCACACGTAAAATACTGACAACTTTTTGCATTAAATTTACGCAACCTATTGCGTGGTGAAATCTGGTATGATTTGCTCCCGGATATACCATATTTGATAAACCCATTTGAGTAATTCTCCTTAATCTTTGAAAGTACGGATGTTCTATCATATCAAAAATTAAGGTATTAGGAATTCTGATAAATCCGTAAACAGGATCGTTGAGCAATTTCAATTTATGATACGTATGTGTTTTCAAAAACCGGCTTTTATTGGGATATTGCGCAAACTAAATGTAATTTCATAACAAAACCAAATAATGCTATTTTTAATTTGCATTATTTTGATGGTAAAATGATCTTTTTGATTGAATATTGAAGGATTGAAGGGGTAAAAAGTTTCCTAAATGGAATTAATGATTCTTCTTAATATTAAACCTTTACACTTTTATTTCTTTTTAAAAATAATATTATTTTTAGAGTGTTTAGAGGAGCCTACTCTATAATTTTCCGACTTTGAAAAAAAATATCCTCATATATTTGGATATTAAGAATTATTTTTATAGGTTTGACTTGATAAACGAAATAAAAGGGCTATGGCTTAAAAAAATTGAAAGCAGTTAAATTTTAATAACCCCCATACCTTTTCAGACGTCTTGTTTTGTTGTACGATTTTTAACACCGCCTTTTTTTGAATAAAACAAAAAGGCATAAACCGGGCAGTACATAAATATTTATTGTTCCGGTATGAAACAGAGGCATACTAAGAAATGTCTGTAAAAAAATATCCGGTAGTTGTGGTTTATATGAAACACAGCAAAACCGGTGCGTATTAACTAATTTAAACAATTTTAAATCATGAAAATGAAAAAAACTTCATGTATCAAAATCGGGGTCTTCGTCTTTAGTCTATCTTTGTTCTTATGGAACTGTATCCGAGAAGACTTTATGAATCCTCAAAACACCGTTACCTCTAACAAGCTCAAGTATTCCTTAACGAAAATAACTTACCGGGAACTACTTGCAGACAAGGAAATAAAACCCTCTTTACCTCTGATTGAAAGACGATTTTCTAAGCACTCGCTACAAAGCATCTACAGCAGAAGTGCTACTGAGGTTGCAGCAGGCCTCACCATTTTTACCGATGAGATTAACAGAATTGTCATAGACGATGTCATTACCTGGACATTTCAGACAGAAAGCCCTGTTTTGGAAACTTCTGATTTTGAAAACTTTTTGGTAAAAAAACACAATGGTGTGTTTACCTATTTTTTGGTTTCCTATGAGTTCACTGACCTTACCGATTCCGAAACATTGTATGAAAAAGCCACTTCGTATGTGATTTCCGAAGAATACCTAAGCCTGGAAGGCCTCAACCTGTCTTCCAGAGATGCTTTTGATTGGGTTTTTCCGAATGACGGTGGTGGTACGGGTAGCGGTCCTTGTGACGGTATTTTGGTATATGACCGGTGTAATTTGGGAGGCAATGCGGACGGACACTGGCCGGTTTTGCAAAACGATGGGTTTACCTATTGTAGCGGTAGTCCGCTGTTATATATAGATTTTTCACACTGTGAGAACTACGGTGTTCCGGATCCTCCTGTGGGAGACCCGCCGGGAGGAGATGATGGCTCCGGAGGAGATCAGCTTATTGGAGGTGGAGGTAGCGGAGGAGGAAGCTCCGGTGGTGATGGAGATACAACGCTTACGGCTCCTGTTGAGTTGGCAGACCCCAGATGTCCTGAGGGAAGTGGAAAGGTGATGGTAGACGGTGTTTGTGTATGTCCACCACATACCAATAAAGTGGAAGATTCGGACGGAAATTGTGTATGCCCGGAAGGTAAGATAGAGAATTATCAGGGAGTATGTGTAGACAAATGTGAAACGACCAAAGATGATCTAAAAAAGGTATTTACGGATACCGATGAAGATATTTTAGAAGAAATAGCAGATGCTATTAACAAACACGGAAAAGACTACGGTATTGATACTGATGAAAAACTACAACACTTTCTGGCACAAGCCGGACATGAAAGTAGTTTTGCTCCCGCAGGAAAAGACGAGTTTGAAGCTTTTGAAGAAAACCTGAATTACAGGTGGGCCAAGCTAGGAACTAAGGATTACTGGGAAAAATACTTTAATACTGTTGCCAGTCCTACGGCAGATTCCACAAAAGCAAACCCCAACGATTATAAGCGAGATTCTACATCTATATATGTAAACAAACAAAAATTTGCAAATAGAGTGTATGATGATACTTACAGAAGCGCAAAAACTAAATTAGGAAACGTAAATACCGGAGATGGTTATAAATTCAGGGGACGCGGTATTTTTCAGCTAACAGGAAGGTATAATTACCGGCAGTTTACGACATACTATCAAAGCAGGTATGGTAGCACACTGGATTTTACTACCAATCCGGGCTTGGTTGCTTCTGATAAAGAAATTGCCGTAATTAGTGCTTTATGGTTCTTCAAAAATAAGGTAATGGGCAAAGTTTCTATAAATAATAATACATCGGTAAAAAAAGTTACTTACTATATTAATTCGAAACGTAAAGGATTACCGCATAGAAAAAGCCTATTTAATAAAACAAAAGATTCGATACAATGTAACTAAAATCAAAATCATGAAAACAAAAAAACAAATTTTAAAAATAACGGCAATAGGATTACTTTTTATTAGTACTGCAGGATTTTTATTTTTTCAGCAATCTACTTTAGTACAGGAAGAAAAACAACTAATTATAGGCATTTGGATTGAGGATAGCTCTCCTACAACGAGATTAGAATTTAAAGAGAATGGGGTGTGTTACTGGTATTTTGAAGGGGATCCAGCAGAAGAATATACTTATTCTATTAGTAGTGAATTTGCTCCTAATGGATCTGAACATACTTTTTTAAAATTAATTGCAATAAATAGCGATGTTATAGGGGTAGGAGAAACGGTGGAGTATGCTATAAATAGTCTGGGAGATGATAAAATGACTTTAGAATCAATTGGAGGATTTGGTGATAAGTTGACCTATTTTACCAAACAATAAAATTCAAGGGCAGTACAATTGTAATTAATTATGAAATATACTATGATCATATTATTGTCTTTTTGCGGTAATCTTTTCGGACAAATAAACAAAACAAAAGATACGATAATTCTAAAATTTGATGCAAATCAAAAATTTATGTACAAGCATGTTTTTTTTAACCCTTTGATTGTCAATAAAACAAAAGATAGTGCTTCCATTATTTATAGATATACGAAACCTTTAAAAAAAACAGTATCTAACCCTAAAACAAAAGTTCTTTTTCATTTATCTTTTCTTGTACAAGCTAAAAAAGAGATAGTACATATGAGAAATAAAATGTATCGTTATAAGGTGCTAAAAAAAGATATTACGTATTTAGAAAATAGATTGGTTCTAAATTATAATTTTTTTAAAAATAATGATGAGAAATATATTAGAGATTTTATATTTAGGAAAGAAAGAACTATTCTTATTTATGATATTAGCGAACCAAAAGAAAATGGAAAAATAGTTTTAAGAGAAGTGGGTAGTTTTCCATATGAGGAAATATAAACTGGAAAAAGTTTTATAAAGGTAATAAAAAATATCCTAATTTTTTTAGCCAATATTATCAGGAGATGATTTTTTGATAGTTATTAGCTGCCGGAATATACCTACAGAAAATAATTTTGCTTTTTTAGTATTTGAATTTGTCTAAAATAAAAACAGTTGTATATTTGCATCCGCTTTTAGCAGATAGATTTTCACTGTAAGCAAAAGTATAAAGAAGATATTTAAAGGTATATTGTAATGAGTAAAAGAACCTATCAGCCGTCCAAAAGGAAGAGAAGAAACAAGCATGGTTTTAGAGAAAGAATGGCTTCTGCTAACGGTAGAAAAGTATTGGCTCGCAGAAGAGCAAAAGGCAGAAAAAAAGTATCTGTTTCATCAGAACCAAGACCTAAAAAATAATGATTAACAATTGTTAATAATAAGGGTGTTGCTTTTTTAAGTAACACCTTTTTTTATACCTATGGAGAAATTATTTTTACAAAATCTAAATAAAAGTACTCTTAAACAGAGTTCAAAGTTTGAAAGTTTCAAGTAAAAAGTTTGTTCAACACTCTTATTAAGGCATTGAGAAAATAGCATTCTTTAAAAAAATAAAAGTTAAATAATACAAAATGCCTAAAAAAGAAGATCTAAAATCCATTTTAATAATCGGTTCGGGGCCTATTGTGATTGGTCAAGCCTGCGAATTTGATTATTCCGGCTCACAATCGTTGCGCTCCCTGAGAGAAGACGGAATTGAAACTATTTTAATTAATTCCAATCCTGCAACTATTATGACTGATCCTTCAATGGCAGATCATGTATACTTATTGCCATTGACCACAAAATCAATTATCAAAGTATTAAAAGAACATCCGCAAATTGATGCGGTTTTGCCAACTATGGGAGGCCAGACAGCTTTAAACTTATGTATTGAAGCTGATGAAAAAGGAATTTGGGAAGATTTTAATGTAAAACTGATAGGCGTTGATATCAATGCAATTAATATTACGGAAGATAGAGAACAGTTCCGTGAACTCATGAATACAATTGGAGTTGCTATGGCCCCGCAAGCAACGGCAACCTCTTTTTTGAAAGGAAAAGAAATTGCGCAAGAATTTGGATTTCCATTGTGTATCAGAGCCTCTTATACCTTAGGTGGAGCCGGAGCGGCAATTGTCTATGAAGAAGAAGATTTTAATAAATTATTACGCAGAGGCCTGGAAATTTCTCCGATCCATGAAGTGATGATTGACAAGGCAATGACGGGCTGGAAAGAATATGAATTGGAATTACTGCGTGATAAGAATGACAATGTAGTCATTATTTGTTCTATTGAAAATATGGATCCGATGGGTATCCATACGGGAGACTCTATTACCGTAGCCCCGGCAATGACCCTGTCTGACAAAACATATCAGAAAATGCGCAATATGGCAATAAAAATGATGCGCAGTATTGGAGATTTTGAAGGAGGGTGTAATGTCCAGTTTGCGGTAAGCCCGGATGAAAAAGAAGATATTATCGCTATAGAAATTAACCCGCGTGTGTCCCGTTCGTCGGCATTGGCAAGTAAAGCTACCGGATACCCTATTGCAAAGGTTGCCACAAAATTAGCCATTGGCTATACTTTGGATGAATTAAGCAATCAAATTACGAAATCAACTTCAGCATTGTTTGAGCCGACATTAGACTATGTCATTGTAAAAATTCCACGTTGGAACTTTGATAAATTTGAAGGAGCTGACAGAACATTAGGGCTGCAAATGAAAGCAGTAGGGGAAGTGATGGGTATTGGACGCTCTTTTCAGGAAGCATTGCACAAAGCCACACAATCCCTGGAAATCAAGAGAAACGGACTAGGTGCCGACGGAAAAGGATATAAAGATTACAATCAGATTATAGATAAGCTAACCCATGCTTCCTGGGATCGCGTATTTGTAATTTATGACGCCATTCAGATGGGAATTCCGTTAAGCCAGATTTATGATATCACAAAAATCGATATGTGGTATTTGAAACAATATGAGGAATTGTTCCATTTGGAAAAAGAAATTTCTAAGTATCAGGTAGATACTATTGATAAAGGTTTACTACTTGAAGCAAAGCAAAAAGGGTATGGAGATCGTCAGATAGCTCATATGTTGGGTTGTTTGGAAAGCCAGGTATACAACAAGAGAGAAGAACTAAACATTCAACGTGTGTACAAACTGGTAGACACTTGCGCTGCAGAATTTACAGCAAAAACACCTTATTACTATTCTACCTTTGAAAATGTTATTGAAACCGCGTCGGGAAAAATATATTCGGACAATGAAAGTATTGTAAGCGATAAAAAGAAAATAGTGGTATTAGGCTCCGGGCCTAATAGAATTGGACAGGGAATTGAATTTGATTATTGTTGTGTCCACGGCGTTTTGGCCGCTTCCGAATGTGGCTATGAAACCATCATGATTAACTGTAACCCTGAGACCGTTTCTACGGATTTTGATATCGCAGATAAATTATATTTTGAACCGGTTTTTTGGGAGCATATTTACGATATCATTCGCCATGAAAAACCGGAAGGGGTGATTGTTCAACTGGGAGGGCAGACTGCCCTTAAATTAGCCGAAAAACTAGATCGCTACGGGATTAAGATCATCGGAACCGGCTATCAATCATTGGATTTGGCAGAAGATAGAGGCAATTTTTCAACCTTGCTGAAAGATAACCATATTCCATACCCGGAATTTGGTGTTGCCGAAACGGCAGATCAAGCACTGGAGTTGGCAGATCAGCTAAATTTCCCCATTTTGGTAAGACCTTCTTATGTTTTGGGAGGACAGGGAATGAAAATTGTTATCAATAAAGAAGAGTTGGTGGAGCATGTGGTTGACCTGTTACGAAAAATCCCCAATAATAAATTGCTGTTAGATCATTATCTGGATGGTGCCATTGAAGCGGAAGCAGATGCAATTTGTGATGGCGAAAATGTGCTTATTATTGGAATCATGGAACATATAGAACCCTGCGGGATTCACTCGGGAGATTCCAATGCAACCTTGCCGGCATTCAATCTGGGAGACTTGGTCATACAGCAAATCATAGATCATACCCACACCATTGCAAAAGCACTCCGTACGGTTGGATTGATAAATATTCAGTTTGCCATCAAAGATGAAGTAGTATATATCATTGAAGCCAATCCCAGAGCTTCCAGAACGGTACCTTTTATTGCAAAAGCGTATAAAGAACCTTATGTAAATTACGCCACTAAGATCATGTTGGGAGAGAATAAAGTAGCAGATTTTAATTTCAACCCGCAATTAGAAGGATATGCCATTAAACAACCTGTTTTTTCATTTAATAAATTTCCAAATGTCGATAAAACATTAGGGCCTGAAATGAAAAGCACAGGAGAAAGTATTCTATTTATCGATAGTTTACGTGATGATGAGTTTTATGAGTTATACTCAAAAAGAAAAATGTACCTGAGTAAATAAAAAACCTATATTTGTAGTAATAATGAGTTCCTGATTACGACCAAGCAAGAAGTAACTAAAATAATTAAATGAGACAATATTACTACAAAAAACGTATGGCTCTGATTTTTTGTTTTCTTATCACTTCTTTAGGAGTGCTAAGGTCGCAAGAACTTCCCATTTTTGATATTGCACGTAACGGTACACTCGAAGAATTAAAATCGGCTATTAAAGAAAACCCTAATAGTATAAATACAGAAAATGATACCGGTTATACTCCGTTGGCTTTAGCTTGTTATTATGGTAACAATGAGGTAGCCAAATATTTAATAGATCGTGTTCAGAATATTGATGCTACTAGCAATTATGGAACACCTTTGATGGCAGCAACTATTAAAAACAATAAAGAGTTAGTAACATTGCTCTTAAAAAAGGATGTCAACGTAAATATCTCTGATCCGAACGGAACTACAGCATTGCACTATGCCGTTATATTTAATTTTGAAGAAATAGCCGTATTACTGATAAAAGCACAAGCAGACACTACTCTAAAAGACAACAGAGGAAACTCTGCACTGGATTATGCAAAACTCTCGGGAAGACAAAAAATAATACAATTATTAAAACAGCAATAACATGAAACAAACACTATTTTCACTATTTTTAATTACAAGTACCGCAGTATTTTCTCAAACCTATACTACAGGGACAGTTGCGTTTGATTCAACTTTGTCAATGAATTTGGAGATTAATGGAACAACCGGCACGACTACTTTGACACTAACAGGGCCTTCCTTTAGATTAGCAAATAGAAATAATTACTTAAAATAAAAACATAATAGTTATGATGAAATTTCTTTTTTTGCTTCTTTTTTTCTTTGTTAATAACTCTTATTTTGTTGATAACCAAAAACACAAAAGAACGGAGTGAACTTTAGCGGCCAGCTAGCTTTTTAGAGCCATCCCCCGTATTAGTCTCCGTTCTTTTTAAAAGTTACTTAGAACCATATAGAATTTCAGTTTCTGCCCTTATTAAAGGTCTTAGTTTAAGTAACTATTATTAATATCTAATTACAAAATTATGAAAACAAATGAAATTATCGGAATCGATGTCAGTAAATTATTAATTGATGTTTGTATCTATTCTAAACAAATTGTTCAACAGTTTGAGAACAGTAAATCTGGATTTAAATTAATGCTAAAGTGGAGTTTTAAAAATTCGTCTTTCTCTAAAGAAGAAACCATGTTTGTATTTGAACATACAGGAATGTACTCTCATTTATTATCTGTGTCTTTAACTGAACAAAAATTATCTTTTTTCATAGCTTCTGGTTTAGAAATTAAAAGATCTATTGGTATTGCTCGTGGAAAGGATGACCAAATTGATGCCAAACGCATTGCTCTATATGGGTATCGATTAAAAGAAGAACTTAAACCCAGTAAGCTACCTAAAAGAAGTATATTACAACTAAAAAGTCTCTTATCTTTAAGGACAAAACTTAACAAACAAAGAGCTGGTTTTAAAGTTACTTTGAAAGAACAAAAAAGAATTTATAAAGCAAAAGAGTATAAAATAATCTTTGACGTTCAACAAAAAATGATTGCAGAACTAACCAAACAAATACACAAGATTAATACTCAAATGCAAGCTATTATTGACCAAAATATAATGTTAAAAGAAACCTATAAACTTGTTACTAGTGTTAAAGGTATAGGAATGCAAACTGCTATAATGATGATTGTGTTTACTGACAATTTTTCAAAATTTGAAAACTGGAGAAAGTTTGCCTCTTATTGTGGTGTTGCTCCTTTTCCTTACCAATCTGGAACTAGTATTAAAGGACGTACAAAAGTCTCTCATTTGGCTAATAAAAAATTGAAAGCAATTATTAATATGTGCGCTATTTCTGCTATACAACATAACCCAGAAATGAAATTATACTATCATAAAAGAATAAAACAAGGCAAAAGTAAAATGAGTACCGTTAACATTATTAGAAACAAATTAATAGCAAGAGTGTTTGCCGTTGTCAAACGACAAACACCCTATGTAGATACTTTTAAATTTGCTGCATAAATTAGTAAAAATAATATCTCAACTTTTACTTGTTTTTATCATAGAATACGGGAGGATGGTTTGGAGTTGGATTTGGAGGATTCAACATGTCTTCGGGGGCAGATGTGCTTATGACAGAAGATGGGACATCAGTCATAGATGCAAGAACAATTTCTCAATCAACACCACCGGCAGATGCCAGTCAGGATTGGACTCTGGTATCCAATACCGTTTCGGGAAGTTCAAGAACTATTATAGCAACAAGAGCAAACAATACCGGAGATTCAGATGATTTTGTCTTTAGTCCGACAGCAGGTTCAATAGGTATGATATGGGCTCATGATAACGTAAATAGTTTCAACTACCATAACAACAGAAGAGGAGCTACTACGGTTGGGGTCACCTTAGGAGTTGAAAGTAATAAGCTATTAAGCTTCGATATGTTTCCTAATCCGGCGACTGATGAAGTAACCATTCAATTACCTACCGGAACTGATAAGGCAGATGTTTCGATATATGATTATGTTGGAAGATTGATCCGCTCACGAGCAGCAACATCTTCAAACGCTAAGGTAGATGTTACGTATCTGTCTTCCGGAATGTATATTGTAAGAGTAGTAGCAAATGATAAGATAGGGATACAGCGATTCATTAAGAATTAAAAAATTCATCATACTGATGAAAAACCGATTGTAGCAAGGCGATCGGTTTTTTTATACCAGTTATTTCAAGTGATAAATGGTATTATGCCTTTTTTAAGTTAAATTTGTAATCAGTTTTCTTTTTAAAAGACTTTTGCAGAATTGATTTGGCAAAAAAAGTTCGACGCCCGAAGAAAATTTTCAACCGGAATAACCTATTGGTTTTGAGGATTTAAAATTTTCGAGAAGGAAGAAATTTGAAGCCAAATCAATTTCAATACGAAATATATCACTATTTTGCAAAGCTACTTAAGTTAAAACTCATGAACTATATACTTTTTGACGGTAGTTCCAGAAATTCGCTGTTGCCATTTACATACACCCGGCCTGTTGCGGATATCAGAATCGGAATTTTAACCATTCGTGAAAAATGGGAAAAAATGTTGGGATTCACTACCACCACCATGACGGAAGCGTATTTGGAAGAAAAATACCCCATGGTGGAGATGGAAGAAAATATACTGATCAATGCTTCTTTTTTACCATCAAGAAAACTAGTTGAAAAAGTAAAAAAACTCTCTGAAAATCAGGCTATTTTTAAAGGCGAAGAAGTGATTGCTTTTTTCACTGCCAAGACCCGGGGAAAAGTAGATTTTGACTCGTATGAACAAATTGAGTTTGAAGATGACTTGCTGCAAATAAAAAATACCTGGGATCTGTTTTCTTTAAATGATAAAGCAATTCAGGCGGATTTTGATTTGATTACCAAAGAAAGAACATCACAAGCTATTCGGGAAGGCATACCATGTATAAATAAAGAAAATATTTTTATTGAAGAAGGAGCAACGGTGCTGTTATCTTCTTTAAATGCTTCAAAAGGCCCTATTTATATTGGGAAAAACGCTGAAATTATGGAATCCTGTGCTGTTAGAGGCCCTTTTGCCATGTGTGAACATAGCGTATTAAAAATGGGAGCTAAGATTTACGGAGCGACTACACTCGGACCTTATTGTAAAGTAGGAGGAGAAGTCAATAATTCGATTCTTTTTGGGTTTTCCAGTAAAGGACACGAAGGCTTTCTTGGAAATGCTGTTTTAGGAGAATGGTGTAATATGGGAGCGGATACCAATACATCAAATTTAAAAAATAATTATGCAAAAGTAAAACTCTGGAATTACGAAATAGGAAGGTTTACCGAGACAGGGTTACAATTTTGCGGACTGATGATGGGAGATCATTCAAAATGCGGAATTAATACCATGTTTAATACGGGAACGGTGGTGGGAGTGAGTGCTAATATTTTTGGAAGTGGCTTCCCGAGAAATTTTGTTCCTTCATTTAG
Source organism: Flavobacteriaceae bacterium (assembly GCA_014075215.1). Lineage (NCBI taxonomy): Bacteria > Pseudomonadati > Bacteroidota > Flavobacteriia > Flavobacteriales > Flavobacteriaceae > Flavobacteriaceae bacterium. The sequence continues at coordinate 1,714,655 of CP046177.1, forward strand.
CTGGGGAGGAGCTTCCGGTTTTACCACCTATCAATTAAGAAAGACTTTTGAAGTTGCCGAAGCTGCCATGAAACGAAGGAATATTGAATTATCCGAACAAGACAAAAAAATCCTGAAACATGTTTTTGAAGAAACCAAAAAGTATAGAAATGACACCGTTTAAAAGAGCAAGAAACTTGGAACTTTTGTATAAAGGAGCTACTCTTTTCGGGTGGCTTTTTTCTAATACATCATTCAGGTTCAAGTAATAAATGGTATTACATATACAGTTTACGATTGCCGCACCTGCTGAAAAGTAGCAATGGTTTTTAAATTTTTGATAGTTGCTGCCGGATCATCACTATTAAAAACAAAGCTTCCGGCAACTAAAACATCAGCTCCGGCTTTTATTAAATCACCGGCATTTTTATCTGTTATACCGCCGTCAATTTCTATAGATGCATTGGACGACGAAAGCACTATCAAATCTTTTAGCTGACGTATTTTTTTATAGGTGTTCTCTATAAAAAACTGACCTCCAAAACCTGGATTTACACTCATGATACATACCAAATCCAAGTCCGCAATGCTGTCTTCCAAAAGAGAGACAGGAGTATGCGGATTTAAGGCAACTCCGGCTTTCATTCCTGCTTCTTTGATAGCTTGTATGGTTCTATGTATATGTGTGCATGCCTCGTAATGCACTGTTAATATATTTGCTCCTAAATCTGCAAACGTTTGGATATACCTGTCAGGGTCTACAATCATTAAATGTACATCCATTGTTTTTTTTGCATGCCCGGAGATGGCTTTTAGAACAGGCATACCAAAAGAAATATTAGGTACAAAAACACCGTCCATAACGTCTATGTGAAACCAATCGGCAACACTGTGATTTACCATTTCAATATCGCGTTGTAAATTACCAAAATCGGCAGCTAAAACAGAAGGAGCAATTAATTTGTTCATGAGTATTATATTATGTTAACTTTTATTTTCTCAAAAAAAAGAATGCCTTTTCTCAGTGCTTTAAGAGAGTTAAGCGAACTTTAAACTTTGAACTTTCAAACGCTATTATTATATCATTGCTAAAAATAGGTATTGTTTTTCTATGTTGACAGGGCAATATGAATTTTTTTGAAATTATGAAAAGTGATAATTAAAAAAAACCACTGTAAATCAATTTTCTTACAGTGGTTTTTGTGACCCCGGTAGGATTCAAACCTACAACCGCTGGAGCCGAAATCCAGTGCGCTATTCAGTTGCGCCACGAGGCCATTAATTTAATTTTTTTCGCACAATTCCGGAGATGGTTTTTCCATCTGCCCGGCCAGCCAGTTGTTTAGACACTATTCCCATCACTTTCCCCATATCTTTCATGCCTTCCGCTCCGATTTTGGTAATGGTTTCCATCACTACTTTTTCAATTGCTTCTTCAGATAAAGCTTCCGGTAAGAATTGCGCTAATATGGCTGCTTCAACCAGTTCGGAATCTGCCAAATCCTGCCGCCCTTGAGCTACATATATTGCGGCACTATCTTTTCGCTGTTTTACCTGCTTTTGAATGATTTTCATTTCCTGAGCTGCTGTCAATTCTCCTGCACCTGCCTCAGTTTTTGCTAATAAAAATGCCGATTTCAATGCTCTTAATGCCTGCAAAGCAACCGTATCTTTTGATTTCATTGCCACTTTCATCTGTTCCATTACCTGTTGTTGCAAACTCATATGCTCCAAGTTTTAAAGCTCCAAAGATACAACTCTAATTCTTATTTTTTAAACGTTTTAGATATAGGATATTCTTTTTATAATCGATAATCGCTCTTCCTCTCTCTAAAATATCTGCTCCGATAATCCCATGTACTTCTTTTGCTTTTTGCTGGGTCAATGCACTGTTTACATGAAATAAGTCAAACAATACCAAATGACATTTCTTCGCTTTCCAAAAACCAATTTTCAGGAGGTTGTTTTTAGATTGCAAAGTATCCATATCTATAGCTCCGGCCCCGGCAGCTTTGGTTTCACTTTCTTCTGCTTCCAGCTTAAAATATTCAATTAAATCTAATCCTACGCAGGAATTGGAAGCACCCGTATCTAAAATAAATCTTCCTTTTACACCATTTATTTCGGCTTTCAACTCCAGGTGGTTGGTTGCATTTTTCGTCAAGCGGATACCATTATACCCCTTTTTTTCCAATACTTTTTTCAGACTTGCCATTTAGCCGTATGTTTATAGGTAATAAACAACAAAAATACAACTTTCATGATTACGGACACACATACACATTTATATTCGGAACAGTTTGATACTGACCGGAATATCATGATCCAAAAAGCGAAAAAAGCGGGTGTTTCCCGTTTTTTTATTCCTGCAATTGACAGTTCTTATACCCGGAGGATGTTTGATTTGAAACAAAATTATCCTGAAGATGTATACCTGATGATGGGACTGCACCCTACTTCCGTAAAAGAAAACTACCGGGAAGAATTGGCCCATGTAAGCGAATGGATACACAAACGTGATTTTGTTGCTATCGGAGAGATCGGTATCGATTTGTATTGGGATAACACTTTTTTGCCGCAACAGCAGGAAGCATTTAAAATTCAGATACAATGGGCTAAAGAAAAAAAACTACCTGTTGTAATTCATTGCAGAGAGGCATTCGATGAAATTTTTGATGTTCTGGACACTGAAAAAAGCGATGATCTATTCGGAATTTTTCATTGTTTTACAGGGACTTTGGAACAGGCACACAAAGCAATTTTATATCAGATGAAATTAGGCATTGGCGGCGTAGTTACCTACAAAAACGGAAAGATCGATCAATTTTTAAATGAAATAGACATTCAACATATTGTCTTGGAGACCGATGCTCCATATCTGGCACCAACTCCTTACAGGGGAAAGCGGAATGAAAGTTCGTACATCACGGAAATTATACATAAATTAACTACTATTTACGACTTATCTTTCGAAGAAATTTCCGAAATTACTACCCAAAATTCGAAGGACATTTTTGGAACTTAAAATCGCATATTACAAAACACCTATCGGCATTGCAAAAATCGCGGTAGATGAAAATGGCATTCAATCTATTTCCGTTTTGGAAGAAGACTCTTTATCTTCACAACAATTTCAGTTCAATACACCTGAAAACACAAAAGAAAGTTTTCCCAAATGTATACAAGACGGTATACAACAGTTAGCGGAATATTTTGAAGGTACCCGAACAATATTTGATTTAATATTGAACCCTCAAGGGACTGCATTCCAACAACTGGTTTGGAAAGAGCTCCTGACCATCCCTTTTGCAAAAACCAGTACCTATTTAGAGCAAACTAAAAAAATAGGAGACCCTAAAGCCATCAGGGCAGTTGCTGCGGCAAATGGCAAAAATCCTATCTGGATTGTCATTCCATGCCATCGTGTTATTGGTTCTGACGGTTCACTAACAGGCTATGCCGGTGGTTTATGGCGAAAAAAATGGCTGTTAGAGCATGAATCTCCTGTAAAACAACAGGCATTATTTTAAAATAAGCCTTTTATCTGCTTGCATAAAAAACAAAAAATGAGCTAAAAGCTCTGTTCAAAGAAGCATTACCGTTTTTGAACTATTTTAGTAAAAAATTCGTTTGTATGGTATGATCAAAAACAGCTTCTTATGTATCTTTCTTTTTATGGGAGTTCTTATAAATGCTCAAAACAACTCCGAAGATTTTAGATCTGAAAAAATACGTGTTGTCAAAGATACTGTTCAAATAGATTCTGTAAGTATTAACCCGTTAAAATTCAGATTGTTAGATGCAAAACAAAAACCTGTTCATTTTTCCGAATATCAAGTAAACTACACTGAAGCTTTTCTAATCATCGACTCCAAAAAATACAGGGAAATTACCGTTGAATACTACCGGTTTCCAAAATTTTTAACCAAAGTATACAGTCCGTTTGATAAACGTTTAATTGTTCCTAATACCACAAATACAGGTAAATTGTATAGCCTTACTACTAATAAGAAGCCTTCTGATATAAAACTTTTTGATGGCTTAAAAACAAGCGGCTATATCACGCGCGGACTCACTACAGGAAATAATCAAAATGCGGTAACTAATTCGGCAATGGATTTAACTATTGAGGGCAAACTCTCCAAAGATGTGGCTATCAGAGCTAACATTTTTGATACAAATATTCCTTTACAAGAGAACGGTTATTCGCAAAATATTACGGACTTCGACCGTATTTTTATAGAATTATACAGTAAAAATTGGCGGATTAAAGCCGGAGATGTAAATCTTAAAAATGAAGATAGCCATTTTCTGAATTTCGAAAAACAGGTCGCTGGCTTGGAAGTGGCAGCAATCATTGCTGAAAATGCACGAGTGTCGGCTTCGGGAGCTGTTGTAAGAGGGCGTTTTTCGGCATTTAATTTTGTAGGTATCGAAAGCAACCAAGGACCTTATAAAGTAGTAGGCCCTAACAACGAACCTGCCATTGTCATTATAGCCGGAAGCGATCGGGTGTATGTAAACGGCATTCAAATCCGACGTGGAGGAAATAAAGACTATACCATCGATTATAATTTGGCAGAAATTAGTTTTAACACTACTTACCCTATAACAAATGATATGAGAATTCGTATTGAATTTCAGTATTCGGATATAAATTATACTCGTTTTATTACCTATGAAAAAGGACATTACAAAAGCGACATTTTTAGTGTTAAAGGATATTTCTACAGCGAAAATGATGCAAAAAACCAGCCCGTACAGCTAAGTTTAACCGAAGCTCAAAAACAAATCCTGGCCAATGCAGGAAACAATCGGGAATTGATGGTAGCTGAAAGTGCTTTTATAGATGCATTTTCCGAAAATAGGATATTATATAAAAAAGTAACTGTTGGCACAACCGAAATCTTTGAGTACACTACTGATGAAAACGATGAATTGTATACAGTTACATTTACCAATGTAGGGACTAACAATGGCGATTATATATTAGACCGCACCATAGCCATTGGTACAATTTTCAGTTATGTAGGCTCAAATATGGGGAATTACGACCCGATTGTGCAATTATTTGCGCCGACAGCATTGCAAGTTGCTGTGGCAAATGCCCGATACAGCCCCAATGCAAAAACAGTTATAAATGCGGAAGCTGCCGTAAGTAATAATGATTTGAATTTGTTTTCGGATATTGATGATGATCAGAATAAAGGACTGGCAACAAAAATAAGATGGACACAAATTGTATCAGATAAGAAATGGCAGTTGTTGAGTGATGTAAACTATCAGTTTATCCATCGAAATTTTAGGACAGTGCAACGGTTTCAACCGGTGGAATTCAACAGAGATTGGAATTTGGTAAACCCCACAGGGAATCAGCAACAAATTGCTACACAGATTTCTTTACATGATAAAAAAAAGAACACACTTTCTTATAGCTTTAACCACCTTTCTTTTTCTGATAATTTTAATGGAAGCAAACATGAATTTAATTCCAAAATAAAATTGGACAGCACACGGTTTTATATAAATTCCAGTATGTTGAATAATACATCTGACATACGTGATGACCGTTTTATTAGAATAAAAGCAGCAGCAGAACAACATTTTTCAAAAAGTTGGATGGGCGGTTTTTTCAATTTTGAATCAAATGCCGGAAGGAACAGGAATACATCGGATTTTATAAATACCAGCCACCGCTTTAAAGAATATGAAGGGTATTTTGGTTTGGGAGATACTGCTAAAGTATATGCAAAACTCGGATTCAATTACAGAGATAATGACAGTATCAGATCAAATAATTTTACGGAAATAAATCACAGAAAAACATTTTACATAAACAGCAGGATTGTTCAAAATAAAAATGCAACCTTAAATGTATTTGCTAATTACAGAATTACAAAAAATGCATTTGCGGAAGATGAAAAATCATTACATTCAAAATGGATATATCATCAACGCCTATTTGGTAATTTTTTAAACTTTGGGACTGTTTATGAAACTTCTTCGGGAAATATCCCCCGGCAAGACTATATTTATGTGGAAACAGAACCCGGACAGGGATATTATACGTGGAGAGATTATAACAATGACGGAATTAAAGATTTTGACGAATTTGAAATTGCAGAATTTCAGGATCAGGCAAATTATCTTAGAGTTCCGCTGCCAAATCTCCGTTATATTGCTACTCAAAGGGCAAAGTGGAGTCAGTCGTTGACACTAAATGCCGGTAGGAGGAGCACTGCATCCGGATTTAAAAAAATACTATCACATTTTCAAAATCAAACATTTTTAAATGTGGTAAACGAACAGGAAAGAACCGGCAACACATTTCATTTAAATCCTTTTGACTTTAATGATCGTACACTAATCGGTTTGAACTTACATTTCAGAAACAGCTTTTATTTTAATAGAAACCTACGGAAATACAGTACTGTTTACACCTATGGCTCTTCGAGGGCCAAACAGCAATTTTTTATTGGAAATCAGCGTATTAAAACCAAATTGCATCAAATAGAATTTGCTCATAAAATAGGTACTTACTGGCTGTTGGATGTGATGGGAAAAACTTCTGAAAATAATTTGGAAACGGATAATTTTAATACTAGAAATTACGAGATAAAGGCACATGAAGTGCAACCGAAAATAAGTTATTTACATAGCAAAAATCAACGCTTTTCCGTGTATTATCACTATACATATAAACAAAATCAATTGCAGGATTTTGAAGAACTGAAACAACAAAAATTTGGATTGGAATATGTGTTTACAGGTAAAAAGCAGCAACAGTTAAACGCAAATTTTACAGCTTTTTTTAATATATTCAACGGAAACCCAAATTCTCCCGTAGGTTACCAGATGTTGGAAGGCCTGCAGAATGGTAAAAACTATACTTGGGATATTTTATACAATCAAAAATTAAACTCTTTCCTCAATATAAGCTTAAACTATCTGGGCCGTAAAAGTGAAAATTCCGATACCATCCATACGGGAAGTATTCAATTAAGAGCTGTGTTTTAAAAGGGTTGAGTTCAAGCTTATTTTATAGGAAGATAAGTCACTAAAACAGAAGAATAAATTCTTTCAGTCGATCTTTCTTCTTGAGGTGCTTGACAAATTGTAGCACAACCTCCTTGGTCAAGACATTTAGCTATTAACTTTCCACAAGACCATTTCCCATAACAAGATGCACTCCAATTATTACTTCCATCGCCACCTCTATCGTAATCAACTTGATATCCATCAGCTAAATGATTATAATAGCTAGACCTTTCATCAATAGGAAAAAAGCTAACAACCTGTTCATTTTCAATAGAGATTTCATTTGTTTTTAGATTTTTTACAACCTCAAAAGTTATCAATTTATCATCGCTAATTTTTGACGCTTTATCAACTAAAGAAGGTTTATAATTTTCTAGAAGTTTATCAATTTTTTTTGTGTCAATGTCAACTTGAGAAATGTTTTGTTCAGGCGATATTTGTTCATTTTCGCAACTTACAAAAACTAATGAACTTACTGTCAATGTTAAGATTAGTAACAATCCGATTTTTTTTAAATTATTCATAATTTTTTGTTTTAGGGGAAAATTTTTTTTAGATTTTTCCGGGGTTAATAATTTCTACTCTTTCGATTTTCGAACGCTTGGTTTACTTTTTATTTTATTACGGTTTCAACTTTCACATTTCCCGATTTTGGATGGTCAGTCCGTTTTTGACCGTTATGTTTGTTTTAATGTGGCATAACGTTTAGCGTAAAATGCGTTTTAATGCATTTTACGCTTTGTTACCTGTAGTTCTAAAGTAAAATATAATTTCATGGGAAATATACAGTAGTTGGATCAAGTCATCTTTAGGCTATTTATGAGCTTGTGAATATTCCTTGTACATAGCAAAAACGAAATCATTAAAACTAAAATCAGAATCAGGGAAGAATTCACCGGTCTCGTGTTCTTTGGTATCTAAAAAATCGAAGTATTCGTAGTGTAAATCACTATTTTCGGGATAACCGTAGCATTGTATCGTGATACAAGCGTCTACTTTATTTTTGTTTTTTAATTGATGAATTTGGTTCAACCAAGGAGTAATATAAGTAACCTGATTAAGCTGAAACTTACACGTTTTAAAATGCTCAGGTTTGTAAGCCTCATTAGTTGCAAGCAGCACGTTATTGGCATTAGGTGTTACTTTTTTTAAGGTAGCAAACAGCTCAACGTGTATTTCCCCATGGAGTACTTTAATGATGGCTTCGCTACCACCGTGGTTATGTATGGGTGAGTATTTACCACTTGGCCATATTTCCATAACGTAAGGGATTCCGGGAGACTCTCCCTGGTTACCGCCCATGGTTATTCTTAGGTAAACCATATTACTATCTCCAAAGCCAGACAGCGCTTCTTTTTTAGCTTTTTTCTGAATTATATCAAAGCAAATTTTCCCAGGCGTGTCAATACTATATTGAACGGCTTTAGCAAAATCAAAGTCGGCAGGTAAATTGTAATCTTTATTGATTGTTTGCAAATTGAAATTACGCCCTCCTACATTTTCATATAATTTTTGGCACACACTAGGCAGGTTAGCAGGTACGGTTACAACATTGTTGGCTGCATCATACATGGTAATATCGTTCATATCCTTTACTTCCATTGCTACATTTACAGTTATAGGGTCTTTAAAAACAGTAATCAATTTGGCAGATGCAGTAAGTTCCACCCAACTCATTTGCTTTAACCATTTGTATCGGGATATTTGAGGATCATCTTCTTCGGTAGGATGTAAATTTGGTCCAACATTACCTTCAGTTAAAACTCCTGTAGAAAAATTAAAACTAAATAGGGATAATTCTGCTCTTGGCTCTCCATATCCACCTTTTAGTAGTCTATTTTCAAAATCAATACTGAACCAAAAAGGCCCGGTTGGATATTGCTCATACCCCTTAATGCAAGAAAAAAGCTGATCTTCTATCTCTGCATATGGTTTTTTAGACGCGAAAAACACACACCCTACTTCATCTACTCTAAAGCAAAAGTATTGATAGGTATGAGAAACCGCTACTCTATTAGGGGCTGTAAACTCCAATTGTGCAAATTGTTCTTCTGGAGAGAATATAACTACTCCTTGTCCAGTTACGGGAAGTGTAACAATTCCGTTTTTAAATGTTGATTGTTGTGGTTTCGCAAATGAAAACCGATCATCATGATTTGACATATTTTTAAGTTTAAAACAAAGATAGCAGAAAAGTGCAAATTTTGAAACTTGCACTTTTCTGCCTGTTTTTTATATACCGTGTTATGCCACGTTTTAATTATTCAAAGCATCTTTCAGCTTCCCTTTATATAAGTAAAATAAAAGACCATAAAAAATAATTAATTGCCCAATTCCTGCAATCATAAGTACATTTGCAGTTCCTTCTGATGATTTTCCCGATACAAAAAAGAATATGCCAGCAAAAAGGAATAGGATACCAAAAATTAGAAAGCTCCAAAATTTTAATTTAGCGAATGTTTTCATTTGAATGTAATTTAAAAAATTAACAAAATGTATTTGGTCCTGCACCAATACAAGAAACAGCGAAAGCAGCAAGTGTTTCAGGACCGGCAACAACTAAAGCCGCAACACAAATCCAGCTTCTACCACAAGCTTCAACAGTACAATTCATACAAGCACTCCAAGAAGAAGCATGTCTACAACAATCTTCTTTTGCAGAAAAACTTCCTTTAATTTGATGTTTTGCCATATGTAAAGAATAAATGTTATTGCTAAAGACATTTAATTTTTCATTATTTTCAATTTTTATATTTCCAATTCTATCTTTCATTATCAAGTTGAACTGAATAAAACAATTGATTATCAAGAGATTTTAATTTAAAATTCTGCATATTAGTCAAAGAAGAATATTCTGCTAAATTCACTTGATATATATCATCATATTTGTAAATTATAATTTTATTTTCAGAATTTTTGACAGAAACAGAATACATTAATATGTCAGAATTATTAAAGTAAAATTTCTTTACGTCTTTATTGTCAAGAATAAATAGATTAATACCATTATTTTTCACAGTATTGATTATTTCGGTTCTTTCTACGTTGTTTCCAAGTTTCTCAATTAAATAAAAGTGATTGTCATAAAAATTAGGACTTATATCTGTTTTTAAAGCTAAGTCCTCAAAAACGACTTCATTTAAAGAAGTTTCATTAGTAGTTAAGTTGTCACTGTTCTCAGAACAACTATAAATAACAATTGATAGCAGTAATATTGATAATACCGATATACTTAGATATTTTTTCATTTTTAATTCATTTTAGGGGAAAAATCTTTTCCATTTGCTTAGACTTCTCCAAGTTAATAATTTTCTACTCTTTCGATTTTCGTAACTCAGTTTACTTTTTGTTTTATTTCGGTTTCAACTTTCACAATTCCGATTTTGGATGGTCAGTCCTTTTTTTGACCGCTATGTTTCTTTAATGTGGCATAACTTGTTTATATACAGAACTTTCTTCCTCTTATTCTGCCATTATGGTGGTATATGCAGAAGTTTTGATTGTTTTTATGTTTTTTAGCTTTCGTCATAAAAATAAGAGAATTTTAAAATTTACCTGATGTAAAAGTGATACAATTTCGAATACTTGTCAATAACAGAAAACAATGAAATTTTCACCTCAAGGAAAACAGTGATACCATTTTAACATCTAAGGGCCGGCCATATATAATAGTAAACATAAATGATACCGCACAATGTTCGGATGTATCTTCTTTAGGCTTTACGGCAAATATCTTTTTTCGGGTAGTGCTCCGATTATACCAAAATGAATACTAAAGTGGTCTAAAGATGGTGTGAGGAAAATTTCAAAGTTCGAGTTAAAAAACACAGGCTTAGCTACGCCGAGTATTTTTAGTGATGAAATTTGAAATTTTCATAGCGAGATTGGACTATTTTATACCAGTAATTTCAAGTGATAAATGGTATTAGCTATATAAAACCTAAGCAGTCCGGACCCTGGCAGTCCGGTATCCGTAATATCCAATATAACCGTAACAAACGGTGACAAATAAAAATGCCAGTTTAAACCCTATTCCATCTATCAGCGCTCCACAAATTAACGGAATAATTGCCCCTCCTACAATTGCCATACAAAGCAATCCGGAACCTTTGGGTTTTAGATCTTTAATTCCATCAATAGCTAACGTAAAAATAGTTGGGAACATAATAGAGTTAAACAAACCTACAGCTAAAATACTCCACATAGAAACCAGTCCGTTTGTGGTAATAGATACGATAATCAGCAATACTGCCGATGCCGCAAACATGCTCAGTACTTTTCCCGGTTTCATTATTTTGGTCAAATACGACCCGATAAAGCGGCCCACCATTGCTCCCGACCAGTAAAAAATTACAAAAATCCCCAATAAAGCTTTGTCATCTGCTCCATCCAAAGATTTGAAAAATAGAGTAGCCACCGTATCGGCAATTGCCATTAAGGTATTACTCTCTCTAATTAAAGGAACCATTCCGGACTCTTGGAAGTAATTTACCAGAAAACTCCCGATAGAAACCTCAGCACCAACATAAAAGAAAATTCCCAACACCCCTAACATCAAATTTCTTTGAGAAAAAACCTGGGCATAAGTCCCTGCCGATTTTTCGCTAATCAATTTCGGAAGTTTTGCAAATAAAAACACAGCAGCAATCAAAACAATAAAGATCGCCAATCCTAAAAATGGCTTTTGAACCGCCAATGCTTCCGAAGTAAAATACGTTTCTTTTGCTTCGGATGATAAAGAAGCTATTTCTTCTTTATTTTTAATCGTATCACTTAAAATAAATAAAGCACCCACAGCCGGAGCAATTGCTGTTCCCAGCGAATTAAATGCCTGCGATAAGTTCAATCGACTGGACGCCCCTTCTTCCGAGCCCAATACTGCCACATATGGATTTGCTGCCACCTGAAGAATCGTCATTCCTCCTGCTAAAATAAAATAAGCCACTAAAAAGACACCAAAAACACGATAAGATGCCGCAGGGTAAAATAGCAAACATCCTGTCGCCATGGTTAATAATCCCAGTAGAATCCCCCTTTTGTATCCGATTTTGGATAAAATATAACTTGCGGGAACCGACAGTACAAAATAAGCTCCAAAAAATGCAAATTGAACTAAAATAGCTTCTCTGTATGTCAGTGTAAATAGTTCTCTCAATCTCGGCACTAATGAATCTACCAATACAGTAATAAATCCCCATAAAAAGAACAACGAGGTTAATAAGATAAAAGCACTTCTGTACGATTTATTTGTTGACATAATTTATGTTTTATTAAAAAAGTTTGATTTGTAATTTTTATTTTTTCCGTCTTTATATACATTATAACTAAACCATTCGTGAATGGAATAAGCGCCATATGCTCCTTGTTTGTTGACAGCAATATATCCGACCTGAAAATTTGTATAATCGCTATTTGGTTTGCTGACAATTCTCTCTATAGCCTCTTCACAGGCTTCTTGCGGAGTTCTCCCTTGCCGCATTAGTTCAACAATTAAAAAACTCCCCACGGTTTTTAAAACCTCTTCTCCCAGGCCTGTGGCAGTAGCACCCCCTACTTCATTATCTACAAACAATCCGGAACCGATAATAGGAGAATCGCCCACTCTCCCTGCCATTTTATATGCCAGTCCGCTTGTAGTACACGCGCCTGAAATGTTTCCGTCTTTATCAATGGCCAACATTCCAATCGTATCGTGATTTTCTATATTGATAACAGGTTTGTATTCCGATGTTTCTTTCCATTTCTCCCAAGCCTTTTTAGAAGCTTCCGTTAACAAATTCTCTCTTTTAAAGCTCTGAGAAACAGCAAACTGCTCTGCTCCTTTTCCGGCTAACAAAACATGTGGTGTCTCTTCCATCACTTTTCTGGCAACAGAAACGACATGTGTAATATTTTGTACGTAAACTACGGCTCCGTAATTTCCTTGGCCATCCATGATACAGGCATCTAACGTAACATTTCCATCGCTGTCCGGCAAACCTCCCTTTCCTACGGATTGCCCTTTCTCATTGGCTTCTTCTACTCTGCAACCTTGTTCAACAGCATCTAAAGACGTACCTCCTTTTACTAAAACTTCCGAAGCCGCATGTACTGCATCAGGTGTATTCCACGTGGCAATGACGATAGGTCTTACGGGTTTGGAGGCTGCTATTGCTTTGCGTTCCTCTTTTGTCTCACAGCCTATCACACTTACTGCCGTGACCACTCCTAAGGTTGATAAAGAGGTATTTTGAAGGAATTTTCTTCGTTTCATTGTTACTTAGTTGCCGGCAACCCACTCAAGGTATCTGGCATTTTGTAAATATATCTATATTTTTTATTAAAACAGGTTTTCTCAAAAGTTTAAATGAGTTCATTTTTAAATGAATTGTTATGGAGAAAATAGAATGTTAATATCTTTGCCTTCCGGTATTTTATACCATGAGACCTTTGCAGAATTGATTTGACAAAAAAATTCGACGCCCGAAGAACATTTTCAACCGGAATAACCCATTGGTTTTGAGGATTTAAAATTTTCGGGAAGGAAGAAATTTGAAGTCAAATCGATTCAAATACGGAATATATCACTATTTTGCAAAGGTCTCACCATTTTAATTTTACTCAATGAAAAACGATTGTTTTCTTAGTATCGCTACGATTGCTTTACATACTTTAACTTTCAAACTTGAAACAATATAAACATGCGTACGAAATCAGTAAAAAAGAATAAAATTAATGTAGTTACTCTGGGTTGTTCTAAGAATATTTATGATTCTGAGGTATTGATGGGGCAGTTACAAGCAAGTGGAAAAGAAGTTGTACATGAAGATGAGTATGATGATGGAAATATTGTGGTGATCAATACTTGTGGCTTTATAGGAAAAGCAAAAGAAGAATCTGTAGACACTATTTTGCATTATATAGAAAAAAAAGAAGCAGGAGAAGTAGATAAGATATATGTAACAGGTTGCCTGAGCGAGTGCTATAAACCTGATTTGGAAAAAGAAATCTCCGAAGTAGATCAATATTTCGGCACACGTGATTTGCCTAATCTGTTAAAAGTTCTGGAAGCGGATTATAAGCATGAATTAATAGGAGAGCGATTAACGACAACCCCGCCACATTATGTCTATTTAAAGATTGCAGAAGGTTGCGACCGCCCTTGTTCATTTTGCGCAATTCCGTTGATGAGGGGAAAGCACAGATCAACTCCAATAGAAGCTATTATTGCCGAAGCAACCCACCTGGCAAAAAAAGGAATCAAAGAAGTGATGCTCATTGCCCAGGATCTTACCTACTACGGATTGGACATTTATAAAAAGAGAGCATTAGGCGAGCTGTTGCAGGCACTTGCAAAAGTAGAAGGTATTAAATGGATTCGCATGCATTATGCCTTTCCTACAGGATTTCCGATGGACGTACCGGAGGTGATGAAAAAAGAACCTCATGTATGCAATTATATAGATATTCCGCTCCAACATATCAATACGGAAATTTTAAAATCCATGAAACGTGGAACCACGCATGAAAAAACAACCGAATTAATCCGTAAATTTCGAGAAACGGTTCCGGGGATAGCCATAAGAACTACACTGATTGTAGGCTATCCGGGCGAAACAGAAGCACATTTTCAGGAATTAAAAAACTGGGTAGAAGAGATGCGTTTTGAACGCCTGGGAGTTTTTGAATACTCACACGAAGAAAATACCGGAGCATATGCTCTAAAAGATGATGTTCCTGCAGATGTGAAATTTCGGAGAGTAAATGAAATTATGGAATTGCAATCCCGGATTTCCTGGGAGATCAATCAGAAAAAACTTGGAAAAACCTATGCTTGTTTATTCGACAGAAAAGAAGGGAATTATTTTTACGGACGTACGGAATTTGACTCCCCCGACGTGGATAACGACGTTTTGGTAGATACCGGAAAATACAATATTAAAATCGGTGAATTTGCAAACATTAAAATTTACGAAGCCGGTGATTTTGATTTGTATGGAGTACCTGTACTATAGTTTGAAAATATTCTCGGTAAAATACAGATGATAGCTTATCGTTTTATGATAGCTGAATTTCTAAAAAAAACAGCATTTACAAAAAACAGTTTTCCATTCTCCCAAAAAGATCTGAATAAAGGATTATCTACCATATAAATAATACTACCGCTACCTGCTTTTTCTTCGCCAATCAGTAAAGATTCGGGGATATTTTCTAACGCTTTTTTACCGGCATATCCGGAAATATGTTTGGCATCTTTTGTAAAATAAGCCACATTACCTCCATTTTTCAGATATTCGTAAGAACGGTTTCCCAGTTTTAAAGAAAAGTAAGAACCATCATATCCAAAAGCCAGAGGATGTGTAGCATCTACTTTGCTTCTAAAAATGGCACCTGTAATAAAATTTTCAGTACTTTTTCTTTTCAAGGAATCATAGGGTGTTAGGTTTGCCTCTGTTTTTTTCTTTTTATCCTCTTTTGCCTTCTCTGTTTTTATGGCAAACATGTTCTTATCCGCAAAATTTCGTATGGCATTGCCAATGACAATTACTGTTCCTCCGGACTGAGAAAAAAGTTTCACCTTTTCCAAACCTCTTTTGTCTAGTATGTTTTTATAATGCCCTTCAGGAATAATGAGCACATCATAATCGGTTAGATTTACCCCATTAAAGTAATCGGTATCCAATATCGTTAAAGGATATTTTAGTTGCGTTTCGAAAAAGTGCCAAAGTTCACCAAAGTTAAGAGAAGAAACTCCCTTACCGGATAAAATAGCTACTTTTTGTTTGTTAATCGGTTTTACGCTATAGGAACCAAAATCAGCTCCCTTACTTACAAAACCTGTTTGCACCGGTATTATTTTTCGCTCTAATCGGTTAGCAATATTCACTAACTGTCTGTCAAAATCCGGGTTATTTTTATGATCGTTTCTCAGCATAATCAAAGTTCCCTCACCATAGAAATTCTCTTCCAATGAAAACGCTTTCTCTGCATAACGAACCCGGATATCAGCATTCAGCATAGCCGCCAAAAAAGTAGCATCCTCTAGACTGTTCCACTTTGCCAGGTATGCATATGCAGACGTATTTACAAGATTATCAGAGAAACGAGGAGCTTCTTTTTTACCGGAAACTACTTTTGTTTTTGAAGCGACGGCCTTAAAACCATGAGCATAAGGAATAGACCAGGCAGTATTATCATAGGTCAACGAATCTGACAATTTTGTTGCGGGTTCAAACAATACTTTGACCATTTTTCCTTTTGGCTGGTCCGTGTGGATGACCATATCGCGTTCGGTAACAGGCATTTTGCTTTCCTTCCCGGTACTGTAGTGATAGCCTTTTACTTGTCCTTTTTTAGCAAACTCATACCTTATTTCGTGTATATCTAATAATTTTTTTAAGCGATTTATTTTGTCTTGATTTTCGTTTTTTAAGACATAACTTTTATAAATGAGGATTTTATTGTCAAAGAATTTTTTGAATTCCGTATTTAATTTGGTTGCATTTTTAGAAGCCATTTCTATAGTAGATAAACCGGTTGTTTTATGATGTAAAACGCGGTCTGTCAGCGTGAGTTCGTACCCGTGATCCGTATCAACGCCCAATCCGGCCATTCCGTGCCCCGCCTGTTCATAGGTCATTCCAATAGCACCCATAAATGTAGGGTACGTATCTCCGTAGCTCGGATATAACAGGTCAAAACTCTCTTTTGTAAAATATAACCAACCGTTTTTGTCAAAATATGCTGCGTGATTTTTCCCGATTTGTGTTTGAAAATCACGTTGCCAATCAGATATAATTTCGTGAAAAGGTTCGGCAGCAGGAGCAAAATAATATGGATTATTGATATACTGTTCATGAAAATCTACGTGAATATGCGGCATCCATTTATTATAAATGCGCAACCGCTGTACAGATTCTACCTGGGTAGCCCAAACCCAGTCCCTGTTTAGATCAAACAAATAATGATTAACCCTTCCTCCCGGCCAGGGTTCATGGTGTTCTTTTGCATCCTGAGCGGAGTTATAAGGTGTGCTTTTTACCTGACGAAACCAATTTACATACCGGTCACGCCCATCCGGATTCATACACGGATCTATCATCACTAATGTATTTTCCAGATACGCTTGTTTTTGAGTCAGCAGCTCATATAAAGTTTGCATAGCAGCTTCCGTACTCGAAGCTTCATTGCCGTGTACATTATAACTCAACCAAACAATGGCAATATTATTTTCTTTATGAGCGGTGTTTTTGATACCCGTTTGAGTGAGATGGGAAAGCCTGATATTTTCCAGGTTTTCCATATTTTTTTTTGAGGAAATATAACTTACATATAATGGGCGTCCTTCATTAGATACTCCGTATTTTTCCAATTGTACGTTGGGTAATGTAGTACTTACATATTTGAAATACTCAACCACTTTATGGTGCCTGGTAAATTGTGTTCCTATAGGATATCCTAAAAACGCTTCCGGAGACTTAATGGTTTGGGAAAATAACGTATTGCTAACTAATAAAAATGTAAGTAATACAATTCTGATATTCATATATAAAAATTTTGACGCTAGCCAAAAATAAGGATTTCTTATAGATTTTGAACGATATTACAAACGATATCACTTTGTTCTTGATGCTAATCAATAGAGGCTTTTTCAGCATTGATTTGGCAAAAACCCCATTTTCAAATAAAAAAGAAACCGTTTAATAGCTACAAGCTATATAATGTTAAATATTGCCTAACAAGGTATTGACATTAAAAAAAAATCTACTTTTGTTAGAAGTAATTATGAAAAAAGAAGCAAAAAGCACTCTTTTTTCCACACATAAATAGTAATTAACCCTTGGCAAATTGCTAGTCTAAAAATTTACCTACTATGATAAATGTATTGTTGAGCGCTGCTCTTTTACTGGTTTATTTTTTATCAGTTGCATAGGCTCCGGAATGAAAGAATATTGCCAAATAAAAATAGTATGAACCCTAAAAAGCTACACTATATGAGAAAAAGCGAAAAGTAAAAAAAGTACGTTTCAGGCGTACTTTTAGTACGGCTCGGCCGTACTGAAGTTTCAAAAAAAGCAAATAAGTTTGTCGTATTAGTTTATAAAAAATCAATATATGACAACCACTAAATCAACAAAATAGAAGTATCACTTAAAACAAATCAATATGAAAAACATATGTTTATCCTGTGCAATCGCTTTGCTATGCACACATCTTTTACAGACCCAATTGAATAGCAATAACGGCCTGCCCAATGTCATGCCTCCAAGCCCAACGGCTTTTGAGTTCTTAAAATATGGTGAGATTCCCGTTAGTAAATATACCGGAGTACCCAATATTTCAATTCCCATATATACTATTGAAGCCAAGGGGTTGAACATTCCCATTCCAACGGTTTCCGCGTTAGTGAAGAAGCCGGGTGGACCGGTTTGGGATGGACCTTACAGGCAGGCGGGAGTATCGTACAAATCGTCAATGGCTTTGATGATTTTGGTCGCTATAAGAATAGAGATATCATCAATATCGATCAAATTGCAAACATTGCTTCGGGAGGGAGTAGCCCAACCGGGATTCTCAGTACATGCACCGGAACAAATATGCAGATTACTTCTGATGAGTTTAACATTCCTTTAAACATGCCTTCGAGCAGCCCGACACATGAAGACCCGAATGCGCTAATTCCGGTAGGGCTAATGGTAGGTGATAAAGATTATGAGCCGGATGTATTCAAATTCAATGCCCTGGGATATTCGGGAACCTTTGTACTGGATTGGGCAACGGAAACCTATAGATGCTTAACGGATTCTAAAATTAAAATCAAAAAAATAGCAAACACTACGGACGAATTTGTCATCACCACTCCCGAAGGACATCATTTAGTCTTTGAACTCAAGGAAGAAACAACATTTTTAGATCAATCTTCTACTTCCTTTTCCTATGGAACCGGAAGCTTATCCACCTCCAGTAGATTGATCGGCGAAACCTCGTCAAGAGTATACAAGCTTACTCATATCTACACCAATCAAAATGACCATATCGAGTATTTCTATACCGTTACAAATCCGGTAGAAAATTTTTCGTCGGTATCCAAAAGTATTACCGATTATGAAGATCTGGGTCCCCACCCCTTAGTCAATCAAAATATATATCAAGGTTATAGTTCCGGGTTATCACCGTCCACCTCAACATCTTACTCCAGGACAGCACAATCTTTTTCTTACTTGAATAAGATTACATTTAATGCAGGAGTTGTATTGTTTACCTCATCAGACAGATTGGACAATGTCGGAGCAAAAAAACTTGACAAAATAGAAGTAAAATCCTCAGAGAGCAGTTCAAAGCTCATCAAAGCAGTTGATTTTAGTTATGACTATTTTATCGGACATACCAACGGCTCTTATTATTACGATACTAAAAGTACTAAAAGCAGTACGGAAAACACACATCGTTTAAAACTTACTTCCATCACCGAACCGGGAAAACCGGCTCATATATTTGAATACAATACCACTCCATTACCCCGAAAAACATCCACTGCCGTAGACTATTGGGGTTATTATAACGGACATTCAAATGCCGATACGTTTCCCAATATTTTCAGGTTTCACTATGATATTGCTACTCCTCATAACCTTTATTCATATTCTGCTAATAACAGGAGTTCAAGGGATACATATACCAAAGCAGGTATCCTGAAAAAGATCAGCTATCCTACAGGAGGCTATACCCGATTTTATTACGAATTAAATTCTTTTAATAATTATATAGTCCCCAATTATGAAGATACATCCAATACGGTATATACCGAAGGAAGAATATCTTACGGAGCCGGTCTGAGAATACAAAAAATAGAAAACTACAATTTTGACCATACAAAAATCAGTCAAAAAAAATATACCTACCAGAGAGGTAAGCTAATGACACCGCTACACTTCTTTAATAAATCATACATACCACGCTGGGATTATATCATTGCTCGGAGTGCTCAAGGTTTCCTTGTCCAAAATTTAGGCAGAGGCTTTAGAAGGTCATTGAATTCAAACAGTATGATGGCCCCTTCAACAAATGCTTCGGGAAATTTTGTAGGATATAACAGTGTTACAGAGCATTTGCTGGCCAACAATAGTCAAACCGTTACTATTGGAAAAATAAAAGATGTGTATGAAAATCACAATGATGAAGGAATTTTTCCCATTACCCACAACAATCAATGGTACGTACATGGTAATTTAAATGAATTAAATCTACCCACCAGGGAAGCCTCCTTAACAAGAAACGGTTCTTTACTGGAGCAGTATATGTATGACAAATATGATTCTCTTAAACAAAAAATCATCAATACCTATGCAAGTGCAATAAGGTATGATTGTGTAAATGGCTTTAAGTTTGGTCCGCAAATAAAAAAAGTAGGGTTCTCTCAAGAGTATACTACCGCTGTAGTAACCCATATGATAGGCGCATATCCAATCAGAGGCATAGACAGTTATATGACAAGCAGGGAAACCATTCAATATATGCCCGGCAGAGTAATAGCTACCAAACAGCAGTACAGTTATAACAGTTTGCAACAGCTAACAGAAAAGAAAACCACCACCTCCGTATTCTATGATAAAAACAAGTAAAAGTTGAGATATTATTTTTACTAATTTATGCAGCAAATTTAAAAGTATCTACATAGGGTGTTTGTCGTTTGACAACGGCAAACACTCTTGCTATTAATTTGTTTCTAATAATGTTAACGGTACTCATTTTACTTTTGCCTTGTTTTATTCTTTTATGATAGTATAATTTCATTTCTGGGTTATGTTGTATAGCAGAAATAGCGCACATATTAATAATTGCTTTCAATTTTTTATTAGCCAAATGAGAGACTTTTGTACGTCCTTTAATACTAGTTCCAGATTGGTAAGGAAAAGGAGCAACACCACAATAAGAGGCAAACTTTCTCCAGTTTTCAAATTTTGAAAAATTGTCAGTAAACACAATCATCATTATAGCAGTTTGCATTCCTATACCTTTAACACTAGTAACAAGTTTATAGGTTTCTTTTAACATTATATTTTGGTCAATAATAGCTTGCATTTGAGTATTAATCTTGTGTATTTGTTTGGTTAGTTCTGCAATCATTTTTTGTTGAACGTCAAAGATTATTTTATACTCTTTTGCTTTATAAATTCTTTTTTGTTCTTTCAAAGTAACTTTAAAACCAGCTCTTTGTTTGTTAAGTTTTGTCCTTAAAGATAAGAGACTTTTTAGTTGTAATATACTTCTTTTAGGTAGCTTACTGGGTTTAAGTTCTTCTTTTAATCGATACCCATATAGAGCAATGCGTTTGGCATCAATTTGGTCATCCTTTCCACGAGCAATACCAATAGATCTTTTAATTTCTAAACCAGAAGCTATGAAAAAAGATAATTTTTGTTCAGTTAAAGACACAGATAATAAATGAGAGTACATTCCTGTATGTTCAAATACAAACATGGTTTCTTCTTTAGAGAAAGACGAATTTTTAAAACTCCACTTTAGCATTAATTTAAATCCAGATTTACTGTTCTCAAACTGTTGAACAATTTGTTTAGAATAGATACAAACATCAATTAATAATTTACTGACATCGATTCCGATAATTTCATTTGTTTTCATAATTTTGTAATTAGATATTAATAATAGTTACTTAAACTAAGACCTTTAATAAGGGCAGAAACTGAAATTCTATATGGTTCTAAGTAACTTTTAAAAAGAACGGAGACTAATACGGGGGATGGCTCTAAAAAGCTAGCTGGCCGCTAAAGTTCACTCCGTTCTTTTGTGTTTTTGGTTATCAACAAAATAAGAGTTATTAACAAAGAAAAAAAGAAGCAAAAAAAGAAATTTCATCATAACTATTATGTTTTTATTTTAAGTAATTATTTCTATTTGCTAATCTAAAGGAAGGAGATGAAGTTGTTGAAACATTCAAGTATCCTTTGGAACGCAATACTTCTATGCTGAGCTATAACATACTTACGCCGGTGTTGGAGGCCAAAACCACAAAAAACGATGTGGTCATTGGGCATACAAACCATCACTACTACTTTCGGAATATCTCCGGTGGTTTTGACCCCAATCAGCCATACCCGAGAATATATTCACCCTCATATACGGAAGACCATATAGCAGACCAACAGGTCAACTTTACTCAATATGATGACAAAGGAAACCTGCTGGAGGCCTATGTAAAAGGCAGTAGTTTAAAAACCCGGTATATATGGGACTACCATAAAAAGTACCCCATAGCTAAAATTGCCGGTCAAGGCAATATCACCCCTGCTTCCGCACTGGTAACTGCTGCTGTAAATGCCTCTGAAAACGGAGATTCGCAACATCTCAGAGATGCCTTACAGGCGATCAGAGATGCACTACCCCATGCGCAGGTAACTACCTATACATACGAAAATCTGGTAGGAATAAAAACCATTACAGACCCCAGAGGGTATACCACCTATTATGATTATGACGCACAAAACCGACTGGAGTTTATAAAAGATGCCTACGGTAAAATTCTAAGTAAAACAACCTATAACTATAAAAACTAGCAGCTATGACACATTTTTTTAATCATAAAACCATCATATTTGTGCTGTGCCTCTTGAGCATTGGCATCAACAACGCTCAGAAATGGGCTTTTGAATCCAAAGAAAAAAAAGCAGACATCCCTGTTATTACAGGCAAAGAAAGTGTACATCCAAATGACCGGATGACCTATGAAGTTATTTTTCCAAGAAGGCTGGAAGTAGGAGCCTTTGAATGGTCCGTAGATGCAGATGCCGGAAAACTTATAACATATACCAAATCTTCCGCAGTGATTCAATGGCATAAAACCGGAGAGGCAAAAATCTACTATGATGTTTTGGAGTCTAGCAGCGGCAGAATGCAATCCGTATACCATGTGAACATCATCCGTACGGCAATTCCCAATCCGCCACCTCCACCGACCATTCTAAGTCAAAACTGTACCCGGGCGGTGCTGCAAAAAACAGGTACCATTCCTCAGGGAGAAATGTGGTATTGGCAGGGAACCAACAAATACGGAACCGATACTTCGCTTCCTGCAACCGACCCCTATACCGTAACAACATCCGGAACCTACCGTATAAGAGCAAGAAATACGGCAACCGGTAGCTGGAGCCTAAGAGGAAGCTCGGTAAGCGTTACCCTGAGCACTATTGGCGGCCCCACCTGGTATGCCGATTCGGATGAAGACGGCTTAGGAGACCCCGGTAATACAATCGTACAGTGTACGCAGCCCGAAGGCTATGTTTCCGATGATTCCGACCGGTGCCCCTATACAAACGGAAATGGCAGTACCACCGGATGCCCGCCGGGAGTTGAGTTTAGTAATATGAACTATATATATACCATCACCCCTCAAAAAGAAGTAAGCGATATTTCCCAGATTACGAAAAAAAAAGATGCTGTTAAGCAGGTGGTCTATTTTGACGGCTTAGGACGCCCCATACAAAATATTGCCGTCAACCAAAGTGCTTCGAGCAATAGCATCATCACACATATTGATTACGATGCATTTGGCAGGCAATCAAAAGAATACCTGCCATATGACGCCGGCGACGACCTTAGCTTTTACGATGTCAACAGCAAGGTAAAAACAGAAGCGTTTTACAATATTGCCGCATATCAGAACACTACAAACCCTTATTCTAAAAAGTCTTTTGACGATTCTCCGCTCAACAGGGTATTAAAACAAGCCGCTCCGGGAAATGACTGGGCCATGGAAAGCGGGCATGAAATACGTTTTGATTATTACTTAAACATGGCTGACGAAGTACGCTTATATACCGTTTCTCTGGATAGCAACCTGAAAGGAACATTGCAGCACAACACTGCCGTCAACAACGGATATTATGCGGCAGGAACACTCTTTAAAACCGTTACCAAAGACGAAAACTGGACTACCGCACACGGACACAACCACACTACCGAAGAATTTAAAAACAAAAGCGGACAGGTAGTCCTCAAAAGAGCTTACAATAATGGCCAAAAGCACGATACCTACTATATCTATGACGATTATGGAAACCTTAGCTTTGTGCTACCTCCCAAAATGGAGGCCGGTACAGCGGCATTAAGTACCGTACAAAATGCTTTGGACCACCTTGCATATCGTTATACTTACGACACTCAAAAAAGGCTGGTAAAAAAGAAAATTCCCGGCAAAGGAGAAGAGGTGATCATCTATGACAAGCTCAACAGGCCCGTACTGACCCAGGATGCCAGGCAAAAACCGTTAAAACAATGGCTCTTTAACCAAATACGATGTCTTTGGAAGGGTGGCTTATACCGGTATCTACACCCACGATTCACAGATCAGTCAAAGTGCCATGCAGCACTATTTTATCAGTCAAAATACCATACACCCCATGCCTCCCATTCCCTATGTGCTGATAAAAGAAGACAAGGTAAGCAGTGGTACCGGATTTGAAAATACCTACTATTCCAATACCTCATTTCCGAGAACCAATATAGAGGTACTAACGGTAAACTACTATGATGATTATAATTTTGACCTGGCAGGGTCTGTTCTGCCCGGTGCTATGGGAGCCGTATACAATCATACGGTAACAGAGAAGGTAAAAGGCCTGCCTACGGGCAACAGGGTAAGAGTGCTGGAAAGCAACCCCGCTAAGTGGATCACTACAGTAAATTATTACAATAACAAAGGACAGGTCATTTATGTATACAGCAAAAATGAGTTTTTGCAAACCACAGACATCGTAAAATCCAACCCGGATTTTGTTGGAAAAGTACTAGAGACTACCACTTTTCATACAAAAACCGACGACCATCTGTTAGGAACCCAAATCATAACGGATACCTTTACCTATGACCATGTGGGAAGGTTGGTTTCGCAAACTCAAAATATCAATGGAGCGCGAGCTAGTGAGCAACTACTGAAAAACACCTATGACGAATTGGGGCAGCTGACCGCTAAGGCAGTAGGTGGAAAAACGTATGCCGCAGGGCCTTTGCAACAGGTAGATTATACGTACAACGTACGCGGATGGTTGCAAAACATCAATCAAGATACAATGTCTCGTCCTAAAATAGGGCTACAGTTAATTATTAAAATTTATGCTACATTTTTGTGCACGTAATTAGGTGTTTTATAATCTAAAGATAAATGTAATCTTTTATTATTATATAATTTGATTGCATTTTTTGTTGCTTTTTTGGCGTGATTGATATTTGTAAATGTTTGGTCGAGGAAGAATTCATCTTTTAAAATTCCGTTAACTCTTTCGGCCATTGCGTTTTCGTAGCAATGATTTTCTTGGGTCATACTGATTTGTATCTTTTTTCTTTTCAAAATTTGAGTATAAACATTGCTACAATATTGTATTCCTCTATCAGAATGATGTATGATTTCTTCGGTATTTTTAGTTTGATAAATAGCTTTATTTAAAGCTCTAACACAGCCTTTAAGTTCTAAACTATCACTAATATCATAGCCTACTATTTTTCTTGAATACATATCAGTAATAAGTGCTAAATAACAAAATCCATTTATAGTTCTTATATAGGTAATATCCGAAGCCCAAACTTGGTTAGGTCTATTAATGATCAGGTCTTTTATGATATTTTTATATTTATAAAAACGATGGTAAGAGTTGGTTGTTTTAGAAGAATATTTTTTCCTTCTAATTAACAAATTATTTTCTTTTAAGATTCTAAATAACTGGTCTCTACCTATATTTATATTCTGTTTCCTAAAATCATTATGTAAGGATTTCATTAGCTTTCTAGTACCTTCTCTGGGTAATGTTTTCCTGCTTTTTTTAACAAGCATTATTACATTTTGTTCTATTTGTTTTTTAAGAACAAACCTTTTTTGATATTTGTAATAAGCATCTCTTTTTAACTCGAAAGCATTACAAATAGTAGCGATGGCGTACCTTCTTTTTTTTCTATTAATCGGTGCTATTTTCATTAAGGCTTTATGTTTAAGTTTTTTTTTTAATTCTTCAACATTTTTATAGCCAAGATTTTCAGCAGCTACTTCAAGATAACTATCATTCACAAGTTTATCTAGATCCTTTTTAATAAGAAGATCTTTGAGTTGTTTTAGCTCTTTTTGAAGGGCTTTAATACGGGATAATTCGTCGTCTGTTTGCACGGTTACACGGGTGTTCATTAAATCTTTACGGTCATATTTTTTAATCCATACGTTTATCGTACTAGATTGTATGCCGTAAGTTAAGGCAATTTGTCTTTTGGAATGGTTTCCTTTGGTAAGTTCTGCTAATACTTTGAGTTTAAAACTCTCACTATAACGTCTTACATATCCATCATTTTTATACATATACTTGTTGTTTTTTGTATACATATTTCAGGACGGGTCACAAAAGACGACAACGATTTGTTTAACTTTACTTTGCGTTATAACAAACCTGCGGCGGGTGCCACAGCGCTTTTTAACGGAAATATCAGTCAAACTCATTGGAATACGCTCAATACCGATAGCAGTACCAAAACCTATTCGTATAGCTACGATCATCTGAACAGGATTGTAAGCGCTATAGATAATACCGGAAAATACAACCTTAACAGTGTGGATTATGATAAAAACGAAAATATTCTTGCCTTGCAAAGGCAAGGACACCTAAACCCCGATGCCACCGCTTTTGGACTGATGGATGATTTGACCTATACATATAACAGTGGAAACCAACTGCTAAAAGTAGCGGATGCTTCGGGGGTTACCGAAGGATTTAAGGATGGAAATACTTCGGGAGATGATTATACCTATGATGTGAATGGTAATATGATATCGGATAAGAATAAAGGAATTACAGATATATGGTACAACCATTTAAACCTACCTGTTGGAGTACGTTTTGAAGATGATAGTAGTATTTCATATAAGTATGATGCAACAGGAGTAAAGATGTCAAAGTTTTTAGTTAATGAAACAACAGGAGAAGAAAGACATACAAGCTATGCAGGTAGTTTTGTATATGAAAACAACGTTTTGCAGTTTTTTGCTACTCCCGTATTCTATGATAAAAACAAGTAAAAGTTGAGATATTATTTTTACTAATTTATGCAGCAAATTTAAAAGTATCTACATAGGGTGTTTGTCGTTTGACAACGGCAAACACTCTTGCTATTAATTTGTTTCTAATAATGTTAACGGTACTCATTTTACTTTTGCCTTGTTTTATTCTTTTATGATAGTATAATTTCATTTCTGGGTTATGTTGTATAGCAGAAATAGCGCACATATTAATAATTGCTTTCAATTTTTTATTAGCCAAATGAGAGACTTTTGTACGTCCTTTAATACTAGTTCCAGATTGGTAAGGAAAAGGAGCAACACCACAATAAGAGGCAAACTTTCTCCAGTTTTCAAATTTTGAAAAATTGTCAGTAAACACAATCATCATTATAGCAGTTTGCATTCCTATACCTTTAACACTAGTAACAAGTTTATAGGTTTCTTTTAACATTATATTTTGGTCAATAATAGCTTGCATTTGAGTATTAATCTTGTGTATTTGTTTGGTTAGTTCTGCAATCATTTTTTGTTGAACGTCAAAGATTATTTTATACTCTTTTGCTTTATAAATTCTTTTTTGTTCTTTCAAAGTAACTTTAAAACCAGCTCTTTGTTTGTTAAGTTTTGTCCTTAAAGATAAGAGACTTTTTAGTTGTAATATACTTCTTTTAGGTAGCTTACTGGGTTTAAGTTCTTCTTTTAATCGATACCCATATAGAGCAATGCGTTTGGCATCAATTTGGTCATCCTTTCCACGAGCAATACCAATAGATCTTTTAATTTCTAAACCAGAAGCTATGAAAAAAGATAATTTTTGTTCAGTTAAAGACACAGATAATAAATGAGAGTACATTCCTGTATGTTCAAATACAAACATGGTTTCTTCTTTAGAGAAAGACGAATTTTTAAAACTCCACTTTAGCATTAATTTAAATCCAGATTTACTGTTCTCAAACTGTTGAACAATTTGTTTAGAATAGATACAAACATCAATTAATAATTTACTGACATCGATTCCGATAATTTCATTTGTTTTCATAATTTTGTAATTAGATATTAATAATAGTTACTTAAACTAAGACCTTTAATAAGGGCAGAAACTGAAATTCTATATGGTTCTAAGTAACTTTTAAAAAGAACGGAGACTAATACGGGGGATGGCTCTAAAAAGCTAGCTGGCCGCTAAAGTTCACTCCGTTCTTTTGTGTTTTTGGTTATCAACAAAATAAGAGTTATTAACAAAGAAAAAAAGAAGCAAAAAAAGAAATTTCATCATAACTATTATGTTTTTATTTTAAGTAATTATTTCTATTTGCTAATCTAAAGGAAGGCTATGTAAAACCCAATTACAGTATTGGTAGAGACGGTAATCCGGAGTATTTGCTGAATTATCAATATGTATATCAATATAAAGACCACTTGGGGAATATTAGACTATCATACACAGATACCGATGATTCGGGGGATATATCTCAAGATGAGATTGTAGAGGAGAGCTCGTATTATCCCTTTGGACTCAAACATAAAGGGTATAATAATGTTGTAAATGGCGTTAAAAACAACTACAAAACGTTCCAAGGACAGGAAATTTCAAAAGAGCTTGGATTGAATGTTTTGGAATTTAGATACAGAATGCACGACCCAGCAATTGGAAGATTTTGGCAAATAGATCCATTAGGAGAAGAGTATAGTTATCAATCACCTTACAATTTTGCTGAAAATAGAGTTATTGATGGTATTGAACTTGAGGGGTTAGAATGGATGAGTATAAAGGACGATGATGACAATATAACAGGATATAATTGGGTTGGTTATAATGATAATGGAACAGCAGTCGAAGGAAGTGTTGGTGATGCAGCATTAGTTATGGGTAATGGGTCTGTTGTGCATTTTACCACGCAGTCTGGTGAAAATGGAAGAATGGAAAGTGCTGTTAACATTTTAACACCAAATGAAAACGGTATGGTGGAAATGCCTGAAAGCGGAACAACTTTTACTTCATACAATAGAAATGATGGACAAAGAAATGGACAAACTATTCAAGATGGTTGGGGAACGGCAGGAAATGTAGCCAATTTTATAAATCTATCTGGACAATATGAATCTCAATTTAGAGGAGATAGACTTCAATTTGGTGATTTTTCTACAGAAACAGGAGACTCTCCTTTTTTTAGGACAAGAAGGGGGTGGGCGCAACACTCCACTCATTATAATGGAAGTCAAGCAGATTTTAGATATACAAATTCTTCAGGTCAAACTATAATAGGTCAAGGAAAAAGAGCTGCAGGGCTTTCTGATCCAAGCAGAGTTCAAACATTAGTTAATATAGCTAATAGTCTTGGAATGGATCACATCCATTTAGGCACTCCATTACAAGACAAAATAAAAGGGCAAGGAGTAAAATTTAATAGTGGACATAATAACCATATACATATAGGAACTGGAAATGGGAAAAAGAAATAAAATAATTATCGCATTCTTAATATTTTTGGTAATCATTTCTTGTAATAAAAAACCTAATATAAGAAATATTAATTTTGATAAGTTTTATATTAAGGAATTAGGTTTTAAAGGGTTTAATATTGATAGTCTAGATAGTGTATATCCTGACAAATTAATTGAAGTTGATAGCTCTGATTTGGCGTTTAAAAAAATATTAAAAAATAATACTTCTGCAAAATATTACTATTATTCTGTTTTAGACACAACAAACCATTATTCTTATGTTTATTACTTTTATAATGAAGGCAAAGAATATTGTTTAAGTATCATAAACTATTCTAAAAAAGGAGAATTAATTGATTCTCATCCTTTAATTTGTAATGGAGGTGAAGATTTTTATGAAATTAAATCAAAATTCATCAATGATAGTATTATTGAACAAGTAAGTATTGAAGGCTATTACTCATATGACCCTGATTCATTAATTATTGATAAATCGGAAAAATCGATTATTAAATTAAAATCTACAGGAGAGATTTTAGTTAATCCTAGTAATTGATAGATAAGGGTAATGCCCTACAGATTCTTATTAAAAATAAGGAAAAATAAATAAAAACCACTTCTAACGAGGTGGTTTTTTAGTTTCAAAGCACGTTTTCAAAAAAACGGGTCAAGCAAAAAAGTTGTGGGATTTAGATTTTTACGCATAAATTTTAGATAGTCTGAATAGGAAGAAAGGAACAGATCTTACGCCTCTAAATTGTAGTCTAAAAGTTTTTATTTTAGCATTAAAAGATTCAGCAGAAGCATTGGTACTTCTATTATCAAAGAAATTTAAGATGCTTCGATAATGACTTTGTATTGATCTAGCTACTGTTCCAAAACTTTTACTGAACTCTGATTTTTCTACCTTATCATACCATCTAGCTAGTTTTGTATATGCTACCGCCTTGTCTTTTGTCTTTTGATAAATCGTTGCCAGTTCTCTAGTAAGCTCATAAGCTCGTTCCAAGTTGGGGTATCTTTCAAAGAGTAATTCTGCTCTAAATTTTTGTTTGGCTGTCCATTTGTTAGGGGCTTTAAAGAGTAAATACCTACTTCTAGCTAGTAGTTGTTTGGGAGTATCTCCATTGTCAAGGATATTCGGTTTAAAGTTTTTTCCTGTTTCTTTAGCCAATGCTATTTCATTATTTTCTTGTTCTATGGTTTTCCATCTATACTGTATTCGAATTTCTTGCAAGGCATCATAAGCTCGTTTTTGTACATGAAATCGGTCTGTGACCTGAGTAGCTTTAGGAAAGGCTTTTTTAGCAATCTTTTCCATAGTAGGTGCCATATCCAAAGTGATTTCTTCTACTAAATATCGGTCTTTACTTGGAATTTTCCTTAACACTTCTATGACTCGTTCACTTTGTGTGGTAGCTACTATGGCTACTAAACTGCCTCGTTTTCCTTTACCTGCTTTGTTGGTAATCACTGTATAGAGCTCGCCTTGAGTATGCTACTTCATCAATACTTAAATGAGTTCCTATATTCTTCTTAAAAAGCAGCCATTGGTCGGCATGAGCTAATTGATCCCAAGTCAAAAAGTTACTTAAATGATTGCGATATTGTTCTTCTAATCGCTTGCCGTTAAGGTGATAGTAGGTAGATAAACTTTTACAACTTACTGGAATACTATCTAACAAGCCTCTTTAAAAAAAGAGAGAACTCTTCTGTCATTCGAGTTCCCTTTGCTACCAAATTCCAATCTCTTGAGAATACTTCTGAGGTATCAACATCTAACCATCGTCTACGTTTTACTTGTAAAAAACAAGCCTTGTTACGTACTGGAAAATCTTGAATATCTACTACTGGGTAAAATCCTTTGGAATGTAATTTACGATGAGATAACTCATCTGGTTGTATAGGTTTTTCTTCTAAAACCAAAGTAAGTTTGTTCGTTGAATCTTTTACCTCTTTAAGTTCAAAGTAATCTAAAATACCTTCGGGTAAAAAATGCTTCAGGAGCTCTTGTGTATGCATTTGAGTTTTTAAACCAAAACTCTAAAAAATTAACCTACTCCACAAACTTTTTGCTTGATCCAAAAAAACTTATCAACAATTCTTTTTTCGTCTCTATCCCTTACTGTGACTAGCCTCTCGCTGTTTTTTCTTTGTTTTTCTTTTCTGCCCCATTCCGTCCTCATTTCAGGGGTTTTTGTGGGGGATTTTTTGTGTTTTGGGTTTGGTTTTTTAGTTTTTTTGGTGGTGGTTTTTCTTGGGCTTTTTTTCGTTTCGTTTTTGGTCTTTTTAAAGCATTTTTTTACGTTAAATTTCATTTTTTTATTGCCGTAAGCAAAAGTTTTTTTTGACTGGAACAGTCATTTATGTATCCTTTTTTGAGCCGATTATTAGGCTCCATCACGCCAAAGGCGAGTTGTTTTTTTGGGCTTTTTGTGGTGAGCCACCACAGGCATTTTTTTTGGCTTTTTTTTCTTTTCTTTTTTTGCTCTGTATTACAGTTCTATTTTTGGGGCTTTTTTGTGGGTTTTTTGTAACTATTTTGTCAATTATTTGTTAGTTTTTCAGTCAATTATTCGATTTCATCACGTCAAAGACGAGAATTTTTGGACTTTTTTACCGCTTTGCGGTGGGGCTTTTTTGTTTTCTGCTGACCAAAATCCTTTTATCTGTTTATGTATAGTTTTTTATAATTTTTAAATATTTATTATCAGTATTTTATAATAAAATTGTATAATTTTAATTGTGTTTTTTTAGTGTATTTTTTGATTTTCGCCAAAAATGTCGGTGGTTTTCCTTTCTATTTTTGGGCTTTTTACCGCCTTGCGGTGGGGCTTTTTCGACTGTAATTTTGTATGTTAATTTTTGCCTTATTTTTTGGTTTTATCACAACAAATAAAATTCGTTTTTGGGCTTTTTTACCGCTTTGCGGTGGGGCTTTTTTCTTTTTTTTTGTGCTGTTTTGTTGGGGCATTTTTTGAGGTTTTTTTTAGGGTTTTTAACCCAATTTATTTTCGTTTTTAAACGAACTATTTTTGATATTTCGGCAAACTCAATACAAGTTTTAGGCGGTTCTTATTTGTTCCCTTTTTTGTCAATTTAGTATTTGATTTTTAAAAGCAATTTTAAGCCTGTTTTTTGCTCTTTTTTAGCCGTTTTTCGGCTCTCAGATTTAGGGCTTTGTTTCTGTTCTTTTTTGTGCTTTTTCTTCTCTTTTTTGCGTTGGTTTTGGGCTGTTTTTGGTTTCGTTTTTCTGTGTTTTTCGCCCCCACAAAAACCCCTGAAATGAGGACGGAATGGGGCAGAAAAGAAAAACAAAGAAAAAACAGCGAGAGGCTAGTCACAGCAAGGGATAGAGACGAAAAAAGAATTGTTGATAAGTTTTTTTGAAAACGTGCTTTGAAACTAAAAAACCACCTCGTTAGAAGTGGTTTTTATTTATTTTTCCTTATTTTTAATAAGAATCTGTAGGGCATTACCCTTATCTATCAATTACTAGGATTAACTAAAATCTCTCCTGTAGATTTTAATTTAATAATCGATTTTTCCGATTTATCAATAATTAATGAATCAGGGTCATATGAGTAATAGCCTTCAATACTTACTTGTTCAATAATACTATCATTGATGAATTTTGATTTAATTTCATAAAAATCTTCACCTCCATTACAAATTAAAGGATGAGAATCAATTAATTCTCCTTTTTTAGAATAGTTTATGATACTTAAACAATATTCTTTGCCTTCATTATAAAAGTAATAAACATAAGAATAATGGTTTGTTGTGTCTAAAACAGAATAATAGTAATATTTTGCAGAAGTATTATTTTTTAATATTTTTTTAAACGCCAAATCAGAGCTATCAACTTCAATTAATTTGTCAGGATATACACTATCTAGACTATCAATATTAAACCCTTTAAAACCTAATTCCTTAATATAAAACTTATCAAAATTAATATTTCTTATATTAGGTTTTTTATTACAAGAAATGATTACCAAAAATATTAAGAATGCGATAATTATTTTATTTCTTTTTCCCATTTCCAGTTCCTATATGTATATGGTTATTATGTCCACTATTAAATTTTACTCCTTGCCCTTTTATTTTGTCTTGTAATGGAGTGCCTAAATGGATGTGATCCATTCCAAGACTATTAGCTATATTAACTAATGTTTGAACTCTGCTTGGATCAGAAAGCCCTGCAGCTCTTTTTCCTTGACCTATTATAGTTTGACCTGAAGAATTTGTATATCTAAAATCTGCTTGACTTC
Source organism: Flavobacteriaceae bacterium (assembly GCA_014075215.1). Taxonomy (NCBI): domain Bacteria; kingdom Pseudomonadati; phylum Bacteroidota; class Flavobacteriia; order Flavobacteriales; family Flavobacteriaceae; species Flavobacteriaceae bacterium. Next base: position 1,748,423 of record CP046177.1, read on the forward strand.
CATTATAATGAGTGGAGTGTTGCGCCCACCCCCTTCTTGTCCTAAAAAAAGGAGAGTCTCCTGTTTCTGTAGAAAAATCACCAAATTGAAGTCTATCTCCTCTAAATTGAGATTCATATTGTCCAGATAGATTTATAAAATTGGCTACATTTCCTGCCGTTCCCCAACCATCTTGAATAGTTTGTCCATTTCTTTGTCCATCATTTCTATTGTATGAAGTAAAAGTTGTTCCGCTTTCAGGCATTTCCACCATACCGTTTTCATTTGGTGTTAAAATGTTAACAGCACTTTCCATTCTTCCATTTTCACCAGACTGCGTGGTAAAATGCACAACAGACCCATTACCCATAACTAATGCTGCATCACCAACACTTCCTTCGACTGCTGTTCCATTATCATTATAACCAACCCAATTATATCCTGTTATATTGTCATCATCGTCCTTTATACTCATCCATTCTAACCCCTCAAGTTCAATACCATCAATAACTCTATTTTCAGCAAAATTGTAAGGTGATTGATAACTATACTCTTCTCCTAATGGATCTATTTGCCAAAATCTTCCAATTGCTGGGTCGTGCATTCTGTATCTAAATTCCAAAACATTCAATCCAAGCTCTTTTGAAATTTCCTGTCCTTGGAACGTTTTGTAGTTGTTTTTAACGCCATTTACAACATTATTATACCCTTTATGTTTCAGTCCAAAAGGATAATACGAGCTCTCCTCTACAATCTCATCTTGAGATATATCCCCCGAATCATCGGTATCTGCATAGGATAATCGTACATTCCCCAAGTGGTCTTTATATTGATATACATATCCGAACTTGCCATCCTCGTTTTTTACATACCCCTCCGGCTGATTAAAGAACTGTAGTTTATCATTTTCATAAATATGATTCCCTGCATAGTCTGTTGTTGTAAAACTACTAGCATAACCATCATCAACTACTTTTCTTAACTTTACTCCACTTGCATCATAAGTATACAAAATTTTACCTGTTTCTAATTGTACTAAAGTTGGTAAATTCAAGTGATTGTAATCTATATGTATAATGCCTTTATTCTTATCTGCAATCATATTTCCATTGGTATCATAGGTGTAATCTACAGTTGAAGTATTTCCATCTTTAAAGCCTTGTGTAATTTCAGATTTATCCAATACTCCTAGTAATTTATTCCCTGTATCATAACGATAATGTAAATCGTCCATCACCCCAAACTCTGTTGCTTCTTCATTTACGTGTCCATATCTTTCAAGACCTAAAATATTTCCATTCTTGTCATAATTTACTCCTTTTAAATCATAATTTGATGAAGTTGAGCCTGTTGCCCCTGTGATTCTATTTAACGCATCATAAGGATACCTTATGCAAAAAAAATGAACACCGGTCGCTTTTTTTTGCGATGTCTTTCTACAAAGAAAAAAATTACGGTATCTCAGCATGCTTACTCTCATAACTTACCCAAATATAAAAAAAAATTCCGGGTATCTGTTGGTTCATTGGTGAATTAGTAATTAGTAATTGGTCATTGGTAGTGGAGTAGTAAGTATGGAGATGTGAGTATTAAGTATTAGGGGGAACTTCATTTTAAAAAGATGAGGATTTATAGTGGGGCCGAAGCCAGGAGATAAATCGTCAGCTTTTTAAAATCGACAAGCGATAGCGCGTTCAGCTTCACAACTACATCGTTTGTTGTAAATTCTTCCGTCTGTGATATCTAAAATGATTTCCGTACTGCTTTTAAAAACAAACGATAGTGCGTTAGCTTTTCATCTAAAAACGTTTACTATATTTCCCTTTTTTTGATTTACCCTTACTGTTTGTAGAGGCCAACGCCGATTGAGTGTTCTGCGTTGTACGCAAAACCAGCGCAGCAAAAGCGCAGCGCCAAAGCCGACGTGGACACAGGAGCTGTGAACGATTAAGTGAGCAGCGTGGACGCGCCACAAGCATTTTTTTTTCTCCTTTTTCTAAAAATTAATAAATCCGTTTAAAAAAAATGCGCAGTAGGCTTTGGCACCAGCGGCTGCGCCAGATAAGCAGCGGTGGATTTTTGTAGGCGACCCATAGGAGCCGTTCACAAAAATACAGAGGAGCTGCGGGTGAGCGGAGCAGAAGCCGGGAGGCAGCAGCTTTTTTTTGACCAAAAGGAACGCCCGGAGGGACCCTTTTTGGACAAACAAAAGTGCTGCACAGAGGGGCGTAGCGAACACCTTATAACCGCTCGTATAGTTGGTTTAAAGTTCCAGGTTTAAAATTTAAGATGCAATGCTAAATCACCCACTAGAAGCCTTATACTATCCATTTTTCTTATAGCACTATCAAAAAAATTGATGATAGAGAAGCTCCGGGTTTCAGTTTCAGATTTTGGATTCAATTTTTAAACCCGCAACTTTGAAGCTTTTACAGTGAATTTAACTTAATGGATGGTATGTATTAATAATTTCCTGCAATTGATTTAAATCTTCTTGCTGATATCTTTCTGTAGTGCTAATCCTTTTATGTCCTGCTAATATTTGTACTTTCCTTAAATTGTATTTCTCTAACCAATGCACAATAACACTTGAACGTATTTGATGTATGTTGGTAACTTTATGATTTATCTTTTTTAGTTTCTTTATAATATGGGCTACCGTATCTGTTATTCTGCCTCCGGAAGCTATAAAAACGTAAGGGTTCTCCGGGTGATCTTTAGGTAGTAATTCAGGCCGTACTTGCGTTACATATTCTAAAAACCCTATCACTTGCCAGGGTTTTAGTTCTAATGTTCTATGATTGCCTATATTTCCTCCGGGTATATGAATCTTTCCCTGAGAAAGCTCTAAATGTTCTAATTCCAAGCGTTTTAAATCCGAAGTAGTAAGCCCCTGATAGACCAATAAACCTATAATTACTTTATTTCTTTTATTTGCCAGTATTCTTACCGGGTGCTTGTCTTGTTCTGTGTCATAAGAATAATAGATATCTTCTAATTCATCTAAGGAAAGTAAATCGTGTAATACTGTTTTTCTCTTCTCTCCTTGTATTCTAAGCCCTGTAAATGGGTTCCTCTCCAAACTTGCCATATGCACAAGATAATTACAATAACAGTTTGTTGAATTTAGTATATGATTAACTGTTGCGGGTTTATTATAGAACTTCTGTAAGTATGCTACGTATTTTAATGCTGTTTTATAATCTAATGCTATACCTTTTATATTTTCTATGGTAAGCCATGCTATAAATTTATCAGCTAAAAACAGATACGATTTGACAGAGGATTTGGCATAGTTTTCTTGTTTCAGGTATTCTCTGTAATGGTCCAATGTATTCATGGTAATAATTAATGATCTCTTGTCATTGCCAGGTGCGTGTATGGGAATGACAAATTATTGTTCTTGCTTTGCAAGGTGTGTATAGAGTTGTGTGGTTTCCAATGAAGCGTGTCCTAAAAACTGCTGTATACTTTCCATAGGTGCGCCTTGTTTCAAAAGATGTGTGGCAATAGAATGTCTAAGGGTATGCGGGGTAATTTTCTTATGGTTTAATCCTTCATCATTTGTCAGTGCTACCAGTACCCGTATTCTTGCTCTAAGGCTTTGTACTCCCAGTCTTTTACCTTGGGAGCCAATAAAAAAAGCTTCTGTTTGATTTGCTTTGTAAAACGCTAAGCGCCCATCATATAAATATTCCTCTAAGATGTTTAAGTTATAAGTGTTGAGAGGTACAAAACGCTCTTTATAATTCTTCCCTTTTCTTACATAGGCTAATTGCTTATCAAATAAAATATCTTTTCTATCGAGCTGTGAGGCTTCATTGGCTCTAAGGCCTAAACTATACAAACACACTAACATGGCTTTATCTCTTAGGCGGATTCTTACCATTTCACTGCTATGATCAGTTGCCTTGAATAAAGTCTTTATTTGCTGTTTTGTAAGAATTTGGATAGCTCTGTCGTCTTTTGTGGTTTCTGCTTTTAAATGAATTGGAATAGGGCTTGTATGGTGTTTTTTCAGATATTCATTGAACTTTCTAAGTGCTTGTTGATGTTGGTTTAAAGTGGCTTTCATTAATGCGCCTTGTCTAACCTGGTTTGGCCTTTGTTGTAAATACCTGTAGTAATCTTTTACGGTCTCTACACTATTGTGATGTATTTTTTTTATGCCCTTAGTCTCTAAATAATGTAAAAATTCTTGCAGATACCTGGTGTAGTTCTCACACATACTGCTGCTAAAACTTAAAATATCCAGCCACTCTTTATATGATTTTACCAAGGTTTTATAACTCTGATTGTGTAATTTTAATTTCTGCATGACTATTTTTTTTTACTTCGGTATGTGTTTTTTTAGCATTTATGGTTTGGTAGTCATAAAGTATTGACTATCTGTTTATTAACCGGTTCAAATAGAAGTGGTTCGTTATGAACCGCTGGCTCGATTGATTTTATCTATACAATCCTGCAAGGCCTTTGCTATGGTGGCTTTCAGGGTAGCGTAGTCATCTGTAACGGTCAGCTCATAGCGGTAGATTTTCTTTTCTTTGGTAGCTACTCTTTGCATCACATCAGCATCGAGGAGTTCCAAAAAACGACGACGAACAGTGGATTTGGCAAGCCGTAACCAACTTCTTACTTCTGCATTGCTAAAGTTCTTTTGTTTGGTTTTCTTTAGATGACTTTTGAGTCTTTCAAAAAAATCTCTACAAGCTCCACTTAGCAGATCACTTTTTCTAAGCAATACTTCTGTTATTAAATGGTTAGCTTCTTGTATGTCTTCTGTTGTTGTTTCTATATGGATTTCTCCTGTGGCCTCGTTTACTTTTTCCTCTCTTTGGTATTGATGATAGAATGTAATAGCCTCTATTAATTGTAAATAGTGGGAGTTGGTTCTGCGGGGTTTGAATACGGATTGGGGTAGCTCCAGGTATTCTGCAAAGGGGTTGATAACCTTTATGGGTTTGAGCACACGTTGTGTATTTCTAAGTAGTGCCGCAGCCTGTAGCTGTCCTTCTTCATTGACCTTTCCGGCAGAGATAGCACGCTGATAATCCATGATCTTTTTATCCTGTATTTCGGATTCATCGATATAGAGTAAGAAGCTCCGGTTACTATTATCTTCATAAACAGATTCTCTGGTAGTACAGCCTGCTACCGATACCGGGCCTTCTACGGTCAGGTGAATGGTTTTGGTAGTCCCTTTGCTATCTTTATGAACCACCGTTTTGGTGATTCTTTTTTTACTTTGTAATTCTCTAAGTGGATAGAGTACCGATTCTGCTCCGTCTAAATCTTCAATGAGTATCAGTTTGTGTTGTAATTCCGTTCTGTTAAAATAATAAAAGGCATTTGCTGATAATACGGTAATTTCTACCTTGTCTTCCTCTGGGATGAGTTCTGCTACTTTTGATTGCAAGTGGGTTTTTCCAACGCCTGAACTTCCCAGAGAGATACAATGTAGCGGATTATTGGTTTTCCGGGAAGTAAATAACAAGTACATCAGAAGGCGATTGGTTTCTTCTCCTATCACACCTGACCTTCCGATGTACCGGTTTGTTAAGCTTAACAGGTGCTGCTTTTTCAAAAAGGCGGTAGCTTCCCGGGTAGCTTTAGCTGTTAGGGGTTTTATTTCCGGGCCGGCCTGTTGTTGTTTTTCACGCTCCAATAAAATAAAACGGTAATTCTCTAACTCCCGGGTAAGCTCCTGCAGAGTTGGCCTCACTACAGAAGTCCCAATCTCTAATCTTTCTGCTATTCTTCTTACAAATTTTTCTACCTGGTTGTCATTATACAGATCGATACTGTGCCTTAAAATATGGGTGGACTCTATTTTTTGGATGCTTAGGGTTACTCTGAGGCTTTCCAACTTTCCAACTTTTAGGCCTCCTAAAATCCGGATGTCTAAATGTTTGGTTTTATATTGGTAGTTGTTGGAGTTGGTAGTATTTAGTTTGTTCATAAGTTTTTGTTTTATTCATATCTGCACAAACATACCATTTTGGCTTTAATACACAATACTCTTTTTAAAACTTTTTATTCACATTAGTATTTAAAAAATTTATAAAATAGTTCGTTTTAGCTACTTTTGGATTGTTAATAAACTAAAAATGCATTTAATGAGTCTTGGAAGAAGATTGAAAGAAGAAAGGATCAAAAAAGGGGTATCACAACAAAAATTAGCAGAGATAACGGATACTCATTATAGCAATATTGGCCGTTATGAAAGAGCAGGTGCCAAACCTTCGGCAGAAGTATTAAACCGTATTGCACAGGCTTTGGAGGTTTCCCCGGATTATCTAATCAATGGAACTTTAGAAGATAAAGCCAACGTAAATATCACTGATGAAAAATTGTTATCTCAATTTAAGAAGATAGAGAAAATGCCGGAAGATAAAAAGCAACTTCTGGTTGAGTTCCTAGACGGTTTTATTTTTAAGACTACCGTACAAAAACTTGCACAATAAAAACAGAAAACCACCCTAAACCTCCAACTCCTTTATATTCTCTATATCCCGGAAATTTGTATTACACTTAAAAAAGTAGTTGACCAGTGCCTGCTGATCTTTATACAGACAACCATTGTAGATCACACAACCGCCAAAAACAATATACCGGGTAGGATATTTAAGACTAAGCTTACGTAATTTCTTTAAGGATATTTTTTCTTTCATAACAATATGGGCTTTTATTACAAGTAAGCCACAGCTATTTTACTAACTATGGCCTACTTTTTTACTATTTACTTTTTGTTAATTCTTAACCTTAATAACTAATTTGAAGTACTATTAATTTTATATTCTTCAACAATCTCTCCATTAGAATACAATATCTTTTCGCTAATTCTACCTTTTTCATCAAAAAGGAAAGACCAACCGTCTAATTTAGGACTATAGATACTATCTCGCTTACGAGAGTTTATTTGTTTGATAACTCCATTTTCATAAAATTTCACTGTTTGAATATAAAGTTCATCACTACTATGATCTTTTAAATAATTCAAAGTGCCATTTTTATTAAACTTCATTACTAAGCCATTTTTAGTTCCTCCATCTTCATCTATCTTTAAGATAGTTTTTGCAAAGCCAGATTCTATATCATAGGTTACTCCTATTCCTTTTTGATGACCAAATTCATAGTTGAGTGAGCCTTCAATATTACCTTGTTTACCGAAATAATAAACAATACCATTCAATTTTCCTTCTTTCAATGCACCTTCAAATCTTTTGAAACCATCCTTTGTATAGAAAGTAATAAAATCATCTTTTACAAAACCGGTACCTAAATAGTATGTGTTTTCAAATCTTCTTCTAAACTTTTGAATACTATCCAGCTTTCCATTATTCCAAAAATGTAACTCAAATACTTTTGATTTTTCAAATCTTACCGTATCTATTCGTGTTAGAGGTTTTTGCTCTTTGCTTTGCTTTTGTTGAGATTTATTGCCACAACTGAGAAAAAGAATAGACAATAAAATAATAATTATATTTCTCATCTGACTAGTCTTTTAATTCGTACGTTTTTAAAATATACACTTGATCACCTATCTGTGTTGCTACATTTGCATATTTCCATTCGGTTGCAGTATATGGGGAATTAATAATATTGCTATCTCCCGAACTTATGGTACTAGTGGTAGTTAGTAATTCATTAGAGTATATAATGACAATATTATTAAAATCCTCTATACCTAATAATGAATTAAAGCTATCCATAGCATTGTCCCAAGTTACCTGATAATCTGCCATTCTAAAGTTTCTTTGGATATCATCATCTAAAATATCTACCATAGTGCCTAACGGAAAAGGAGCATTGGCAAGGAAATTATCATTAGTAGAAAGCCCTATAAGCGAGGATATGGCATCATAGTTTTTTGAACTTAAAAACTTTAATATTTTAGAAGCTTTTTTACCAACAATACCTAATCTTTTTAATAATGCTAATTTTAGTTTGTTATCTTCCAAAGCATTGATAGCATCGTATAACGCATTGATGTGCAACTCTGCTTGATGTTTAGGATCATAGTGATATCCTACAATATCCTCATAACTATTATATTTATCAGTATGTCTGACACTTAATTTATCTCCGATAAAGAAGGCATTGAAGATTTCGTATTTACAATCTTTACATTGTGCTGTTTGCCCATCGCTACTGGAAAAAGTACCATTGTTATTATTGGTCCAAGTAGTCTTTCCCGAGCCCGATTTATTCCAAAGATCATTTATCAGACTGGTTGCGTCTGCTCCACTGGGATCTGAAAAGAAAACAGGATTGTTATCAAAAGCATTATATGTTGATGTTGAATGATGCGTAACAGGATCAATAGCTGTCCACCTTGCAATAGTTGGGTCATATTGCCTAAGTTCCATTTCATACAAATTCATCCCTAAAGCTTGCTCATATTCAATTCCATTATATTTAAATTTTTGAGCCACATGATTCCCATTAGCACTTACTGTGGTATTGTATCCTTTTTGGAGCATGCCAAAAGGTAAATAACTACGTGCTTTTAAATCACTTTTCTTTGAGGTCAGTGCTTTTTTATTCCAAACTAATTTTAGTTCAGTACTTTGATGATATTTCAGTTTTAGACAGCTCAAATTTTTTAAAAACTTTTTGTAAAAAGAATTGTTTCAAAACTACAAAAAAAATATCGTAAGAGAAAAAAAAGGAAAAAGACAAAAAAACCGCTTTAAAAAGACCAAAAATAAACTAAAAAAACATCTGAAAAAAGCCCCACCGCAAAGCGGTAAAAAACCTGTATTGAGCTTGTCGAAATAAGCCCAATCGCCTTTGGCGGATAAGGCACAAAAAAACACGCCGTTAGGCGTGTTAAAAGCAATCCAAAGTAAAAGAGTGTTTTAATGATTAAATTCTTCGTTTAAACGGTAGATTTTCATTCCCCAGTGGTCTGTTCCTGTACAAAGAACGGCTTTGTGTTGTATGAGGCGGTGCAGTACCTTATTGATTAGTTTTTTGCTATGTACGGTATCATAAGCAACCTGCTCGGAAGTAAAACAATCTTGGTCGTAAAAATCCAACAAATCGCCGTAGAGTTCCCAAATGATTTGTTTGTTCTCAAAATCGTTAAAAGTATCTTGGTCTAGTGTTTTCATTTTACATCGGTTTTTACTATTTGATAGCGATAACAAGCCCCTATTTTGCGACAACGTTTTATCTTGTTTTCTTCTTTAAATTGGTTTAAAAACTGATTTACGGTACTACGGTCTATAGCTGTTTTCGCAAAAAGTTCTTTGGTTTCAAAAGGTTCGGTAGGAAAATATTTAAGTATCAAACTCCATATTTGCTCTTTTTGATTGATGCGTTGTTGTTTGGGCTGTTTATGTTGTAATTTAAAAAGTTTAAAAGTGGTTAAAAAATCTTCATCATCAGTTTGTAAAACATCGCTCATCAGTTCAGGTCTGTTGGTGCTTCGTATCATAGCAAAGGTTTTTACCCAATCTAAAAACAACAAAGCGTGTTTTTTGTGATAGGTGCTAAAAATAGCGTTTACGTAGTCCGTATTGTGAAAAACTACTTTTGTCTGTTGCAGTTCATCAAACAAAAGCGGAACGGTTTGTAAAAAATCATTTTCTACTACTTTGCGTAATTTAAAAATTGATTTTTCAGTAATTTTTGTAAAATCAAAATTGGCTTCACGTGTGCGTGTGTGCGTGCGAGGGTTTTGGTTTGGTTGTCGTCCTACTGTCAATCCCTTTGTTTTAGGGAATTTAAGGGTTGGAATAGGGGTTTTGACTAACTGTCCTACTGAATTTAAAAAAGGAACTGCGTTTTGTGAGGTTTTTGCATTAAAATTTTCCATAAAAAAGGGGTTAAAAAGATTAAAATAAAACGCTAAATAAGGCAAAATAAAAAGGCAAAAAAGCAAGAGATATACACAAAGGGCAAAAGAAGAAAAGCCCCATTCCGTCCTCATTTCAGGGGTTTTTGTGGGGCTTTTTTGTGTTTTTCGTTTGGGTTTTTAGGTTTTTTTGGTGGTGGTTTTTCTTGGGCTTTTTTTCGTTTCGTTTTTGGTCTTTTAAAACGTTTTTTATCTTAAATTTCATTTTTTTATTGCCGTAAGGCAAAAGGGCTTTTTTTTGACTGAAACAGTCATTTATTTGTTATTTTTTTGAGCCGATTATTCGGCTTCATCACGCCAAAGACAAACTGTTTTTTTGGGCTTTTTTTACCGCTTTGCGGTGGGGCTTTTTGTGGTAATCAACCACAAACATTTTTTTTGTTTTTTCTTCTTCTTTTACACTGCTTTGCAGGGCAATTTTTGAACTTTTTTAGTGAGCCGACACAGGTTTTTTTTGCGATTTTCCGCAATTATTTTGACAAATCTTGCGCCTAATTTAAGATTTTATGACCTAAATTTTTGTTCTTATTTTAAGGCTGAATTATTTTTTGGTTTTAGGCGTTTTACTTCTCATTTCTCTCTAAATATTGACTGTTTTTTGACTTTGAGTTATTAACAATTACGCCATTTTGTCGGTGTTGGTTGGTTGTGGTTCTGCAACCCATTTTATAAGCTGATTTTTGTCAATTTATTAGCAAAATTGATTTTTATGCTCCGAAAATCGGAGTATTTTTTTGGGCTTTTTTTCCGCCAAAGGCGGTGGGGCTTTTTTTATTACTGCCGTAGGTAGTAAAGGATTTTTTATTTTTCTTTTTTTGCTCTGCTCCGCAGTGCAATTTTTGGGGCTTTTTTTTTGGGTTTTCAACCCATTTTTTTAGTTTTTAAACAAACTATTTTTGATATTTTGGCAAACTCAATACAAGTTTTAGGCGGTTCTTATTTGTTCACTTTTTTGTCAATTTAGTATTTGATTTTTAAAAGCAATTTTAAGCCTGTTTTTTGCTCTTTTTTAGCCGTTTTTCGGCTCTCAGATTTAGGGTTTTGTTTCTGTTCTTTTTTGTACTTTTTCTTCTCTTTTTTGCTTTGGTTTTGAGCTGTTTTTGGTTTCGTTTTTCTGTGTTTTTCGCCCCCACAAAAACCCCTGAAATGAGGACGGAATGGGGCTTTTCTTCTTTTGCCCTTTGTGTATATCTCTTGCTTTTTTGCCTTTTTATTTTGCCTTATTTAGCGTTTTATTTTAATCTTTTTAACCCCTTTTTTATGGAAAATTTTAATGCAAAAACCTCACAAAACGCAGTTCCTTTTTTAAATTCAGTAGGACAGTTAGTCAAAACCCCTATTCCAACCCTTAAATTCCCTAAAACAAAGGGATTGACAGTAGGACGACAACCAAACCAAAACCCTCGCACGCACACACGCACACGTGAAGCCAATTTTGATTTTACAAAAATTACTGAAAAATCAATTTTTAAATTACGCAAAGTAGTAGAAAATGATTTTTTACAAACCGTTCCGCTTTTGTTTGATGAACTGCAACAGACAAAAGTAGTTTTTCACAATACGGACTACGTAAACGCTATTTTTAGCACCTATCACAAAAAACACGCTTTGTTGTTTTTAGATTGGGTAAAAACCTTTGCTATGATACGAAGCACCAACAGACCTGAACTGATGAGCGATGTTTTACAAACTGATGATGAAGATTTTTTAACCACTTTTAAACTTTTTAAATTACAACATAAACAGCCCAAACAACAACGCATCAATCAAAAAGAGCAAATATGGAGTTTGATACTTAAATATTTTCCTACCGAACCTTTTGAAACCAAAGAACTTTTTGCGAAAACAGCTATAGACCGTAGTACCGTAAATCAGTTTTTAAACCAATTTAAAGAAGAAAACAAGATAAAACGTTGTCGCAAAATAGGGGCTTGTTATCGCTATCAAATAGTAAAAACCGATGTAAAATGAAAACACTAGACCAAGATACTTTTAACGATTTTGAGAACAAACAAATCATTTGGGAACTCTACGGCGATTTGTTGGATTTTTACGACCAAGATTGTTTTACTTCCGAGCAGGTTGCTTATGATACCGTACATAGCAAAAAACTAATCAATAAGGTACTGCACCGCCTCATACAACACAAAGCCGTTCTTTGTACAGGAACAGACCACTGGGGAATGAAAATCTACCGTTTAAACGAAGAATTTAATCATTAAAACACTCTTTTACTTTGGATTGCTTTTAACACGCCTAACGGCGTGTTTTTTTGTGCCTTATCCGCCAAAGGCGATTGGGCTTATTTCGACAAGCTCAATACAGGTTTTTTACCGCTTTGCGGTGGGGCTTTTTTCAGATGTTTTTTTAGTTTATTTTTGGTCTTTTTAAAGCGGTTTTTTTGTCTTTTTCCTTTTTTTTCTCTTACGATATTTTTTTTGTAGTTTTGAAACAATTCTTTTTACAAAAAGTTTTTAAAAAATTTGAGCTGTCTAAAACTGAAATATCATCAAAGTACTGAACTAAAATTAGTTTGGAATAAAAAAGCACTGACCTCAAAGAAAAGTGATTTAAAAAGACGTAGTTATTTCCTCTTTGGACTTCTCCAAAAAGGCTACAACAATGTAGTAAGCTCCAATGGTAACAGTACCGCACAGAAGAGGAAATTTATAGGAATGGAATTACAAGATGAATTGAATTTACAATGGTACGATGTTTCTGCTAGAAATTATGACCCTGCTTTAGGTAGATGGTTTAATATTGATCCTGCTGCAGACGTTTTAGAATCTTCCTCTCAATATGTATATGCATTAAATAGCCCAATAATTTATTTAGATCTTGATGGAGAGCTTCCAATTTTAATTAATGGGAGAACTAGTTCAGATTCTGAACGAGGAGATTCAAGCTATTGGAATGCTGAAATAATAGCAACGATAAAAGGTTCTGGAATTGCAAATCCAGGAGGAACTTTTCATTATGTTGATGGTAATAGAGGTGCTGACCAATATTATGCGTATAACAGAAAAACAGGAAAAGGAGTATGGAAAGATGCTAATTTATCAACAAAGAAAGCTTTGACTGCTTCAAGTAGAGCAGCTGGAGGGAGAATAGCAGCAAGTAATGATTTTGAGAAAATTTTAGCACAGTTAGAAAAAGACCCAGAGACAGGTAAAATTGTAGAGAAAATACAAATCTACACTCATAGCCGTGGAGGAGCTTTTGGTATGGGCTATACATCTAGGTTGTTGCAGTTAATAAAGAAAAATTCACATCTGTTTGCTGATGCAAATAATGTTATTGAATACATATTACATATGGCTCCTCACCAATCTAATTCTATTAATGGAAACAAAGGAGTAAAAACTTTCGGAATTAGTCATACCTCTGACATATTATCAGGAAATGATATAGAAAACGCTGACAACGTACATTCAAATGTAGGAAATGCAGCAACATCCCATCAAAATGGTTCATTTGTAAAAGAATTGAATGCTTTTTTATCTGCTATTTCAAGTCAAGGAGGTGCAACACAAGAAGCTATTGATCAGTTTAAAAAGACACTAGAAGAAATGGGAATTAAGTTTACTTATAAAGAAAAATAATCATGAAAAAAACAGTAATTATCTTAGCTGTAAACTTAGGGGTTTTTATTTTATTGAGAATAATAAATATACTCATTGCTTTTGTTTTTTTTGGTATTGGGTCTAGTGCTTCTAGTGAAGAATACACTCCATACATACTCATACCAAGTTTGATTTTACATTTATTTTTAATATTATTTTTATACTTGAAAAAGAAGTTTATTCAAGAAAAAAAGAGTTTTGTTCTGCAATTAGTATTTGTTTTGATATTGTTTTACTTAGGTAGTATTGGAGCTATTCCTTTTTGAGTAAATTTTTTTTAAATATAATATACATACTAAAAGGCACTCTAAATTATTTTTGGAGTGCCTTCCATATTAAGATGAACTTAGAAAATCTGATAACAACAGGAAAGTTAAAGACTTACGAAATCACAGGCGGATTTATCAATGTATTTTGGGAACATAAGGACATCCCAAAAGGTGGTTTATTGCTTTTTAAATTTACCCAGTCACAGGAAAATTTGGTCGATATAAAAACAGTCTATCAAAGATATTTGCCAGTAAAATATAAGCCACGAGTTTACAGTAGCCGAATGATAACTTTGGTAACTTCCCCCTGTATTCTATGATAAAAACAAGTAAAAGTTGAGATATTATTTTTACTAATTTATGCAGCAAATTTAAAAGTATCTACATAGGGTGTTTGTCGTTTGACAACGGCAAACACTCTTGCTATTAATTTGTTTCTAATAATGTTAACGGTACTCATTTTACTTTTGCCTTGTTTTATTCTTTTATGATAGTATAATTTCATTTCTGGGTTATGTTGTATAGCAGAAATAGCGCACATATTAATAATTGCTTTCAATTTTTTATTAGCCAAATGAGAGACTTTTGTACGTCCTTTAATACTAGTTCCAGATTGGTAAGGAAAAGGAGCAACACCACAATAAGAGGCAAACTTTCTCCAGTTTTCAAATTTTGAAAAATTGTCAGTAAACACAATCATCATTATAGCAGTTTGCATTCCTATACCTTTAACACTAGTAACAAGTTTATAGGTTTCTTTTAACATTATATTTTGGTCAATAATAGCTTGCATTTGAGTATTAATCTTGTGTATTTGTTTGGTTAGTTCTGCAATCATTTTTTGTTGAACGTCAAAGATTATTTTATACTCTTTTGCTTTATAAATTCTTTTTTGTTCTTTCAAAGTAACTTTAAAACCAGCTCTTTGTTTGTTAAGTTTTGTCCTTAAAGATAAGAGACTTTTTAGTTGTAATATACTTCTTTTAGGTAGCTTACTGGGTTTAAGTTCTTCTTTTAATCGATACCCATATAGAGCAATGCGTTTGGCATCAATTTGGTCATCCTTTCCACGAGCAATACCAATAGATCTTTTAATTTCTAAACCAGAAGCTATGAAAAAAGATAATTTTTGTTCAGTTAAAGACACAGATAATAAATGAGAGTACATTCCTGTATGTTCAAATACAAACATGGTTTCTTCTTTAGAGAAAGACGAATTTTTAAAACTCCACTTTAGCATTAATTTAAATCCAGATTTACTGTTCTCAAACTGTTGAACAATTTGTTTAGAATAGATACAAACATCAATTAATAATTTACTGACATCGATTCCGATAATTTCATTTGTTTTCATAATTTTGTAATTAGATATTAATAATAGTTACTTAAACTAAGACCTTTAATAAGGGCAGAAACTGAAATTCTATATGGTTCTAAGTAACTTTTAAAAAGAACGGAGACTAATACGGGGGATGGCTCTAAAAAGCTAGCTGGCCGCTAAAGTTCACTCCGTTCTTTTGTGTTTTTGGTTATCAACAAAATAAGAGTTATTAACAAAGAAAAAAAGAAGCAAAAAAAGAAATTTCATCATAACTATTATGTTTTTATTTTAAGTAATTATTTCTATTTGCTAATCTAAAGGCTCGTCCTAGTATGTCACGCAACCGCTACCGCTAGCATTTGCTAGTGGCGTTTGTGAGTAAAACAACGAAAAAAACTATTTTAAGAAATTAAGATATTTTTTTCGTTGTTTTTAGCAAATTACAGTTTACAAAAACGCTTGCAATACCTGTTCTAAAGCGGTTATTTTATTTTGGTTTTAAAACCTGCTCCGTTCACACCCCAAAATTTACCGAAAACAAAAAAGTTATTAACATTCCTTTTTTTCTTCTCTACCCCTTTATACGCCTATCTTTCTTCCGTTTTTTCTTTGTTTTTGTTTTCCGCCCCATTCCGCCCTCATTTCAGGGGTTTTTGTGGGGGCGAAAAACACAGAAAAACGAAACCAAAAACAGCTCAAAACCAAAGCAAAAAAGAGAAGAAAAAGTACAAAAAAGAACAGAAACAAAACCCTAAATCTGAGAGCCGAAAAACGGCTAAAAAAGAGCAAAAAACAGGCTTAAAATTGCTTTTAAAAATCAAATACTAAATTGACAAAAAAGTGAACAAATAAGAACCGCCTAAAACTTGTATTGAGTTTGCCAAAATATCAAAAATAGTTTGTTTAAAAACTAAAAAAATGGGTTGAAAACCCAAAAAAAAAGCCCCAAAAATTGCACTGCGGAGCAGAGCAAAAAAAGAAAAATAAAAAATCCTTTACTACCTACGGCAGTAATAAAAAAAGCCCCACCGCCTTTGGCGGAAAAAAAGCCCAAAAAAATACTCCGATTTTCGGAGCATAAAAATCAATTTTGCTAATAAATTGACAAAAATCAGCTTATAAAATGGGTTGCAGAACCACAACCAACCAACACCGACAAAATGGCGTAATTGTTAATAACTCAAAGTCAAAAAACAGTCAATATTTAGAGAGAAATGAGAAGTAAAACGCCTAAAACCAAAAAATAATTCAGCCTTAAAATAAGAACAAAAATTTAGGTCATAAAATCTTAAATTAGGCGCAAGATTTGTCAAAATAATTGCGGAAAATCGCAAAAAAAACCTGTGTCGGCTCACTAAAAAAGTTCAAAAATTGCCCTGCAAAGCAGTGTAAAAGAAGAAGAAAAAACAAAAAAAATGTTTGTGGTTGATTACCACAAAAAGCCCCACCGCAAAGCGGTAAAAAAAGCCCAAAAAAACAGTTTGTCTTTGGCGTGATGAAGCCGAATAATCGGCTCAAAAAAATAACAAATAAATGACTGTTTCAGTCAAAAAAAAGCCCTTTTGCCTTACGGCAATAAAAAAATGAAATTTAAGATAAAAAACGTTTTAAAAGACCAAAAACGAAACGAAAAAAAGCCCAAGAAAAACCACCACCAAAAAAACCTAAAAACCCAAACGAAAAACACAAAAAAGCCCCACAAAAACCCCTGAAATGAGGACGGAATGGGGCGGAAAACAAAAACAAAGAAAAAACGGAAGAAAGATAGGCGTATAAAGGGGTAGAGAAGAAAAAAAGGAATGTTAATAACTTTTTTGTTTTCGGTAAATTTTGGGGTGTGAACGGAGCAGGTTTTAAAACCAAAATAAAATAACCGCTTTAGAACAGGTATTGCAAGCGTTTTTGTAAACTGTAATTTGCTAAAAACAACGAAAAAAATATCTTAATTTCTTAAACTCCTTTTTTTCGTTGTTTTACTCACAAACGCCACTAGCAAATGCTAGCGGTAGCGGTTGCGTGACATACTAGGACGAGCCTTTAGATTAGCAAATAGAAATAATTACTTAAAATAAAAACATAATAGTTATGATGAAATTTCTTTTTTTGCTTCTTTTTTTCTTTGTTAATAACTCTTATTTTGTTGATAACCAAAAACACAAAAGAACGGAGTGAACTTTAGCGGCCAGCTAGCTTTTTAGAGCCATCCCCCGTATTAGTCTCCGTTCTTTTTAAAAGTTACTTAGAACCATATAGAATTTCAGTTTCTGCCCTTATTAAAGGTCTTAGTTTAAGTAACTATTATTAATATCTAATTACAAAATTATGAAAACAAATGAAATTATCGGAATCGATGTCAGTAAATTATTAATTGATGTTTGTATCTATTCTAAACAAATTGTTCAACAGTTTGAGAACAGTAAATCTGGATTTAAATTAATGCTAAAGTGGAGTTTTAAAAATTCGTCTTTCTCTAAAGAAGAAACCATGTTTGTATTTGAACATACAGGAATGTACTCTCATTTATTATCTGTGTCTTTAACTGAACAAAAATTATCTTTTTTCATAGCTTCTGGTTTAGAAATTAAAAGATCTATTGGTATTGCTCGTGGAAAGGATGACCAAATTGATGCCAAACGCATTGCTCTATATGGGTATCGATTAAAAGAAGAACTTAAACCCAGTAAGCTACCTAAAAGAAGTATATTACAACTAAAAAGTCTCTTATCTTTAAGGACAAAACTTAACAAACAAAGAGCTGGTTTTAAAGTTACTTTGAAAGAACAAAAAAGAATTTATAAAGCAAAAGAGTATAAAATAATCTTTGACGTTCAACAAAAAATGATTGCAGAACTAACCAAACAAATACACAAGATTAATACTCAAATGCAAGCTATTATTGACCAAAATATAATGTTAAAAGAAACCTATAAACTTGTTACTAGTGTTAAAGGTATAGGAATGCAAACTGCTATAATGATGATTGTGTTTACTGACAATTTTTCAAAATTTGAAAACTGGAGAAAGTTTGCCTCTTATTGTGGTGTTGCTCCTTTTCCTTACCAATCTGGAACTAGTATTAAAGGACGTACAAAAGTCTCTCATTTGGCTAATAAAAAATTGAAAGCAATTATTAATATGTGCGCTATTTCTGCTATACAACATAACCCAGAAATGAAATTATACTATCATAAAAGAATAAAACAAGGCAAAAGTAAAATGAGTACCGTTAACATTATTAGAAACAAATTAATAGCAAGAGTGTTTGCCGTTGTCAAACGACAAACACCCTATGTAGATACTTTTAAATTTGCTGCATAAATTAGTAAAAATAATATCTCAACTTTTACTTGTTTTTATCATAGAATACAGGGGGAAGTTACCAAAGTTATCATTCGGCTACTGTAAACTCGTGGCTTATATTTTACTGGCAAATATCTTTGATAGACTGTTTTTATATCGACCAAATTTTCCTGTGACTGGGTAAATTTAAAAAGCAATAAACCACCTTTTGGGATGTCCTTATGTTCCCAAAATACATTGATAAATCCGCCTGTGATTTCGTAAGTCTTTAACTTTCCTGTTGTTATCAGATTTTCTAAGTTCATCTTAATATGGAAGGCACTCCAAAAATAATTTAGAGTGCCTTTTAGTATGTATATTATATTTAAAAAAAATTTACTCAAAAAGGAATAGCTCCAATACTACCTAAGTAAAACAATATCAAAACAAATACTAATTGCAGAACAAAACTCTTTTTTTCTTGAATAAACTTCTTTTTCAAGTATAAAAATAATATTAAAAATAAATGTAAAATCAAACTTGGTATGAGTATGTATGGAGTGTATTCTTCACTAGAAGCACTAGACCCAATACCAAAAAAAACAAAAGCAATGAGTATATTTATTATTCTCAATAAAATAAAAACCCCTAAGTTTACAGCTAAGATAATTACTGTTTTTTTCATGATTATTTTTCTTTATAAGTAAACTTAATTCCCATTTCTTCTAGTGTCTTTTTAAACTGATCAATAGCTTCTTGTGTTGCACCTCCTTGACTTGAAATAGCAGATAAAAAAGCATTCAATTCTTTTACAAATGAACCATTTTGATGGGATGTTGCTGCATTTCCTACATTTGAATGTACGTTGTCAGCGTTTTCTATATCATTTCCTGATAATATGTCAGAGGTATGACTAATTCCGAAAGTTTTTACTCCTTTGTTTCCATTAATAGAATTAGATTGGTGAGGAGCCATATGTAATATGTATTCAATAACATTATTTGCATCAGCAAACAGATGTGAATTTTTCTTTATTAACTGCAACAACCTAGATGTATAGCCCATACCAAAAGCTCCTCCACGGCTATGAGTGTAGATTTGTATTTTCTCTACAATTTTACCTGTCTCTGGGTCTTTTTCTAACTGTGCTAAAATTTTCTCAAAATCATTACTTGCTGCTATTCTCCCTCCAGCTGCTCTACTTGAAGCAGTCAAAGCTTTCTTTGTTGATAAATTAGCATCTTTCCATACTCCTTTTCCTGTTTTTCTGTTATACGCATAATATTGGTCAGCACCTCTATTACCATCAACATAATGAAAAGTTCCTCCTGGATTTGCAATTCCAGAACCTTTTATCGTTGCTATTATTTCAGCATTCCAATAGCTTGAATCTCCTCGTTCAGAATCTGAACTAGTTCTCCCATTAATTAAAATTGGAAGCTCTCCATCAAGATCTAAATAAATTATTGGGCTATTTAATGCATATACATATTGAGAGGAAGATTCTAAAACGTCTGCAGCAGGATCAATACTTAACCATATCCACTCAAATTTTTGCTCGCGCGAGTGTTTGCGATAGGCTATTTTTAGCCTTGGTTTTTCAGATTTTAATATGTGTAATTGTAAGCAACCCATTTGGGGTTTTAAAGATAAGATTTTTTTTTCAGTTGATTTTTTTTCAATTGAAAATAAAAAATCAAATTGATGATAATGATGATGATGGAATGTTAAACTGGAAATAAATCTTTGTAAGGCTGGTGCGGTGGGGATTTATTCCATTTTAACATTCTGCAAACAACGCAAAACCAAAATCCCCCAAAACAAAAGGATACCTTATTTTGGGTGGGAAGCGTTGGGAAAAAGTTATTACAGGTAAGTTTGCTGTGGCTATTTGGGCTTGTCCCCTTGAACATAAAATGAATTATGGTACAAAAGCAATACCTTTAAAAATCAATTATCTCATTGTTTTTGTACCATAATGGAAGCGATTTTATGTTAAATAGCTTCCTCCATTTTTTTTCTGGCATAAACGCAACGATGGTGGTGGTTGGAGTGTAGTGTCTTTTTGCTAAAGTTTTTTAGCCTTGGCAACAGCTTTTTATTTTTTTTCAGTTGACCTTTAAAAATCAATTGTATTTTCAACTGAAAAAAATAATGTGCTGTAGTGTGGTTGGTAAAAACTTTTGCAAAAAGTATGACAGAAAAAAATGGGGGCACAGTAAACTTGTCTGTAATAGCTTTTCAGCCTCGGGGGTGGGTTATTATCTCATCCTTTTGTTTTGGGGGATTTTGGTTTTACCGCTTCTTTTATCGGATGATATTGATGAATTGCACGTTGTAATATTTCCAGTTCACTTTGTTTATACTGTACCGTTGTAGAGGCTCTTTTATGTCCTGCAAAAACTTGTACTATTCTCGTGTCGTTTTCTTTTTTTAATAGATTAGCAATTACACTCTGACGGATTTTTAGAGGTTGTATTTTTTCATTCTCTTTTCGGTTTTCATTAATAATTCTACTTATTCCGTGTGGTTGTATAGCTTCTCCGTATTGTCCTAAAACAAACCTGGTATCATTTGGATTTTTACGATTGTATTTCAACAATTTCTTTCTGTCTTTTTCTAAATAATTGTAAATCAAAAGCACTTGTTTGGCTTGTAGTGGTAAGGTTCTACTTTTAGGGCTTTTTGAGGTAATTTCTTGTTTTCCTTTGATAAAGATTTCGCCTTTGTCTAAATCAATGTCTTTGAGTTCTAATTCTGTAATTTCATTTACTGTTAAGCCTTGATAAATCAATAGACTAATCATGATTTTGTTTCTATTTTGAAGATATTTTTTTCTTTTGATTTGATAGTTTTCAAAAAACTGTTCCAGGGTTTCAGAGCTGTATAGATTATCAACTTGTATTTGTTTGTTGATTTTATCTTTTAGATAGAGTTCGCTACAAGTATGGTCTTTTCGTTTTCCTATTTCTAATAAATAATTGAAGTAAATTTTAACAGCAGACAAACAATGACAGAGTGTTTTTGGGTTTAAGTCATAGTTCTTTCGTAAGTGTTCAATGTAGTTTAAAACGTCTTTATATGTGGCTTTTTCTGCTTTGTTTTGGTAATAATCTGTAAATTTTTTGATATTGTACAGATTGCTATTCAAAGTACTTTTACTGTATTTCTTTTGTAAATATTCTTTTAGGGTCATTTCATAGTATTGATTTGGTTTTGAGTGATATGTGTGTAAATTTCTGTGCTTTCAATATGGCTGTGTCCTAAAAATTGTTGTACTTGTTCTAGCTTCATTCCATTTTCTAAAAGATGTGTTGCTATGCTATGGCGTAATGTATGTATGCCAATTTTATTAAGTTCTTCAGTTGTAAATTGATTGCCGAAGTTGGTTCGTTTTAGTAGTTTCTTGAGTAGTTTATTTAATGTCCAAGATTTCATTCTTCCTCCTTTACTATGTGTAAAAACAGGTAAGCCATCGTTAGCAATTGTTTTTTTGTCTTTGTCTTTTTCAGTTGAAAAAATAAATGCTTGTAATTCATGGCTTATAATGGTATTGATTGGAACTAATCTTCGTTTATTATTCTTGCCTCTTTGTACAATAATTAAGTTTTCTGTTAATCGTAAGTCTGTTCTATTTAACTGGCTAATTTCATTTACTCTTAATCCGCAACCATATCCCATATGCAATACTGCTTTTTCTTGTTCGGTGTTTGTTGCTTGGTAAAGTTGATTGATCTCTTCTTGTGTAAATATGCTTCGTTCTACTTTTTCATTTAAATAGGTAAATTTTAAATGTGAAGCTGGATGGTTTGTTATTTTTCCTAAATCAAGTAGGTAGCCTAAATAGGTTTGTACGCAACGCATGATATCGTATACTGTTTTTTGCTTTAGCTTTTCTTGGGTTTTAATGCTTTTTCTGTTTGCTGTTTTTTCATAAAAATTCCCAATTTCAACAGCGGTGATGTCTTGTAATTTGTAAACTCCTACGGCTTCCAACGAGTTAAAAAATTCTTTTAAATATAAGTATTTTGATTGGCAGGTTTCTTTGGCATAACCTAATAATAGTAAATAGTTTCGGTATGTTATGGCTTCTTTTTGGTATGCTTGATTATAAATAATATGCTTGCTTGGTTTGCCCATCTTATGACAGTTTTATAGGTATGATACTTTTACGCTTGTCTTTTTATGGAATTAGGAACACTAGCTACAATACGACAGATAGTTGTTTTATTTTCAATTATTTAGGGTTTATTCTAGCGTTCCACTGGTGTTCTCTAGCGTTTCAGTGGTGAGCCACCACAGGCAATTTATCATTGAACCAATTCTGATATTTTCTTATGTTTTGGCTTACTTGGTGCTGTTTGGTTTTTGGATTTGAGTTGTTGGATTTGTAGCATTAAAAAATCTTTGATTTCTACTCGTATTTTTTGGTAGTTGTCCCAATAACTAATTTTATACTTGATGCCTTTATTGGCATAACCGCCTATTTGTTTTAGATACTCCAGTTCTGTAAGTGTTTGAACGTATCTAAAGACTTGGGTTTTGCTGATGTTTAAATGTTGTCTGATTTCTCTTAATATAAAGTCTTGGTTCTCGTTCTTGACGTACTTTTTTAAGTGTTCAAAAAACTGGCGTAGGCTTCCATCAAGTTCATCTACTTTTAAAATAATACTTTCAAAAAGAATTTCGGTTGCTTGTTCTATGTCTTCTATTTCGGCAACTAATTGCTCTTTGGTATTTAACTTTCGATTGTACTGGTTTAAAAAAGTAACTTGTTTAATAACGGCTTGATACATTTCGTTCAATCGTCTTATTTTATGTACTTTGTCTGGTAAGTTTAGTTTTGTTGCATAGGGATTGACCACTTCATAATCTTTTAAGTTTCTAACCAATTGTTGTATAAAGTGTATTGCTTTTTGTTGTTCGTTTGGGTCTATTTCTCCTGCATTTCTTTGGTTTTGGTAGTTGATGATTTTAGTAGTTTGTGTCTTGCTCTCATCGACTGCTATTAAAAAACTTCGGCTCATATTGTCTTCGTAGGTTTCGCCTTTGGTGGTGGCACTTAAACTGCTGAACTGTCCTTTTACTATTTTATGACGGCTTTTGTTATTGCCTTTTTTGTCTTTTATGGTTACGGAGCTTCGCAATACTTGATTGGATATAAACTCTCGTAAAGCATACAAAGCATCTTCTTTTAATCCGTCTAAATCTTCAATGACCACTACTTTTTTAAATAGGTCAAATTCGCCCCAATTGTACAAACTGCTTTCTGTTATTCTTGTAAATCGTAAAACGTCTTCTTGGGGCATCATATCGGCTATTCTACTAATAATATGTGTTTTCCCACTTCCAGAGCTTCCTTGTACTAATGCGTGTAAGGGGTTTTTATTAAGGTAGCTAACAATGATTAAAAAAAGTAACATCCTGCTGTTTTGTTCGCCTACTATTCCTGCTTTGCCAATGAGTTGATTTAAGTTCTTCAGTAGATGCTTTCTTTTCAAAAAATCAATACTGTTACTTGCGTTCGGTCTTTCGATTGTTTTGTTTTCAGTGGGTTTCTCATTTGAAAAAACAAGTGCTGTTCTTTTGTTTAACAGTTCTATAAATATTTCTTCTGTATGGGCTTGTAATGTTTCGTTGATGTCTTTGTTTATAGGTTCTACGCTACTCATTTTTAGTTTTGGATATTCTGATTGTAGCATTTCGCTATATTTCGCTATCGCTTTGCGACCAGCTTCGTCATTGTCAAAGAAAAATATAATCTCTTCTAGTTGTTTTAATTGGCTCAGTGCCTCGCTGTGTTCTGCGGTTAGTCCATTGGTTCCGTAACAGCTTAATACTTCGTATTCCTTTGTGATGGTTTTTATTTGTAATAATGAAGCTGCATCGATAATTGCTTCGGTAAGGATTAGTTTTTTAGTCGTTGGTTTGGGATAATTTGGATAAAGTCCTTTTCTGTCTTTCAAATAAAAGTGTTTGCTTTTCTTGTCATTTAATGTACTTCTAAAATACAAACTCGTTATTTCATTGTTCTTATTTTTTAAAGCAAAACAGATACTCCATTTCCCAAAAACACCGTAGGCTTTGTTGCCTGTTCTGCTTAAAATATTCTTGTCTATCAACAGTCCATAGTTTACACATCGTTGTATTAATTGCTCGTCTCGCCGAGAACCATGGTGGAACTGTCCTGCATTGTAACCTACTGGAGATCCACTAGAGGTAAGTTTTTTAAAGTCTAGGTTTCTACTTTCTAAATAGGTTTTGGCAGGAGTGCTATTGTAAACGGCATTACAGAAATACTGAAATATATTGGCCAGGAACTGGCTTTTGCTTAAATCTGGTTGGTAACGCTCCTTGTTATTGGTTTTTTGATAGCCTAAAATTTCTTTGCATTTGTTGATGGCTTGATGTTTTGTAATGGGCTGTCCGCCTACGGACTCTTTGTGCATTACAAAATCTATCACATCCATACCTTTAGATTAGCAAATAGAAATAATTACTTAAAATAAAAACATAATAGTTATGATGAAATTTCTTTTTTTGCTTCTTTTTTTCTTTGTTAATAACTCTTATTTTGTTGATAACCAAAAACACAAAAGAACGGAGTGAACTTTAGCGGCCAGCTAGCTTTTTAGAGCCATCCCCCGTATTAGTCTCCGTTCTTTTTAAAAGTTACTTAGAACCATATAGAATTTCAGTTTCTGCCCTTATTAAAGGTCTTAGTTTAAGTAACTATTATTAATATCTAATTACAAAATTATGAAAACAAATGAAATTATCGGAATCGATGTCAGTAAATTATTAATTGATGTTTGTATCTATTCTAAACAAATTGTTCAACAGTTTGAGAACAGTAAATCTGGATTTAAATTAATGCTAAAGTGGAGTTTTAAAAATTCGTCTTTCTCTAAAGAAGAAACCATGTTTGTATTTGAACATACAGGAATGTACTCTCATTTATTATCTGTGTCTTTAACTGAACAAAAATTATCTTTTTTCATAGCTTCTGGTTTAGAAATTAAAAGATCTATTGGTATTGCTCGTGGAAAGGATGACCAAATTGATGCCAAACGCATTGCTCTATTGGGTATCGATTAAAAGAAGAACTTAAACCCAGTAAGCTACCTAAAAGAAGTATATTACAACTAAAAAGTCTCTTATCTTTAAGGACAAAACTTAACAAACAAAGAGCTGGTTTTAAAGTTACTTTGAAAGAACAAAAAAGAATTTATAAAGCAAAAGAGTATAAAATAATCTTTGACGTTCAACAAAAAATGATTGCAGAACTAACCAAACAAATACACAAGATTAATACTCAAATGCAAGCTATTATTGACCAAAATATAATGTTAAAAGAAACCTATAAACTTGTTACTAGTGTTAAAGGTATAGGAATGCAAACTGCTATAATGATGATTGTGTTTACTGACAATTTTTCAAAATTTGAAAACTGGAGAAAGTTTGCCTCTTATTGTGGTGTTGCTCCTTTTCCTTACCAATCTGGAACTAGTATTAAAGGACGTACAAAAGTCTCTCATTTGGCTAATAAAAAATTGAAAGCAATTATTAATATGTGCGCTATTTCTGCTATACAACATAACCCAGAAATGAAATTATACTATCATAAAAGAATAAAACAAGGCAAAAGTAAAATGAGTACCGTTAACATTATTAGAAACAAATTAATAGCAAGAGTGTTTGCCGTTGTCAAACGACAAACACCCTATGTAGATACTTTTAAATTTGCTGCATAAATTAGTAAAAATAATATCTCAACTTTTACTTGTTTTTATCATAGAATACGGGGTCAGTAGGTCTTTCAAACTTCAGTTTGGGTAACAGAATCTTCTGTGCACGTGAAATGTTAATGTCGACTGGCTCGGTCGTACTTTTGTTGTCCTTGTCCTGTTTGGATTTTGTTAACCCTTTAACGATGTCTAAGAATCCCAAAGTCTGTCTTTTTTAATGTTTGCCAACTTGTTTATATACAGAACTTTCTTCCTCTTATTCTGCCATTATGGTGGTATATACAGAAGTTTTGATTGCTTTTGTGTTTTTTAGCTCTTGTCGTAAAAACAAGAAAATTCTAAAAATTTTCTCGCAGTTTAACTATTTTTTATAAACTGCCAAAAAGGTTCTTAATTTTCGCTTAAATCCAAAAAGTTTAAATGAGTTCATATATAAATTATTGTAATTTAGGAAATAATTATATCTCTTTCTCACCTTACCCTCTTATAAAGATAATGATTCTTTCGGTGTTTTTATAAGAATTGAGTTCCTTAAAAGTTGGTATTTCCAAGTTGTTAAAAAAACTTTCAAACTCAAAACAGTATTAGCTAATATCTTTTAGTATGAGCTGCATAGATTTTATTCCATTCCACTCATTCTCACTCAAAGAGTATGCAATGTCAAAATCATTATGGATGCTACTTATTTTTTCTCCCAAACCAAAGCCAATAGCATGATACGTTTTTCTGTCTGCTCCCTGAATGATGTGTAATCGTAAGTGATTTTTATCAGTTCCTACCTGTTTTCCGTAACCATTATCTCTTACGGCAGAAGTTTTAAAAACCGGATTCATATTCTGTGGGCCAAATGGTGCCATTTGTTGAATAATTCTGAAAAATTTCGGAGTAATTTCATAGAGATCTATTTCAGTATCTATCAAAACTTCTCTGGTTAATAATTTTTTATCGATGGTTTTGGAGACAACCTCTTCGAATTTCTTTTTAAAACCAGCATATTTTTCGGGAAGTAATGTCAAACCGGCAGCATAGGTATGCCCTCCAAACTGTTCTATAAATTCCGAACATTGCTCCAGTGCATGGTATATATCAAAACCTTTTACCGATCTTGCAGAAGCAGTGAACCTATCTTTACTTTTCGTAAAAACTAGGGTAGGCCTGTAATAGGTCTCTATCAATCTGGAAGCAACAATTCCAATAACTCCTTTATGCCAGTTTTCATTAAAAACAACTGTAGTAAAATTATTTTCCTCATTATTCCTTTTAATTTGCCATAAAGCCTCTTCCGCAATTTTTTTATCTGCTTCTTTCCTGGCTATATTATATTTTTCTATCAAAGCAGCATGATGAACGGCAGTATCAAAATCAATGGTTGTCAATAATTCAACAGCATGATTTCCGTGTTTCATCCTTCCGGCAGCATTAATTCTCGGAGCGATGATAAATACCACATCCGTAATGGTCAATTTGCTTTTTTTGAGTTGGTGGGTCATTGCTTTAATACCACTTCTCGGCTGTGTATTGATAACCTGTAATCCAAAATGGGTTAAGATTCTGTTTTCGCCTGTCATGGGCACAATATCCGCAGCAATGGCCACCGCTACCAAATCCAAATACAATTTCATGTCTTCTATGACTTGCCCTTTTTTAAAAGCCATAGCTGTAATCAGTTTAAAACCGATTCCACAACCACACAGTTCATCATAAGGATAGCTACAATCTTTTCTTTTTGGATTTAGAACGGCAATAGCCCGAGGTATTTCATCTCCCGGTTTATGATGATCACAAATAATAAAATCAATATTCTTTTCAGAAGCATATGCCACTTTTTCAATAGCTTTAATACCACAATCCAAAGCAATTATCAAAGAAAAATGATTGTCGGCAGCAAAATCGATTCCCTGATAAGAAATCCCATAACCTTCTTCATAGCGATCAGGGATATAGGTAACTACCTTATCATAAATCGTTTTTAAATACAAAAAAACCAGAGAAACAGCAGTCGTACCATCCACATCATAATCGCCATATACTAAAATAGATTCATTGGCAGCAATGGCCTTTTCAATCCTATTTACCGCATATTCCATATCTTTCATTAAAAAGGGGTCGTGTAGATCTTCCAAACTTGGTCGGAAAAATTTTTTGGCTCCTTCGAAATTTGAAATATTTCGTTGAGCCAATAATTTTGCCAACGTTTTATTGATAGACAAGCAGCTAGCCAACTGGGTTACGATATCTGAATGAGGTTCCGGTTTTAGTTTCCAACGCATAACAATTTATCTTTAGTGTTCAATACTATTTTTCGTGAAGATACACCGTTGTATGTATATTTGCAAATTGACGAAACATTTCCATCACCCCACAGTATTTTTCTATGGAGAGATCTACTGCTTTTTTAATTTTACCTTCTTGTAAGCCGGTTCCGGAAAAATGATATTCAACAGTTACCTTTAGATTAGCAAATAGAAATAATTACTTAAAATAAAAACATAATAGTTATGATGAAATTTCTTTTTTTGCTTCTTTTTTTCTTTGTTAATAACTCTTATTTTGTTGATAACCAAAAACACAAAAGAACGGAGTGAACTTTAGCGGCCAGCTAGCTTTTTAGAGCCATCCCCCGTATTAGTCTCCGTTCTTTTTAAAAGTTACTTAGAACCATATAGAATTTCAGTTTCTGCCCTTATTAAAGGTCTTAGTTTAAGTAACTATTATTAATATCTAATTACAAAATTATGAAAACAAATGAAATTATCGGAATCGATGTCAGTAAATTATTAATTGATGTTTGTATCTATTCTAAACAAATTGTTCAACAGTTTGAGAACAGTAAATCTGGATTTAAATTAATGCTAAAGTGGAGTTTTAAAAATTCGTCTTTCTCTAAAGAAGAAACCATGTTTGTATTTGAACATACAGGAATGTACTCTCATTTATTATCTGTGTCTTTAACTGAACAAAAATTATCTTTTTTCATAGCTTCTGGTTTAGAAATTAAAAGATCTATTGGTATTGCTCGTGGAAAGGATGACCAAATTGATGCCAAACGCATTGCTCTATATGGGTATCGATTAAAAGAAGAACTTAAACCCAGTAAGCTACCTAAAAGAAGTATATTACAACTAAAAAGTCTCTTATCTTTAAGGACAAAACTTAACAAACAAAGAGCTGGTTTTAAAGTTACTTTGAAAGAACAAAAAAGAATTTATAAAGCAAAAGAGTATAAAATAATCTTTGACGTTCAACAAAAAATGATTGCAGAACTAACCAAACAAATACACAAGATTAATACTCAAATGCAAGCTATTATTGACCAAAATATAATGTTAAAAGAAACCTATAAACTTGTTACTAGTGTTAAAGGTATAGGAATGCAAACTGCTATAATGATGATTGTGTTTACTGACAATTTTTCAAAATTTGAAAACTGGAGAAAGTTTGCCTCTTATTGTGGTGTTGCTCCTTTTCCTTACCAATCTGGAACTAGTATTAAAGGACGTACAAAAGTCTCTCATTTGGCTAATAAAAAATTGAAAGCAATTATTAATATGTGCGCTATTTCTGCTATACAACATAACCCAGAAATGAAATTATACTATCATAAAAGAATAAAACAAGGCAAAAGTAAAATGAGTACCGTTAACATTATTAGAAACAAATTAATAGCAAGAGTGTTTGCCGTTGTCAAACGACAAACACCCTATGTAGATACTTTTAAATTTGCTGCATAAATTAGTAAAAATAATATCTCAACTTTTACTTGTTTTTATCATAGAATACCCGGTGATAGTATTTAGGGTGTTCTTCCGTAAGTTCTCCCGTAACAACTATTTTAAAATCAGCTACTTCTGCCCGCATTTTTTTTAACAGCGAAACGACATCCAATCCCGAACAACCGGCTAAGGATGAAAGCATCAATGCTTTTGGGCCCAAGCCTTTGTTTTCTCCTCCGTATTTGGAAGAAGTATCTATGGGTAGTGTATGTCCGTTAGGGTTATCCGATTCAAACAGCATATTTTCTTTCCAAACGGTAGTTACGATATCTATTGTCATATGATATTATTTAAAGAGACCTTTGCAAAATAAGGATATATTCCATATTTGAATTGATTTGGCTTCAAATTTCTTCCTTCTCGAAAATTTTAAATCCTCAAAACCACCTGATTACTCCGGTTCAAAATTTTCTTCGAGCGTTAAACTTTTTTGCCAAATAAATTCTGCAAAGGTCTCTTAAAATTATTTTGTCCATAAAATGTATCTTAGCTTATTGCAAAATTAATCTAAAAAACATAATCTAAAACATATGCCATTAGTAACACCTTTATCAGCAGAACACGATTTGGAAACGAAAGAGCTAGCAACATTTTTTAATGAAACTTTAGGCTTCTGCCCGAATTCCGTATTGACGATGCAGTACAGACCGGCTATCTCAAAAGCTTTTATTAACCTGAATAAAGCCGTAATGGCCAATGAAGGGCTTGTAACCTCTGCGCTGAAAAGAATGATTGCCTGGGTATCCAGCAATGCCACCGGATGTAGATATTGCCAAGCTCATTCCATAAGAGCTGCGGAACGTTACGGAGCCACAGAGGAGCAATTAGATAATATTTGGGAATACAAAACACATCCTGCCTTTTCCGACGCAGAAAGAGCTGCATTGGATTTTTCGTTAGCAGCGAGCCAGGTTCCGAATCAGGTAGATGCGGAAATTCAAACCAGATTATATAAATACTGGAATGAAGAAGAAATTGTGGAAATGCTTGGTGTTATCTCCTTGTTCGGGTATTTAAATCGATGGAATGATTCTATGGGAACTACCTTGGAAGCACCTGCTATTGAAAGCGGTCATCGATATTTGGGAAAACACGGGTTTGAGGCAGGAAAACACATATAACACTAAAAAGAATACTAAAATAACCCAATCTTGCTATGAAATTTGAAATTTTCCTTACACAATCTTTAGATCACTTTAGTATTCATTTCGGTATAATTTTGTGAATTAATCCAAGAGTACATGTATTTTTTTCTGCAGTTCCGGAACCACATTTTCTTCAAACCAGGGATTTTTCATTAGCCAAAATCGATTTCTGGGCGATGGGTGTGGCAGTACAAAGTAGGTAGGCAAATAGTCAGGGTAATTATCTACGGTTTCTGTCAATGTACGCTTGGCTTTTTTACCTAAATAGTAATGTTGAGCATACATACCTATCAAAACCATTAATTTGATGTTCGGCATTTTGTCAAATAAAGCCTGATGCCACAAAGGAGCACATTCCTTACGGGGAGGCAAATCGCCACTGGATCCTTTTCCGGGATAACAAAACCCCATTGGAACTATGGCAAACAATTCTTTATTATAAAAAACAGCATCGGTAACATCTAACCATTTTCTGAGCTGTTTTCCACTTGCATCATCCCAGGGAATCCCTGAAGCGTGTACTTTCGTACCCGGAGCTTGTCCGATAATGGCGATCTTTGAATTTGGACTGGCAGCAAGTACCGGCCTTGGCCCTAAAGCCAGGTGTTTGGCACAGACCGTACAATTTTTTATATCTGATAACAGTTGCTTCATGAGGTAAAATCAGGAATTAAAGATACAAAGGTGATATTAAAATTAAGGGTTTTCTATGATTTATCTCTTTCCTTTTACAACCACAACAAGCTCCCCTTTTGGAGGGTTATTTGTATAGTGAACCAAAGTTTCCGCAATTGTGCTTCGAAAGGTCTCTTCAAACTTTTTCGATAATTCTCTTGAAACAGCAACCTGCCTGTCCGGGCCAAAGTACTCTATAAAATGAGTCAGGGTTTTCAATAATCGGTGAGGTGATTCGTAAAAAATCATGGTACGCATTTCTTCCGCTAAAAATTTCAATCGGGTTTGCCGTCCTTTTTTTACCGGAAGAAATCCTTCAAAGACAAATGTATCAGTTGGCAAACCGGAATTTACCAGAGCAGGAACAAAAGCGGTAGCACCGGGAAGACAATCAACTTCTATATGATTTTCTATACAGGTTCTGACTAATAAAAACCCCGGATCGGAAATTGCGGGAGTCCCCGCATCGGAAATCAGTGCAAAAGATTCGCCGGTTTGCATACGGTTGACAATATTTTTTACGGTTTTATGCTCGTTGTGTATGTGATGGCTTTGCATCCGCGTTGTAATATCAAAATGTTTTAGAAGTTTTCCGCTGGTTCTGGTATCTTCCGCTAAAATAGTATCTACCTCTTTTAAAACGGCAACAGCTCTGAAAGTCATATCCTCTAAATTTCCAATAGGCGTAGGGACGATGTAAAGTTTAGACATCTTAAATTTCTTCGTAGGTTTCTACTGTAATATCCGCCACAACATCGCCGGTATGTTTTGTACTCAAAGGCTCAAAAAGCAGCAAATGTGTTTCTTCTTTGGCAACAGGCTTATGTTCAACTCCTTTGGGAACA
Organism: Flavobacteriaceae bacterium; assembly: GCA_014075215.1. Classification (NCBI taxonomy): domain Bacteria; kingdom Pseudomonadati; phylum Bacteroidota; class Flavobacteriia; order Flavobacteriales; family Flavobacteriaceae; species Flavobacteriaceae bacterium. The sequence goes on from CP046177.1 coordinate 1,780,942, forward strand.
ATAAAAAACTCTCCGGGATTCACCGTTACGGTTTTATCTCTTAATTCCAATAGTAATTGGCCTTTTATCACCATAAACAGTTCATCTTCATGATCGTGTTTATGAAAAACAAATTCGCCTTGAATTTTAGCTAATAAAATCTGCTGCCCGTTGAGTTCTCCAATTTTTTTAGGTGCCCATTGCTCTGAAAAAAGAGCCAGCTTTTCTTGAATATTAATGACGCTCATACTACAAATTTACAAAGATTTTACAGTAACAAATGATCTGTTTGAAAATAGCCTTGTTCTAAGGATTTGATTAAATTTGCAACCGATAATTAGTTTTGTCATTTACTGAGTAGTATTGTTTGAAAGGTTGAAAAATTTGAAAGGATTACTTAACGAATGTAAATATTTGAAAAAAGGACTTCGTCTTTTGAGTAAAACAATCATTCATATGATATAAAAGTAGCAATGAAAATTGATATTCTAAAACAGCACTATGTATAGAACACATTCTTGTGGCGAATTAAGAACGTCACATATCAATACGGAAGTTACACTATCGGGGTGGGTACAAAAATCGAGGGATAAAGGGTTTTTGATTTGGGTAGACCTTAGGGATCGGTACGGAATTACGCAATTGATTTTTGACGAGGAAAGAACTTCATCTGCTATTATGGAAAAAGCAAAAAATCTGGGGCGGGAATTTGTAATTCAAGCTACGGGAACAGTAATTGAGCGCCAATCGAAGAACCCAAACATGAAAACAGGCGATATAGAAGTGTTGGTCACTCAGTTGAATATTTTGAGTGAATCATTATTACCACCATTTACTATTGAAGATGAAACAGACGGTGGTGAAGATATTAGAATGAAGTATCGCTATCTGGATATTAGAAGAAACCCGGTAAAAGAAAACCTGCTGCTTCGTCATAAAGTTGCTATGGAAGTCCGAAAATACTTATCTGATAAAGGGTTTATTGATGTGGAAACCCCATATTTAATAAAATCCACTCCGGAGGGAGCGCGTGATTTTTTAGTGCCAAGTAGGGTGAATCAAGGGCAGTTTTATGCATTGCCACAATCACCGCAAACCTTTAAACAATTGCTAATGGTCAGTGGAATAGATAAATATTTCCAGATTGTAAAGTGTTTTAGAGATGAAGATTTACGTGCCGACCGCCAGCCGGAATTTACACAAATTGACTGTGAAATGGCTTTTGTAACACAGGATGGTGTTCTGGATACTTTTGAAGGATTGATACGGCATTTATTAAAAGAAATTAAAGGAGTTGATCTTGCTAAATTCCCCAGGATGCAGTATGATGATGCCATGCGTATCTATGGGAATGACAAACCGGATATACGCTTTGGAATGGAGTTTGGCGAATTGAATGCAGTGGCCCAACACAAAGAGTTTACCGTATTTAACAGTGCTGAACTGGTAGTTGGTATCGCAGTTCCGGGCGGAGCAGCATATACGAGAAAGGAAATTGACAAACTCATTGACTGGGTACGTCGCCCGCAAGTAGGAGCTTTGGGAATGGTTTATGTCAAATGTAATGAAGACGGGACATTTAAATCATCCGTAGATAAATTTTACGATCAGGAAGACTTGGCAAAATGGGCTGGGATTACCGGTGCTAAAGCAGGAGATTTAATTTGTATTTTGTCAGGAGAAACCCATACGGTAAGAGTACAGTTAAGTGCACTACGTATAGAACTGGCCGAACGATTGGGTCTGCGCAAACCCGCTGAATTTGCACCGTTATGGATAACGGATTTTCCACTACTGGAGTTAGATGAGGATACGGGGCGCTACTATGCCATGCATCATCCGTTTACATCACCAAAACCGGGGCAATTGGAGTTATTGGACACAAACCCCGGAGCGGTAAAAGCAAATGCTTATGACTTAGTACTGAACGGAAATGAAATAGGCGGAGGTTCTATTAGAATCCATGACAAAGAAACACAAGCAATAATGTTTAAGCATCTTGGGTTTACGGAAAAAGAAGCTAAAGAGCAGTTTGGATTTTTGCTGGATGCTTTTCAATACGGAGCACCGCCACATGGCGGAATTGCTTTTGGACTGGATAGATTGGTAGCTATTTTAGGAGGGCGGGAAACCATTCGCGATTTTATTGCTTTTCCGAAAAACAATTCGGGAAGAGATGTAATGATTGATGCTCCTGCTACGATTGATGCGTTACAATTAAAAGAGCTCAATATCAAGTTAGAGGAGAAAGAATGAAATAACCGTTTCTTATGAAAACCTTTGTTAAAATACTCTTTGTTATTTTTGTTGTTTGGATGCTTGTAGGAGCTTGTTTCCTATATGTAGAACATGAAAAAGCTCAAGTTGTAATGGGGTTAGGTGTTTTCTTTTTCTCTTTTATTTTTATGCCTTTTTTTATTTATCATCGATATAGAGCCGGGAAATACAAAAAATACATAATTGACGGTAAAACTTTTTTTGGCAAAATGAATCAGGACTCAAAATAAGTATGAAAAGGTTTTTTATGTACTTTTATTGCTTATGATTGACCAGAGAGAAGCAAAATCGGAAAAGGCAGTTTTAATAGGAGTTATTACCCAACAACAAGATGAGGATCAGGCTAAAGAATTTTTAGATGAACTGGAATTTTTAACCTTAACAGCCGGTGGAATTTCCGTAAAACGATTTGTACAAAAACTTGAAAAACCTAATCCGAAAACATTCTTAGGAATCGGGAAACTGGAAGATGTAAAAGCATATATAGAAACACATCATATCGGAACGGCTATTTTTGATGATGAATTATCTCCTGCCCAATTGCGGAATATTGAAAAGATTCTGGATTGTAAAATTTTAGACAGAACAAATTTAATTCTGGATATTTTTGCACAGAGAGCAAAAACCAGTGCTGCCAAAACACAGGTTGAATTGGCACAACACCAATATTTGTTACCTCGCTTAACACGTTTGTGGACTCACCTGGACAAGCAAAAAGGAGGTATAGGAATGCGTGGCCCGGGAGAGACAGAGATCGAAACCGACAGACGTATTATTCGAGATAAGATTGCATTACTGAAAAAAAAATTAGTAGCCATTGACAAACAAATGGCTGTGCAGCGTAAGAATCGGGGTAAGATGGTTCGTGTTGCCTTGGTAGGATATACCAACGTAGGAAAATCTACCCTGATGAATGTAATCAGTAAAAGTGCGGTTTTTGCAGAAAACAAGTTATTTGCTACTTTAGATACCACGGTTAGAAAAGTGGTTATTAAGAATATTCCGTTTTTAATGACCGACACGGTTGGATTTATTCGAAAACTGCCGACACAGTTGGTGGAATCATTCAAATCTACATTAGATGAAGTTCGCGAAGCAGATATATTATTGCATATAGTAGATATCTCGCATCCTAATTTTGAAGCACATATAACTTCCGTAAATACTATTTTAAGCGAAATTCATTGTGGAAATAGACCCACTGTAATGGTATTCAATAAAATGGATGCCTATACATACGAAACCATTGACGAAGATGATTTGGTCACAGAAAAAACAAAAGCTCATTATACGTTAGAGGATTGGAAAAATACTTGGATGAATGATATGGAAAAAGAATCTGTCTTTATTTCCGCACTTAACAAAAAAAATCTGGAAGTTTTTAAAGAACAGGTATATGAAGAGGTGAAAAAGATTCACATCCAACGTTTTCCTTATAATGATTTTTTGTATGAAAATACTGTGGTTTGATGGGGCAATGTAGCAATGAATTACTTTTTCCAGTCTGTTATCACCTTTAACTATTCTATTTTCTCTCTTTTAATACACTTTCAATGTCTTCAAATGTAAAGCCTTTTGCTTTTAGTATAATTAAGTAATGGTACAATAGATCAGCGGCTTCGTTTTTAAACAATTCATCATGGTCATCCTTCGCTTCAATAATCAGTTCAACAGCTTCTTCGCCCACCTTTTGAGCTACTTTGTTTATCCCTTTTCGATATAATTTATTCGTATAAGAATTTTCATCATTAGTATCTATTCTTTGATGGATAGTAGCTTGTAAATCGTATACAAATCCTTTGGCTGTTTTTTCTTTAAAGCAAGAAGTACTTCCCGTGTGGCAGGTTGGTCCGGACGGAATAGCTTTTATCAAAATAGTATCGTTATCACAATCTATTTGAATATCGATTATATCCAGATAGTTCCCGGACTTTTCGCCTTTGGTCCATAATTTGTTTTTAGTTCTGCTAAAAAAAGTAACCCGGCTTTCAGCTTTGGTTTTTGCCAAAGCCTCTTCATTCATATAGCCTAGCATAAGGACTTGAAGGGTGTTATTATCCTGGATAATTACAGGTACTAATCCATTTCCTTTCTTAAAATCTATGTTCATCGTATGGGTATATTTTTTGTTTTTAAATAATTTTTCAATTCCGGTATCGGGATTTCTCCAAAGTGAAAAATACTGGCAGCCAAACCGCCGGTTACTCCGGTTTGCCTAAATACCTCTTCAAAATGTTGTTTGCTTCCGGCACCTCCGGATGCAATAACCGGGATATTGACTGCTTCAGTGACCTGATTCGTAATGGCTATTGCAAAGCCATTTTTAGTTCCGTCATTATTCATGGAAGTAAGCAATATTTCTCCGGCACCTAATGACTCGGCTTGCTTTGCCCAATCAACTGTTTTTAAAGGAGTGGGAGTTCTGCCCCCGTGAACAAATACGTTCCATTCTCTTTTTTCCAATTGAGTGTCAACCGCAATGACTACACATTGACTTCCAAATTCCCGGGCAGTTTCTTTTATCAATTCCGGTCGCTTAACTGCTGATGAATTGATACTTACCTTGTCAGCACCTGCTTTAATTAAATTGCTTACATCTTCCACAGTACATATTCCTCCTCCAACAGTAAAAGGAATATTGATTTCTTCAGCGATACGTTTAACTAATTCAACAAGTGTTTTTCTGTTCTCCACGGTAGCTGTGATGTCTAAAAAAACCAATTCCTCAGCCCCCTGGTTCACATATCGTTTCGCCAGTTCAATGGGATCTCCGGCATCTTTTATGCCTACAAAATGGATTCCTTTAACCGTACGGCTATCCTTTATGTCCAGGCAGGGTATAATTCTCTTTTTCAGCATAATTCCTGTAATTGTCTGAGTGTGATTTTTCCTTCGTAAAACGCTTTCCCGATAATGGCACCTTCACAACCCAGTTCTTTTAGATTCGTCAGGTCGTCTAAATTAGAAACCCCTCCACTAGCAATTAATTTTACATGGGTTTCATTCATGATTTCCCGATACAATTCATTTGACGTCCCTTGCAGCATTCCATCCTTTGTAATATCCGTACAGATGACATAACTGACACCTTCTTTTTCGTACTGTTTTATAAAAGCTATGACATCCCATTCAGATACTTCTACCCAGCCGGAAGTGGCTATTTTTCGGTGTTTACAATCTGCTCCCAATATGATTTTTTTACTTCCATATTGATTAAACCACCTTTTAAAAGTATCCGGGTTTTTCACTGCAATACTTCCTCCCGTAATTTGATTAGCACCGCTTTCAAAAGCAATTCTTACATCCTCGTCAGACTTTAGCCCACCACCAAAGTCTATTTTTAAATGAGTTTTAGTACAGATCGTTTCTAATACTTTATAGTTTACAATGCACTGCGATTTAGCTCCGTCCAGATCAACTAAATGCAAGTATTGAATACCATTATCTTCAAATGCTTTGGCAACATCCATAGGGTTTTCGTGGTATACTTTTTTAGTGTTATAATCTCCTTTGGATAGCCGGACACACTTGCCATCTATAATATCTATTGCCGGTATGATTCTCATAATTCTAAAAAGTTCTTTAGTATTTGCTCACCAATTCCGGCTGACTTTTCAGGGTGAAATTGAGTAGCATAAAAATTATCTTTTTGCAAAGCTGCACTAAACAGTTGGATATACATACAAGTTGCCACACTCTCTTTACACAGTTCAGCATAATAGCTGTGGACATAATATACGTCATCGCCGGGTTTTACATTCTTAAATAGACCCCCTTTCAGTTTCTCAAAATTATTCCACCCTGTGTGTGGTACTTTCTCTTTCGGAGGAAACAGCTTTACCTCAGTGTCAAAAATGCCAAGACATTTGGTATTGCCTTCTTCACTGCTTTTACACATGAGTTGTAACCCCAGGCAAATCCCCAGAAAAGGTTGCGTAATGGAACTCATTAGTTTATCCAGCCTTCTTTCTTTTAAATATTCCATAGCTGTACCGGCTTCACCGACTCCCGGGAAAATCACTTTATCCGCTTTCCGAATATCAGCACTGTCATCTGTAATGATACTTTCATAACCCAATCGGCTCAATGCATTTTGAACCGATTGTATGTTACCCGCATTGTATTTTATAATAACTATCATAGTAAGCCTTTTGTACTGGGGACACTATAATTGTTTGTTTTACGTACAGCCATTTTTATGGCTTTGGCAAAAGCTTTAAAAATTGCTTCTATTTTGTGATGTTCATTATTGCCTTCTGCTTTCATATTGAGATTGCATTTAGCCGAATCACTAAATGATTTAAAAAAGTGCATGAACATTTCCGTAGGCATTTCTCCAATCATCTCGCGTTTAAAATCAGCTTCCCAAACCAACCAAGGCCTTCCGCCAAAATCAACGGCTACTTGTGCAAGACAATCGTCCATAGGTAAAAGAAAACCATATCGCTCTATTCCTTTTTTACTTCCCAGCGCTTTTAAGAAGGTCTCACCGAGCGTAATGGCAACATCTTCTACGGTGTGGTGTTCATCTATTTACAAATCTCCTTTTACACTCACATTCAAATCTAAATTTCCGTGTTTGGCAATTTGATTCAGCATATGATCAAAAAAACCTATTCCGGTATGTACACTCGATTTTCCCATGCCGTCCAAATCTACATATACCGAGATGTCCGTTTCTTTGGTTTTTCGGGTAACGGTGGCCTTTCGCGGAATTGTTTTCAGGAAATTGTAGATGTCCGCCCAACTAGTTGTAGAAAGTACAGAATCGGCATTCGTATCATTACCTATGAAAATTCCTTGTGCTTTTAAATTGACAGCTAATTCAACATCTGTTGCTCTGTCACCAATCACAAACGAATTGGCTAAGTCATAATCGCCATACATATATTCGTTTAACAAGCCTGTTCTTGGTTTTCGGGTAGGCGCATTGTCTTCGGGAAAACTCTTATCAATCAAAACTTCCTTAAATTCAATGCCTTCGTTTTTAAATGCTTGAATGATCTTGTTTTGAGCCGGCCAAAAAGTAGCTTGGAGGAAAGAGTCGGTACCCAATCCATCTTGGTTTGTTACCATTACCAATTCAAAATCCAGTTCTGTAACAATCTTTGCCAGCCACTGAAATACACCGGGATAAAACGCTAATTTTTCAAGGCTATCCAATTGATAATCAACAAGAGGTTCGATTACCAGGGTTCCGTCACGGTCAATAAATAAGACTTTTTTCATGATATTTTTTTTAATGCATTAATTAGTTGATTATTCTCCAGGGCGGTTCCAACGGATATTCTAAGGCAGTTGGCAATTTGAGCTGTTCTATTGCGAACGATGATTTTTTGCGCTGCCAGATAGTCATACATTTGATTGGCGTTATCTACTTTCAGTAATAAAAAATTAGCGTCGGAATGATAAACTTTTTTTACCGCATCTATTTTTTGAAGCTCAGATGTAAGCCTTTCTTTTTCAGTTAAAATTACGGCCAGCATTTCTTGATAGTTTTTATAGTTGTGAAGTGCATTCATTGCTGCTTGATGATTAATTTTACTGACGTTATATGGTGGCTTTACCTTGTTGTAAAATGCTATCATTTCTTCATTGGCATCCAGAAAAACCCCTTCCTGGCCGGCAAACTCATCCCTGGCACTGGAATAAGGTTTTAGTTTCAAGATATTGGCGCGTACCATATGTGCTATGTTAATCATCGTTTATTTCTTTTAATCGCAGTGTAACCGCTTTTATGGGCTGTTAATGCTTCTGCTTCAGCCATTATTCCTATAACACTGCCAATATTTTTTATTCCTTCTTTACTCAACTCTTGATAAGTGATTTTTTTTACAAAACTGTCTAAAGAAACTCCGCTATAGTTTTTGGCATAACCATTGGTCGGGAGTGTATGATTGGTACCACTTGCATAATCTCCGGCAGATTCACAGCTGTAGTTCCCTAAGAAAACCGAACCGGCATTCGTAATTTTATCTATAAACTGGTCCGCATTTTCCGAAGCAATAATTAAGTGTTCCGGAGCGTAAAGATTGCTTAATTCAATGCATTCTTCGATATTATTTAGAATCATGGCTTTGCTATGGGTCAATGCTTTTAATGCTATTTTTCTTCTTGATAAATTTTTGACTTGTTTATTTACTTCTGCCAAACACGCTTTTACAACAGTTTCATCGTCACTTAATAGAATTACCTGGCTATCTTCTCCATGCTCCGCCTGAGACAATAGGTCAGCCGCTACAAAAACGGTATTGCAAGTACGGTCGGCTATTATTAACACCTCACTGGGCCCCGCAGGCATATCAATAGCTACTCCCTCCTGCCGAACCAACTCTTTGGCTTTAGTTACATATTGGTTTCCCGGGCCAAAAATTTTATAAACCTTAGGAATACTTGCCGTACCATAAGCCATGGCAGCTACTGCTTGTGCCCCTCCGGCTTTGTAAATTTTAGAAACTCCCACCAGCTGAGCAGTATATAAAATAGCCGGATGAATTTCTTGATTTTTATTTGGAGGCGTACACAGTACTATTTCTTTACATCTTGCAATTTGTGCAGGAATCCCCAACATCAAGACCGTAGAAAATAGCGGAGCACTTCCACCGGGAATATACAAGCCGACTTTCTCAATAGCTACGGATTTTCTCCAGCATTTAACTCCGGAAGTTGTTTCTATTACATCTTCTTTAAGTTGTTGTGCTTTGTGAAATGCAGTAATATTTCGGTAAGCAACTTCAATAGCATCTTTCAATTCTTGAGGAGTTTGAATAATGGCTTGATTTATTTCTTTTTCAGATACTTTAAGAGCTGTTAATTCCACCCCATCAAACATACGGGTATATTCGATTAATGCGCTATCTCCATTTTGATTTACATTATTTAAAATTAAACCCACTGCTTGTTTAAGTTGCTCTTCATTAGCTGTAGGCCGTTTTGTAAGCTGATCCCATTGTTCTCTATTGGGTTTGTCATATGTTTTCATATCACCATTTTATCAATTGAGACAATTAAAATATCTTCTGCACCGGCGGTTTTTAACTCATCAATGACTTCCCAAAACTGACCTTCCTCAATTACCGAGTGTAGAGAGCTCCAACCGTCTTCTGCCAATGGTAAAATGGTTGGACTTTTTAAGACAGGGAGAATATGGGTAACCGCACCTATCTTTTCATTAGGTACATTCAATAAAATATACTTACTTTTTTTAGCCCTCAAAACTGCCTTAATTCTGAATAGCAATTTTTCTAATATTGCTTCCTGATCCGGTGTAAGTTTTAATGATTTAGCCAATACGGCTTCCGATGTAAGTATCACCTGAGTTTCTCTTAAACCATTCTTAAATAAAGTACTTCCCGAGCTGACAATATCACAAATACCATCTGCCAAACCAATATTGGGGGCAATTTCTACGGAACCGGAAATGGTATGAATTTCAGCGGAAATATTGTTCTCATCTAAATAGTTTTGAAGTGTAACAGGATAGGATGTAGCTATCTTTTTACCGTTGAAATAATCAATACTATTGTTTTCAACTTCTTTTGGAACGGCTAGCGAAACCCTGCATTTCGAGAAGCCTAATTTCTCAACTACGGCTACCTGCTTTTGTTTTTCAATAAGCAAGTTTTCTCCAATAATACCAATATCTGCTGTTCCGTCCTCAATATATTGGGGAATATCGGAATTACGCAAGTAAAGAATTTCCACAGGAAAATGATCTATGACTACTTTTAATTGATCCTTGCCATTAATAATGGCAATACCACAGTCTTTTAAAAGTTTTAACGAATCTTCATGTAGCCTTCCTCTTTTTTGAATGGCTATTTTTAGTTTACTCATTTTGTTTTTAAAATGTGCCTGGGCAAACCTGTGGAAATAAAAAACCACCTGATTTACTCAAGCGGTTTTTGATATTATTTTAAAGTACTACATTCCAATATCACCTCGCCTGAGGGCAACTATGAGTATGGTGATGATGTAATATTATAAAATTCACTTATCATTTTTTAACGGGTACAAACTTAAGTTTATTTATGGGAATACACAAGCTTTATTTTTTGACTTTATAATAGATTTTACTTATAGCATCATAAATAAAATCTATTATAAAATATCACTCGCATTTTAAAATCACTTTTAACCTGTTTCTTTCAAATAAGTGATGATTCAAACCTGGAACCTGAAACTTTCCAACTTTTAAACTATATAATACCCGTTGTGCATTTTAAATAATGCTGATTTTAATATTGTTGATATTTCTATCAAAGAAAAATTTGTTGATGTATTGAATTACAGTTAAAGCAATTATCTTAGATATTATTCTTGTTTTAAATCCTTCAAAAGTTTTAGCATAGTTTCTTCGAATCATAAACTGGTCATATAATTGTGAGAACAAAGTTTCTATACGTTTTCTAGATTTTCTAAAAATATAAGCTTGTTTCTTATACTGATTTTGATTATTTCTCATTGGTGTATTTAATTTAATATCATAGGTTTCAAATAAATTAAGTTGAACTTCTGCGGATAAATATCCTCTATCACCAATTAAAGTAGCGCTTTTAATCTGCATTTTAACCGCTTTAAGATAATTGATATCATGTACAGATGCTGGACTAAAATCGATACTCTGAAAAACACCGCTCACAGAACAAATTGCGTGCAACTTATACCCGTAATAATTAGTACCTTGAGATGCACAATAACCTTTGTCTGGAAAGGTATGCATTGTTTCTTTGCAGATTTTAGAACGATAACTTCTTGATAATTTGCAAACTTCCAAAGGCATACTGTCAACGATAAAATAATTCTCAAATTCATTAAAGTAGGAAGCTAATTTTAATCGAATACTGTCCAAATGATCTAATAATCTACGCCTTCTTTTGTTATAAACATTTCGTTCTATTTTCTGGTAAATTGCAATTGGGAGTTTCCTAAACAAATCATTCTCGCTATCAATTCCCATAAATTCTACCGTTAAACTTAAACTGATGAGTTCTAAATCACTAAGTTTAGGTTCACGCCTTTGATAAATTAAAAGTTGTTCTTTTGATATTTTTCTTAATACTTCCAATATTCTTTCGTAATTTGCATTTAAGTTGTTCATTATAAATGATTTGTGATTAAATCAATTTACTGATTTTCAGTAAGATGAACAACCTTTTTTGTCCTAAATCATAATGCACAACGGGTTATATAATATATCTTTGTACAGATCTTTATAAGATGAAACTAAATTTATTTTTCTTTTGCACTACTCTTATGGTTTTTTTCGGATATTCCCAGACACCTTGTGTCAGCGGTTTTGCCGGAGAATACCCATGTAATGATTATGACCTGTTATCAAATGTACCGGTGAGTACATTAGCAAACACTTTAGGCTCTCCCGAAGGAAGTGATGTCTGGGGTTGGACAGACCCGATTACCGGAGAAGAATATGCCATTGCTGGAATGACCAATAGTATGACTTTTGTTGATATTTCCGATCCTGTTAATCCTGTATATTTGGGAAGAATGGACACTCAAAGTGGTAATACCAGCTTTTGGAGAGATGTAAAAATTTATCAGAATCATGCATTTATTGTTGCAGATAATGTGGGAAATCACGGAATGCAGATTTTTGATTTAACCCGATTGAGAAGTGTAACATCTCCTCAAACATCTACTGCCGATGCCGTATATAATGATGTTGTGCTTAATCTAGAGAATGATGTAACCAATAAATCAACATATTATGAAAAACCGACCATTAATCTTAGTAACTTGTCTATTGACCTTATCATGTGGAACAACAAAAACCACTTTTGAAAGCTTCGAAGCAAATCCAACAACCCACAACTCAAAATACTTAGCGCTTAACTTGCCGCTAGGTCAAATTGATTTACCATCAGTATTAGTTGGTGAAGAACAAATACCATCAGGAGGATGCTTTTCTTCTGATGCAGAACCAAGATTAGATACAAGTGCAAGTAGTATCGTTGTTCAAGCAACAAGCGAAAAATCATTTGAGGCTGAGTTAAAAATCAAATTCGAAATAGCTCTAGTAAAGGCAGGTTTAGATGCAAGTTTATCTTCTCTTATTTCGAATAAAATCAACAGCACAATAACTGGAGGAAAAGTTCTTAGTGTTGACCCTGCGTTGTCTGGTCCAAATTTTAATAATGCGCGTTGTCTTGTTGACGGTTTGAATTGGTACGCAGATAATAGGATTGTTGTTACAGGTGCAGTAAAGGCTTCTTCCTTGTCATTTAATGTTTCGGATGCACTTAACAATGAACAACATGCTAAGTTAGATTTGGCTTTAAAGTCAATAAATACGGATTTGCAAACTTCTTTTAAGAGAGTCGTAAAACAAGATGGCTCTTTGGATATTACTGCTGAAAATGTATATATAGGAGTAGTTACATCAAGACTTTCTTCGATAACATGTACTCAGAAAATGAAAATGAAACTAAAAGTTGGTGAAACTAAAACCATGGATTTATGTGGTGATTCTTATGAGCTGGTAATAGCTAGAATAGACGAAAATAATTATGAGGTCTTAGTATCTCGAATTGTCGAGGGGATAAACGTTATTGTTCCACGGTTAAAAACATGGGATGTTATATCTAAAACGTTTGGAACAAATAGAATAGTCAATATGAATATTCAAAACACCGGAGAAAACAGACAATTATTTAAAGTATCTATTACTCGAGTTGGTATAGCTGGTGACAAAACGATATTCAATTGAAATAAGACTAAGCACAATAATGCTCAGGTGGTAACCTATAATGATCCTGATTCGGATTATACGGGAAAAGAAATTTTAATTGGAAGCAACGAAACAAAAATGGTCATATTAGACGTAACGGACAAGAGTAATGTTATAAAAATTTCCGATGTGATATATCCTCAAATAGGCTTCACACACCAAGGGTGGTTTACAGAAGATCAACGATACTTTACCTTGGTAGACGAATCGGATGAACAAGATTTTGGTTTAAATACAAGAACCATTGTCTTTAATTTTCAGGACTTGGACAACCCTGTACATTCTTTCAATTATTTTGGGCCTTCAACAGTTGTAGATCATAACGGATATGTAAAAGGAACTCGCTTTTTTATGGCCAGTTACAGAGTGGGAATGCGAGTTTTAGACCTCTCAAACATTAGTGGAACCAGCAACCAATTAAGTGAAATAGGGTACTTTGATACCTATCCGGCCGATAATGGAACAGGGTATAGTGGAGCATGGAGTGTATACCCCTACTTTGCCAGTGGTAATATTCTTTTTGGCATTAATGATATACAAAGGGGGCTTTTGTAGTGAGAAAATCAGGAACATTAAGTACAACAGATGAAACCCTCAAAAATACATTTTCTGAGATCTTTGCAGCATTGATTTGGCAAAAAAGTTCGACGCCCGAAGAACATTTTGAACCGGAATAACCTGTTGGTTTTGAGGATTTAAAATTTTCGAGAAGGAAGAAATTTGAAGTCAAATCAATTTTAATACGGAATATATCACTATTTTGCAAAGGTCTCTTTCTATTTTTCCAAATCCGACAGTTAGCAATCCTGTAATTAAAGCTACCCAAAACCGACCAATACAGTTTATTGAAGTATATAGTATTTCAGGAACAAAAATTTTCTCCAAACAAAATATTAATCGGGAGGAATTCGTTTTACCTGTAGGAGATCAGTCAAAAGGAGTGTATATTGTAAAAATCAATGCATTTATTTCAAAGAAGCTCGTTTTGCATTAAATGGCTTTTATTTATGAAAAAATATATTCAATTGCTGAGTACTTTATTGATAATCTATTCATGTGAAGACCCTGTTCCGGCTAATAATTCCGGAAATTCGGATCCTCCAGGTTCGGTGTTAGCTCCCTGTCAAGGAGGTTTTGCAGGGGATTATCCTTGTAATGATTACGATTTGGTAGCACATATTGATTTGCAAACGTTAGGCGGGGCCGGGGCTTCCGGTAACGATAGCTGGGGCTGGACAGATCCAACCACTCAGAAAGAATACGCACTGATGTGTACCAGTACGGGAACCGCTTTTATCGACATCTCAAATGCTTTAAACCCAGTTGTTTTAGGGCAATTACCCACAGCAACCTCCAACAGCTCCTGGCGAGATGTAAAAGTATACAATAACTACGCATGTATTATAAGCGAAGCTCCCGGACATGGAATGCAGGTTTTTGATCTTACCCGATTGAGAAATGTGGCAAACCCTCCCCAAGTATTTACTTCAGATGCACATTATACCGGATTTGGAAATGCACATAATATAGTGATTAATCAAACAAACGGATATGCATATGCCGTAGGAACAAATACGTTTAGCGGCGGCCCGCATTTTGTCGATATTTCTGACCCTTTAAACCCAACGGCAGCCGGTGGATATGCTAACGATGCCTATTCTCATGACGCGCAGGTAGTAACCTATAATGGCCCCGACGCAGATCATACGGGAAAAGAGATTTTAATCGGAAGTAATGAAAATGAGGTGGTAATTGTCGATGTAACAAACAAAACCAACCCCACACAGATTTCTAAAATTAGCTATAGCAATATCGGATATACACATCAGGGATGGTTTACAGACGATATGCGGTATTTTATTTTAGGAGATGAGCTCGATGAAGTTAATTTTGGAGGAAATACACGCACGATTGTTTTTGACTTTACAGATCTGGACAACCCTGTTTTTCATATGAATTACAACGGACCTACTGCTGCCGTAGATCACAATGGATATGTAAACGGAAACGTATTTTATCTGGCTAATTACACTGCCGGTGTTCGAATGATCGATATCACTAACATCGGTAATGGTACGATGGCGGAAATAGGTTCTTTTGATACAAGTCCTGCTAATAATAGTGCCGCTTTTAACGGTGTTTGGAATGTATACCCGTTTTTCTCTAGCGGAAATATTGTGGTAAGTGATATCAACAACGGCCTGTTTATTATCAGAAAAAGCGGAATGTAATATGAAAAAATGGTCCTCTTTTTTTGTTTTGCTATCCATTGTGAGCTGTGAGAAAGCAGCACTTAATTTTAACTCTATGACAACTATTTCCTCAGGAAATATAATAGCTGTTAACACTTTTGGCGGGACAAAAAATGATGTAGCGAAATCTGTTGTTGCCACTGCTGATGGCGGATTTGCTGTCTTAGGATATACGCAAAGTGCTGACGGAGACATTTCAGGTAAAACCGATGAAAGTTTTGATTTTTGGTTGCTCAAATTTGATGTTGACGTCAATTTACAATGGAATACAACCTACGGAGGATCGGGAGATGACAGAGGAAATGATATCATCCAAACCCGGGACGGTGGGTTTGCCGTACTGGGATATAGTGATAACGCCAGTGGCGATGTAGCTCTTAACAATGGTTTTAGAGATTTCTGGCTGCTCAAATTAGATGCTTCCGGGGCTATTCTCTGGCAGAAATCGTTTGGTTTTTCCGGAGCAGATCAGGGAATCTCTTTGGTAGAAACTTTGGATAATCACTTGCTCATTTCAGGTGTTTTGGATGTAACAGCCTCAGGAGGGTTAGGAAACAGCGGAAGAAATGCAAGCAGGCATGCGGGCGGTGATTATTGGTCAATAAAAGTTTCACCCACAGGAGATATGGTTTGGTCCAGATTCTATGGTGGGTCTTTTACGGACACACCCATGGGAGTTGTAGAAACACCTGCTAACGGATTTCTTGTTGTCGGGTCTTCCGATAGTAATGATGTTGACATTACAAACAACAAAGGAACCTATGATTTTTGGGTTGTAAAGTCGGATGCCAACGGAGATATGGTTTGGGAAAAATCATTCGGCGGCTCCGAAATAGATGAAGCAAGAGGAATTATTCCCTCCGGAGATGGAAATTATATTCTTGTCGGAGATACAAGAAGTAACGAACAAGACGTTACTTTAAATAACGGTGCGGCCGATCTTTGGGTAATTAAAATTTCGGGAGAAGGGAATATCCTCTGGAATCGTTCTTACGGAGGAACCGGTTTTGATGTGCCAAGGTCCGTCAATTCAACTAACGACAACGGATTTATCATTACGGGAAGCTCCAGAAGCTCTGATGGCGATGTGAGCAAAAACCAGGGGCAAAATGATGCCTGGATTGTTAAAATAGATCATACGGGCCAGCTTATATGGGAAGCCACAGTGGGTGGCTCCGAAATAGATTTTGCATACGATGCTGTTCAATTGCAAAACGGCACTGTCATTGCTGTTGGAGAAACCAGTAGCACTAATGGAGATATTGTTGAAAATAAAGGATTTACAGACCTGTTAATTGTAAAACTAAATTAAAAATGAAATGTAGGCTTTTAATACTATTAGGTGTATTATTTATGGGGAATAGCTGTAGTGATGATAAAGAAATAAATACGCAACCAGCGAATATTACCTTAAACTTTAACCATTTTTGGGGAAACTCAAGGATTAGCAATACTGATTTTAATACTGTAAAATTTACCAATGCAAACGGAGAGCGATTGAGTATGGAACGGCTTCGGTATTTAATTTCCGATATCAAATTAACCGATGAAAATGACACTGTAATAACGTTCAACGAATACAATTTGGTAGATGTTACCAATAACGAAAACCTTTCGTTTACAACCACCGGAACAGTCTCTCCGGGAAATTATACTCATGTTTCCTTTCGATTTGGATTTAGTAATACTGACAACCGGGATGGTGAATATGCCGATTTAAATACGGCCAATTTTAATGTTCCCGGTATTTTGGGCGGTGGCTATCACTATATGCAATTTGATGGAAAATATATGGACACTGCCGGTATGGAAGCACCTTTTAATTACCATGCCGTCAGAGCAGTTGACAGAACAGTTCCTGCCAATCTTGTATTTCAGGATACTTCCTTTGAAGTAAATTTAGGAGTATTGACTGTTGGGAGCAACACCCGTATAAATATAAAAGCAGATATTTCCGAATGGTTCAACAATCCGAATACCTGGGATTTAAATGTCTTAAATACGTTACTGATGCCTAATTTTAATGCCCAACTGATGATAAGCGCAAACGGAAAAAGCGTTTTTAGTTTGGAGAGTGTAACCCAATAGTAATTGATGAAAAAGAACGTGCTTCTTTTAGGTCTTTTTAAACTGATTTTTGTGTCGTGTTCCGGCACAACAGAAAATGATACCTACATTCCCACTGTATTAGCTTTGGAAATACCTCCTCTTTTTCAACAAAAATTAATAGCACCCTTAAACCCCGCTGATAACCCTTTGACCCAAGAAGGAGTTGCCTTAGGGAAAAAACTCTTTTTCGAAAAAAGACTTTCGGGCGATAATTCACAATCTTGCGCTACCTGCCACCGACCGTCAAATGCATTTTCGGACCATACCCGTTTTAGCGATGGAATTGACGGGATATTCGGAAATAGAAATGCAATGCCTTTATTCAATTTAGCCTGGAATTTTAACGAGCGTTTTGCCTGGGACGGCAAAGAATTAAGTCTGGAAAGACAAGCGCTGGAACCTGTTCGGAGCCCTGTTGAAATGCACAGTAGTTGGCCAGTAGTAGCAGATAAACTACAACAAGATCCTGAATATCCCACACTGTTTTTGCAAGCTTTTGGAACCTTGACTATCGATTCTACAAGAATTACAAAAGCCATCGCTCAGTTTGAACGAACACTTATTTCCGGGAACTCAAAATTTGACCGATATCTTCTGGGAAATGCTACACTAACCCCACAAGAACTCAACGGTTTTAATGTATTTATGGACGAGGCTAGAGGAGATTGCTTTCATTGTCACGGAAGCGATAACAATCCGCTTTGGACAGATAACAATTTTCACAATAACGGTTTAGATGAAACCTTTACGGATTTGGGATTAGGAGCGGTTACCGGTGACCCGAATGACAACGGAAAATTTCGTTCACCGTCTTTGCGAAACCTCGCGTTTACAGCCCCTTATATGCATGACGGGCGTTTTGCAACACTGGACGCCGTCATCGATCACTATAGCGAAGGGTTAAAAATGTCATCAACGGTAGACCCGCTAATGAAAAAAGTCAATGAAGGTGGCGTGCAGTTAACTCCACAAGACAAAGCAGATCTCAAGGCTTTTTTACTGACACTTACCGATGACAATTTTGCAAACAATCCTGCATTTCGAAATTAATCGGGTTTTTCAATTGTCACATAAAGTTTTCTAATGTAAGTCTATATGGTATTTTCAGACTTAATATTGTATCTTTGTAACCACAATTTAGATTATAATCTATAAAGTTATGATTAAAGTATCTGATCAAGCAAAAAAGAAAGTCATTGAATTGATGACAGGTGACGGATTTGATGCCACTACGGATTTTGTTCGTGTGGGTGTAAAAAGCGGTGGATGTTCGGGGCTTTCTTATGATTTGAATTTCGATAAAAGCCAATTGGAAAATGATAAGGTTTTTGAAGATAATGATGTAAAAATAGTGGTCGATAAAAAGAGTTTTCTATATCTGGTAGGAACCACATTAGAATATTCCGGAGGGCTAAACGGAAAAGGATTTGTATTCAATAACCCAAATGCTAACAGAACATGCGGGTGCGGAGAAAGTTTTTCGCTATAAGAAGTTCAACGTTTGATATTCAAAATTCAAAGTTATGGCAACCGTTAAACAATTCGAAGATTTAGAAATTTGGAAACTTTCTAGAGTTTTTTGTAATGATATTAACAAAGTTGCAAATAATACGGAATTAAGAAAAGACTACAAATTATATAGTCAAATTAATGGATCTTCCGGATCGATTATGGATAACATTGCATAGGGGTTTGAAAGAAATGGGAATAAAGAGTTTATACAGTTTTTATTGATAGCTAGAGCATCTTGTGGAGAAACAAGATACCAATTGTATAGGGCTTATGATAGAAATTATCTAACTCTTGAAGCGTTTAATAAGTTAAAAGAACAATCATTAATTTTAAGTAAAATGATTAGTGGCTTTATCAATTATCCCAAAAAAAGTGATTGTAAAGGAAACAAGTATAAAGATTAAAACTAGCGACTTTGAATTTTAAACAAGGAACTTTGAACTATGAAGTATACCGAAGAAGATTTAAGAGAAGAGTTAAAAACCAAAGAGTATGAATACGGTTTTTACACAGATATAGAAAGTGAAACGTTTCCCAAGGGATTGAATGAGGCTATTGTTCGTGCCATTTCCGAGAAAAAAAACGAACCGGAATGGATGACGGAATGGCGTTTGGAAGCTTTTAGAATTTGGTCGGAAATGGAAGAACCCGATTGGGCAAACGTACAGTATAAAAAACCTGATTTTCAGGATATTGCTTACTATTCTGCTCCGAAGAAAAAACCAAAGCTGAATAGTTTGGATGAGGTAGACCCTGAGTTGTTGGTCACGTTTGAAAAACTGGGTATCTCATTAGAAGAGCAAAAGCGATTGGCAAATGTTGCCGTAGACATTGTCATGGATTCTGTTTCCGTAGCTACCACATTCAAAGAAACTTTGGCCGAAAAAGGAATCATTTTTATGCCGATTTCCGAAGCCATTCAAAAGCATCCCGAATTGGTGAGAAAATATTTAGGTACTGTTATTCCGCAAAAAGACAACTTTTATGCTGCCTTAAACTCTGCTGTTTTTTCTGACGGTTCGTTTTGCTATATTCCAAAAGGAGTTCGCTGCCCTATGGAACTATCTACCTATTTCCGAATCAACGAAGGAGGAACCGGGCAGTTTGAAAGAACCTTGGTAGTTGCTGACAAAGGAAGCTATGTAAGCTACTTAGAAGGATGTACGGCCCCCCAAAGAGACGAAAACCAACTGCATGCCGCCGTTGTTGAGTTAATTGCCCTGGATGATGCGGAGATTAAATATTCCACCGTTCAAAACTGGTTCCCCGGAGATAGTAAAGGAAAGGGTGGCGTATATAATTTTGTAACCAAAAGAGGCTTGTGCGAAACCAATGCAAAAATCTCCTGGACTCAGGTAGAAACAGGCTCTGCCATTACCTGGAAATATCCGAGTTGTGTACTAAAAGGAAATAACTCGGTAGGCGAGTTTTATTCAATTGCCGTAACTAATAATTTCCAACAGGCAGATACCGGAACAAAGATGATTCACTTAGGGAAAAATACCAGGTCAACCATTATTTCCAAAGGGATCTCTGCCGGAAAATCGCAAAATAGCTATCGAGGGCTGGTACAAATCAATTCCAGGGCAGAAAATGCAAGAAACTTTTCGCAATGTGATAGTCTGCTAATGGGTAACGAATGCGGTGCACATACATTTCCGTATATCGAATCCAAAAACAAGTCGGCTCAGATAGAGCACGAAGCTACTACGAGTAAAATCGGAGAAGACCAACTGTTTTATTGTAATCAGCGAGGAATTGATACGGAAAAAGCCATTGCGCTGATAGTAAACGGATTTAGCAAGGAAGTACTAAACAAACTTCCTATGGAGTTTGCCGTAGAAGCGCAAAAATTACTGGAAATCAGTTTGGAAGGAAGTGTGGGTTAATGTAGCAATGGGTTAATTTGAAAATGTATCAATGATCACCATTCAATGATTATAAGAATGAAAAAAATACTATTCTTTTTATTAGCTATCAGTATTCTTGGATGTAAAAACACCCATAAAAAAGAACCGGCAAAACCCAAAGTAAAATTATATGCTTTGGAAGGCGGTGCTATTTTGGTAAAAAAATTAGAAGTCTTCTCTCAAGACACCACCTATACCGGTCAGACCAGGCAGTTTACAAATGCGTATTATGTAATCTCTCATCCGAAAGGGAATTTAATGTGGGATGCCGGTTTGCCGGAACAGCTGATAGTGCCAGAACCTTTTCATGAACCAAATGGCGTGTTTGCCATTCAAAGGCCGGATTCATTAAAAAATCAACTGGCTTCCATAGGGTTTACAATTGAAGATTTTGATTATATCGCTTTGTCTCACCATCATTTTGACCATACCGGGCATGCCAATTATTTGAAAGATGCCACTTGGTTGGTACAAGAAAACGAGTACAATGCTATTGCCGGAGATACTGTAAAAGTAAAAAATCCGGCAGTCCGGGAATTAACAAATGTAAAAAAGCTAAACGGAGATTACGATGTTTTTGGTGACGGAACCGTTATCATTAAATCCATGCCGGGTCATACAATAGGACACCAGGTATTGTATGTTGATACAGGCTTGGAACAGCCTATTCTACTGACCGGCGATCTGTATCATTTTGAAGAAAACAGAACACACCGCAGAGTTCCGTCATTTAATTACAATGTGAAGCAAACCTTAGAAAGCATGGATAAATTTGAAGCTTTCGCCAAAGAAAAAAATGCCAAAGTGTTCATTCAGCATTCCCCTGCTGATTTTGAGCGTATTAAAAAATATGTAAACCAGAAATAAAAGAGAGAATGCTAAAGATTGAAAATTTACACGCAGAAGTAGAAGGGAAAGACATTTTAAAAGGGTTAAACCTTTGCGTAAATCCGGGAGAGGTCCATGCGATCATGGGACCTAACGGATCAGGAAAAAGTACGTTGGCTTCCGTCATAGCTGGAAAAGAAGATTATGAAGTTACGGAAGGAACCATTGACTTAGACAATGAAGATATTAGTGAGCTCTCACCGGAAGAAAGAGCACATGAAGGAGTGTTCTTATCTTTCCAGTACCCGGTGGAAATTCCCGGAGTAACGGTAACCAACTTTATTAAAACAGCTATTAATGAATCTCGTAAAGCACGAGGTTTGGAAGACATGCCTGCAAAAGACATGCTAAAAAAGATCCGTGAAAAGTCGGAGTTGTTAGCGATTGATAGAAAGTTCCTGTCTCGCTCATTAAATGAAGGGTTTTCAGGAGGAGAAAAAAAGCGAAATGAAATTTTTCAAATGGCAATGCTGGAGCCTAAATTGGCTATCTTAGATGAAACCGACTCCGGTTTGGATATCGATGCTTTGCGTATTGTAGCCAATGGGGTTAATAAACTAAAATCCAAAGACAATGCCGTCATTATAATTACGCATTACCAACGATTATTAAAATATATTATTCCTGATTTTGTACATGTATTACATGATGGAAAAATCGTAAAAACGGGAGATGCTTCTCTGGCGTTAGAACTGGAAGCAAAAGGATATGATTGGATTAAAGAATTAGTTTAGCTAATTCTTATTCAAAATTTATAATTCAAAGTTTTGCGGCTTTGAAATTTAAAATTTAAAACTTTGAATGAAAAATGGATTTAAAAGACAAAATAGTTTCTTCATACGTAGCATTTGAAGACGGAATAAACGTCAATTCGGATATACACAATATTCGGACGGCAGCATTTCAGAATTTTGAAAAGTTGGGATTTCCCACCAAAAAGCTGGAGGTTTGGAAATACACCTCGCTTAATTCCATATTGAAAGAAGATTACAGTATTTTTCCTGACAAAGAAAAAGCGGTTGAATTAGCAGATGTAAAAAAATATTTTATTCATGATATTGATACCTATAAAATTATTTTTATTGATGGAAAATACAGTTCGTTTTTGTCGGAAACCACACATGACACGATTGATGTATGCTTAATGTCTGCCGCTTTGACTAAAGCAAAATATAAGCCCGTTATAGAAAACTATTTTAACAACATTGCAAGGCAAGATAATCTAACTTCTTTAAATACGGCTTTTGCAAAAGAAGGAGCTTATATTTATATCCCCAAAAATACGGAAGTTCAAAAGCCGATTCAAATTATCAACTTTGTTACAGGCTCTGAAGTCGCAACCATGATTCAGCCCAGAAATCTGATTGTTGTTGAACAAAATGCACATGTTCAAATCATTGAACGCCATCAAAGCTTAACGGAGAATACCGTATTGACAAATTCGGTAACGGAGATTTTTGCGCATAGACATGCAACTGTTGACTACTACAAAATTCAGAATGATCATATTGCTGCTTCACTCGTAGATAATACCTATATAGAGCAACAATCGGAAAGTGAAGTCTCCGTACACACATTTTCTTTCGGAGGAAATATCACCAGAAACAATTTGAATTTCTTTCAAAAAGGAGAACATATCAATTCTATCTTAAAAGGAATTACCATTAGTAAAGGAAAGCAACATGTAGATCACCACACATTAGTACATCATATAGAACCTAATTGCGAGAGCCATCAGGACTATAAAGGAATTTTTAATGAGCGCTCTACAGGGGTTTTTAATGGAAAAGTGATTGTTGAAAAAGAAGCACAAAAAACTAATGCATATCAACAAAATAACAACATATTGGTGAGCGACAGGTCTACCGTCAATGCAAAACCGCAACTGGAAATTTTTGCTGATGATGTAAAATGTTCTCACGGATGTACGATTGGACAATTAGATGATCAGGCATTATTTTATATGCAACAACGCGGAATCCCTAAAAAAGAAGCCGAAGCACTATTGATGTATGCTTTTGCAAATACAGTACTGGAAAGTGTAAAAATCCCGGAAGTAAAAGAACGAATTACGAAACTAATTGCTGATAAGTTAAATGTACAAATTGGTTTTGACGTTTAGAACAGAGCATTTTTACTAAAAACTCATTTAAACGATTTCCAAATCATATTCCGAAGAAATTATTTTGTTACAAAACAATTATTTTTAATACTTATGGATTGTTGAAACCAATAAATCACAAATGATTGCACATTTTCTACGTCTGGAATGGAGGCAATATTTTCGTTCTTCTTATTGGCAAACGGGGCTTACCTTAAAGATCATTATGGGGTTTTTTGCAATCTATTTTATGATATCCTTCCTCGCTATCGGTATCGGAGGATATTATATAATTGAAGAACAATTTCCAGATACAAAACCGCTGAGCCTTATCAATTCATATTTGTTGTATGCTGTTTTTGCCGATTTGATATTCAGGTATATGATGCAAAAATTACCTGTAATGAACGTAAAGCCAATGCTCATTTTACCCATTAAAAAAAGCACGCTGACTCATTACGTACTCGGTAAATCCGCATTTTCTTTTTTTAATATAATGCCTTTGTTTTTTTATGTGCCCTTTTCAATGGTACTTATCAAAGAGGGTTATAGCACAGCAGGTTCATTAGGGTGGTTATTCACTATGGTATTTATTACACAAAACCTGAATTTCTTAAATTTTTTAATCAATAAAAATAGCCTTGCTTTTTGGTTTTCAGTAATAATAATTGGAGGATTGGCACTGCTACGGCAGTTCCAAATTTTCGATATTACCATCTATAGCCGGATGGTGTTTGACACCATTTATGATCTGCCCGTATTATCTTTATTAGGCATTTTATTACTAGCAATCGTATACTACTGCAATTATAAATACCTGAGAACCAAAGTGTATTTGGGTGCTGTTGTTTCGGACAAGAAAAAGAAAGTAACCTCAGCGAATCTATCATGGGCAGACCGACTGGGGGATGTTGCCCCGTTTATTAAAAACGATATCCGGTTAATATGGAGAAATAAAAGAACAAAAACAGTTTTTCTGATATCATTTTTATTTGTTTTATACGGTTTTATATTTTTTGACAATCCGGTATATAGAAACAAGATGCCTGGATTTTTGGTTTTTGCATCCCTTTTTGTAACAGGAGGGTTTATGCTCAATTACGGGCAGTTTATACCGGCGTGGGACAGCTCTTACTATAAAATGTTAATGACACAAAACATACGCTACAGAAAATTTCTGGAATCCAAGTGGGTTTTGATGGTTGCCATGACAGGAGTTTTATATGTCCTGAGCACCGTTTATTTGGTAGTTTACGGAGTTGAAGAATTTTTAATGATTACGGCAGGTGCTGTTTATAATATTGGGTTTAACTCACTGCTTCTCTTATATGCAGGATCATTTAACAGGAAACGGATAGATTTGGAAAAGAGTGGGTTTTCCAATATGCAGGGAACCAGTGCAGCCCAGTTTATCATCATTATCCCGGTTATGGTACTGCCCATGCTGCTCTTTTGGCTGTTTAGCTCAACCATTCATTTCAATGCAGGGTTAATCGCCATTGCAACCTTTGGAATGATCCCCTTCATTTTTAAAAATGATTGCATGCGCTTTATTGAGGCAAAGTACATAAGAGAAAAATATATAGCAATTAAAGCTTTCAATCAAAAAGCTTAAATTTAATGACCGAGCACAGATGATACAATCAAAAGACATTTCAAAAAAATACGGACATACGGAAGTACTTGCAATAGATTCCTTAGACATTCCAAAAGGTCAAAGTTTTGGCTTAGTAGGAAATAACGGAGCAGGGAAAACCACCTATTTTAATATCTTGTTAGACCTGATCAAACCCACTACGGGAAGTATAACCAATAACAATATTGTAGTAAATAAGAGCGAAGAGTGGAAAACATTTACCGGATCGTTTATAGATGAAACCTTTTTAATCGGTTATCTGACACCGGAAGAATATTTTGATTTTGCCGGAACATTGAGGAGAATGAATAAAGCCGACGTACAATCTTTTTTAGACCGGTTTGAAGAGTTCTTTAAAGGGGAAGTTTTAGGCAAGAAAAAATACCTGCGGGATTTAAGTAAAGGAAATCAAAAAAAAGCAGGAGTTATTGCTGCTTTAATGGGAAACCCGCAAGTAATTATTTTGGACGAACCATTTGCAAACCTGGACCCGACATCTCAGATTAAACTAAAGAAAATTCTAAAAAGAGTAACCGAAAATAAAGAAATAACACTACTCATTTCCAGCCATGATTTAAGTCATATCACCGAAGTATGCGAAAGAATAGTTGTTCTGAACAAAGGGACTGTGGTAAAAGATATTCAAACATCCGAAAAAACACTAAAAGAACTGGAAAGCTATTTTTCTACATAAAAATATTTGAATACCCGTTTAGATACTTAAAAGGAATAATTAGAACATTTTTGAAATCTTTGAATTTTGTAATTTAATAATATGAAATCCCATAAATAAGCAAAGATACTCACCAGATAAGTATCTTTGCTGTTATAGCAGCAATAGAATACACACAGGTGATAAAAGTGGGTTGTGCATAGATGTTCACAAGGATATTACAATAGCCACGATTCGTAGTAGCAATACCGAGTTTGAAACTCGAAAGTTTGGAGCCTACACGAGTTCATTGACAGATTTAAGAGATTGGTGCAAAAGCGAAGTAGCAACCCATGTTGCTATGGAAAGTACTGGCGTTTATTGGATGCTTGTTTTCAATGTTTTGGAAGAATACTTTGAAGAAATGAACCCTTTTATGGTACATATCAACAATAAAAATAGCATTGAAACTCAAAAAATCAATCAAAATTTAAAAAAGCGGGACAACGAAAATGCAATAGCAAATCAATTTTTCAAAGACGTCTAATAAATAAAAAACACCTTGTTCCCAAAATATTTTTTCTGCGAAACCAGGATGATTTCTTTGCTTGTTCAATTATAAAGCCTCACGGTTCTGTTTAAGGTTTTCAGCCGTTTGCCTGATAGTTTCTCCCATCATTTCCATAAGCTGATCTAATGACTCTAATTTATCAATAGACTGATTAGGGCAGCAAATCCTAGCATCTGAATATCCTTAGCACAGAATAAGTTATAATATAAATCAAGAAAAATTACAAATACAATTTTACCTTTTTGGTTATGTTTGATTTCCTTCCTAAATTTGAAAATAAGCTTTTATAAATTTTATAATCAAGAACTACCTTTTCATATTAAGGTTAATTAAACAAGTTAATCTAAGTACATGACAAAAATTTAGTCAAGTTCATATTGTTTTGATTTACAGGGTTTAATAGCACAGAAGCGATATAATCTAATCCATATTTGAATATGCTTTTAGCCATTCTTCCATGCTTTTTTATTTTGATAGGCTTAATCTGATGTAAATATATACCAACTTTGTAACACCATACGAAAGCCATCATTACAAACAGTACTAAATTTTTCAATACGCTTAATATCTTGCAGGTGTGTGTTTTAAAGCAATGAAAGCCAGTGGCTTTCATTGCTTTAAAACACATCTCTATCTGCCATCGTTCTTTGTATTGTTCAAAGGCCTTATCAGGAGCGTTGAACGATACAATGATTAAGAAATCAGGCTTTCCATTTTTTGGGTACAACTTGCATCCGGAAAGGAAACAAAGCTGACCATTAACACGTACAATTTTAGGATAATACACAAACTCATTGATCTTATGTGGATTAAACAAGTGAAATACTTTGATGGTTTTGTTCTTATCAGGAAGCTCTACCTTAAAGTTGTTTCGAATGCGGATATAATATTTGATTCCATTTGTATTCAAGAAATCCAACCAATGATTACCTACAAACTCTCTATCGGCTACAATGGATTTAATAACATCTTTGCCAAAAAGTCTTATGAAACGATTCACAAGATCAATACGCTCCTGACTGTTAGAGTTCCCTGGCTTATCTAACATAGTAAATAACAATGGGAAGGCAACACCTTTATAGACAACTCCCAACTTAAAAATGTTGATGTTGGTCTGACCAAACTTCCAATTGGTCCTATCAATACTCAAGATCAATCCCTCTTGCTTAGGAAGGAGACTAAATATAAGACGAGCGATCAAATCTCCATCCAACGAATAATCAGCAATAAATCTTTGAATACGTCTGAGTGATGACTTCGAATCTACTGAGGTCTCAAAAGCGTTGGCTACCTTTTCAAAGGTAACTGTCTGTACCTTACAGAGGGCGATAATGAAATGTGATATGAGTTTGATTCTTGCCAAATTGATCTTACCTTGGAAATGAGAACTTAAAACTGAATTTAATTCACTACTTTTAGTGGAAGCATTGGTTTTTTTCATTAGAAAAATGAGTGATGTTATTCTTCTAATATACTGAAAATCAATGCTTTATTTTAATTATTTAACATTTAATTTACTGATAATCAATTAATTATATTTTTTGTCATGTACTAAACAAGTTAATAGAAAATTAATTTTTCTTCTTGTTTTATTTGTTTGTAATCTAACATTAGCTCAATTCCAAAACACACAAGGAATTCCTTTTATTAAAAACTTCACAGTAGAAGAAACTAAAAATAATGCAACTATTTTTGATATTTCCCAAGGTGATAATGGAATAATGTATTTTGCTACACCTGAAGGTTTACTAGAATACGATGGTATCCGTTGGAAAAATTATATGTATGGATTAGAATCAGATTTACGATCTGTTTTATATATAGATGAGAAGCATATATATACTTCTGGTCATGGAGGATTTGGGTATTGGTAAAAACAATAAAGGTATTTTGGAATACACGAGTTTGTTTTTTAAACAACCAGAGAAACAAGATCCATTATTACCAACTTTTTCAAGTATTAAAGAAATTCAAGGAAAAATTCTTTTTCAAACATTTCAAAAAATTTTTATTTATGATCCTAAAACAAATGTCATTGAATCTATTAATGCCTTGAGAGGGTTTAATGTTTTGTTTTCATCAAAAGAGAGATCTTTTATTCAAGAATACGATATGGGTCTTTTTGAAATAAAAGATAAAGATCACATATTAATAGAAGGTACAGAAATTGATCGGTTTCATATTGTTGGTGTATTTGTTCAAAACAATAACGAATTATTAATAGTCACAAAAAACAATGGTGTTTGGAATTGGAAAGATAAAAAACTGATTAAGAATACATGGGCAGTAAATAATCTTTTAGAAAAACATTTAGTGAATGGTGTTGAAGAGTTTCAAAGCGACAAACTTATTATTGGTACTGTGAGAAATGGTGTATATATAGTTTCGCGTCAAGGAAAAATACTTTTACATATAGAAAAGAGTAATGGTCTTTTAAATAATGCAATTAAAAGAGTTTTTACAGATTTAAACAACGACCTATGGCTTGGTATGCACAGCGGGTTGAGTTATATTCAAATCAGTAACAATACAAATTATTTAATAGATACAGAAGGTGAATTTGGAACTGTTTTTACAAGCCATATAAAAGATTCCTTGTTATATTTAGGGACTAATCAGGGACTATTTGTAAAAAACATTTTTCAAAGGAAATCAAAACCAAAATTAGTTGACAGAAATTTAGGACAAATATGGGAAATTGAAGAGATTGATAATCAAATTTTAGTAGGCTCTCATGAAGGTGTATTTATTATTAATAATAAGAAATTAGAACCTCTAAATTTTGAAGCCGGAGCTTGGATTTTTAGGAAACATCCAAAAATTGATGATATTTTATATGTTGGTTTTTATTCCGGAATAGGTGTTTTTAAATGTATAAATGGAAAATGGAAATTTGTTAAAAAATGGGAAAATTATGGCGAATCATCGCGTTTTATGGAGTTTGATAAATATAGGCAATTATGGGTTACTCATCCCGCAAAAGGTTATTATCGATTACGCTTATCTGAAAACGGGCTAGATCTTAAAGAATATGAGTTTTATGGAATAGCAAATGAGTTTGTTGATACTTTCGCATACATAACAAAAATTGATGATGATCTGGTCTTTTATAATCCGAAAGGTTTTTTCAGTTATGATCCTATTGACAATTCTTTTGTGACTGCTAAATATCCTTCAGAGGTATTTAAAGATATAAAAGGGATTAATAACATTTCTCAGCATAAAAATGTTTTTTGGTATTCAACTCAAAAATCTTTAGGGTATATTTTAAGAAATGAAAATCATTTTAAAAATGTTAATAGTCCGTTTTATTCAGTTAGGAGTAAGCACCTGAATGACTTTAACAAATTTGAAAAATTAAATGACTCCGTTTTTGGAATAGGAATTAGCAATGGTATGATTTTTCATAATGTTATTGATTTTAATGTAGATACTGATCAATCTTTACCTATTATTCGTTTTATTAAACTTGTAAGTCAAACTGATACAATTCTTGCTCAAATTAATCAAAAAAAGTTAGAAGTTCCTAATTACAATAATTTTATAAAAATTGGTATTGCATTCCCAAAAGCACCTTTTACCAATTCCAAAAGAATTCGATACAGATTAAATGGTTTAAACAATGATTGGTCAAATTGGGATTATACTTCTGAGCTAAGTTTTCCGGGATTATCTTCAGGAAGTTATACTTTAGAGTTTCAATCTGAAGGTGAAAATGGGGCAGTTACAGAAATCATAAAAAAAGAATTTTTTATTACACCACCTTGGTATTTATCTAAAGTAGCTTATGTTATTTACTTTTTACTATTACTTTTAATTAATCTCTTATACAGACAGTATTTTAAAATCAAAAATCAAAAACAAATAGCTAGTTTAAAATTAGAAGAAGAAGAAAAAAGACAACGCCAAAAAGAAAAATTTGAATTGGAAAAATTAGTAACTGATAAAGAACTTTTACTTCTGAGAGAGAAGAATTTAAATTTAGAAATTAAAAAGAAAAACTCAGCACTAGCCTCTTCTACTTTAAATAATATTAAGAAAAATGAGCTTCTAACAGGATTGATTAAAGATCTCAAAAAAATTGATAATGAGCTAGTAAATAATTCATTACACTATCCTATAAAAAAAGTAATTAAAAAAATTAATACTCAATTAAAAGATAAAGAAGATTGGCTTACTTTTGAACTCCATTTTAGAAATTCTCACTCTCAGTTTTTCCAAAATTTAAGGAAGAAATACCCTAATTTATCTTCTAATGAAATTAAGTTAAGTGCTTACTTAAAATTAAATCTTTCCTCCAAAGAAATTGCTTCTTTAATGAATATTGCAATTACAAGTGTAGAACAAGGAAGGTATAGATTACGCAAAAAATTTAATTTAAGTAAAGAAGTAAATCTTGTAAATTATATTCAGGGGTTTTAATAAACTGCTAATTTTCAATTAATTAAAACTGATTAACAAAGGTTTTGTAGAGGTTTTTTTTTGTTTTATTTGCTTTTGTAGAGGTTAAAATTTTTATATTCACGCAATTTTAATGCAAATTTGTTACAGATGTATAATAATTATATTATTCATTCAATTTCTAAACACATATAAAAAACATTAAAATCATGTCATTTTAATCTAAAATTTAATTTATTATGAAACTAAAACTACTTTTAACTCTATTATTAACTTCAAGTATTGTTACTGCTCAAGAAGTTACACATATAGATTTTGACACAAACAATGCAAATATTGTTTTTAATAGCTGGAATACTTCTTCAACTTTTGCCAAAGTAGCAAATCCAGCTTCAGACACTACAAATTCCTCTGCTTTTGTAGGTCAATTTACAGCTGGAGATGATAATGATATTGGAATTGGTGTTATAAACCCAACAACAGTATTTACAACTCCTTTTAATTTAGCATCTAATTCTATTTTTAAAATGAAAGTATTTTCTACTGAAGAAATAACGGTAATATTTCATTTAGAAAATTCGCCAGATTGGTAATAATATTGAAGCAATGGCATCAGTTGGGGCTTCTGATATCAATAAATGGGTAGAGTTAACTTTTGATTTTAGTAGTTTTTCTAATATTTATATGAATAATATTGTCATTAAAATTGGAGGAGCAAACACTAGTCAAGGAGATATTTATTTCTTTGATGATATTAAAGGGCCAGAATTATATACATCTCCTGCAGTAGCATATAACCCAGCGGATAGTTCGACAGATATTTCTATATCTACAAACTTAGAAATTGCAACAAATGATACATTTAGAGATTTAGACGATTCCGATATTACAGATCTAACTGCTAAAGTTGCATTAAAACTAGGTGACGAGAATGGAGCTGATGTTCCTTTTTCGGCAACAATTAATAGTGATAAAAATAAAATTACAATTGATCCAACAAGTGTTTTAAGCAACTCCACAACCTATTGGTATGGTGTTGTGGATAATTCTATAGAGTATTCAAATGACACAGCAGTTACAGGAGTTTCTGCAAGTTTTACAACAAAAGTTGCTGTAACTGGAGATATTAATGAAATGTTGTTTGATTTTGACACCACAAATCAAGACTTGGCTTTTACTTCTTGGGGAGGCACAGGATTTGCTAAAATTGCTAATCCAGATCCAACAGGGATAAATACTTCCGCTAATGTTGGTGAATATACACATGCGGGAAATGATTCTGGTTTGGAAAATGATTTAGTTGGTGGAGCAACGCCATTAACACCGTTCGATTTTTCTGAAACTCCTTTTATAAAAGTAAAAGTATGGGTAAGTAAGCCTGTAGGAGTTTCTATTAAACTTCAAAATTATCCGGATTGGAGGCAAGGACATGAACAAAAAATAGATGTCACAGAAACCAATACGTGGGTAGAATTAGTATTTAATTATGGTGCAATTACTGCTACAAATTACGATAGAGCTCAAATTTATTTCGATAAAGATAGAACAGGTGGTTCTGTAGCAGGAGACAAATATTATTTTGATGACTACCTAAAAAGTAATGTTCCCCCTGCTGTAGAAAATACCTTTAGTCCTGCGGATACAGCTACAGATGTTACTCAAATTACGAATCCAACTATTTCATCAAGTTTTCAATTTAGAAATTTAGATGATTCTGCAATAACTGATCTCTCTGATATAGTAGAATTAAGAGAAACGAATGCTTCCGGAGCAATAGTTCCTATGAATGCCTTTTTAAGTGATAACAACTCAATCATAACAATTCGTCCTGCTTCCTTACTTTCAACAAATACAGTCTATTGGTATGGTATAAAAGATAATGTAATAGAATATGCAGAAACTGATACAGCCATTGCAGGAGTATCTGCCACGTTTACAACGAGTTCAACAGCCATTACTATGGTAACCTATAATGATTTTGACGGAACATCTTTAACCTCTGTTTCAGAATCTATGGGAGATCCTGCAGCACCATACACAACAGTTACAGATCCTGCAGGTGGAAGTAATATGGTACAGCAGTGGGATAAAGGTAACTCTTGGGGAGGTTGGGAAAGGATTCATTTTGAATTAAACGCTCCTTTTGATGCAAGCAAAGATGATATATTTTCTTTTAGAGTGTATTCTCCGGTAAAAACAGGAATTAGATTTAAGTTAGCTGATGCTAAAGAGGATGGAGATATTACTGCTCAATTTGAAACAGATGAAGAAATTATATTAGAGAATCAATGGCAAACAGTATATTTTGACACATCTGAATTAGCAGACGAGGTTTCTTTTGACCATATTTTTATATTTCTTGGCAGAGGAGATTCCCAAGATACCACTTTCTATATAGATGATGTTAAAGGACCTCAATTACAAGGAACTGCTTCTGTAGATGATTTTAATACAAATGAATTTTTCTTGTATCCAAATCCAACTCAAGATATTATTTACATTAAAAATTTAGAAGGCAATAAAGAAATTAGAATCTTTGATGTTAATTCTAAAGAAGTTTTTAGAAAAACAATAGAGACTAATGAATTATCAATAAAAAGCTTAAAACCAGGTTTTTATTTTATTAAAATCAACAATCAATATAAAAAATTAATTAAAAAATAATTGATTACCCACTTTTATACCAGTATTGATGAGTGACAGCTACTACCAGTCTATCAAATAGTCTTTCAGCGAAATAGCGTCTGTTGAGTTTATAGCAGAACTCGTCAAGATAATTCTGCAAATATTTTCCTTTAATTTTATGGTAAATACCTAACAGAGTGCGTTT
The DNA here is from genome assembly GCA_014075215.1 of Flavobacteriaceae bacterium. Taxonomy (NCBI): domain Bacteria; kingdom Pseudomonadati; phylum Bacteroidota; class Flavobacteriia; order Flavobacteriales; family Flavobacteriaceae; species Flavobacteriaceae bacterium. The sequence continues at coordinate 1,814,807 of CP046177.1, forward strand.
TGCATTACTTATGGCTATATGCACCGATTTTAGTGTGGTAATAGTGGTTTCTTTATTTGATTTTTCAGTAATGTGTACTTCCACATAATCACCTATGTCTACATAAGACGTGCTTTTGTCGCTAAAAACAATGCATGTATCATCAAAATTACTATCAATAAGCGTGTTGACTTCTTCTTTTTTATGAGTATCCAAAACTTTCATTTTAAAATAACGACATTGTTTGGATTGTTTCCCAGTCTTTAAATCTTCTAAAGGTACAGACTCTGCCATTACCGCTACGTTAGATTGTTTTTGACTGCCTCTGCCTCTTTTAAGCTTTTGTCTGTCGGATTCTTTTGTTGCCACAGTAAAGTAATCTTGATCAAACTCAATCATATCTTCAAGGTCGTATAAATTATCTCGTTTTCCCATAGCCGAACGTATTCTGTGCATAAGAGACCATATAGTGGTATAACGTGTATGGTTGAGCTGACGTTGTAATTCGGCAGCAGAAATACCTTTTTTACTAAAAGTCATAAATGCCATAGCGAGATACCAAGTACGAATAGGTAAATTGGAGTTCTCCATCATAGTACCGCTGCGTAGAGTAGTTCTAAAACCACAATAAGAACATTGCCACATCCATTTAGACTTTAACCAATAGTGCTTTTTTGATTGACATTTTTTGCAAATGACTCCTTCTTTTGAACGAGCCAACTTCATATGTGATTTACAGGAAAACTCATCTGGAAATTGTTCAATAAAATGTAGTAAATTCATAATTCTAAACTTTATATTAAGATACGAATTTTTAAATTAGTGGCATAATTAAGTGTAATCAATAAAAATAATATTTATTTTTAGCATAACAGAAGATTTCTCTCTTCTGTTATGCTTTCCACAGAAAATCAGCATGAACAAGCTTACGGCATTCTTTTTAAAGCTATTTCCATTTATAATCCTTTTTCTTACAACTTATTCTTTTTCACAAACTGTAATAGTTTCTGGAGAAGTTGTAGATGATTCAGGAAACCCTCTTCCTGGGGTATCGGTATTAGTAGAAGGAACAACAACTGGTACGGAAACAGATTTTGATGGGAAATACGTTATTAATGTAAAGACACCAAATGCAACTTTAATATTTTCTTATTTAGGATATACATCGCAAAAAATTAAGATTGGTAATCAAAAAAAAATTAACGTAATTTTAAAAGAGAGTACAGACGAACTTGAAGAAATACAAATTGTTGCTTTTTCAAAACAAAAAAAGAATAGTGTTATTGGCTCCATATCTACAATAAAAGTTTCAGAATTAAAACAACCTACTTCAAACATAACAAATACTCTAGCAGGTAAAATAGCTGGTTTAATTTCCTATCAAAGATCTGGAGAACCAGGTCAGGATAACGCTGCATTTTTTATTAGAGGTGTAACCACTTTTGGATTTACAAATAGCCCGCTAATTTTACTAGATGGATTGCAAATTACTACGTCAGATTTAGCACGAATAGAACCAGACAATATTGCATCATTTTCAGTAATGAAAGATGCTACGGCTACCTCTTTATACGGTGCAAGGGGAGCTAATGGCGTTATTTTAGTAACTACAAAAGAAGGAAAAAAAGGAAAAGCAAAAGTATCTGTTCGTTATGAGAATTCATTTTCAGGCCCATCAAAAATAAACAGTTTTTTAGGAGCAGTAGATTATATGGAATTGTACAATAGAGCTCAAAGAACGAGAGACCAATCAGCAATACTACTATATTCAAAACCAAAAATTGAAGGGACAAAGAATGGTTTAAATCCAAATATTTATCCGGATGTAGATTGGTATCAAGAGTTATTTAATAATTTTGCTTTAAATAGAAGAATTAATATAAATATAGATGGAGGAGGAGAAATAGCTCAATATTATATGTCAGTCACGAGTGCCAACGAAAAAGGTTTATTAAAGATTGACCCCTTAAACAACTTCAATAACAATATAGATATCAACCGTTCTAATTTAAGAGCTAATATCAATATCAGTCTTACAAAAGCTACAAAAGCTGCTGTAAAATTTTATTCTTTGTTTGAAAGATACAACGGACCCATTGTAAGTGCAACAGATATTTTTGGACAAGTAGCACAAGCCAATCCGGCAAACTTCCCTAAAGTTTATGAATCAGATGAAACAACAGCAAATTTTAACCATACTCTTTTTGGTAATAAAGGAAATGGAGGTTTTCCCAATCCCTATGCAGAAAGTGTCAAAGGCTTTAGAGATCGATTTGCAAATACTACATTAGCACAATTTCAAATTCACCAAGATTTAAGTTTTATAACAGAAGGATTAAAGTTAAGAGCAATGGCTTCTGTTAGAACCTATACTGAAAATCAAAACGAAAGAAACTTTACTCCTTTTTTTTATGGGTTAGCTGAAACACAAACACCCCAAGGAACTGTACATTCATTATATCAAATTCAAGAAGGAACAGAATTTTTAAATAATCCAACAATATATAATAATGGAAATAGTAATTTTTACTATGAAGCGGTTACAGAATATAATAGAACTTTTAAAGAAAAGCATGAAATAGGGGGGCTACTCGTTGTAAATTTTAGTGAAGCATTAAACACCATTGGCGGGAATACTGCTTTTTCTACACTGCCATCAAGAAATATGGGAATTTCAGGTAGAGCATCCTATAACTATAATGGTAGATATTTTGGTGAATTTAACTTTGGATACAATGGTTCAGAAAAATTTGCGAAAAAAAATAGATTTGGATTTTTCCCGTCTGTAGGGTTTGGATGGATCATTTCTAACGAGCCCTATTTTGAGAAAAATATCCCTTCTGTAAACTTATTAAAGTTGAAATATACTTATGGTTTAGTCGGTAACGATGGAATTTCAAGTCCAAGTGATCGTTTTTTCTATTTATCAGATGTAAACCTTAATAATGCAGGAACCGGATATACATTTGGATCAAATTATGATAATTATTACAACGGATATATTATCAATAGATATGCAAATGAAAATGTTACTTGGGAGGTTGCTGCTAAATCTAATATAGGCATAGAATTAGGACTTTTTAAGAAAGTAAATATCATTGCAGATTATTTTACAGAACATCGTAAAAATATATATCAAGAACGTGAATTTATTCCTGCTACTTCGGGTTTAACAACTACAATTAGTAGTAATATAGGTGAAGTAAAAACAAAAGGAGTTGACATCTCTATAGATTATAATCATGCTTTTAGTGGTGACTTTTATATAACAGCAAGAGGTAATTTCACATATTCAACTAATAAAATACTGGTAAATGGAGAGCCAGAGTTTCAAAATGAAAATTTGAGCAGAATAGGATACCCCATTAATCAACAATGGGGTTATATCGCAGAAAGGTTATTTGTAGATCAAGAGGATATCAACAATTCTCCGGAACAATTTAATGGTTTCTCTTCTACAAACGCATATTTACCAGGAGATATAAAATATACAGATGTAAACCAAGATGGAGTGGTCAATGAATCAGATCAGGTACCTATTGGTAAACCAAGTGTGCCAGAGATCGTATATGGTTTTGGTGTTTCTGTAGTATATAAAGATTTCGACTTATCTTTCTTTATGCAAGGCTCAGCCAGATCATCTTTTTTTATCAATCCCAATGATATTTCACCTTTTGTAAATCAACGGAATGCATTAAGTATTATTGCTAATAATCACTGGTCAGAAAACAATCCAAACCCAAACGCTTTTTGGCCTCGATTATCAACTTATGAGATAGAAAATAATGAGAAACTGTCTACTTGGTGGCAAAGAGATGGTGATTTTTTAAGATTAAAAAGTATAGAATTGGGATATACCATTCCTGAAACCTGGGGTAAAGCTTTTTCAAAAGTAAACACGAGACTATACTTTACAGGATTAAATTTATTACATTTTTCAAAGTTTGATTTATGGGATCCAGAATTGGCAGGGAATGGTTTAGGGTATCCATTACAAAGAGTCATAAATATTGGTGCTCAAGTAAAATTTTAAATAGTAGAAAATGAATTTAAAAAACAAATCTATAGTGCTTTTATTGAGTAGTATTTCACTATTTATGAGTTGTGAAGACTATTTAGATATTGTGCCAGATGGAACACAAGAGCTAAGTTTACTTTTTAACAGAAAAGAAACTGCCTACAATGCCTTAACAAATTGCTATAGTTATTTACCACAAAATGACGGTACTTATGCAAGTTATGTTTTGGCAAGTGATGAATTAGCAGTACCGGTTCCTAAAGAAACTAATGCAATTAAATTAATGAAAGGACAACAAAATGTTTCTTCACCTTTAATGGGATACTGGTCTGGCTTTTCTGCAGATGGAAGAGGGCAGGGTTCTTTATGGGAAGGGATTCGTAGTTGTAACATATTAATTGATAATATTGATTTGGTGGTAGACATGGATCAAGAAGAAAAGAATCAATGGAAAGCCGAAGCAAAATTCTTAAAAGCATATTTCCATTTCTTATTAGTAAGTAATTATGGTCCCATACCCATTGTAGATGTAAACTTGCCTATTTCTGCCTCGGATACAGAGGTAAGAGTAAAAAGAAAAAAAGTGGACGAATGTTTTTCGTATATCGTAGAGACCATAGATGCCGCTATTTCAGATTTACCGGAAAGAGTTCTTGGAAATAATGATTTAGGAAGAATAGATCAAGTAATCGCTAAAGCGATAAAAGCAAAAGCACTATTGTATAGTGCTAGCCCTTTATTTAATGGAAATAGTGCTTTTTATGCTAATTTTTTAAATGTTCAAGGAGAACACTTTTTTAATCAAAGTTACGAAGCTTCTAAATGGGAGTTGGCAGCAAATGCAGCCCAAGAAGCTATAGATGCTGCAACAGCTCAAGGAGCTTCTCTTTATTATTTTATGGGAACTCCACCGCTTTTTGATACAAATAATTTTCAATTTCAACTAGTAAGAGATCAGTATAATCATCGTTTTGCAGTTACAGATCCTTGGAATTCTGAGCTTTTATGGGGTAATTCTAGTCCAGTTACAAATGGGGATTGGTGGCAGATTCAATCTCCAGCCTTAATGAAAGATCCAACATCTTCTTCTGTTGAAGCAGCTTGGCAATGGTTGTCACCAAGTCTAAGAATGGTTGAAACCTATTATACTAGAAATGGTTTGCCTATAGAAGAAGATTTATCTTTTGAATATACAGATAGATATGCTACGACTACAGTAGCTTTTAATCAACGGTTTTATGCTCAATTTGCAAACAGAACTGCAAAATTAAATTTAAATCGAGAATCTCGGTTTTATGCGTCACTTGGTTTTGATAGAGGCATTAATAGGACTTGGGGTAGTATTTGGAATTTGAAAATGCGTAAAGGAGAACTGCATGGTAGAATTGCCAATACAGGAGATTATTTGACAACAGGATATGCGCTTAAAAAAATAGTGCACCAAGATTCTGAAGGTGATGCTTATACAAAAGCTGTCACCTATCCTTGGCCTATGATTCGATTAAGTGAGCTCTATTTAAGTTATGCAGAAGCATTGAATGAGTTTAGCGGGCCATCAGCAGAAGTATATGATGCATTAAATAAAATTAGAGCGCGTGCAGGAATACCCACAGTACAAGATGCCTGGAGTAATGCAGCTTATGCAGCAACATTAAATAAACATACAAATAAAGAAGGATTAAGAGAAATTATTCAGCAAGAGAGAACGATAGAACTTGCTTTTGAAGGACATCGTTATTATGATATAAGACGATGGAAATTAGCCGAACTATACTTTACTTCTCCCATAAAAGGATGGTCAGTGGATGAAGAAACAGAAGCTAATTATTATCAAATTATGGATGTAAGTCAAAGATCCTTTAACTCTCCAAGAGATTATTTACAACCTATAAGTTTTACAGAACTTTCAAGAAATCCTAACCTTATTCAAAATCCAGGTTGGTAAAAAAGTATTATTATGAAACATTCATAACCGTTTCGATATCAAAAAATGATTATGTAAAATTAAAAAAACCATTTTAACCAATGACGAGAACAGTATTATTAATATCAATTTTCGTAATATTATTTACTAGTTGTAGAAAGGATGACGATTCTAAATCATCTTGCATACGAATGTAAATGCCCTGACATTAACTCATGATAATCAAATAAGAGAATATATTCTGTATGTGCCCAGTTCTTATAATGAGGCCTCTCAAACCCCTGTAATGTTTAACTTTCATGGGTATGGTGGAACAGCAAGTGATTATATGAACTATGCAGACATGAGAACCTTATCTGAGTCAAAAGGTTTTATTTTGGTATACCCTCAGGGTTCTTGTTTGGAAGGTAATTCACATTGGAATCCAAGCTTACCTTCTTCCGACAACAAAAGTGATGCAGACGATTTAGGTTTTATAGAAGTATTAATTAACCAACTGTCTAATAATTATAACATCGACTTAGAACGAATATATGCTTGTGGTTATTCAAACGATGCTATGTTAGCCTACGGACTTGCATGTTATAAAAGTAATTTAATAGCTGCCATAGGGTCAGTTTCAGGAACAATGTTAGACACAAACTGTAACCCTTCATACCCAATACCAGTGATAAGTATTCATGGAACATCAGATGGAGTGTTGCCATATAATGGTAATTCTGAATATAATTCTGTCGAAACTATTCTTAGTTTTTGGAAAAATTTTAATAATACAAATACAACTCCGATGGTAAATAGTGTAAATGATAATGGAACAACGATTGAACATTATATTTATGCCGATGGAGATAACAGTACATCTGTAGAACATTATAAAGTTATTGATGGTGATCATGTTTGGTTTAACATGAGTTATCAGGGAGCAAATACTAGCAAGTTAATCTGGGAATTTGTATCAAAATACAATATTAGCGGATTGATATAATTTTATAGAGGTCAGTAGATAATTTCATAACTTGTATGTCAATAAAAATAGGGATTTTATGGAAATTTTCAAGGGTCAAAACCTTTTAGAGTTCGCTGAACGCTTTAAAACAGATGTAGATTGCAAAGCATATCTAGGTCAAATCAAGTGGAAAGAGGGTTATGTATGTCGTAAATGTGGTAATACCAGTTACCAAGTACGTAAGAACTTTTCAAGAACATGCAATAAATGTGGTGATACAGAAAGCCCAACGGCTAACACCATTTTTCACAGAGTGCGATTTGGTGTACGAAAAGCCTTTTTTATCTGTTTTGAAATGGCAACTACCACCAAGAGTTTATCAGCTACACAAATGGGTGTACGCTATGGTATTACAGAAAAGACAGCACGATTGTTTATGCTTAAAGTAAGAGAAGCTATGGCTTCTAGTGAAAATAACCCTATGGATGGTCATGTACAGGTTGATGAATTTGTGTTGGGTGGTTATGAGCAAAACAAGATAGGTCGTAGTTATGATGCTAAGAAAAAGAAGGCTATTACTGCTGTTGAGTTCACAGACCAGGGCAAAGTAAAGCGTATGTATGCTTTAAACATCAAAGATTTTTCTGCACAATCGTTGCAATATATGTTCATTAAGCATATTGATAGAAAGGCTCAAGTAATCACTCACAAATGGAAAGGCTACAGGCCTATTGCAAAAGCCTATAACATTACCCAGATTGATAGCGACAAAGGATTAAACTTTAAAGCCTTACATACGATGATTCATCAAATAAAATCATGGATTAGGACAACTTATTCTTGGGTAAGTGAGTTTAATCTAAACCGATACTTTAATGAGTTTTGTTTTAGAATTAATCGCTCGCAAAACAAAAACACAATATTCAATAACTTAATAACTAAAATGGTCATGAGTGATAAAATTTATCAAAGTGAAATTATATGTAACTAACTACTGACCTCTATAATTTTAATAAACGAATCTATAAAATACGTATAAAAAATAATCTCATGAACAATAAAATTAAAAAAGGATTGCCTTTATCACTTTTTATTTTAGTAGCAATTATTTCTTGCTCCAAAAATGAAGATGTAGACACTACACCACCAAGTCCACTATCTGTAATTTCAGTTACTCCAACAAACGGTGGAGGAATTATTACATATAACCTTCCTTCTGATGATGATATTTTATATGTGAAAGCAGTATATACAAACTCCCAAGGAGAGGAAGTTTTTAGAGTTGCCAGTAAACACAATACTACTATAGAAATAGACGGTTTAAATCAAAATACGCCTGTTAATGTAAAATTATATGTGATAGATGAAAGCGAAAATATATCGCAAAGTGTAGCAATAGATTTTACGCCACTTGAGTCCTTTATTTTTTTAGTGCAGGAAAGTATTCAAATAACTCCAGATTTAGGAGGTGTTAAAATTACCTGGGAAAATATCGCTTCAAAAACAGTTTTTGTATACGTACATATTTTAAACGGAAGTAATGAAATCATTCGAATTTTATCTTCAAATAATGTACAAGAAAGTATTTTTATAAGAGGATTAGAATCTGTAGAAATGACCTTTTCTACAAAGGTTGAAGATTTTGACGGAAATATAACAGAGCTAGAAGAAAAAGGTAGATATACACCTCTTTTTGAAGAAAAAATTGATAAATCTACCTGGACTTCGGTAGCCTCACAATCTATAAATGGCAATGCTTATGAAGGAAGAACTGTAAATTTTTGGGATGATATTGTAGATACTGTAGATACAGATGCTGATAATAGTTATTTTATTATTACTAGAGATAATAATGGCGGAAGTTTAAATTGGCCTTTAGATATTGTTATCGATTTTAATAAAAATGTAAAAATTCAAAGATTTAAAGTATGGCAAAGAGCATATTGGTATCAAGGAGGTGGAGTTACATATCATTATCAAGAAGAAAATATAAAATCATTTGATCTATATGCTAGTACTGATGCTCAAACATGGAGCCTATTAGGGCAATTTGATATTGGTGACCCAAGAGACGGGGCAGGAAACATTTCCGCTTCGGCTTTTCAAGAAGCTATAGACGGGCACGAATTTAGTCTACCCAATACATCAGATTAATTTAGATATTTGAAGTTTTCAATTACTTCAAATTATGGTAGTACTCAAATAACAGTGGGTTCAGAAATAACGTTATTTGGTTTAGATAATTTATAATACAAGTACTTAATGATTCGAATAAAAAAATATTTTTTCCCCTTATTTCTTGTTTTTATAGTTTCTGTAAATGCTCAATGTTTACGAACCTTAGGAAAGAAAATTATAAATACGAATGGAGATGAGGTTTTATTAAAAGGAGTTGGTTTAGGCGGATGGATGCTACAAGAAGGGTATATGATGAATTCCTCTGGAGCTGCAGATACTCAACATGAATTTATGGAAAAATTAACTGCACTTATTGGCGCAGATGAGACAGCGGTATTTTACAATAATTGGCGTCAAAATTTTGTTACTGAGCAAGATATAGATTCAATTGCAGCATGGGGTTTTAATAGTATCAGATTACCTATGCATTATAACTTATTTACATTACCCATAGAAGATGAACCTGTAGAAGGAGAAAACACATGGTTAACTACTGGTTTTGATATGGTAGATGAACTATTATCTTGGTGCGAGTCTAACCAAATTTATCTTATTTTAGATTTACACGCAGCACCAGGTGGTCAAGGAGAGGATGCCGCCATTTCTGACTATGATGACTCATTGCCATCTCTATGGGAGAGTACTTTGAACCAAGACAAAACAGTAGCTTTATGGGGGAAACTTGCAGAACGGTATAAAGACAAAGAATGGATAGGTGGTTACGATCTATTGAATGAGGTCAATTGGGGTTTAGGAACAAATGTACTTCGAAACTTCTATATAAGAGTTACAAACGAAATTAGAGCAGTAGATTCAAATCATATTATTTTTATTGAAGGAAATGGGTTTGCAAATGACTTTTCCGGTTTAACACCTCCTTGGGATGCTAATATGGTCTACAGTCCACACAAATATTGGACCTATAATGACACTGCTTCCATTCAATGGGTGTTAGATATTAGAAATCAGCATAATGTACCTCTTTGGCTTGGAGAATCTGGTGAGAATTCTAATGTTTGGTATAGAGATGCTATTAACTTATTTGAAGATAACAATATTGGTTGGGCTTGGTGGCCTTGGAAAAGAATTGAAACTATTGTAAGCCCTTTTTCAGTAAATTCAAATTCAAATTACGAAGCTATTATCAATTATTGGAAAGGAGAAGGACCCCAACCTTCTGTGGCTAATGCAATTCAAGGATTAACACAATTAACTAATGATTTATTGGTAGATAATAATGTGTATTATAAAGATGTAGTAGATGCTATATTAAGGCAGCCGCAAGATGAAACCCATATACCTTACTCTAATCATACAATACCTGGAGTAATTTATCTTTCTGATTTTGATTTAGGCACAAACGAAATTGCGTATTCAGATGTTGATAACGCAAATTATTCTTTATCAACTGATCAATTTCAAGCATGGAATTCTGGTTGGACGTATAGAAATGATGGTGTAGATATTCAAACAAACACAGATAATGTGAATAGTAATGGTTATCATATTGGATATGTTAAAGATAAAGAATGGTTAAAATATACTGTAAATATTGAAGATACAGGTTTTTATAATATGAATTTTAGATATGCAACACCACAATCTGGAGCAAAAATAAAATTCTTTATAAATGATGTTGACATTGCAGGTGCTGTGGATTTAGGAAATAGTGGCGGTTGGAGTAATTTTGTAAATCATTATATAAATAATACTTATTTAGAAGCAGGTGAACAAGTTTTAAAAGTACAAATTGATGGAAGTCCTGAATTTAATATGAGTAGTATTGAATTTCTAACATCAACAGATCCTGTTCCAACATTTCAAGTATTAAGCGCTAATACAAACGATGATGAAAAGTCTATACAAATTGTTTTAAATCATCCGACTAATCAACCAACATTAACAAATAATTTGTTTGAAGTCAAAGTAAATAACGAATCAAGAGCTATAGAAGTTGTAGAAACGGATGCTTCCAGTACTAGATTAATTATCATAAAGTTAGTAGATTATTTATTCTATCAAGATGATATTAAAGTAAGTTATAACGGAACTAATATTACATCAATATATAACTCAACTTTAAATACTTTTGAAAATTTACCGGTAAATAACAATCTAATAACTAGATTGTTAATCCCAGGTAAAATACAAGCTGAGGATTATACAAATCAAATTGGTTTACAAATAGAAGACACTTCAGATACTGGGGCAGGACAAAATATTGGTTACACAGATGCAGGTGATTATGCAGAGTATTTGATTTACATAGCTGAAAACAGAAACTACAATTTAAATCTCAGAACAGCTGCTCAATCTAGTGCTGGAAAAATTGAATTTGAACTTATAAATAATGGGACAATACAAAGTATATCAGTAATAGATTTACCAGTTACCGGAGGTTGGCAATCGTGGCAGACAACAACTACACAAGTTACTTTAAATGCGGGAATATATACTTTAAAAATGAAAGTTTTAGAAGCCGGTTTTAATATCAATTGGTTTGAATTTGAATTTACAAGTAGTTTAAGTATTGGCGATGTAGCAGAAAATAAAATAGCAATTTTTCCAAATCCAGTTTCAGAAAACTACCAGATAAAATTAAATAATCAACGAATTATTAAAAACCTTAAAATTATTGATGTTAATGGTCGTTTGGTAAAAAAAGTAAATATATCTAATAATGTTTATAATTTATCAAATTTAAAATCCGGTGTTTATTTTCTATTGATAGAAACAGATAAAGGGCATTTTCAAAAGAAATTAATCAAAAAATAGGTATCTAAATTGTTTGAAGAAAATAGCGCAACCTTTTTGGATTTGCAACAAAAATTCGGACACTTTTTTAAAGACTATACTGTCGCTTGTTCTTTAAATTCTTTACTATAAACTCGTTTTTTTATTTGATAAAAATATTTACTTAACAGCAAATATCCTTAAATTCTGTGTCACAGTAAATGTAGGTATTCCAAAAATGATACCAGTTATTATTTGAAGAGACCTTTGCAGCCAAATCAATTTTAATACGGAATATATTCCTATTTTGCAAAGGTCTCTTGAAATTACTGTAAAAGAAAATGATGATTTTTTCTTTATTGGAGTTAGAAGAATAAAGGATAGCCTTAGTTACGGTTCCTTTTTATGGCGAACAAGAAAGGGGAAAAGGGTATTTTATTACGGTAATTTCAAGTGATAAATGGTATGACATGAGACTCGAAAAAATCAGTAAATCTTGAAAAAGCAAAACCTCAAAAAATTCAAATTAATTTTTCAAAGGTCTCTATATCAATTTTATTTCTATTTTTACGTTCCTATAACAATATCTCCCCGGATTACATGTTGTTATAAGTAGCTTTTTTCAATGAGTAGGACGTATAAAATAGGGGTATTTCTTTTTATTTTTTTCCTTGCATATGCATGCGGAACAAAAAAAAATACGTTCATTTCCAGAAACTACCACGCATTGACAACAAAGTTTAATATCCTTTTTAACGGAAATGAATATTTTAAGAAAGGGATAGAAGAAATTAATGCAAAATACGAAGACGATTTCTGGGAGCTTTTACCCATAGAGCCCATTAAATTTGATGAAGACAAAATAGAGGCTTTAGAACGTCCCTCTGCAACTACGGGATTTGGCGGAGGACCGGGAGAAAACTTTAACACCGGTAACAGTTCTAAAGAAAAACCCGTAAAAAGTGCATCTAATTTTGAAAGAGCCGAAGAAAAAGCGGTAAAAGCTATTCAGCGTCATTCCATGAATATTAACGGAAGAGAACGAAACAGGCAAATTGATGATGCCTACCTGTTGTTAGGAAAATCAAGATATTATTCACAGCGATTCATTCCGGCAATAGATGCGTTTAATTATATAATTACCAACTATCCGGGTGCAAATCTCATTAATGAAACAAAAATATGGAGAGCAAAATCAAATATTAGAATAGATAATGAAGAATTTGCCATAGAATCATTAAACATACTTCTTAATAATGAAGAAAGCTTATCGGATGAGATTAGAGAACAAGCACATACGGCCATAGCTATGGCCTATTCAAAAATAGACAGCACACAATTAGTCATAGAACATTTAAAACTAGCCATAAGGACTCAAAAAAATAGAAACCAGACAGCCAGAAACATGTTTATTTTAGGTCAAATATACGCCTTGGAAAATCAAAAAGATTCTGCGGTTATGGCTTTTCAAAAATTAGTTAACTTCAAAAAAAGCCCGTATAAATATCGAATTTATGCCAATATGGAGATAGCAAAAAATGCATCGGGAGATTCATTGAATGTAGCCTTGATAAAACGCTTTGGTAAACTGATAAAGAACAGAGATAACAGACCCTATTTGGATGGTTTGTACTTTCAAACCGGAGTATTACAAGAAAATAGAGATAGTGTTGGAAAAGCTATAGCGTATTACAACAAATCCCTAAGAACACCAAAAGGAACAGCAAAACAAAAAACCTACGGATATGAAAGGCTTGGAAATATTTATTTTAAAAATACAGAATACCTTCTGGCAAGTTCTTACTACGACAGCGTTTTAAAAGTTGCCAAAGATTCTAATAATTTAAGAATCAGGAGAATTAAAAGAAGATATAAAAGCCTGGAATCTTTGATCGCTTTTGAAAAAACACTGAAACACAATGACAGTATTCTGAAATTAGTATCATTGTCTAAAGAAGAGCAAATACAATTTTTTGAAAAGTATGTAGCGGAAATAAAAGCGGCCGATGAAGCTTTGGCTCAGCAACAACTAAACAACCTTTCCTTTGGAAGTGCTTTCGGCTCCGGATCTCAGCAATCCTTCGGCAATAAAGGAAAATGGTATTTCTACAATACCCAATCTATGGGTTTTGGAGAGGTGGAATTTCAAAGAATATGGGGAAACAGACCTTTGGAAGATAACTGGAGATGGTCCGATAAAACAAAAATTAATTTACAAAAAGACGACACAAAAGATACCGTTACTGTTGATAAAAGCAAATATGATGTAAATACTTATATAAGCAAAATCCCTACGGAAAAGAAAGAAATAGATTCATTAATCTATTTTAGAAATGAAGCATTGTTTGAATTGGGCCTGATATACAAAGAGCAATTTAAAAAACCGGATGCATCAACAAATTACTTGGAAAGACTATTGGAAAACCAACCTGATTCGAGTCTGGTTTTACCGGCAAATTACCACCTGTATCAATTATATAATAATGCAAATGATTTAAAATCAGAGAAATATAAAAATTATATTCTCGATAACTACGCCGATACGAAATTTGCACAGCTTATCAAATTCCCCGGAAAAGAAATAGAAGAAGAGGAAAAAGAATTGTCGGAAACAGAAAAGTTTTATAAGCAAATGTACTATCTGTATAAAGAAGATGAATTTGAAAATGTACTATGCGAAATTGATCAAATACTACCCACTATAGCAAATTCAAAATTAATTCCTAAATTTGAACTTCTAAAAGCATACGTCATAGGGAAATATCAAGGAGAAGCAACCTATAAAGAAGCACTGGAGTATGTTGCCATACAATATCCAAGAACAGAAGAAGGAAAAAAAGCAAAAGAAATATTAATTAGATTAAAAAAGTAACCCCAATGCTCAGCAATAAAGGGAAACCCAAAGTAACAAAAGTCATGGAGAGAAATGTAATAGCTAAAAACACATCGATTATTGGAGAGATTAAATCGGAAGGAGATTTCAGGATAGACGGAGTGCTAGAAGGAGCCTTAAAAACAAATGGAAGGATTATTATCGGAACAGATGGTTTTATCAAAGGGAAAGTAGATACAAATGATGCAGATATCGAAGGGAGATTTTCAGGAGAATTGACTGTAAATAAAACATTATCGCTCAAAGGCACAGCAAATATCTCCGGAGATGTGGTTACGGGAAAGTTATCTGTTGAACCGGGAGCTGTTTTTAATGCAACATGCTTAATGAAAGGAGCAGTTAAAGAACTCAGTCAGCAACATGATTCACAAAAAGCGACCATCGAACAAACAGCTTAAAAATATTGCTAAATTCTCAGGGTTAGGTCTTCAAATGATACTGGTGATTGGAGTAGGTGTCTTTTTAGGAATTGAGTTGGATGAAGTTTTTTCTAACTCATATCAGATTTTTACCCTTATTTGCTCACTGGTATTTTTAGGAATAGCCGTATACTATGTAGTCAAACAAGCTACACACCTTTCAAATTCCAAAGAAGAATAAATGATCAAAGACATCAGCGATTTTACGATTACATTACTCATTCTTTCCGGAATACTTCTGGGGACACACTACTATATTCTAAACCAGTTTGAAGATAAAATACTCAGTATTCCCATTTGGTCAATCTATCTGTTTCATACCATTTTAGTCTTGCTTTTTTACATAATCATACGATATAAAGATAAGCATACAAGTGAAAAGAGTTTTCAAACATTTATTATCTTAACATTTTTTAAAATGATCTTTATCCTTGTATTCTTAATTCCGCTGTTTCAAGGAAAATCCAAACACCCGGAAATAGAAGTATGCAACTTTTTTATCCCGTATTTTATCTTCTTGATTTTTGAAATTTTCAGCATCCGTAAATTTCTTAAAAAAAGAGAAAACATGTAGCTTATTTAGTTTGCTAATTTATGATAATGTACGTACCTTTGCAGCGAATTTTTAAGCAGGGTATTATTAATCATGACAGCAAATGTTAATCAGTATATACAAGACACTTTTAGTAAGCTTTTTTTTGATAACTCCTCTCTCTGTATTTTCTACTGAAAAAGATAGGATTCAAGAAAAACCCTTTAATACTTCAGAACTTATTTTTCATCATATCAAAGACAGCCATGGCTTCCATATCGCAGGCCATATTTCCATGCCGTTACCTGTTATTTTATGGACGGACAAAGGATTAGTTACATTTATGTCCGGTGAATTTCACCATGATACGGAAGGAAAAACAGTAGTGACCAAAAAAGGATTGAAGTTTGTAAATATTCACGAAAAAATATATCAATTAAACGAAGGAGCAACAACCGTTGAATTTGGTCAGGAATCTCGTCCGTTAAACGCAACAAGGCCTATAGACTTCTCCATTACAAAAAATGTTTTTTCTTTGTTTTTGTCTATTATAGTAATGCTTCTGGTATTTCTCACAGTTGCAAAATCATATAAAAAATCAACTACCGGCTTACCAACGGGTATAGGGAAGTTTATGGAACCTATTATACTGTTTATAAGAGATGAGGTAGCCATCCCTAATATAGGTAAGAAATACAACAGATATATGCCGTTCTTACTAACGCTGTTTTTCTTTATTTGGTTGAACAATATATTTGGCTTGATTCCTTTTTTCCCTTTCAGCAGTAATTTAAGCGGAAATATAGCCTTTACCATGACACTTGCTGCCGTTACATTTATCATTACACTTTTCAGCAGTAAAAAATACTATTGGAAGCATATGCTTTGGATGCCGGGATTGCCAATACCCATGAAATTATTTTTAGCTCCTATAGAATTTATGGGAATGTTTATAAAACCAATAGCCTTAACCATACGTTTGTTTGCAAATATAACTGCAGGACACATCATTGTTTTAAGTCTGGTTTCATTGACGTTTATTTTTCAAAATTATATCGTCGGAGCAGGGTCTGTATTGTTTGTAGTATTTATCAGTATTATAGAAGTGCTGGTAGTAGCTATTCAGGCCTATATATTTACCATGTTGTCGGCACTGTATTTTGGGCAGGCATTAGAAGAAGTACATTAATTAATTTTTTAAATATTTAAACTATGAGTTTAGCATTATTACAAGAAGCCGCAGTTAGCTATGGTGCTTTTGCAGCCATCGGAGCAGGTTTAGCTGCCATCGGTGGTGGAATTGGAGTAGGTAAAATTGGTGCAGCCGCTATGGAAGCAATGGCGCGCCAACCGGAAATGCAAGGAAAACTACAAGGTTCGGCAATCGTACTTATTGCCTTTATTGAGGCAGTAGCTCTTTTTGGAGTTGTAGTATCATTTCTTGTTGCAAAGTAAAACCAACAAACAAAGGTGTAATGGTTGGTTGCACCTTTGTTTAGTTCATTTTAAACTAATTAGTTAAACACATACATATGGATTTAATTACTCCGGAATGGGGACTTATCTTTTGGACGGGGATTGCGTTTTTACTCCTGCTTTTTATATTGAAAAAGTTTGCGTGGAAACCTATCTTAAATGCTGTAAATGAACGAGAAGAGAGCATAAAAGAAGCGTTGGCATCCGCAGAAGCAGCCAAAAAAGAAATGCAAAATTTACAAGCCGATAATGAACAGCTACTTAAAGAAGCAAGGCTGGAGAGAGATGCATTGATGAAAGAAGCCCGCGAAATAAGAGATAAAATAATTACCGAGGCAAAAGATGAAGCTAAAGAAGTTACAGCCAAGTTAATTCAAAATGCACAAACATCCATAGAACAGGAAAAACAAGCAGCTTTGTCGGCATTAAAACATCAGGTTGCCGAATTGTCCATAGGAATAGCAGAAACGGTTGTAAAGAAAGAACTAGCTTCCAAAGACGATCAACTAAAACTAGTTGAAGATTTATTACAGGATGTTACGCTAAAGTAAATGTTTTATGAAAGGAACAAGAGCTGCATTGCGTTACGCAAAGGCAATTTTAAATCTGGCAAAAGATGCCAAAAAAGAATCTGAGGTTAATGATGATATGCTGTTAGTAGCATTGACCATCTCAGAAAACAATGAATTGGATATAATGCTAAAAAGCCCCATCGTTAAGGCAGCAGACAAAAGCAATGTCCTTAAAGCATTGTTTGCAAAAAAGGTAAACAATATTACGTTAGGGCTGTTTCTTCTACTGGAAGAAAACAAACGTTTGGGTATTTTAGAAATGGTGGCAAACCACTATACGATTATTTATGACCACCTAAAAAGTATTGAAATTGCTAAAGTTACCACAGCAGTTCCGCTAACTAAAAACATTGAAAAAGAAGTATTGGAAAAGATTGTTGAGTTAACAGGCAATCAGGCAAGTATGGAAAACGTAGTAAATCCGGCTATTTTAGGAGGCTTTGTACTACGCGTAGGAGATATACAATACGATGCAAGTATCTCCAATTATTTAAATGAATTAAGAAAGGAATTTGATCACAGCGATTATATTCCAAAAATTTAAAATCAAATAGTTGAAATTATATGTTAGATATTACAAGTCAAAGCTTTGTTTATAGCATCCGGTATCTAGCGTCTAGTATCTAAAATCTAAAGTAGATGGCAGCAATCAAACCCGCTGAAGTATCAGCAATTTTAAAGCAACAATTAACCAATTTCGAGGCAAAAGCTACATTAAACGAAGTAGGAACCGTTTTACAGGTAGGAGACGGTATTGCCCGTGTATACGGATTATCAAATGTACAATACGGAGAGTTAGTGGAGTTTGAAAACGGACTAGAAGGAATTGTCTTAAACTTGGAAGAAGACAATGTCGGAGTAGTACTACTGGGGGCTTCTACTGCTATCAAAGAAGGGTCAACCGTAAAACGTACGGAAAGAATCGCATCTTTAAAAGCAGGAGAAGGAGTGGTAGGACGAGTGGTGGATACTTTAGGGAATCCCATTGACGGTAAAGGGCCTATTGAAGGAAAAACATTTGAAATGCCTCTGGAGCGCAAAGCACCGGGAGTTATCTATCGTGAACCGGTGACAGAGCCTTTACAAACCGGTATCAAATCTATTGATGCGATGATCCCAATAGGACGAGGGCAGCGTGAGCTGATTATCGGAGACCGTCAAACAGGAAAATCTACGGTTGCATTAGACACCATCTTAAACCAGAAAGAATTTTATGATGCCGGAAATCCCGTATACTGTATCTATGTGGCGATCGGGCAAAAAGCTTCTACAGTTGCAGCCATTGCAAGTATGCTGGAAGAAAGAGGAGCCCTCGCTTACACAACAATTGTTGCTGCCAATGCATCTGATCCTGCACCCATGCAAGTATACGCACCATTTGCCGGAGCTGCAATAGGGGAATACTTCAGAGATACGGGCAGACCCGCATTAATTATTTACGATGATCTGTCTAAACAAGCCGTTGCTTACCGTGAGGTATCGCTATTGTTAAGAAGACCTCCGGGACGTGAAGCATATCCTGGAGACGTATTCTACTTACACTCAAGGTTATTAGAACGTGCTGCCAAAGTAATTAATGATGATGCTATTGCCTCACAAATGAACGATGTCCCTCCCTCTTTACAAGGACAAGTAAAAGGAGGAGGATCTCTAACAGCATTGCCAATTATTGAAACACAGGCAGGAGACGTATCGGCATATATTCCAACCAATGTAATTTCAATTACCGATGGTCAGATTTTCTTAGAATCAGACTTGTTTAATTCAGGTGTTCGTCCGGCAATCAATGTGGGTATCTCAGTATCCCGTGTGGGAGGTTCTGCACAGATCAAATCAATGAAAAAAGTGGCAGGAACACTAAAATTAGATCAGGCGCAATACCGTGAACTCGAAGCATTTGCTAAATTCGGTTCCGATTTGGATGCCGCAACCATGAACGTAATTGAAAAAGGAAAACGCAATGTAGAGATCTTAAAACAAACACAAAACGACCCTTATACGGTAGAAGATCAGGTAGCCATCATTTATGCAGGGTCTAAAAACCTGTTAAAAGATGTTCCTGTAAATAAAGTAAAACAGTTTGAAAGAGATTATATTGATTATTTAAACGCAAAGCACAGAGACGCTTTAGATACACTAAAATCAGGGAAACTGACTGATGAGGTAATTGCAACACTGGAAAGTGCCGCAAAAGAAATTTCCGGTAATTACTAATAAGTTACGAGTGCTGAGTTATGGAATTATGAGTAAGTTGAATGAAAGCCTGATTAGAATAAAAAGTTTTCAATTTGCTTGTAAGATAGTGATGTATTGTGACACTCTTAAAAAGAATAAAGATTTTGAACTAGCCTCTCAGTTGTTACGAAGTGGAACAAGTATTGGAGCCAATACAAGAGAGGCCCAAAGAGGAGTTGGTAAAAAAGATTTTAAAAACAAGTTTGATATCGCTTTAAAAGAAGCGGATGAAACTAAATATTGGTTAGAAATTTTAGAAGCAACAAGAAGATAAGTACCTGATGAAATGAAAAGTAACTGTGAAGAGCTAATAAAAATATTGGTTTCAATCATCAAAAACTCATAACTTAAATTATGGCAAACTTAAAAGAAATACGTAACAGAATTAACTCCATAGGTTCAACGATGCAGGTTACCAGTGCTATGAAAATGGTATCGGCCGCAAAGTTGAAAAAAGCTCAAGATGCTATCACGACAATGCGCCCTTACTCATCTAAGCTAACAGAATTGTTACAAAATTTAAGTGCAACGCTAGACAGTGATGCAGGCGGAGTTTATTCCAAACAACGACCGATTTCTAAAGTATTGTTGGTCGTGATTACGTCAAACAGAGGCTTATGTGGTGGATTTAATTCATCCGTAATTAAAGAAACCATTAAAAATATCGAAGAAAATTATCAAGCACAGGAAGTCGATTTGCTGACAATTGGCAAAAAAGGAAACGATATTTTATCAAAAACGCATACTGTTATTGACAACAGAAATGATGTTTTTGATGATTTAACGTTTGATCATGTTGCTGAAATTGCAGAAAAAATAATGGCCTTATATGTGAATGGAGCTTATGATAAAGTAGAAATTGTTTATAACAGGTTTAAAAATGCAGCAACCCAAATATCGCAGATAGAGCAGTTCTTGCCCATTAAACCCGTAGAAAATAAAACAAATATAAATTCAGATTATATCTTTGAGCCCTCCAAAGAAGAAATTGTATTGGAATTGATTCCCAAATCATTAAAAACCCAGTTATACAAAGCCGTCAGAGATAGTTTTGCTTCTGAGCACGGAGCTCGTATGACGGCGATGCACAAAGCAACGGACAATGCAAAAGAATTACGCGACGATTTATTACTAACCTATAATAAAGCACGTCAGGCAGCCATTACGAATGAAATTCTGGAAATTGTCGGCGGAGCAGAAGCACTGAATAATTAGTGTTATTTTTTACTGTTTTAAAACGTTGACTCTTTTCAACTTGGAGCTTTCCAATTTTCAACTTTTTAACTTTCAACTATCTGATTCTAAATCTAATAACCTTTTATACGTTTCATCAGTATCAACATCAAAGAAAGGCACCTCAGAAGTTGACATTAAAATTTCATCTTGGTATTTATTTACTATGGATTTGGCTCCTTTCTCACCTGTTAACAAAGACAGTTCATGGAATAACGATTTATCAAAAATAGCAGGAACGCCGGAAAGATTTTTATAAGCTGTCAGGATGATTCTTTTTTTACTATTAGTGGCCAATGCTATGAGTTGTGTATACCGCTGTGTAGTTATTAAAGGCAAATCTCCCAATGTAACTAAAACCCTGTGAAAATCGTTTTTAGCAGCAATATATGCAACCCCTTTAGCCAGAGAATCTCCCATTCCTTTTTTCCAATCAGCATTTTTTATGACGGTAACAGGTTGGTTTTTAATAGATTGAAAAACACTCTCAACATATGCACCAATCATCACAAAAATCCCGGCATTTTTGATAGGGATTAATTGCTCAATTATATAATTTAAAAGTACTGTTTCTTTATAAGGCAGTAGTTGCTTGGGCTTTCCAAACCTTTCGGACGCACCTGCAGCAAGAATTAAAATAGCGGTTTTTGACATTACTGGTGGATTCCTACAGGTTTATCTTTTAAAAATAGCGGTTTTTGATTTCTCATAACCGCTAATATTTCGGCCATTATGGAAATGGCTATTTCCTGTGGTGTTTCCGCACCGATATTAATCCCGGCAGGGCCATGAATGTTTTCTATAAAGGGTTCATCCAAGTCAGGATAATATTCAAATAATTGGGTAATTAGCTTTTCTCTTCTACCGGCAGGACCTAATAAACCCAAATAAGGAATGTTTTTATCTCGTAAACTTCCCAGATACTTCAGGTCTTTGGCAAAACTATGTGTCATAATTACCACCGCTGTTTGAGCATCTGTTTTTTCTTTGGAAAATAGCTCCTCATCAATGCCCAAATAAGCAGAGGCTCCCGGAAAGTTTTCAATGGACTTAGACTCATCCGGCGGAGCCACAATAGTAACCTCCCAACCGGTATTGACCGCATATGTACACAAAGCCACTGCATCGTGCTCACAACCTACAATGAACAATTTATATCCGGGAGCTATTGTTTGATGAAACTCATCTAACAAAGGGTCGTCTGAAAAGTTATTAAAAACAGGATAAGCATCATCTGAAAATACAAAAGTAGAATACCCTTTATCCCTGGGCACCTCTTGTTTGGAAAATTTGGTTTTTATATCAAATGGCTCTCTGGACTTCCATTGCTTTTCAAAAGCATCGTAAAAATTAACCGGAGGGTTAAAAGGTTCAATAAGAATATACAAAACTCCTTCACAACCTAACCGATATCTGCCATCATAGCATATTAACTTCGGAATAGCTGTTTTAAAAACACTTTGTGCCTGTCGCAAAATTTCTTTTTCTATACAGCCACCACTCACCGCGCCGGTCATTTTTCCATTTTCCTGAATACTCATTCTCACTCCGGGCTTTCTATACGAAGAACCTTCTAAAGCCACTACGGAAACAAAAACGGTTTTCAGGTTGTTTTCTCCCGAAATTTGCGCAGTACGGATGATCTCTTTTAGTTCGTGCAACATAGTTCATCATTTTTATTTTTCTCAAAAAAATACAGTTGAAAAGTCAGAAAGTCAGAAAGTCAGAAAGTTGAAAAGTGTAAAGTAAAAATCTTATATTTTTAACTTTGAGAACTTTAATACCAACTTTCCGATGTATCATAAATTTTATTTATAGTGCTATAAGAAAAATTGATGATACAACACTTATAATCAATACTTTAACAAATCCCGAATCCGGAATTTAGAACTTGAAACTGTATAAAACACCAAAGTACAAATTTTAGAGAACTCATTTAATTTTTTTTGATGAGTAATTTTATTTTCAAATTACCCTTTTTTATACCGTATAGCATTTCTTACCAAATTTCAGCAGATCACAACCACTTATAAAGTTTTAACTGCCGGTTTCTCAATTCTACTTGCAGTACATGGTAATCCACAGTAATTTTTAGGCTGAATTTCAACTGTAAAAGATATTATTTTAACAATGAATAAAATCAGCTTACCCATTTCCATTATTGCCGTATTGCTTTCTGTGGTTTCTTTTTTTTACAACAACTCAAGTTCGGGTCAGGTATACGTAGATGTCAATAAACTCATAGAAGGCTACAACCGTCACTACTAACACCGTAAATGGTATCGGAGATTCAAGGGAAATCAAAAGACACCAGTCTGGACAACAATCCAAGCTTGGTAGATTATGATAATTATAACGTACAAGGGCAGGGAATTTCAGGCAATATGTCTCCCGTCAATCTTAGAAATTATCCTTTGTTGAGCTACAACAATGACTTTCAGAAACAGGGCCTGAGCTATTTGGATATCAACTGACGAGTGGTTGTGGAGAATCAGAATTGCCACTGAATTACAAAGCAAAGCACCTTGTAATAAGATTCTAATGTCAACCATTGTAGCAGTGATTCCACCAACACTTATAAGGTGGTAGCCGATAACTTCATTTTTATTATTCAAGTAAAGAGCATAAAAATGTTCCCTGTAATTGATTTGTGATATTGGCAAAATCTGACGAATGACTTTGGATGTGTCACTGGAAGATTTGATGCAGCGAAATTGAATTTGTAATTTCTTTTTATAGCTTAGTTGAACTTCGCCAAAAGTATTTGATATAGCATTTTGTTTTCCCATCGAACATGATTTTAAGATTATTTGGCTTTTTAAATCGAAAGGAAAAGTTTTGCTATGAGGAATTGGAATAACATTTACAGAATAAATGTTTATGCCGAGAAATATCGTAGGCAAAGCTTTGATTAAAGGTTATTTTTGACAAATAAGCCTTAAAAAAAAGTATGAGAAAACAAAATGAAAGTCCTTACTAAAATCAAGATGAATTAAGTGTTGGAAATTTACTTTTGTTACATTCATTATAGGGATACAAATATTTTTAGGTATCTTAAAAACGATTTTTCAAGAGCCTCAATTTTTAACTATGGCATTTTATTCTGATAGCAATTGGTTAATTCTTTTTGACTAACATAAATTACTGGAAACCTGTGTTTGGTAAGCTAAAGGTTTTATCCCCAATAATCATAAATTTTTCATAAAAATTTTGTTTAACACATTTTTTTCTAGCTTTGCACTGAATAGAGATTGAAAAAAGTTCTATGAGTATTTCCATTTCATAATAAGCGACTAATAAATTAACCCCTTTTTTCAGGGCCTTTGGTTTTTATGTAAAAGAAACTCTGCTTTTTTCAAGATTACTAACATTAATTTTAAATTTTTATTCTATGAAAAAAGTATTCTTATTGGTTGTGTTATTGTTTTTCACCCTTCTCTGTTTTAGTCAAAACCCTGATGAATTTGAATTACAGAGTTATGAAAATAATGTTAAAACCATTATTTCGCCTACTGTATCTTCTTTAGGAAGTTATTCATATGCACCAGTTAGTTTAGCCAGAGGAGAAACTAATATTTCTATCCCAATATGGAATATTACTGGGAATAGTATTTCATTGCCTATAAGTATGTCATACCGTCAAGGAGTAAAAATTGAAAACACATCTGAATATACAGGTCATAATTGGAGTTTAATGGCAGGAGGTGTTATAACAAGAAGAGTTCTTGGGGAAGTCGATCCATTTCCTAGGTTAGATTTGGCAAATCCATTAACGTATCAAGAAACTATAAGTGTAGATTCTAGGCAGTATGATGTCGCTCCAGATGTTTTTAGCTATAATTTTAGCGGTTATACGGGGCAGTTGGCATTGAAAAATGATTTAGTTACTCCATATTTCATAAAGGAACAGCGTAATTGGAAATTTGTGCTTAATAATGATGTAATAGAAATAACAACAGAAGATGGAACTAAATATATTTTTAGAGATACAGAGACATCTACTATTGAAAGAGAGGGTGGGCTTATATTACGAGGAGGACATAATCGTTGCCTGGTTTCTATCTGAAATAATTTCATCATCTACAAATGAAAAGATTACTTTTGAATACACTAGTCATACAATTAATTACCCGATTTTAGGTAATAATTCTTTAGAGATTGATCCAGCTAGTAATTCTGCTGTTAAGGTTCAAGAATATATTATTTATCCAGATATTTCTACAAAAAGAGTTCGCCGTATAAACCTAATATCAAATGATGTTAAAATTAGTGAAGTTGTTTTTGATTCAAATAAATCCCGAAATGATATATCAGGAAATGCCTTAAGTAAGATTTCTGTTTTTCAAGGAAATACACTTCTTAAATATTTTAATGTCAACATAGAAAATGTAAATAATGAGAGAATTTTCTTAGAATCAATTCAGGAGTTTTCAGGGGATGGACTTTCTTCAAAACCACCTTATGAATTTGAATATATCAATGAAAACTTATTGCCCGGTCGGATGGAATATCTAGCAGACCATTGGGGATATTATAGTGCAAATGGAACAGAATTTCCATACTTAGCTCAATTTCCATGGAGAAGCGCAAAATCCAAAGAACCTAGTGATTATGCAATGTACGGGTCACTTAAAAAAATAGTATTTCCTACGGGGGGTCTAATACGTTTGAATATGAATTAAATGAGTATTACGATGATAATTTACAGGTGTCCGTTAAAGGAGGTGGAATAAGAGTGAAGTCACAGCAAATATCAAGCGAGAATAATACACATACTATTTATTATAACTATGATGCGCATGATCAACTTGGTAATTCATTAAATAGGAGTAATGGGCAAATCAGCGAAAAGCCTATAACCCATTTATTTACACCAAGAGGTCAGTATAAAGATTTTCAACCCTACTCTTTTGGGTTAGTAGTGTCATGTGAGCAAGATGATAGCTGGGGATTAGGAACAAATAATTTGTTTGCTAAAACTGGAGCTATTCAATATACAGCTGGTCCAGTGTTTAATTGTACTGATAAGATTGATATATACAGTAGATATACCGTAAAATCAAAGCCTTATCAAATTGGAAACTCTACAATTGTATATAAACAAGTAAGGCAAGAAGAGGTTGGCAGAGGATTTAAAGTTCATAGCTTTCATGGGTACACTCAAAGTGAGATAAAAATGAATATTGATGTTACATATCAAAGTGGTTCGCACGTTAACATGGCTTATGGGCCCGATGATATGAATGCAAGCTACGGATGGCCATATACGGGTGTTTTTCTTACTAATTCTACGGTGGGTAAGCCTGAATCTGTCTCTACATATAGAATTAACGAATCTGATGTTCCTGTTTTGCTGAAAAAAGAAATGTTTGAATACATGATTGATTCCAAAGAAATTTTAAGAACGGGTATTGTAGAAAACCTGTTTGGCATTGTATTCACTGGAGTTAGCCATCTAAATAAAGAATTTTGTTTAATGGAGAGTAAAACTTCTATTACATATGACAATGATGGAAATAATCCTGTTACCAATAAAATTGAATATGAATATAATCCATATAAAACTCATTTTTTACCTGTTAAAATAACAACTACTAATAGTTTAGGAGGTCAAATTACCAAAAAATTCAAATATTCTATAGATTATTCTAATGATGATTTTGGTTATTCATCTTCAATTAATATTTCGGATTTAAAAGCTAAAAATATTTTTGGCCCTATTGAAGAACAAAAATGGGAAGCACAATCAGGTAATTTAGCACGAGAATTAATTCAAGCAAACCTCTATATTTATGATAAGGTCTCTAATGAAGATTTATACCAACCCATAAAAATATTAAATTTTGAAAACATTAACTTATATTCAGGTTCATATTTCAGTGCAGAATTGAATAGAAATGGATACCCTAAAATTGATTGGTTTAACGATTATACCAATGCCTCATACGATCTCAAACAGGAAATAGGTTATTATGATTCTGGAAACATCAAACATATAAGTAAGAAAGACGGTTCTAAAACATACTATATATGGGGATATAATAATTCACAACTTTTTGGCTATTTCGGAGTGACCATGCCACTGATTTCGGTCAAACAGTGCCACTCATAGAAGTATTGCAATAATAGTTAAAATTTAGTTTTTATCATTTTGTAAAATGGTTTTTCTCATTGATTCACCTTCGAGCATTATTCTATGTGATGAGTTGACGATACGGTCTAAAATGGCATCAGCAATAGTACCTTCTCCTATAGTTTCATACCAAGCTGACACAGGTATTTGTGATGCTATTATAGTTGATGATTTTCCATGTCTGTCATCTATAATATCCATTAACGCCTCACGAGCATGATTATCAAAACTCTGAATCCCAAAATCATCAAGTATTAAAAGTTCAACTTTTAAGATTCTATTAAGTTCTCTGAGGTAGGTTCCATCAATTTTACAAAGTTTTAGTCTTTTAAACATTCTGGCAGTATTTTGATACAGTGTTTTTATGTTGTAACATACAGCTTTGGTGTCCCAAAGCTTGTGCGATATAGCTTTTACCTACGCCAGATGCACCTGTTATAATAATATTTTCCTGTCGTTTAAGGAAGTCTAATGTGACTAAGTGGACTTGCTACATTTAGAGTGACAAAGAGTTAAGCTAATTTTATCTAAAATAACTTAACCATATGAAACGAAGAAAATACAGTAAAGAGTTTAAAATTAAAGCAGTAGAATTAAGCAATGTACGAGGTAACACAAAGCAGATTGCCATGGAATTGGGAATCAGTGCAGATCTTATTTACAGATGGCGTAGAGAATTAGAACAGCGTCCTGATTTAGCTTTTAGCGGTAATGGCGTCAACAACTCACAGAAGATCAGAAAGAGTTAGAGCGATTACGTAAACAGCTCAAGGATGTTACCATGGAGCGGGATATCTTAAAAAAGGCCGTGAGCATCTTCTCCAAGAGCGATCGGAAGTATTGAAATTTATCAAAGATTACAGTAGAGAATATCCGGTTGGGAAGATGTGTAAAATTTTTAAAATTAGTAGAAACAGTTATTACAGGAGTAAGAATTATGTTCCATCAGATAGAGATGGAAAAAATCGTATGCTACTCTCTGAGATTCACCGTATCTGTGAGCGAAGTAAATCTACTTATGGAAGTCCTAGAATTACAGAGGAACTCAAAGCTAAAGGGTTTAAAGTATCTAGGTCTAGGGTAGCACGATTGATGAAAAAACACGGGATTAAAGCAGTTCGTAAAAAGAAATTTGTTGTCACGACAGATTCTAAGCATCAATATCCGGTAGCTGATAATGTATTGGATAGAGATTTTAAAGCTACCGCTGCTGCACAGAAATGGGTTTCTGATATTACCTATTTAAAGCCTGCACAAGGATGGCTGTACTTAACGGTAATTATTGACCTGTTTGATCGTAAAGTCATTGGTTGGTCTTTGAGCAATGGACTCAAAGCAAGACAAACTATCATTGCTGCATGGAGAATGGCTGTAAACAACAGAATGCCTTGTGAAGGTATGATTTTTCATTCTGATCGAGGTGTACAATACGCATCTCATGCGTTTGTTAATATCCTTAAAAGTTATCATGTAACACCCAGTATGAGTAGAAAAGGAAACTGTTGGGATAATGCAGTAGCTGAATCTTTTTTTAAAACAATCAAAACAGAACTAATGATAGACAATAAGTTTATATCCAACAAAAGTCTTCAAATTAAAGTCTTTGAATACATAGAAACTTGGTACAACAGATACAGAAGACATTCTGCTCTTGGTTACAAAAATATCATCGAATTTGAAAAATTATATCAAATCAAAAATGTAGCTTAACTTTTTGTACCATTTTTTGTTGCATATCCAGTTCCTAAACTTATAATTAACTGGAATTTTTAAATTTTCTCCTTCATATAGAAAAGTTCTGCCAGAAGAACAAAAGAAGCTCGCAAAACTACATTCGATAGCTTCTTTATTATAATCTATTCCTGTTTTAAAATATTTTAGTCGAAGTGTTAAACTACTTTTCTTAGATAAGAGATATTCTACTCCCCCGCCAAAATGGATTTTGAAATCAGAGTTCACTTTATTCAAACCGGATTCAAATAAAACGAACATCTTATTTTCATCCTGAGAACTGGCTGCTACAGTAAAAAATATAAGCATCACATAAAAAAGTAATTTTTTCATAATTTCGGATGGTTGATATTAATAATTTGCATTTTTAGTATTAGAACATTGGAAGTAATAGGTATTTTGTCCGGATTTTTAATTATTGTTAACTTTGTTATATATTGTTTAAAATTTGTATTGGAAGATTATATTGCTGTAATATGCATTCACTAAAGAGTTTAGATTCATATTGGGGGTTTAGTCCAATTCCAAAATGCTTTCCGGTATAAAAAATCAGTTTCACTCTGAACGGAAAACCAATAGTTGATTTTTTGCTCCCAGAACGCTCATACCCTAAATATCCTAACCCCAAAATGCCCCTCCAGTTTTAGCCAATTATTTATATCTATTTGTCTTCCATAGGTTAAATTCATTTCACAATAAGTTTTTCTAATCCCAAAGAAAAAACCCCTATGACCAAAGCTTGAATAGAAAGAGAAAAGGTTTTTATTTAGCTCAGTCGCTAAATCGAGATTTAGATTATTTCTGATTTCAGTACCGGGTAATGAACTGATTAAACCAATACCAGCACTTGTAGATTTTAGCTTGAATTTGCGTTCTTGTGCAAAAATAAAAGTAGTGTTCAGGTAAATTAAAACGATTGTCAGAATATTTAAAAATAGTTTGTTCATTTTTTTGGTTATAATTGTTACTGATAATTTGCGTTAGTATTTCGTATTTACAGGTGGTTGTGGGTAACAACCGTTTTTTTAATGTCAAATCTTAACTTCGGTTATTGCTATCATATCACTCTCTTTTTGTTTTTACGTGATTTCTTTAAATTAATCACTACCGCTGTATTACGAATCGCAATTCTTCGAAGGCTATAACATCGGAAAGGCAACATACACAACCTAAGTAACCCGCTATTCATAAATAACAGGCGTTTATTTATGAATAACAGGTATAAAATTAGTAACAGAAAATCGAGTGTCGGAAACTTCTGTAAAATAGAGCTAGCTACTGTGTTTATTGATTTGACTTCAAATTTCTTATATTGAACTCGTTTCAACTAAACTCATTCCATTTTCAAAAAAAAGCAAAGACACTAAATAACATCTTGTAATAGTGGTAAAAAAAATATCTTTGTATAATGAGATATGATTCTTAATATGATTAAAGATTTCTTTAATTTCTTTTTGTTGTTGAGTGCATTACATGGTTTTTTGTTCTGTACTGTTCTTTTTTTCTCAAAGAATGGTAAAAAAAGAAGTATTGTTTTCATTAATTTTTTAGTACTTGCCATATCCTTAAATAATTTTCAGTCATGGGTTTTAGCAAAAAGTTTTTTTCAGGAGCATCTTTTTTTAAGATATTTTGAAATACCATGGCATTTTTTGGCAGCTTCTTTTTTTTATATGTTTTTGATATATTATTTGGAAATTGAAAAAAAATATTTTAACGTATTAAAAGTTGTCCTATTCATTTTTAGTTTTCTGTTACTGGTTAGATTTGGCTTTTATTATGCTGACTATGGAGTTCAGGAAATTGCCCCTTATTTTAAAAAGTATACGGTAATTGAAGAAGTTTTAAGTATTATTTTGTCTTTAGCTGTTTTTGGTTATTCTTACTATTTGTACAGACTTGTAAAAAATGACAAAACAGCATCTAATATAATAAGCTTTGATAATTTAAAATGGATCAATACATTTTTTAGACTGGGGTTGTTAGGCTATCTGTTTTGGATACTTCCTTTAATAATTACTATTTATTTGAATTTTAACATATTTTTGCCATCCTATTACCCTTTACGAGTTTTCACCACAATTCTAATTTATTGGTTAGGATACCAATCGGTCATGCAGATAAGAGTATTAAATGAAAGAAAATATCTGCGCAAACATTTAAATTCGTCCTCTGCAAAAAAAATAATACGGAAACCCATTATTGATAGCTCATTACAAAAAGAATTTAATGATAAATTAAATATACCGGACGAAATTACAGACAGTGTTTTAAGAGCTTTGGATGTATTTGAAAAACATCAAGAGTATACTTCACCGCAAATAACATTAAATTTTTTGGCAAAGAAATTTAATACCAATACCAATTATTTATCGAAAATCATCAATCACTATAAAAAAACATCTTTTACCAACTATTTAAATACGCTAAGAATTGATAATATTATTAAGGAACTCAAAGAAAACCCTATCATCCGAAAATTTACAATAAAAGCCATCGCTCAGGAAGCAGGCTATAATAATGCTGATTCTTTTTCTAAAACTTTTTTTAAATTAAAAGGCATTAAACCTTCGGATTATATCAAGAATATGGAAAAGAATACTGGAAATTAGCTACCTATACCATTAGTACTCTTTATATTTTTAACCCGGTTTAAGCAAAAAACGAACAGGTAATACTTATACCAGTAATTTCAAGTGATAAATGGTATTACGCAAACCGAATCGATTTCGAAGGTTGAATTTTAGTAATCACATAGGAAGGAATCAGTAACATTAAAAAGCATAAAATGAGGGTTCCTGAATTTAAAAATAAGATATTCCAAAAACTCATATACACCGGTACTGAGGAGACATAATAAGTCTCCGGGTTTAATGTTATGAAGCCGGTATATTTTTGTATAAATAGCACGGTTAACCCAATAAGGTTCCCAAAAAAGAGTCCCTTTAAGATCAGATAAGAAGCGTTATATAAAAATATTTTCCGAATGCTCGTATCAGAGCTTCCCAACGACTTTAAAATTCCCACCATTTGTACCCGTTCTAGTATCAATACCAGCAAGGCGGTAATCATATTAATTCCGGCTACAAGAATCATCATAACAATGATGAACCACACATTATTATCAAATAATGCAATCCATTCAAAAATAGCAGGATAAGCTTCTACAATAGATATTGCATTTAAAGTAACAGGAATTTCTTTGTAGATGGTTTTGCTTTTTTCTTCAATTTGATTAAAGTCTTCCAAAATTACTTCAAAGCCTCCAACTTCTTCATTTACCCTCCACTTATTTAGCCGTTGTACTTCTTTGATATCTCCAATCATCACAGTTTTATCAAATTCTAAAAAACCGGTATCATATATTCCTTTGATATGATATTTTCTGACAGATGGCAGGCTATTCTTTTTATCCTTAAAGAAGGTTGCCGTAATGGTATCATTCAGTTTAAGTTGCAGGTTGTCTACAAAGGTTTTTGATAACAAAACATCTTTAACCCTACGCTGATTGTAATCCGGCAAATCTCCTGCTATCAAATATTCTTTAAAAAACGTCCAGTCATATGATTTGGAAACTCCTTTAAAAATAATTCCTTCAAAGTCAGTAGCTGTTTTTATCAATCCTGCCCTGGTGGCAAAAACCTGTACTTTTTTAATTCCGTCGACATTCGGAATGGTTGGAAAAAAATATTGATTTTTAGAAATGGGTACTAATGAAATTCCCGAGTTGTTATTGTCAAAGTTCGTAATTTGTATATGGCCTTTAAAACCGGATATCTTATTGCGAATTTTATGTTGCAACCCTGTTGTAGTGGCCGTTGCAATCAACATAACAGTAATTCCCAGTGCTATGGCAATAATGGCTATTTTTATTATTGGTGCTGAAATACTATTTTTATACTCTTTTCCCGCAATGATGCGTTTTGCAATAAATAACTCGTAATTCAATCCTATGGTGTTTATACTGCGTAAAAGTACATATTTATTCTTGCTTTTTCTGATGCCTTTTCAGCTAATGGTTTGTGATCAGTTACCTCAAAAAGATGCCCGGATAAAGACAGGAGCTGAAAGAATCGCAAGGTATCTTCCTAAACTAAGAAATAAAAAGGTAGCTGTAGTTGCCAACCAAACATCCGTTATAAAAAAGCAGCGGGGAGAACACAGGTTCACGCATCTGGTAGATAGTTTACTTTCTTTAAAAATCAATATTAAAAAAGTGTTTGCTCCCGAACATGGATTTCGCGGAAAAGCAGATGCCGGAGAATTTATACAAAATACTACAGATACAAAAACAGGATTGCCTGTTATTTCTTTATATGGAAAAAACAAAAAACCCTCTAAAAAACAACTAAAAGGAATTGATATTGTCATTTTTGATATTCAGGACGTAGGAGCTCGTTTTTATACCTATATTTCTACATTACATTATATGATGGAGGCTTGTGCCGAATCCGGAGTCTCTCTGATAGTTCTTGACAGGCCCAACCCTAACGGACACTATATTGACGGCCCCGTTTTGGAAAAAAAACACATGAGTTTTGTGGGAATGCATCCCGTTCCCGTAGTATATGGTATGACTATAGGGGAATATGCACAACTCATAAACGGTGAAAAATGGCTGGCAAACAAAATAAGATGTAAATTAACAGTGATCCCTTTAAAAAACTATACCCATGATTCCGAATATAGCCTGCCTGTAAAACCTTCTCCAAACTTACCAAATGATAAAGCCATTAACCTTTACCCCAGTTTGTGCTTCTTTGAAGGGACCAATGTAAATGCAGGACGTGGTACTGATGAACAATTTCAAATTTACGGATCTCCGTTTTTAGATAAAAAAGGGTTTTCATATACTCCTAAAGCAAATGAAGGAGCAAAATATCCAAAACATCAGCATATGATTTGTTACGGCGAAGATTTAAGGAATACGAAAAAACTAGATGTTCTCAACCTGTCTTGGCTGATCAAAGCGTATCGACAAAATAAAACAAAATATTTCTTCAATGCATTTTTTACCAAATTGGCCGGAACAAAAAAATTACAAGAACAAATAGAAAAAGGAATTTCCGAAGAAGAGATAAGAGCTTCCTGGAAAAAAGCTCTGGAAGATTTTAGAAAAAAGCGCGAAAAATATTTAATTTACAAATGAAGTTGTAACTCGTTTAGGGACCCTAGCAAAACTATCGGCTTTATATATTTTAAAAAACCTCGTGTGTTGACTATAAGAGATGATAGGGTTTGACATTATCGGCGAATTTTTTCATATTCGGAAAAATAGCAAAATAGTTTTTGTAGAAAATCAAAAATGTCATACATTTGCACCTCACGTAAAGTTACGATGTAAAGATTAATAAAATGTCCAGAGTTTGTGAATTAACAGGTAAAAAAGCGATGGCAGGAAACAACGTTTCGAATGCTTTAAACAGAACGAAGAGAAAATTTAATGTAAATCTGATGACGAAGCGTTTTTATATTCCGGAAGAAGATAGGTGGATTACCTTAAAAATATCTGCATCGGCTTTAAAGAATATTAATAGAAAAGGGATTTCCGCAGTACTTAAAGAAGCAAGAGCCAAAGGTTATTTAACGAAATAATAATTCCCTAAACAAAACTCAGCGAGATGGCAAAAAAAGGAAATAGAATTCAGGTAATTTTAGAGTGTACAGAACATAAAGCAACGGGTAAACCGGGTACTTCCAGGTATATTACTACCAAGAATAAAAAGAATACGCCGGATAGAATTGAAATTAAAAAATTCAACCCCATTTTAAAGAAAATGACAGTTCATAAAGAAATTAAATAAAAGCAAGTCATGGCAAAGAAATCAGTAGCATCTTTACAGACAGGTTCTAAGAGGTTAAGTAAAGCAATTAAAATGGTAAAATCTCCGAAAACCGGAGCATATACATTTGTTGAAGCTATTATAGGCCCTACACAAATAAATGACTTTTTCGCTAAAAAGTAATGTCTTAAAAAATAGTATAAAGCTACTTTCCATACAGGGAGTAGCTTTTTTATGCGGTTTATTTCCGTAATTTTGATGTTGTAATACAGTCTTTAGTTAGAAAGTGTAAAAGTCGGAAAGTTAAAAGTTACAGATTTTTTGAATCTGCTTGAAACGTTCTAAATAAAATTCCAAAGAGACTTACACTTTTCAACTTTCTAACTTTTACACTGTACTTTTTTGAAAAAGTTTAAACGAGTTCAATATGATCTGCAAATAAAACAGACGATGAGTTTTTTTGATAAAATATTTACAAAAGAAAAAAAAGAAACCTTAGACAAAGGATTAGAAAAATCCAAATCGAGTTTCTTCACCAAACTATCCAAAGCAGTAGTCGGAAAAACAAAAGTAGATGATGATGTGCTGGATAATTTGGAAGAAGTATTGGTTTCATCGGATGTAGGAGTAGCTACTACCTTAAAAATTATTGAAAGAATTGAAGCTCGTGTTGCAAAAGATAAATACTTGGGAGTAGATGAATTAAACCATATGTTAAAAGATGAAATAGCAAGCCTGTTATCTGAAAACCATACAGGGAATGATACCGGTTTTACAATTCCATCTTTTTCTGCTGACAGGAAAGAGGCTAAAAATCCGTATGTTTTGATGGTAGTAGGAGTAAATGGGGTAGGTAAAACCACCACTATAGGAAAGCTTGCATCACAATTTAAAAAGCAAGGCCTAAAGGTAGTGCTGGGAGCCGCAGATACCTTTAGGGCCGCAGCTATTGATCAATTACAAGTATGGGCAGATAGAACAAATGTATCCATTATCAGGCAGGAAATAGGGTCAGATCCCGCTTCCGTAGCTTTTGATACATTGACATCGGCAGTTTCTCAACATGCGGATGTCGCCGTCGTAGATACGGCAGGACGCTTACATAATAAGGTCAATTTAATGAATGAGTTGACAAAGATTAAAAGAGTCATGCAAAAAGTAATACCCAATGCCCCTCATGATGTATTGCTGGTATTAGACGGCTCTACAGGTCAAAATGCTTTTGAGCAGGCCAAACAATTTACGAAAGCTACGGAAATAACCTCTCTGGCAGTTACCAAACTGGACGGAACGGCCAAAGGAGGAGTTGTTATCGGCATTTCAGACCAATTTCAAATACCTGTAAAATATATAGGTGTAGGAGAGGGGATAGACGATTTGCAGGTATTTAACAAATACGAGTTTGTGGATTCTTTTTTTAACAGGTAAATCTATCATATGGAAAAACAACAAACAGACAAAGGATTTTCAATTTATCACGATTTTGTTATTCACGCATCTGCAAAAGCTGTTTTTGATGCAATTACACAGCCAAAGCATCTAAACAATTGGTGGCCCTTAACCTCTTCCGGAACACCTGAAGTAGGAGAAGTTTATAATTTCAATTTTACAGATGCTTATAATTGGTATGGAAAAGTTACAGTGTGTAAAAACAATACATCTTTCCATATAAAGATGACAGATGCTGATCCGGATTGGAATCCGACTACTTTCGGTTTCGATTTAAAAGAAGATAACCATTCCGTTGCTGTTCAATTTAGTCATACGAGATGGCCTGTATGCAATCACCATTTCAAAAGATCTTCTTTTTGTTGGGCAATGTTACTGAACGGACTTAAAAATTATGTTGAAAAAGGCACCATCATTCCTTTTGAAGAAAGAGAATAAGCTATTTATACATTCATTTTTCTCAGTGTTTTAAAAAGGTTAGGCAAACTTTTAACTTGAGACTTTCAAACTTTAAACGCTATTACTATCTAACCCGAATCTCATCTACAAAAATCCATGACCGTCCGTCATGCTTATATCCCGGGTGCCATTCGGGGAGCTTGCCCGGTTTTTTGGCAATGACTTTGATATATTGATATCTTTTTGATGGTTGTTTGAAATACATTTTTTTAATTTCAATTTCTTCCGAAGGTTTTGCAGCTGCTATCCTGCGTGTCCCATCCATTTGCTTAAAGTTTATACCGTCGTTAGAAACCCGGCATTCAACACTTGTGGGGAAAAATATCCAACTGCGCTGATCTTGTAAAAAATTTATGTCAACCATATGTACTCTTTTTTCTTTCCCCAAATCCACAATCGCAACCACATCTTCATCCTGATAGCCTTGCCAGGTTCCCGTTCTAAAATCTTTTGTTCCGATGATTCCGTCGATCAGCGCATTATCACCACCGGCATTGTACTGATTTGCATACCTTGTTTTTAATTCAATCTTAATATCCGGATCTATTTTGTAAAAATCGGTCGTGATAACAGCACTTTTATTTTTTCCTTTCTGTGCATAGGTTTTTAATATAGCTTTTTCCGAAACCCGGAAAGGCTTTTCGTAAAGTACAAAATCATCGCCAAAAGAATAAAATATTTCAGCTTCTGTATCTGCGGTTTCCAATACAACTTCCGTACTTCCTTTGAATGCCACATTGCCTTTGGTAATAAATGGAGCCGGAACAATTTTGTGTTCTTTGATTTCTGTTATCGGAACAAATGGGTTTTGGCTTCCCCACTCCGACGGTTCATCGGACATTTTAAAAACCAAACTTCCTCCATTCACAATATCCCTGTGATGAATATAGGAAAACGGATATTTTTTCCCGTTCAAATAAACGGCTTTAATGTATTTATTTTGTTTGGATAAGGATTCGGCCACTATGGTAAATAACCTTCCATTCTCTAAGTGGATAGTAGCTTTGTCAAACAAAGGCGTTCCGATAATGTATTGATTGGATGCCGGAGTTACCGGATAAAATCCCAGGGAACTAAAAATATACCAGGCACTCATCTGACCACAATCTTCATTTCCCGAAATTCCATCCGGAGCATTGGTGTACAATGTTGTTAATATCTGATAAACTCTTTCTTGTGTTTTATGAGGTTTATTTACAAAATTGTACAAATATGCCATATGATGACTCGGTTCATTTCCATGTGCATACTGACCAATCAGCCCTGTGATGTCTGCCTGATTCCTCCCTGAAGTTTCCTGCTTTGCCGTAAACAATTTGTCCAGCTGATTTTCCAAAGCCTGCTTTCCTCCCAACAGTTCCATAAATCCGCTGATGTCTTGCGGAACATAAAAGCTATACTGCCAGGAATTGGCTTCCGTATAATTGAAATTCACCTCATACGGGTCAAATGGTGCAAACCAGGTGTTGCGAAAACGCCCTCGCATAAATTGACTTCCAGGGTCAAAAACATTTTTATAAAACTGCCCTCTTTGGGAATAGATTTTATAATCCTCCGATTTGTTCATGGCTTTGGCCATTTGCGCAAGAGTCCAGTCATCATAGGCATATTCCAGGGTTTTGGAAACGGATTCCGATTCTTTTTCTACCGGGATAAATCC
Source organism: Flavobacteriaceae bacterium (assembly GCA_014075215.1). Lineage (NCBI taxonomy): Bacteria > Pseudomonadati > Bacteroidota > Flavobacteriia > Flavobacteriales > Flavobacteriaceae > Flavobacteriaceae bacterium. The sequence continues at coordinate 1,853,160 of CP046177.1, forward strand.
AAGTTGTTTGTAGCTCTTCAGCCCCAATTTATCTCTGGTAGCAGAATGTTTCATCGCTTCCAGAGCTTTCTCCGTATCCGTATTCCCGAATTCCTTTTAAATATGCATCTGCAATCACAGGAACAGCATGGTAACCAATCATACAGCCCGTATAACATGCAGACAAATCCCAAATGGGCATAATGCCGCCTTCCTCATATTTTGCTAAAAAGGTATTGATAAAATCATTCGTTCTCTCTTGTTCTAAAATGGTATATAACGGGTGCGCGGCCCGATAGGTATCCCATAAAGAAAATACTGTATAGTATTCAAAATCAACTGTTTGATGAATTTCCAAATCCATTCCGCGATAACGCCCGTCTACATCCTGATACAGATTAGGAGCTATCATCGCATGATACATCGAGGTGTAGAAATTGGTTTTATAATCTTCGTTTGAACTTTCGATCACCACTTTTTCCAATTGCTGTTTCCAGGTATTTTGCGCATTGCTCTTTACCTGCTGAAAAGTTCTTTTTCCGATTTCTGCCTCCAAATTGTTTTTAGCCCCTTCAACATCCACCGGGCTGATTCCTATTGAAATAATAACGGGTTCATTCGTTGGATTGTGCAATTCAAAACCTGCAATGCTTTTGTCTTCATTGTATTCAACAGATGTAATCGGATGCGAAAAAACCATATGGTAAAACAGCATTTGTCGGGTAGCCCAGGCTTTTGAATGACGATATCCGGAGATGGTATATGCATCTTCTTTATGAATTTGGAAATCTAGCAGTTTATCCCTGTGTTTCAAATCTAACATCACTATTTGATGTTCGCCGGACGGAAATTGATATTTGTGCATTCCGCTTCGTTTGGAAACCGTGAGTTCCACGTCAATTTTTGTGTCTTCCAAATGTACTTTGTAGTATCCCGGTTCTGCAATTTCATGCGCATGCGAAAAATGAGCACGATAGCCTTTGTTGCCGTCAGCACCATTGTTGAAAACCACATCATCAGTAGGCATCAGCAAAATATCACCGTAATCCGAAACGCCCGTTCCGCTCAAATGAGTATGTGAGAATCCGTAGATATACGTATCGGAATAGTGATATCCCGAACATCCGTCCCAACCGTCCAAACGTGTATCGGGACTCAGTTGCATCATTCCAAACGGCATGGTAGCTCCGGGATACGTATGCCCGTGACCGCCGGTACCGATAAAAGGGTTGACATAAGAAATAAGCAACTTATCTTTAGTTGCTTTTTGAGGAATCGGCTTACTTTTACACGAAAAAAAAGCCCCTGCCAAAACAAATAAAAACAACGATCTGTAAATCATTAAGTTATATATTTTTATAAACCGAAGATACTAAAAATGTGCTGTCTGTATTATTTGAATCTTCAATAATAATTTCAAGCCGAAAAGCATATAAGAATTCCCTGCTTAATAGCTACAGGCTATAAAATAACGATATGACAATTATTTTTTTACATATAAGAAATAAATTACTTAGGTTTGTTTACGCTAACAATGATGAAAATTGCTGTAGCCCTTTAGTCGTCTTTTAAGAACCCCGGTGTTATGAGTTATTTCCATTTGTTTTTGACCTTTATAAGGCATATAGCTTTCTGACAGGAAAATAAAAAAATTCCTATCTGTAAAGAAAAAAGCCTGTAGTATTGAAAAAATAGTAACTTAATTAGTAATAACAAAAAACGACTTTCTATTAACCCTTAAAATAACGAGAAGTTATGAGAACGAAATTTAAAAAATATTTGAAATATGCCATAGGCATCTTAGCAGTATCTCTTCCGGTATTGCTTTTAAATTGTGAGAACGAATCCTTTTTAAAACCGCAGGAAGCATCAGGAACAAAAACAGTCAGCAGAATCTCTTTAAGCAAGTTCCAACAATCGGTTACCGACGGCAAAGAGTTAGGGGTCAACGACAATTTATGGGGATTGATTATTTTAGATGCATAAAAAAAGACGATGCATTTAGAATTATTAGCATCTATCCTCCCTCAAGATTTATTACTTCATTTTGATATTGTATTTTTTGAAGAATTAGGAGATATTTCAGTTAAAAAGGATGCTTTTCACATTTATTTAGAAGAGAAGAATATTCTACCAGAGGGTTACTCAAAGGGTAATTATGAGTCCAAAGGTTTTATTAGCAGTAAACAGATTCAAGATTTTCCCATACGCGGTAAAGCAGTTTATCTACATATAAAAACAAGACGATGGCGAGATAAGAAGACTAAAAAGGGAGCGATTAAAAATGATTATTCATTCATTGCAGAAGGTTCTAAATTAACGTCAGAACTTTCTGATTTTTTAAAAGCTACAGGTAGAGGCCCGAGAAGATACGATCAGTAATATAGCGAGTTATTACGGTATTTACCCACGAACTTTACAACGCCATTATAAGAAACAGATAAGTGGGTTTGATAGTTGGAATCAAAAGCCCCATTGTGAAGATTATCTTATTTATCCGAAGAATATAGGAGAGTATTTAAGTCTTGATGAAGTAAGTCTATCTAAAGGTGAACTTTATACCTATTTGACCAACAAGAACGCACGAAGTAAACAAGGAACTTTAGTGGCTTGTGTAAAAGGAATTAAAAGTGATGATATTATTACTGCTATTGAAAGAATACCCTTAGAACAACGCAAACAAGTCAAAGAAGTAACTTTAGATATGGCAAATAATATGAATTTAACAGCTAAGATTTGTTTTCCAAATGCTAAAATTGTTACCGATAGATTTCATGTGGTAAAACTGGTAACAGAAGCTTTACAGCATGTTAGAGTACAGCATCGGTGGAAAGCAATAGAAGATGAAAACAAAGCCATTGAAGCTGCTAAAAAAGCAAGGAAGAAACACAAACCCATAGTGCTATCTAATGGTGATACAAAAAAGCAACTTTTGGCTAGAAGTAGATATATTTTAGCTAAAAAGACAAACGATTGGACACCTAATCAAAAACAAAGAGCAGAATTATTATGTAATCTTTATCCAAACATCCAACAAGCCTATAAACACACTTTAGAATTTAGAAGCATTTATCAAGAAAAATGTAAAGTAAAAGCCAAACAACGATTTGAACATTGGTTTGAGGATACAGAAAAATTGGAATTTAAAAATTTCAATACAGCAATGAACAGTATTAAACATCATTTTAATACCATCTTAAACTTTTTTTACAATAGGAATACAAATGCAAATGCAGAGTCTTTTAATTCAAAAATAAAACTCTTTAGAGCCAATCAAAGAGGCGTAAGAGATACACAATTTTTCCTCTTTAGACTTGAAAAATTATTCGCTTAATACCCATAAAATTTACTTGAGCCAGAGTTAGACCGTTTTACACGGTATTTTGATGTGAATAAACCGTTGGTAGATGAAACCGGAAGATTGGAATCTTCTGATAATCCCACCATTCTAACAGATGAAATTGCGGTTATTGACAGAGGTGATTACAAAACATATACCTTTAAACTCATCACCGAGACAGAGACAGAACTCTTATATAATCTGGTACTCTATGCAGATACAAATGGTCAGGTCTATGACGTATATTCTGGAATATGCTCCTTCTCAGGAATACCTGTCGGGAGCTTCGCAGTATTATAGCGGAACGGTGGCTATCAGCCAAAATGATTTATTTGATACCGATGATTTGATATCTTCCCGTTTGGGAGACTGTGTTGTTGGAGTACATACGGCCTGGGAATGCAGTTTTGGAAATCCGCATGCTCCGGGTACTTGCAATGCTACGAGTTTTGAATTTGTATTCACCGTTATATGGGGAGAGTGTTCCTCCGGTACGGAAGACAACTACATCAACCCGCCTTCGGGAGGTGGGGGAGGTTTAGGAGGAGGAAGCTCGGGAGGCGATGACGACTCGGAAGATAATGAAGTAGAGACCACCTTAGTAGATCCGAGATGTAGCGGAGAAAAAATAATGGATGCCGATGGAAATTGTGTATGTCCGCCGGGTAAAGTGGAAGACAGTAGCGGAAGCTGTGTTTGCAGAGCCGGTTATACGGAAAACATTAACGGTTTGGGAACTTGTGTTAAGAAACCTTGTGCAGGAGACCCTGTACCTGATCCTGAAATTGCACCGCAATATGGGCCTTCGGGTACTCAAGGGGCTATGTTTGGAAATCCTTCTAGTGGAGGGTGTAAAAGATATGGAGGGAATGATTGTAATACGCCGAGGAATAAGAAACACGGAGGTATAGATTTAAAAAATGAACAAGGTGCGCCTATTTTTGCCATGTATGACGGGTATATTTATTCGACTAAATACCACAAAGAAGCAGGTTATTATACCAGAATACACAGTACTGTAAACGGTAAAAATATTCTTATTTTCATTTACAAAAAAATAATCGAATATTACAAACAAGTAGCCCTCTAACCTATGTAAAAGCAGTTGATATTATAGGGTATCAGGGAGATTCTGGGAATTTAAAAAAAGGATTAAAAAGAAAAAAGGTAGATTCCCATGTGCATATAGAAGTAAGAGAACATGACGGTAGTAATTCTTGGAGCTATAGTCATTATACATTAGTTGACCCAAGAGATTATCTTTCTACTACCATTGATGACAATGGAGTTTCGCAAACAAATACAAATTGTAATTAAAAACTTAAACCATGAAAAATATACTATTCATTTTAACGCTAATACTAACAAGTAGTTTAGCAAGTTGTCAAATGACATCAAACATTATATCATATACAGATTTTTATAATATTAAGATTAACAATATTACACTAAATGATATTCAAGCCACTGGAGGTATAAGAGAACAAGTCAGAAATTTAATTCCTGCAGCCATAAATAAATCTACAGAAGAGCCAGAGGAAAACTATTATGATTATTTTTATGATGGCTTTGAAATTGGTTTTTCTGAAAATGAAATAATTGCATTCGATATTACAAAAAACAATTGGAATATTACTATACAGGGAGTTACGGTAACCATTGGAGATGATATAAGCGTTTTGGGAAATGTAGCTATTAACGATGATGCGGATGGAGGCAAGAGTATTAATTATCAATACTGTGATGGGTGTAATAATTTTATTTATATAGAATTTGATAAATACACTAATAAAATAACAGAAATTGGGTTTATTGAGCAAACATAAACCATGAGAAATATACTATTAATTGTAAGACTATTACTAACAAATTTGGCAAGTAACATCAAATACTATATCAGAAGCAGAATTTTATAATATTAAAATTAATAACATTACATTAAATGATATTCGAGCTACTACAGGAATCAAACAACAAGTCAGAAATTTAATTCCTGCAGCCATAAATGAAGCAGTAGAAGAACCGGAAGAAAATAACTATTATTCATATAGATATTATAATGGTTTCAATCTTGCTTTTGAAGAAAATGAAATAATAGCATTTAAAATTACCAAAAATAACTGGAACATTACCATACAGGGAGTTACGGTAACTATCGGAGATAATATAAACGCTTTAGGAAATGTTATTTTAAATACGCAAAGAAATGGTAACAAAAGTATTATTTACCAATATTGTGATGGATGTAATGATTATATATACATATATTTTGATAAATACACTAATAAGATTACCAAAATAGGTTACATCGATCAAACCTAAAATAGTTTTTTTAATAAAGGACAAGTATGATTTTCTATAATGGTTAGAAAATATAGGTTAAAGATACCATATGCAGGAGTTCAATTTAGAGTTATAAAAATAACTTCATTATTAGACCCAAGGCCTTACTTCTCTACCGTTTAAGATAATCCCGAAATAACGCCTTTTTCATCAATCGTCATACCTTCAGAAGCCGGTTTGGAAGGTAGTCCGGGCATCCGCATCATTTTTCCTAAAATAGGGATAATAAACTGAGCCCCTGCTGCAATTTCAATCTCCCTGACCGTTACCGTAAAATTTTCGGGCCTTCCAATCAATGTTTCATTGTCAGAAAATGATTTTTGTGTTTTTGCCATACAAATAGCAAAGTCATTAAATCCTAATCTGTCAATTCTTCTTAAATTCAATCTTGCCACCTTACTATACTCTACATTCACTGCTCCGTACATTTCTTTTGCAATGGTTTCAATTTTAGCTGTTACCGGGCTTTTCCAATCGTATAAGGGTTTGTATTGAGTGGCCTTGTGCTCTACAACAGCTGCTACGGCTTGAGCCAGATTTTGAGTTCCTGCTCCTCCTTTTGCCCATCCCTCGGAAAGTACAGCCTGTACTCCCAAACCGGCACACTTTTCTATCACAAAATCTACCTCTTCTTCAGAATCGGAAGCAAAGGAATTGATGGCTACAACAGGTTCAATATTGTATTTTCTAATGTTCTCAATATGCTTTTCCAGGTTTTTAAATCCTTTCGTAACTGCATTTAAATCCGGAGTATTATATGCTTCTTTTTGAACGCCTCCATGATGCCTGAGTGCCCTTATAGTAGCTACCAAAACAACTGCTTTAGGGTTTAATTTTGCGTAAGCAGATTTGATATTCAGAAATTTTTCCGCACCTAAATCCGCACCAAAACCGGCTTCGGTAACTACGTAATTTGAAAGTGATAATCCCATTTTTGTAGCAATGATTGTGTTGGTTCCCTGTGCAATATTCGCAAAAGGACCCCCGTGAATAATGGCCGGATTTCCTTCCAGTGTCTGTACTAAATTGGGTTTTATGGCATCTTTAAGCAAAATAGCCATAGCATTTTCAGCTTTTAAATCCCGGGCAAAAACAGGCTCGTTTTTATACGTAAATCCAATAAAAATAGCTCCTAAACGCTTTTTTAAATTATCAAAATCGGTAGCCATACATAAAATGGCCATTACTTCGGAGGCCGGGGTAATATGAAACCCGTCTTCTCTGGGAACGCCATTTGCCGTGCCTCCCAAGCCAATGGTAATATATCGTAAAGCACGATCATTCATATCAATAACACGCTTCCACAGAATCGTTCTCGGATCTATATTCAGGTTTGCCGTTTTATTTTGGATGTTATTATCAATTAACGCCGACAATAAATTATTTGCTTTTTCGACCGCATTAAAATCGCCGGTGAAATGCAGATTGATATCTTCCATAGGGACTACCTGAGAATACCCTCCTCCGGCGGCACCTCCTTTAATTCCGAAAACAGGGCCTAAAGACGGTTCTCGCAAAACAACCGTAGCTTGCTTACCCGTCTTGTTCAACCCTTCGGTTAATCCGATAGAAACCGTTGTTTTTCCTTCTCCGGCAGGAGTGGGTGTTAATGCGGTAACTAAAATTAAATTATTTTCACTTGCCTTTTTTTCATCCAGTAGGTGCAAAGGAAGTTTTGCCTTGTACTTTCCGTACAATTCCAAATCACCTTCTTTAATTGATAGTATTTCAGCAATTTTGGTAATATGTTGTAAGTCTTTCACCTGTGCAATTTCTATATCGGATAAATGTGTCATTAATAGGCTTCTTTTTGGGTTTTTACGCTTTCTGTTTTTATAGAAACAAGTGAGTAAATATACACATTTTCATTAGGTTGGTCTTTTTTGAAATACTATATTTGCACGTTTAAAAAAGAAGTCGACCTAAATTAATCATAAGATGCAAAACAAAGGACTTATTAGATTATTTGCAATCCTTTTTGGGTTGATAAGTTTATACCAATTGTCATTTACATATTTTGCCGGTACGGTAGAGAGCGACGCTAAAATATACGCCAGAGAAAATGCAAAAGAAAATAATGGTAAAGAGATTGCCCGTTTTGAGCGGAAATATATGGATAGTGTTGCAACAAAAGAAGTTGTAAATCTGGGAGTTGCCAGCTATACCTATAATGACCTGAAGGAAAAAGAAATGAACCTTGGACTGGATTTAAAGGGAGGTTTCAATGCTATTTTACAGGTTTCGGTAAAAGAAATTCTGATAAGTCTGGCAAACGAATCTAAAGAAGTAGCTTTTAGGCAAGCACTAAAAGCTGCCGATGATGCTCAAAGAAGCAGCAATGACAATTATTTGAATCTTTTCTTCGCAGCATTTGAAAAAACTTCCAAAGAAAATGGCAATATAAGATTAAGTGCTCCCAGTATTTTTGGGACAAAAGCCTTAAGCGATAAAATTGATTTTAATAAAACCAACGAAGAAGTTAAACCCGTTTTACAAGAAGAAATCAACAGTTCTATTGCCACTGCTTTTGAAGTATTAAGAAGCAGAATTGATAAGTTTGGAGTCACACAGCCTACTATTCAAAGAATAGGAAATTCCGGAAGAATTCAAATTGAATTACCCGGAGCCAAAGATATAGAGCGTGTAAGAAAATTGCTAACCAGCAAAGCACAATTACAATTCTGGGAAGTGTATACAGGTGCCGAATTGCAAGGATTCTTCTATCAGGTAAATGCCAAAGTTACCGAAATGTTAAAAGGGGAGGAACCTTTGGTTGAACAGAAAAAAGATACTACGGAAACGGACAGTTTAGATGATTTATTAGAATCTGACACGGATTCCATAGCCGCTGCCACGCAAAAAAACCTGTTTACTTTCTTACAACCTACAGAAGCTAACAGTTCTGTTGTGGCGAGTGCAAAAATTACAGATACTGCCAGGGTAAATAATTTGTTAAGAGATCCTCAGGTCAGAAGTTTTTTACCTGTAGCATTGAGGTATACTAAATTTTTATGGGATTATAAGTCCTTTACCACTACATTACAGGATGAATCCAGAGAAGAGCGAATCAACTTATATGCGATCAAATCCAACAGGAGAGATATTGCTCCTATAGAGGGCGATGTTATTGCAGATGCTTCTCAGGTATATGATCAGCTGAACAATCCGGAAGTAAATATGACTATGAAAAGCAATGGTGCCAAACTTTGGGCTAAGATGACTACGGAAAACGTAGGAAAGTTTGTAGCGGTTGTTTTAGATGACTATGTTTATACGGCTCCGTCCGTAAATACGCCTATTACCGGTGGAAATACTTCTATCTCAGGCGGAAGTATGACGGTAGAAGAAGCACAGGATATTGCCACTGTATTGAAAGCAGGTAAACTTCCTGCAGCAGCCAGAATGATCCAATCTGAAGTCGTAGGCCCTTCTTTGGGACAGGAAGCGATCGATGCAAGTTTTAGGTCGTTTGGACTAGCTATTTTACTGGTACTGCTCTGGATGATGGTATATTACGGAAGGGCAGGTGGTTTTGCCAATGTTGCTCTGGTCGTAAACATTTTATTCATTTTTGGAGTACTGGCATCATTTGGCGCGGTACTTACATTACCGGGTATTGCCGGGATTATCTTAACTATAGGGATGTCCGTAGATGCCAACGTAATTATTTTCGAAAGAATTAAAGAAGGGCTTCAAAAGAAGAAAGGCCTGAAACAGGCAGTGCAAGAGGGCTTTAGTCTCCAAGGAGCCTTATCTGCTATTATTGATGCAAACATTACTACCTTTTTAACAGGTATTATCCTATATGTTTTTGGAACAGGCCCTATTAAAGGTTTTGCATTGACATTAATGATCGGTATTGCCACTTCTTTATTTACGGCCATATTTATTACACGCTTATTAATTGACGGTGCCGTAAATAAAAAAGCAAATTTAACGTTCAATACCGGTTTATCTAAAAACTGGTTCCAAAATATAAATATTGCATTTTTAAGAAAACGGAAAATTGCATATGTCATTTCCGGATCGATTATTATTAGTGGTTTGATCTCTATTTTCTCTATAGGTTTAAAACAGGGTGTAGATTTTAAAGGAGGTCGTTCGTATGTAGTTCGTTTTGACCAACCGATGAATGCAACGGAGGTTGCCGGTACCCTGAAAAGTGTTTTCGAAACTGCTCCTGAAGTAAAAACCTATGGGTCGGATTCACAATTAAAAATTACCACTGTATACAAGATAGACGATGAAAGTAAAGATGTTGATGATGAAGTGCAACTGGCTTTATTCAACGGATTAAAAAAATACTTAACAGAAGGAACTACTTATGAAGATTTTAAACCCGGTTTTCAGAAAAGCGGGAATGCTATTATGAGCTATATTAAAGTAGAACCCACGATTGCGGATGATATTAAAACCTCAGCTATTTATGCAGTATTAGGCTCTTTATTGGTTGTATTCTTGTACATTCTACTTCGTTTTAGAAAAATTTCATTTAGTTTAGGAGCTGTAATTGCCGTATTTCATGATGTATTGATTGTACTGGGAATCTTTTCTATTCTATATAAGTTCATGCCTTTTGATATGGAAATAGGGCAATCTTTTATTGCTGCGATATTAACCGTAGTGGGATATTCTTTGAACGATACGGTAGTTATCTTTGACAGAATCAGGGAGTTTGCAGGCATTCACGTAAAAAGGAATTATAATGAAGTGGTAGATAAAGCCTTGAGTAGTACATTAGGAAGAACGATTAATACTTCATTGACCACGCTGTTGGTAATGTTGGCTATCTTCTTATTTGGAGGAGATTCTATCAAAGGGTTTATGTTTGCATTAATTGTAGGTGTTTTAGTGGGTACTTATTCATCCTTGTTTGTCGCAACTCCAGTTATGTATGACACCTCTAAAAAAGAAAAAAAGAGGCAATAATTGTATTTTCCCTTCATGAAAATACCCTCTGCCAGATCAATTTTATTCGATCTGACAGGGGACAACAATAAAATTTTCAGCGTTATATTTACAAAAAATGAGCATTGTTAGACTTCACGATTTGTATTTTAAACCTTTTCTCTCGGAAAAGGAAATAAAAACGATTGTTAAACATCTGGCATTACAGGTAAAAGCTGATCTTCCTGCAGATGAAATTCCTATTTTTGTCGGTATTTTAAATGGTTGCTTTTTATTTGCAGCGGATTTTATCCGGGAGTTTAAAGGAAATTGTGAGGTATCTTTCGTAAAACTAGCTTCTTATCAGGGAACGAAATCTACGGAAAAAGTCAGCCGGTTGATTGGAATTAACGAAGACCTTACGAACAGGACAATTATCATGATGGAAGATATTGTAGATACCGGAGCTACACTTCAGGAAATTTATACTATTTTCAGAACTAAAAATGTAAAACAATTAAAAATAGTAACCCTTTTTTTTAAACCGGATGTATATAGAAAAGAGCTTCCTATAGATTATATCGGGAAAAGTCTTGATGATATATTTATAGTCGGCTATGGTCTGGATTACAACGGTTTAGGAAGAAATTATGCTGCTATCTATCAACAAACCACAACACCAAAAATGAAAAATATTGTATTATCCGGCCCTCCGGGAGCAGGGAAAGGAACACAAGCAGAAATTTTAAAAGAAAAATATAATGTAGTGCATATTTCTACCGGAGATATTTTTAGGCATCATATAAAAAATGAAACGGAATTAGGTTTACTGGCAAAAACCTATATAGATAAAGGAGATTTAGTTCCGGACAAGGTTACTATAGATATGCTGGAAGCAAAAGTGAATAAAAATAAAGATGCTAACGGGTTTATTTTTGACGGATTTCCCAGGACAGCATCTCAAGCTGAAGCTTTGGATGATTTCCTTTCTGAAAAAAATGCGATCATAAATGGAATGATTGCCCTGGAAGTACCGGAAGATATACTAATAGAACGCTTATTGGAAAGAGGTAAAATAAGTGGTCGGTCTGACGATACCGATGTAGCAAAAATCAAAAATCGTTTTAATGAATACCATACCAAAACAGCTGTTTTAAAAAAATATTATGAAGCTCAGGGAAGTTATTACCCGGTAAACGGAGTAGGCTCCGTAGAAGAAATTACTAAAAATGTAATCGCAGTTTTTGATACCTTATAAATTGTCTTTGGCCTTATGAAAGCGATAGATAATACTTGTTTGAAGTTGAGATGTTACTAAAAAATAATGACCGAAGGAAACTTTGTTGATTATATAAAAATATATGCTTCCTCCGGAAAAGGTGGTCGGGGTTCTACACATTTACACAGAGAAAAATTTATTGCCAAAGGCGGTCCGGATGGAGGTGATGGTGGTCGGGGCGGACATGTGATTGTTAGCGGCAATAAACATCTGTGGACATTATTTCACTTAAAGTTTAAAAAGCATTTTAGAGCAGCACACGGAGGTGACGGGGGCAAAAGCAGAAGTACCGGCTCCAACGGCTCCGATACTTATATAGATGTTCCTTTAGGCACCATTGTCATAAATGCAGATACTGATGAAATGCTATTTGAAATTGTAGATCATGAGCAAGAAATTGTTTTACTCCCCGGTGGAAAAGGCGGTTTGGGAAATTGGCATTTTAAATCCCCTACAAATCAAACACCCAGATATGCACAACCTGGAATTGATGGTCAGGAAAGTTGGTTTCGACTAGAGTTAAAAGTGCTTGCCGATGTAGGCTTAGTTGGTTTTCCCAATGCGGGAAAATCAACCTTACTTTCGGTATTAACAGCTGCCAAACCTAAAATTGCGGATTATGCTTTTACAACGCTCAAACCAAATTTAGGCATTGTAAACTACAGAGATTATCAGAGTTTTGTAATGGCAGATATTCCCGGAATTATAGAAGGAGCTGCAGCAGGAAAAGGCTTGGGGCATCGTTTTCTACGTCATATCGAACGAAATTCCATATTGTTATTTCTAATTCCGGCAGATAGTGAAAATATCAAAAAAGAGTACACGATTTTACTCAATGAACTTCAAAAGCACAATCCCGAATTATTAGACAAACAGCGTTTTTTATGTATCTCTAAATCCGACATACTGGACGAAGAATTAAAAGAGGAAATCAAAAAAGAAATTCCCAAAGAAATTGATTTTATGTTTATTTCTTCTATCTCCCGGGAAGGACTGAAAACGTTAAAAGACAAGCTTTGGAAGCTGTTAAATAAATAGTCTTTCTAAGCTTATTTAGGAGTTTGGTTTTTCAGCTTGATTCTAATAGGCAACATATATTCCGAGGTTACGGGAATACTTTTTTTAATGGCGGGAAAAACTTCAGGTAAATCTGCAATTGCTTTTTTAATAATGATTTCGATATCCGGAATTTCCCGATAGATATCTTGAGAAGCCTCAATAGATGTTAATACAATGTTTTTATCAGAATTTATTGTAATCACAACTTGTATGACTTCATCAATTTCTTTTTTTACTTTAATTTCATATGTTGCCAGACTTCTCGTAATCTCCCGGTGGATAGTCATCCGAAAACAATCTCGTTTCTCATTTTTTTCAAAAACAGAATCGCATACTTTAAAAGAAGGATACTTATCGACAGATGTGAAACTAATACTATCTAACCGGGTAGTATCTATTTTCTGTTTTGTAAAATATTTACAAGAAAAAAAACAAGTAATGATTCCTAAAAAAACAATATAACGCACAAAAATAGAAATGAAAATTTCACTGTGAAAATACAACTTTTCGTTATTATGCTAATAATCTTATAAATAAGGATACTAAATGGCTCATTATAAATTTTATTTATAGTGCTATAAGTAAAATTTATAATGTTATACTGCTTATCAGTTGAAATGAGTTCACTGTATAAAGTAGTTAGTTTTCTTTTGTCTTTGTAGGTTTTTTATATTTCTGGAATGGTTGTTTGAGTAACTCCCATAGATTGCTATTCGTTTTTTCATCCGGAAAAGTGTCTACTCCATATACAATTTTATCACGATCTAAATACATATAAGTACCCAGTAATCGATCCCAGATAGCAAATATATTTCCATAATTAGAATCTGTATATGGCAATAAATGATGATGATGTATTTTGTGCATATCCGGTGAGACAATGATATAGCTCAATATTTTATCCATCTTTTTTGACAGTTTTAAATTAGCGTGCGTAAATTGTGTAAACACCAAAGACATGGACTGATACAACATCACAATAGCTATGGGGGCTCCAATTATAAAAACACCAAGTAAGGTAAATACAAAACGAATCATACTCTCAAGCGGATGATGCCTGTTTGCTGTAGTGGTGTCTACTTTATGATCTGTATGATGTACCAAATGAATCATCCATAAAGGTTTTGTTTTATGTTCTATAAAATGAGGGAGATAGGCTCCAAAAAAATCCAGAAATAAAATACCGGTAGTAATGTACAGTCATAATGGCATCTCCGGTAACCAATGAAGCAATCCAAAATTAGCAGATGTCACCCAATCTGCCGTGTTCAATAATAAAAAAGCCAACGCAAAATTAATAACTACCGTTGTTGCCGTAAAAAACAAATTGGGAATGGCATGCTTCCACTTTTTATAACGGAAGCGATACAAAGGTAAAAAACCTTCCAGCAACCAAAAAAAAGTAATTCCACCTACCAGAATAATACTTCTGTGTATTGACGGGATGTTTTCAAAATAAGAATAAATAGTTTCCAATAATATATTTTGGAGGCCTTTACAAAATAGTGATATATTTCGTATTGAAATTGATTTGACTTCAAATTTCTTCCTTCTCTAAAATTTTAAATCCTCAAAACCACTAGGTTATTCCGATTGAAAATGTTCTTCGGGCGTCGAACTTTTTTGCCAAATCAATACTACAAAGATCTTTTTTGTTTAAACCCGAATAAAAATACGGAAAATAAAATTTTATTTTTTCAATTATTCACCTAATCTAATTTCAGGCTTTTAACCTCCTGTTCAACCAAAGAATAAATCAAAAAACAATTAACTAATTCCTAATTTTTTATGTGTACTGCGGATGGCCTTTTCGTTTTTCCAATCGATCCATTTTTGCCCTTTCCATGAACGCATGATATTATCAAAAGTTCTCATAACCACTAGATTATAAATAGCTTTTGAAAAATTTCCAGGGTTCCTTGCTATCGCTCGTAAACTCATGGAAAACCCGGGTGTAATGTATTGCATATAGTGCCAATATCCCTCCGGCATGTATAGGGTATTGCCATGTTCCAGATTTGTGACATAGCCTTTTGCTAATTTTAATGCGGGCCATTTTTCAAGATCCGGATTAGAGAAATCTATATCTTCCCTTGTAATTAACGAATTGGGTATTTTATATAAGTATTTTCGTTGGCTTTGATCAAAAAGTATGCATTGTTTTCTTCCTTCGAAATGAAAGTGAAAAATATTTGCCAGATCAATATCATAATGCATAAATGTATATGAATCTTTACCTCCGAAGAACAACATCGGTAGCCGTTTCATTAATCTCAAGCCAAAATCCGGATATGAAAAGTCTTTTTGTAATACGGGAACTTCTTTAAGTACATTCCATAAAAAAATTCGGAACTTAGTAGGTTCTTTCTTTAGTAGACCTATATACTCACTCATTTTCATTACGGCATGAGGTTCATTAAACCCATCTTTATAATCTACCGGTCTGTCATCATATAAAGGAACTTTCTTATCTCCTGCAACTTCCTTCATATAATCTAAATTCCATTTTTTATAAGCAGGCCAATCTTCTATAAATTCCTCAATAACTACAGGCTTTTGAGGTTTGAAATACTTCTTTAAAAAATCCTTTTTAGAGATCGTTTTTACTCTATCTATTTGAGATAAATTTAAGCCCATTATTCATCTGTTAAATCAAATTGAGATTAAAAATCTTTACGATATCTATTGAACTCAAAATGATTATATTTTTAACTTTTGCTTTGCTACTTCATTTCTTTCAATGATATACTTAGGTCTTGACCATTTGGGTTTTTCGCCCAGAGGTTTGAATTTGGCATCTTTGGCTTCTATGGTTTTAGGCTGCATTTTCTTTACAAAAGGTTTCTGGGGAGTTAATCCCAGTAACTTAAACATTTCCATATCCTGATTGACATCAGGGTTTGGAGTTGTTAATAATTTATCTCCTGCAAAAATTGAATTTGCTCCTGCAAAAAAACACAATGCCTGACCTTCTCTGGTCATTTCTGTTCTTCCTGCAGATAACCGGACTTGCGTTTTTGGCATCACAATTCTCGTAGTGGCTGCCATACGGACCATCTCCCAAATTTCAACGGGCTGTTGGTCCTCTAAAGGAGTACCTTCTACAGCAACCAGTGCATTAATGGGAACCGATTCCGGTTGAGGATTTAAAGTAGATAAAGCAACTAACATTCCTACTCTGTCTTCTACTTTTTCTCCCATCCCGATAATTCCCCCCGAACAAACGGTTACATTTGTTTTGCGAACGTTGTCAATTGTTTTTAAACGATCTTCAAAACCGCGTGTAGAGATGACTTCCTTATAATATTCTTCGGAAGAATCCAAATTATGATTGTAAGCATACAACCCCGCTTCGGCTAACCGATGCGCTTGATTTTCAGTGAGCATACCAAGAGTACAGCAAACCTCCATATCCAGTTTATTAATGGTTCTGACCATCTCTAAGACCTGGTCAAATTCTGCCCCGTCTTTTACATTTCTCCAAGCGGCTCCCATACAAACCCTGGAACTTCCGGAAGCTTTGGCCCTCAAGGCCTGTGCTTTTACCTGAGAGACTGTCATCAAATCATTACCTTCTATCGCTGTATGATATCTTGCTGCTTGCGGACAATAACCACAATCTTCAGGACACCCTCCTGTTTTGATAGACAGTAAGGTAGCTACTTGTACTATATTAGGATCGTGGTGTTCTCTATGAACGGTAGCTGCGTCATATAATAACTCCATCAAAGGTCTATGATATATATCCAGAATATCTTCTCGAGTCCAATTATGTTTGGTAATACCCATACTATTTAAAGTAATTTAATACGCCAAAAATAAAAAATTCCATTATGATAGCACGATTTTTCATTTGATAAATATAGTTATACCAAAAATGTTTACATTTTAGGCAACAATAAAGACAACAAACCCCGGAAAGCTCCCGGAATATTTAGGGCTTTCAAAAAAGGGATGACCATTTCAATAGCTAAAAAATCTATCCTAAATAGGTCATCAAAATCTTGCTTCTGGATGTATGTTTTAATCGTCTGATGGCTTTTTCTTTTATCTGACGAACGCGCTCACGTGTTAGATCGAAAGTTTCACCAATTTCTTCTAAGGTCATCGGTTGATGCTCTCCCAGACCGAAATATAATTTCACAACATCAGCTTCGCGAGGAGTTAAAGTTTCTAATGCCCGGTTAATTTCTATACGAAGCGATTCATGTAATAAGGTTTTATCCGGATTTGGAGACTCCCCCGAGTTTAATACATCATATAAATTAGAATCTTCACCTTCGATTAACGGTGCATCCATAGATACATGACGACCGGAGTTTTTCATTGATTCTTTTACGTCATTTACCGTCATATCTAATTTCTTAGCAATTTCTTCTGCACTTGGAGGGCGCTCATTTTCTTGCTCTAAGAAAGCATACATTTTATTGATCTTATTGATAGAGCCGATTTTGTTCAATGGCAAACGTACGATACGGGACTGCTCTGCCAATGCCTGTAAGATAGATTGACGGATCCACCATACTGCGTAGGAAATAAATTTAAACCCTCTTGTCTCATCAAAACGTTTTGCGGCTTTTATTAACCCTAAGTTACCTTCATTGATTAAATCAGGCAATGTGAGCCCCTGGTTTTGATATTGTTTGGCAACAGATACCACAAAACGCAGGTTTGCTTTTGTTAATTTTTCCAAAGCTCTTTGATTTCCGGCTTTTATTAATTGAGCTAACTCTACTTCTTCATCAGCAGTAATTAAATCTACCTTTCCTATTTCTTGTAAATACTTGTCTAATGACGCGGTTTCTCTATTCGTAACTTGCTTTGTAATTTTAAGCTGTCTCATCTGGTATATCCGTATGTATTTTTACTTATTATAATGTGTTGCTTATGTTAGTATACGCAGATGAGATGTTAAATGTTACAAAAAGAATGGTAAATATGATACTTTTTTTAAATACGTTTATTTAAAACAATCCATTTATTTGAGCATCTATCCGATCAATGATATAGCCTAGATCCTCTTGATTTTCTACGAAATCTATACCGTCAACGTCTATAATCAGGAGCTTTCCTTTTTTATAGGTTGTGATCCAGGCTTCGTAGCGTTCGTTTAACCGACTTAAGTAATCAATACTAATGGAGTTTTCATAATCTCTGCCTCGTTTGTGAATTTGATCGACTAACGTAGCTATATTAGCACGCAGATAAATTAACAGATCCGGAGGAGTTACCAATTTTTCCATTAATTCGAATAACGAACTGTAATTATTAAAATCCCGATTCGTCATCAAACCCATAGCGTGTAGGTTGGGTGCAAAAATATAAGCATCCTCGTATATGGTTCTATCCTGAATAAGATTTTTATCAGATTGCCTGAGTTCTAAAATTTGACGGAAACGGCTGTTTAGAAAATACACCTGTAAGTTAAAAGACCAACGCTCCATTTCTGCATAGAAATCATCTAAATAAGGATTTTCATCAGCAGACTCGTAATGAGGCTTCCATTTGTAATGCCTTGCTAATAACTTTGTCAAAGTTGTCTTTCCGGCACCGATGTTTCCTGCAATAGCTACATGCATATCTTTGTTAATAGAATAAGAAAAACAAAGGTATACAATTTTTATAATAAGCAGTATCCTAAACAGTTAGTTTGTATCCAAACCCCCTGACATTCAGAATCTGAATTTTAGGGTCTTTGCTTAATTTTTTTCTGAGTTTGCTAATAAATACATCCATACTTCTGGCATTGAAGAAGTCATTATCTCCCCATAGTTTTTTTAGTATAAAAACTCTGTCTAAGATTTCATTTTTCTTTTGATATAGATGCAGTAAGAGCTCAGATTCTCTGTGTGTTAATGTTATGTGTTCATTATGATAGATGAGGAGTTGTTTGGTGTAATTAAAAATATAAGCCCCGATTACCAAACGAGTAGTATTTTTTTTCACCTCCGTTCTATCCAATAAAGCCTTTATTCTAACGATGAGTTCCTCCATAGAAAAAGGTTTTTTCAAATAATCATTACCTCCTATATGAAAACCTTCTAAGACATCTTTTGTTTGCGATTTGGCAGTTAAAAATAAAATAGGGATTATCTTATTTTCATGCCTTACTTCTTTTGCGAATGTAAACCCATCTTTCTTAGGCATCATCACATCTAAAACCAGAATATCCGGTTGTTTTTCCTGATACATTTCATACGCAGCCTCTCCGTCAACAGCTAATACCACTTCAAATCCTCTTGTTTCCAGACTTTCTTTAATAATTTGCCCAAGACTGGGTTCATCTTCTGCCAGTAAAACAGTTATTGTATTATTCATTTGGCAGTGTTATTTTAAAGATAGTCTTTTGTTTTTTTACCGAAAGAATAATATTACCATGATGTTTTTCTACAATTTTTTTGGTATAATACAGCCCAATACCAAAACCTTTAATATCATGCGTATTCCCTTTAGGGATTCTATAAAATTTATCAAATATTTTTTCCTGTTGATTTTTTTCGATACCTCCTCCATTATCGGTTACTGTAATCTCAATGTTATTTAATTTGGGACGGATAGTAACATGTACGACATCTCCTCCATATTTGACTGCATTGTCAATTAGGTTTGAGATAGCATTCTCCATATGAAAAGCATCTATGTATACATAAAAAGATGCTATGTCGGGAGTGAAATGAATCTCTTTATGGGAATCAATAAGGGTGTGTTTGGCAATGGCTTTCCTAATTAATGCTACTATATTTACATTTTCTTTTTTTAATAGTAAGCTTTCGGAGTCTAAAGTTGCAGTCTCCAACAATTTTTCAACCATTTGATGTAGTTTTTTCAATTGCACCGAAGACATTGTCAGATATTGTTTTGTTTTCTTTTTATCGTCAATTACATTGAAATTCTCGATGGCTTCAATGGCTGTAGCCACTGTCGCGATAGGTGTTTTAAATTCATGTGTGATATTACTAATTAGATCATTCTTTATTTCTGCCAGTTGCTTTTGAGTTTTAATAATTCTCAATAAATAGAATAAACTCAAAATAACTGTTAATGAAAGGATAAGAGAAATAATAATTCCGGTAGAACTTCTTTTTAGAGCCTCATAAGAAGGATGGTCATAAAACACTAAGAGTTCTTCATCGGGTTTCAGATAGGTAGATTTGGCTGTTTTGCTTAATAAAAGCTTCTTAATTAACGTAGGTTTTTTAGTAACCAGAGAATCTTTTCTGAAAAATTCAAAATAATAATTACTCTTTATATCGTTGTTTTTTAATTGCTTAAGAAAAAGAGAATCTAAACGTTTGATGTCTAGAGTATCTGTCTCAAAAGCAATATATGCTGTTTGCAGACCCTTAATCAATTTTAAACTATCGGATACTTTTTTACCGGTATATACCCTGACAGATTCGTTAAAATGAGATGAATCTGTATGACTACTCTTCATGCGGTTTTTTAAACTCAAATCTATTTGTAAAAGCGAGTCAAAAACACCGGACATTTTCTTAAATTCATCTTTGTTATTTGTTTTTATCTCGATGGAATTGATTTTAATTTTTGTTTTTGTTTTTCTTTTTTTATTGTTTGTATCCTTACCTATCCAAAGATCTTTGAATAAAGAATTGGGTTTTATTGAATCTCCACTTATGCTTGCAGCACTGACAATTGCAAAGAAATTTTCTTTAGATAAAGAACTGTAATATTCTTCTATTGCATTATCCAGGCTGATTTGAATTTCATTGGAAATGCGAGTTTTATGGTCCAGGTAATTTTTATAATTCCAATATAACTGAACGGTAACAGTAATGATTATTGTAATAGTGATTAAATATAAAATCCAATTAAATTTCTTAGTATTCATGAATTGACAAAAGTAAGCAGTTATATAGTATTATAACCATTGCTTAACACTTGTTAACACTCATTAACGCTGCTTAAAGAAAAAGTATACCATATTTGCAATAGAAAGATTTAAAAACCAAAATGAGATGAGAACGTTAGTTATGGGTATTTGCCTGGTAGTATTTGCAACAGGTTTTTCACAAACTCAAAAATTAAATACGGAAACCATTGCAACGGTAAATTCATTAACATTTTCAGTGGACAGTGTTGAAGAACTGGAAACTATTAATTGGAAAGATGTTAAGGAGGTATTAAGGAAAATAACCCCGAAGCAACATTTTCTCTTGAAATCCGCTTTACTACAAAGTCCGATATAAAAAAGGGAAGCTGTAATGTAAGTGTTACGATCAATGATACTTCCGAACAGTACAAATCGATCATTACAAGAGCTGAGAAAGCTGTTAACATTATAAAAAAAATGAGTTCAATATCTAATAACATACATAATTAAAGATGAGAGCACTCGTAAGAATAGTAGTTTTAATACTAACGATAACAGTAAATGCCCAGGAATTTTCCGGAAAAGCAATTTACAAGACCCATAGAAAAACGAATATCAAAATAGGAGGAGAACAAAGTCGCATGACTCCCGAAATGGAGAAACAACTTCAGGAGCGTATGAAAAAAATGTTTCAAAAAACATTTGTCCTGAACTTTAACCGAACAGAATCTACCTATAAAGAAGATGTAAAGTTATCTTCTCCTGCTCCTCAAGCCGGCAGCGGAGGTATAATGGTGATGAGTATTGGTGGCGGTGGCGGCTTTGATATCCTGTATAAAAATATGAAAGAGCAGCGTTTTTCTAATAAGACTGACCTGATGGGAAAGTTATTTTTGGTAAAAGATTCATTAAGAGCATATGACTGGAAAATGACAGGAGAGACAAAAAATATTGGAAAATATACCTGTTACAAAGCAACTTATGAAAGAGAGGAAGAAAATATTACGATGTCCGTAGAAGACGGAGAAATGAAAGAAATCACAAAGAAAGAAAAAGTAGTAACTACAGCGTGGTATACACCGGAGGTTCCTATTAGCAACGGACCTAAAAATTATGACGGTTTACCAGGGTTAATTTTAGAAATAAATGATGGGGATTTGACGATTGTTTGCACCGAAATTATATTAAACCCAAAGGATACGATTGAAATTAAAGAACCCGTTAAGGGTAAGCAAGTAGACAGTGAAACATTTGAAAAAATCTCCAGGGAAAAGTCCAAGGAAATGATGGAAAGGTTTCGATCTAAAAGAGGAGATGGAAATGGAATTCAAATAAGAATCGGGGGTTAATTTTTAAATAACCTCAAATTAGATAGTTTTAGGTTTCAAATAACGCTCTTAAAAAACATCGGAGAAATAGCACTTTTTTTAAACAATGAAAGCTGATTCATTTTTAAAACTCGTTTAAACTTTTAGTTTTTTTTTAAGTCTTATTATTTTTATTCGCAATACTTTTGTGAAAACTAAAAAATCAACAAACATGAAACGAGTTGGCCTATTATTACTGTTACTGCTATCGGGAGTAACGTTTTCTCAAAACAAATTTCAAGGAAAAGCGGTTTATATCTCTAAAACAACGATAGACATGAGTGTCTGGGGCAATCAAATTTCCGAGCAAAGAAAGCAGCAAATCAAAGAGCAAATGAAAAACTTTCTGGAAAAAACATTCATATTGAATTTTACACAGTCGGAATCTACCTATAAAGAAGATGCAAAACTGGAAGTTCCAACAGCAGGAGGAGGAAGAGGGTTTAGAGGATTTGGAGGATTTTCAAGCGGAGTTATTTACAAAAACACCAAAGAAGGTAATCTGATTGAAGCAACAGAATTTTTTGAAAAAAAATTTTTAATTAAAGAAAAACCGGAATTACCGCAATGGGAGCTAGGTTCGGAAACCAAGAAGATTGGAAAATATACCTGTTATAAAGCGACGATGACAAAAGTGAATAACGATTTTGACTGGACAGTTTTTAGAAGAAAACCCAACCAAAAGAAAGATTCCTCGAATGCTAAGAAAAAAGATGCTGTAAGAACCACATTTGTAACAGCGTGGTATACACCGGAAATTCCTATAAGTAATGGTCCGGATGATTTTGGAGGACTACCGGGATTAATTCTGGAAATAAATGCAGGCAGAACGACTATGCTATGTACGGAAGTTGTCTTGAACCCTGCCGAAAAAGTAGTTATAAAAACACCTGTAAAAGGCGAAGAAGTCACCAGAGAAGAATACAATAAAATCATAAAAGAAAAGACAGAAGAAATGCGTGAACGCTTCAGAGGCAGAGGAGGTAAAGGTCGTGGTCGCGGCAGATCATAAGATGTATAATGAACAAATAACATGAAAAAAATAATATGGATAACCTTTTTGTTGATAACGGGGATGTCCGGTGCTCAAGTAAAGCTAACAGGTGTAGTTAAAGACAGTATCGGAAACCCTTTGGAGATGGCAAATGTAGTTGCCATAGATACGGTAGCTAAAAGAATTGCTTCCTATGGATTTACGGATGTTAAAGGAAATTATAAACTGAGCTTGAAAAAGCATACGGTTTATAACTTAAAAATTAGCTATATAGGTTTAAAAACAGCAGATTTTATTCTTACAACTAAGGAAGAAGCAATGGTTAAAGATGTAACGCTTCAATACGACAATATTTTGGATGAAATTACCATTGTGTCTAAAATGCCGGTAACCATTAAAGGAGATACCATTGTATACAATGCGGATTCTTTTAAAAATGGTACCGAACGAAAATTAGAAGATGTGCTGAAAAAAATACCGGGTGTTGAGATAAATGATGACGGAGAGGTAGAAGTTGAAGGAAAAAGAGTGGAAAAAGTAATGGTAGAAGGGAAAGATTTTTTTGACGGAGATTCTAAACTGGCTACCAAAAATATTCCCTCTAATGCCGTAGATAAAATCCAGGTGCTAAGAAATTACGGAGAAGTAAATCAGTTAAGAGGGGTACAGAATAACCAGGACAGAATTGCGTTAAACATTAAATTAAAAGAAGGAAAAAAGAACTTTTGGTTTGGAGAGGTGACAGCCGGTGGCGGAAGAGCTCCTGATAAATCGTTATACCTGGTACAACCAAAATTATTTTATTATAGCCCGAAATATAGTTTAAACGTTATTGGAGATCTGAATAATATCGGTGAAGTTGCCTTTACACGTAGAGATTATTTTAATTTTACAGGTGGTTTTAGAAGGCCCAGTATAAGAAGCGGGACAAATATAAGTTTAGGGAATAACAGCCTGAGTTTCCTTACAGCTAATACCAATAATGTCAAAGAAATAGAAACTCGGTTCGGAGCCCTAAACTTTAGCTATGCACCTAAAAAGACATTAGACCTGAGCGGTTTTGCTATTTTTTCCGGCAATGAAACAACACTTCAGCAAAATTCGACTCAAGATTATGCAGATAATACAAGAGATTTTACCCAAAATGTAACCACCCAAAAAAGCGACTTGGGATTATTTAAGTTTAGTACAAGATATAAACCGAATATAAATAATCAGTTGGATTATGATGTGCTGGGAAGGGTTTCAAAAGAAACACAACGCCAGGGAGTAAACTCCTTAATACTGGATGATATCAATCAGTTTGAAGAAACCACACCCTACAGCATTAATCAAAATTTGAATTACTATTATACGCTGAATGACAGCAATATTTTTGCTTTGGAAGCACAAAGTTTAATTCAGGACGAAGACCCTTTTTACAATGCTGTTTTGGAAAATAACCCCGCAATTGCAACGGACCCTTATGACAATACGGCTAATGCTTTAGGGTTGAATACTAACCAGTTAGCATATAATATCGGTCAAAATAAAAGAGTAAAATCCAATCAACTGGATGCTAAGATTGATTATTGGAATATTTTAAATGCAAAGAGCAATCTCAATTTTACCATAGGAACCATCTACAGTAAACAAGATTTTAATACCGCTATTTTTCAAAATTTAGATAACGGAACTATTTTTAACCCGACTCCTGATGCCGTAAGAACCGGTTTAACGAATCCATCCAATACGAATAATACGGAATATACCTTTAGTGATGTGTATTTAGGAGTACGTTATCAACTGAAATCAGGTATTTTCACTTTTACCCCGGGAATCTCTTTCCATGCATATAATGCGGAGAATAATCAATTTAACAGTGAAGTTTTTGAAGATAAATTTCAAAGAGTACTGCCGGATTTTAATATGAGGATTCAGTTAAAGCAAAGCGAGAATATTTCGTTTAACTATGCTATGCAAACACAATTTACAGATGTAAATCAGATTGCCCGGGGAATTGTTTTAAATAATTACAATACCCTTTTTTCAGGTAATCCGGCATTGGAAAGTGCAATTTCTCATAATTTAAACCTGTCGTATTTCAGCTTTAGCCTGTTTAATTATACCAATGTTTTTGCATTTATAAACTATTCAAAAACCATTGATCAGATAAGAACAGATGTAAATTTTGAGCCGGGCAGTGTGGTTTCCATAAGATCAACACTTAACTCACCCTTTGAAGATGAAACCCTTACGGCCAGCGGACGTTGGCAAAAAACATTTCGTAAATACAGAGCATCCTTCAGGGCGACATTAAATTATTCAAAATTCAATCAGTTTTTAAATGGAGCTGCAAATACTAATGAGGCCTTTACACAGACATATACTACTGAATTCGGCACTAATTTCAGAAAAGCACCTAATGTTGAAATAAACTATAGGCTAACGGTTCAGGATCAGGAAAACAGTTCCAGAACAGGAGGGGCTACCAAGGCATATACACATAGTCCTTCCATAGAGTTTGATGCGTATATATGGGATTCCGTTACTTTTAGAACAGATTACTCATACAATGTGGTTACCAGAGACGGATCCAGAATTGACAGTTATGATTTTTTAAATGCAACATTGTCGTACAGAAAAAATAAAGATGCCAAATGGGAATACGAAATAAAAGCGACCAACTTATTGGATACAAAATCCCGTATAAATGCATCTCAAAACAATGTATTGTTTAGTATAAATGAGGTTTTTATACAGCCCAGGTTCATAAGTTTAAGATTGCGATATCAACTGTAATTGTTTAATGATACTAATTGAGACCTTTGCAGAATTGATTTGGCAAAAAAGTTCGACACCCGAAGGAAATTTTAAACTGGAATAACCTGGCAGTTTTGAGGATTTAAAAATTTTCGAGAAGAAAGAAATTTGAAGCCAAATCAATTTCAATACAGAATATATCTCTATTCTGCAAAGGTCTCCTATTATTATCAAAGGAAAAATTGCCTGCAGATTACTTTACAGACAGTTCCTTTTTATTACTTTTACGAATGACAAATTAACTTTTAATTATGATGATAAAAAACATCCACTCTTATTGGGCATATATAGCTTTATTTCTATTAATTTTTGCTGTTTTTAATGCTATTCTCGCGTTTAAAAATAAAAAAACGTTTACTGATAAAGATCTAAGAGTTGGACTCTTCACCTTGATTGTTTATCATATTCAACTGTTAATTGGGTTGGGTTGGTATTTTATGAGTCCCTGGTACAAAGCTTTTAAGGCAAATGGAGGCGAAGTGATGAAAGACTCGGAATCAAGACTCTTAGCTTTAGAACACCCGTTAATGATGTTGATTGCTGTCGTTTTAATAACGATAGGTTGGTCGAGACATAAGAAAAAAACAGAAGATAGTGCCAAATTTAAAACATTTATAATTTTTTATGGGCTGGCACTAGTTCTTATTTTGATTAAAATTCCCTGGAGTAATTGGTTTAACTAGGTAGCAACTACAACTTTTTTTCATTATATTTATTTAGATGAAATTACTTAGTTATATACTGTCTCCTATTTTCGGGATTGCTTTCTTTTTAATTTTATTACTATTTCATCCTATTCAGTGGATTTCCTTAAAAATAGGATACTCCGCACATAAATTTGTGGTAGATATCCTAGGTTGGTTTTTAGCAAAATCTTTATTAATTCTGGGAAATACGATTCATTTTACAAAGCATTATGAAATTCCTAAAAATACCACGATTATTTTTGTTGCTAACCATCAGAGTTTATTTGATATTCCTCCAATGGTTTGGTGGTTGAGAAAACATCATCCAAAATTTGTTTCTAAAATAGAATTGGGTAGAGGCATTCCAAGTATTTCTTTTAATCTAAGACATGGTGGCGGGGCACTTATTGATAGAAAAGATGCCAGACAATCGTTGGAAGCACTAAGTGATTTTGCACAAAGAATGAAAAAAAATGTGTGGTCTTCTATTATTTTTCCGGAAGGTACAAGAAGTAGGGATGGAAAACCAAAACTTTTTTCTTTTAATGGATTGAAAATGATGATCAAACATAATCCTGAAGCGTATATTGTTCCTATTACCATAAATAATTCATGGAAAATATTCGATTATGGTAAATTCCCTTTACATCTTTTTACGAGGATTACACTGGAAACACATGAACCCGTCTTTTTAAAAAACCGAGATGTAGACGAGGTTTTAGCAGTAGTTGAAAGAAAAATAAAAGAACATATTATTGTAGCATCGTAAAAGTCTCTTTATCATTTAAAAAATTTAACTTTTCTCTCGCCTTTTCTTGTCGAGTTTTATTGAGTGTTACTATAAATACATCTTCTACATTCGGTATGGTTTTATACATTTTTTCTCCTAAAAAATCGTACACTCCGGAATGACCCGGGTATTCATGTTGATGCATATCTTTACCTGTTCTGTTTACTCCAATAGCATATGACATATTTTCTATTGCTCTGGCTTGTAATAGGATATTCCATGCATGTATTCTGGCAGACGGCCAATTAGCAACATATATTAAAACATCATAGTTTTCTATATTTCTGTTCCAAACAGGGAAACGTAAATCATAGCAAATAAAAGGGCAAATTTTCCATCCCTTATAAGAAACAATTAATTTTTTAGTACCAGATTTATAAGGTATATTTTCTCCTGCTAAAGTGAAAAGATGCTTTTTATTATACGTTTCAATTTTCCCGTTTGGGTGTATAAATAATAATCTGTTATAATAATTGTTATTTTCTTTAATAGCAATACTTCCAACAATTGCAACGGTATTGGAAACCGCTTTTTCCTGCATCCAGAAAACCGTCTCTCCTTGCATGCTTTCAGCGACATTTATCGGTTGCATTGTAAATCCTGTGTTAAACATTTCAGGTAAAATAACCAGTTCTACGTTCTCATTTAAGTTGTCAATCAGATTCCCAAAATGATTTAGGTTAGCAGTAGGATTTTCCCAAAATAACGCTGTTTGAATTCCGGCAATTGTTAAGGTATTTTGCATCGTCCTATTTTTATACAATGAGACCTTTTGCAAAATAAGAATATCTTCTGTATTTGTGTTGATTTGACTTCAAATTTCATATAGGTTTTTTGAGGAAAGCTATTGTATAGCTATTATCTTAGTACTGAGCTGATAATGTTGTAGTACCTGTATATACTCCCGGAGTACTTGGAGATGAATCATCCTGACCTACTACTTTAATGTTTCCACCTAAACTTAACTTTAACTCTCCACTACTATTTAATGAAGTAGTCATCGCTGCTGCTGTTAACTGAATTGCAGTACTTGGAGTTCCTTTTATCGTAACGGTACTTACTGTTGGAGAACCTTCGAAATCTGTCTGTGCTCCGTCTGCTGTTGTAGCTGTTGAAGTAGCCGCAGAATACATGCTACCATCTCCTTGTACATGATAGTAACGGTTACCTGTAGCAGGAATGGCTACTTTTTGAAAATCTAGTAAAGTACCGGACACAGTCAATGGAATTACTAATTCTGCTTCCACATTCATGGTTCCGCTTCCAGAAAACACCTGACCAAATGAAGTCATACTTACACATCCAAATACGATGGCTACTAATACATTTAATTTTTTCATGATATATAAAATTTTAAAGTTATGTTGCAAATCTCGGATCAAGCAAAAAGTTTGTGGAGTAGGTTAATTTTTTAGAGTTTTGGTTTAAAAACTCAAATGCATACACAAGAGCTCCTGAAGCATTTTTTACCCGAAGGTATTTTAGATTACTTTGAACTTAAAGAGGTAAAAGATTCAACGAACAAACTTACTTTGGTTTTAGAAGAAAAACCTATACAACCAGATGAGTTATCTCATCGTAAATTACATTCCAAAGGATTTTACCCAGTAGTAGATATTCAAGATTTTCCAGTACGTAACAAGGCTTGTTTTTTACAAGTAAAACGTAGACGATGGTTATGTTGATACCTCAGAAGTATTCTCAAGAGATTGGAATTTGGTAGCAAAGGGAACTCGAATGACAGAAGAGTTCTCTCTTTTTTTAAAGAGGCTTGTTAGATAGTATTCCAGTAAGTTGTAAAAGTTTATCTACCTACTATCACCTTAACGGCAAGCGATTAGAAGAACAATATCGCAATCATTTAAGTAACTTTTTGACTTGGGATCAATTAGCTCATGCCGACCAATGGCTGCTTTTTAAGAAGAATATAGGAACTCATTTAAGTATTGATGAAGTAGCACTTACTCAAGGCGAGCTCTATACAGTGATTACCAACAAAGCAGGTAAAGGAAAACGAGGCAGTTTAGTAGCCATAGTAGCTACCACACAAAGTGAACGAGTCATAGAAGTGTTAAGGAAAATTCCAAGTAAAGACCGATATTTAGTAGAAGAAATCACTTTGGATATGGCACCTACTATGGAAAAGATTGCTAAAAAAGCCTTTCCTAAAGCTACTCAGGTCACAGACCGATTTCATGTACAAAAACGAGCTTATGATGCCTTGCAAGAAATTCGAATACAGTATAGATGGAAAACCATAGAACAAGAAAATAATGAAATAGCATTGGCTAAAGAAACAGGAAAAAACTTTAAACCGAATATCCTTGACAATGGAGATACTCCCAAACAACTACTAGCTAGAAGTAGGTATTTACTCTTTAAAGCCCCTAACAAATGGACAGCCAAACAAAAATTTAGAGCAGAATTACTCTTTGAAAGATACCCCAACTTGGAACGAGCTTATGAGCTTACTAGAGAACTGGCAACGATTTATCAAAAGACAAAAGACAAGGCGGTAGCATATACAAAACTAGCTAGATGGTATGATAAGGTAGAAAAATCAGAGTTCAGTAAAAGTTTTGGAACAGTAGCTAGATCAATACAAAGTCATTATCGAAGCATCTTAAATTTCTTTGATAATAGAAGTACCAATGCTTCTGCTGAATCTTTTAATGCTAAAATAAAAACTTTTAGACTACAATTTAGAGGCGTAAGATCTGTTCCTTTCTTCCTATTCAGACTATCTAAAATTTATGCGTAAAAATCTAAATCCCACAACTTTTTTGCTTGACCCCAAATCTCTGACGATAATCCAAATCAAAAATTCCTTTTTCTGCTAATCAACCTTTTTTATAGATCAATGGAAAAATAAAAACGATGTGTGGTTATACAGGTATAAATAAACAACAGAAGGATATCTGAAGTTTAATTTGTAAAAATAGTTCAGCATCTTTTATGTGAAAAATTAATTCTCACTAGAATTAACGTATTCTTTTTGGTATTGAACTCATTTAAACTTTTTGGATTTAAGCGAACATTAGAAGTTTTTAGATATGTTGAAAGCTTTTTTGAGTTGTATAGCAGCGCTACGGAAGGAAAAAAAGATAAAAACAGAGCTAAAAACAGCAATTTTTCAGCAAATTGAAAAAGTTTAAATGAGCTCATTATATAACTTCTTGAAATTATGTAGCGGCATTATAACGGCGTTCTACTTCATTCCAGTTAATGACATTAAAAAATGCACTGATATAATCCGGTCTTCTGTTTTGATATTTTAAATAATATGCGTGCTCCCAGACATCTAACCCTAAAATTGGAGTACCGCCACAGGCAACTCCCCGCATTAAAGGATTGTCTTGATTTGGTGTGGCACATACTTCTATCTTGCCTCCGGGATGTGCACATAACCATGCCCAACCGGACCCAAATTGAGTGGCAGCCGCATTGGAGAATTTATCTATAAAAGTATCTATCGCTCCAAATTCGGATTCAATCGCCTCTTTTAGTACTCCTGATAAAGCACCCTTGTTATCAGGGTTTATGACAGACCAAAATAAAGAGTGATTATAATATCCGCCGCCATTATTTCGTACTGCTACATTATTCATATCCGGACTTTTAAGAATCTCTTCAATTGATTTTCCTTCAAGAGCAGTGCCGGCAATTGCTCCGTTCAATTTTGTAGTATATCCCTGGTGGTGTTTGCTATGATGTATCTCCATTGTTCTTGCATCTATGTGTGGTTCCAACGCATCGTATGCATAGCCTAAAGGTGGTAATTCAAATGCCATAATATGTAATTTTTGTATGTTAATGATTTTATAATGGTAAAATTAATCATAAAAAAGAGGGTATACAAATACTTTATTTTGAGATATTCGTGTTAGGTTTATGCAGTTAAAAGTTATAAAGTTTAAAAGTGAAACTTCAAACGTTAAAACCGTACTCAACAGTATTAAAGAGACAATATAAATTTATTTTCTTTTAGCCTGTTGTTTCTGAGCTTGTTTCATAGCATCATCCAAACGCTGTCTGAATTTGCTTTTTTTCTTTTCAGGACGTTTTTTATTTTCCTCTATCTGAGCGTGAATTTTATCCTCGTCAATGACATAGTTTTTAATGACTATCATAATGATTATGGTCAATAAATTAGACACAAAATAATACAAACTCAAGCTACTTGCATAGTTGTTAAAAAAGAACAACATCATAACAGGAGAAAAATAGATCATATATTTCATCAGCTTACTCATATCCGGCATACCTTCTTGTGCAGGTGCCTGCATATTCATTTGCTGACTCTGGTTCATTTTCATATAAAAGAAAATAGCAATAGATGCAAGGATTGGAAATAAACTTACGTGATTGCCATAGAATGGAATGTTAAAAGGCAAATTAAATATGGTGTCATATGAAGATAAATCATCTGCCCATAAAAAACTTTTGCCTCGCAGTGCCAAATTAGAAGGGAAAAACTTAAATAGCGCAAAAAATACAGGCATTTGTAGCAAGGCAGGGATACAGCCCGACATCATATTGACCCCTGCTTTTCTCTGAATAGCCATCGTTTCCTGTTGACGCTTCATTGCGTTTTCTCTTCCGGGATATTTTTTAGCCACTTCATTTAGTTCAGGCCTGATAACCTTCATTTTGGCACTTGAAACATACGATTTATAAACCAAGGGAGACATTAAAATCCTTACGACAATGGTCATCAGGATAATAATGAATCCATAGTTACCTATTAAGCCTTCCAGCATCCCAAAAATAGGAATGAAAACCAAACGGTTAATGGTTCCAAAGACTCCCCAACCCAGATCCGTAATCTCACTTAAGTGAGTTCCTTTATACGCTTTTAACGTTTTATAATTCGTAGGCCCGTAATACCATTTCAACTCGTAATTTAATTCTCCGTTGCTTAATTCCAACGGAGTTTTTAAACTGTATTTTTTAGTAAAAACAGCATCTGAATTATCATCTTTTGCTAAGTTTTCCGAAGCAATGGCAGCATTGTTAAATGGTTTTGCAGACAATAAAACAGAAGAGAAAAAATGTTGCTTATAAGCAATCCAGTCCACATCATTTATCAAATCATTTTTGCCTGCACTCATATAGTCAACTTCATCTTCGGTTTTAAAATAGTAACAAGAGTACATGGTGTTCTCAGTTCGTAAACTTTTTTCATGACGATACCCGTTCAATACCCATTCTAAGTTAATTGGATTTGAGGAATTGATTACATCGTATAATCCCTGTGTTCTTATGGCAAAATTTACCATATAATCATCAGAACTCATTTCATACCGATATTCCAGAAATTGATTTTCGGAAGCTTTTAATTTCATCGAAAGAATCCGGCGATTACCATTTGTAGTCAATGTCGGTTCAAAGAATAAATCTTTCGTATTTAAAATCCTGTTATCTGTGGTTCCGAAGTTGATATTAAAAGTGGCATTCTTATCTTTTATCATATGTAAAGGCAACGAATCATAGGTTTGATAACCTTTTATCAATGCTTCTGTAATTTGTCCGCCTTTATTATCAATTTTGAGTAGCAGCAGATCATTTTCAATGGTTGTAGTTCCTTCTTTACCATTAATGGCACTTGTCGCAAAAAAGCCTAACTTATTCTGAACCGCTAATTTTTTTAGAGAATCATTCTCTGTACTTTTGGTAGGTATATTTGAAATATTAGTTGTAGTGGCGGGCTGTATGGAATCTTTTACAACTTCCGTATTTGTTTGTACAGGCGTTGTTTTTGGCGTTTGTGAGTTAAAGTACCATAATAAAATGGCTCCTATCAGCAACATTCCGATAAATGAATTAAGGTCAAATTTTTTTTGTTCCATAGGTGTTTAATGTCAATTTGTCATCTATTTTTATACAAACATCAAAAAAGATTGATAAATGTAGTAAAAAGTAGTATTTTTTATCAATTATCCTGTGTTTTATCAAAGGTTACTAAATAACCCAAATAGTATTCCATTTTATATTGAATATGTTCGAGAAGTGTTTTCTACACTTAAACTTATTTAGAATGTTTTAAAGCGGCTTGTACAAAATCCACAAATAACGGATGTGGATTTAGCACCGTGCTTTTATATTCGGGATGGTATTGAACCCCTATAAACCAGAGATGAGAAGGAATTTCAATAATCTCTACCAATCCGGTTTCCGGATTAATTCCTGCTGCCTGCATTCCGGCAGCTTTTATTGGTTCTAAATAATCGTTGTTAAACTCATAGCGATGCCGGTGTCGTTCATTAATCGATTTATCTTGATAAATATCCATTACTTTAGAATCTTCCGAAAGTTCACAATTCCAACCTCCTAAACGCATGGTTCCTCCTTTGTCAGTCATATTTTTTTGATCTGCCATCAAATTGATTACAGGATGCGGTGTATTTTCATCCATTTCCGTGGAATTGGCATTGTGTAATCCCAAAATATTTCTGGAAAACTCAATAACGGCCATTTGCATTCCCAGGCAAATTCCAAAAAAAGGAATGTTATTTTCTCTGGCATATTGCACCGCTTTTATCTTGCCTTCAATTCCCCGATCTCCAAAACCCGGTGCCACTAAAATGCCATTCAAGATACCTAATTCGTCAACCGAGTTTTGAGAAATTAACTTTTCAGAGTGAACCCACCTGATGTTTACTTTTGTTTCGTTAGTAGCTCCTGCATGAATTAATGCTTCTGAAATAGATTTGTAAGAATCGTGTAATTCAACATATTTCCCAATCAAACCGATTTCAACATAGGAAGCAGGGTTTCTATGTTTCTTCAGGAAAATATTCCAGATTTCCAAATGCGGCTTTTGATCCGAAGAAAGCTGTAATTTTTTTAAAACAACTTTGTCCAAACCTTCCTTTAACATCAAATTGGGAACATGATAAATGGTCTCCGCATCAATAGATTGAATAACATCTTCTTTCTTTACATTACAGAAAAGAGCCAATTTGTTCTTAATACTGTCAGAGATCTCATGTTCGGTTCTACACACCAAAATATCAGGACTCAGACCGCTTTGCATCAGCATTTTCACAGAATGCTGTGTGGGTTTTGTCTTTAATTCTCCCGTTGCCGATAAGTATGGAACCAGGGTTAAATGGATGACAATTGCATTGTCTTCACCGAGCTCCCACAATAATTGACGCACGGATTCTATATAAGGTAATGACTCTATATCACCAACTGTTCCGCCAATCTCGGTAATCACAATATCATAATCGCCCGTATTTCCTAAAATTTGGATGCGATGTTTGATCTCATCGGTAATATGTGGAATCACCTGGACTGTTTTTCCCAAGAATTCACCTTTACGCTCTTTGTCAATAACAGATTGGTAGATTCTGCCGGTAGTTACATTATTGGCCTGCGATGTCGGAATATTTAAAAAACGCTCATAATGCCCTAAATCCAGATCCGTTTCCGCACCGTCATCCGTAACATAACATTCACCGTGCTCATAAGGATTTAAAGTTCCAGGGTCAATATTGATATACGGATCTAATTTTTGAATGGTTACGGAATACCCTCTTGCTTGTAGTAATTTGGCTAAGGAAGCAGCAATGATACCTTTTCCCAGTGATGAAGTAACGCCTCCGGTAACGAAAACGTATTTGGTCTTACTCATGAATCTTTCAGGTTTGAGCAAAAGTAAGAACTCTGTGTATTCTTACAAGCAAAAAAGTAAAAAACATTTTTTGTTCTTCCTTCGGTATACCTTTCGGGTCTTTGCTCAAAAAATACCCTATAAATGAAAACAGTGATATCAAAATTTCATTGTTTTTAGGGATTGACATGTGTTTTTCTATGTTATAAGTTTGTCCTAATCCAAAACTCGGTTGCTATGAGCACCTTTTTTTCCCTTCATAAAAATTGCAGCTGGCTTGAATACAAAAAATAAATTTTCAATGTTAAACATCAAATTATGAAAATGAAAGCAAAACCATTAACTAAAATTGTAGTCTTACTCTTTGGCCTATCTTTGTTCTTATGGAACTGTATACGAGAAGATTTTATGAATCCTCAAAACACTGTTACCTCTAACAAGCTCAAGTATTCCTTAACGAAAATCACTTACCGGGAACTACTTGCAGACAAGGAAATCAAACCCTCTTTACCTCTGATTGAAAGACGATTTTCTAACCAGTCGCTACAAAGCATCCATAGCAGAAGTACTACTGAAGTGGCAGAAGGTCTCACCATCTTTACCGATGAGATTAACAGAATTGTCACAGACGATGTCATCACCTGGACATTCCGGACACAAAACCCTGTTTTGGAAAGCTCCGACTTTGAAAACTTTCTGGTAAAAAAACACAATAGCGTGTTTACCTATTTTTTGATCTCCTATGAGTTCACTGACCTTACCGATTCCGAAACATTGTATGAAAAAGCCACTTCGTATGTGATTTCCGAAGAATACCTAAGCCTGGAAGGCCTCAACCTGTCTTCCAGAGATGCTTTTGATTGGGTTTTTCCGAATGACGGTGGTGGTACGGGTAGCGGTCCTTGTGACGGTATTTTGGTATATGACCGGTGTAATTTGGGAGGCAATGCGGACGGACACTGGCCGGTTTTGCAAAACGATGGGTTTACCTATTGTAGCGGTAGTCCGCTGTTATATATAGATTTTTCACATTGTGAGAACTACGGTGTTCCGGACAGTCCTGTGGGAGGCCCGTTGGGAGGAGATGATGGCTCCGGAGGAGATCAGCTTATTGGAGGCGGTGGCGGAGGAGGAAACTCCGGTGGTGATGGAGATACAACGCTTACGGCTCCTGTTGAGTTCGCAGACCCCAGATGTCCTACGGGAAGCGGAAAGGTGATGATAGACGGTGTTTGTGTATGTCCGCCACATACCAATAAAGTAGAGGGTGCCGGAGGAAATTGTGTATGCCCGGAAGGCAAGATAGAAACCTATCAGGGAGTATGTGTGGATAAACCTTGTGAAGGTAATCCGGTTCCTAATCCTGAAATTGCACCGCAATATGGGCCTTCGGGTACTCAAGGGGCTATGTTTGGAAATGCTTCTAGTGGAGGGTGTAAAAGATATGGAGGAAACCATTGTACTACCCTTAGAAACAAAAAACACGATGGTTTAGATATTAAAAACGCCATAGGAAATCCTGTACATGTGATGTATGATGGTTTTATTTATTCTACCGGATATAGTGATGATTTAGGATACTATATAACAATACAAAGTACCGTAAATGGCAATACGATTTTAATTACTTATGCTCATATGCAGAAGGATAATAGAATTACTCATACTCCCGGGACACCATTAGTATATGTAAAAGCAGGAGATATTATGGGATATCAAGGGGACACGGGAAATATTAAAGGAGCTATTGCCAGCAAAAAAGTCGACCCTCATGTACATATAGAAGTTAAACAACATAATGGTAGTAGTAACTGGGGACCTAGTAATTACAATTTTGTTGACCCAAGGTCTTATTTCTCTACCGTTATTGATAATCAAGGGATATCGCAACCAAATACTAACTGCAATTAAAAAACACAAAAAATGAAAAACGTACTATTTATAATAGCTATTACTTTTACAAGCATAGTTCAATGCCAATCAAATATTATCTCTGAAACCGAATACAACAATATCAAAATCAATGGTATTAAATTGGTCGATATTAAAGCAACGGAAGGAAACGAAACAGCTCTTAGAGATTTAGTTCTTGCTGTTATTGAGAGTAAGATTGTAAATACAGATCCTTTTCATCCTTCTTACATTTATAAATATAATGGTTTCAAAATTGGTTTTACTGATAATGCAGGGACACCGAACCATCCTGGAATATCGTCTTTTATAATAACTAAAAACAATTGGTTAATTACCATTCAAAATAAAACGGTAACCATTGGAGATCACATTAGTATTTTAGGGAATGTGGTTTTTAATGATAATGCTGATGGAAGTAAAAGTATTGTATATCAATATTGTAATGGATGTAATAATTTTATTTATATAAACTTTAATCAAACTACTAATAGAATTACTGAAATAGGGTATATAGAAATCCCTTAATTTTTAAATGAAAAATATACTATTCATTTTAACGCTAATACTAACAAGTAGTTTAGTAAGATGTCAAGTAACGTCAAATATTATATCTAAAACGGAATTTTATAATATTAAAATAAATAACATCACATTAGATGATATTCAGGCTACTGAAGGAAATCAAATAGAACTTATAAACCTAATACCTGCAACTATTCAAGAAAGTAATATAGATCCGAACGGAGAGTTTTGTTACTATACTTATGATGGGTTTGAGATTGGCTTTTCAGGAAATTTAGGTACAATTGAGCACCCTATTTTAGGGAGCTTTAAAATTACCAAAGATAACTGGAATATAACCATACAAGGAATTACAGTAACTATTGGAGACAACATAAGTATTTTAGGGAATGTAGTTATTAATAATGATGTAGGTGGAGGGAAAAGTATTATTTATCAGTATTGTGATGGCTGTAATAATTTTATCTATATAGATTTTGACCAATATACTAATAAGATTACTGAAGTAGGGTATATAGAAATCCCCTAATTTTAAATGAAAAAAATACTATTAATCGTAACAATAATTATGTTGGTAAATATTGCTCAATGCCAAATAACTTCTAATATTATCTCGGAAGCAGAATACAATAATATTAAAATTAATAATATTACATTGTCCGATATTAAAGCAACAGAAGGAGATGAAACACAAATCAGGGATTTAATACCTGCTATTATTGAGGAAAAAGATATCAATACCGGAGAAAGAGGCCCTTCAAATTATTGGTTTAAATATAACGGGTTTGAAATTGCGTTTACTGATAATGCAGGGGAGCCTGATCATCCGGGAATTGCTATGTTTGAAATTACCAAAAATAATTGGAATATAACTATACAAGGAGTTACCGTAACTATTGGAGATAATACAAGTGTTTTAGGCAATGTTATATTTAATACACAAACGAATGGGGGTAGAAGTATTGTCTATCAATATTGTGATGGATGCAACAATTTTATATCTATATATATTAATGCATTTAATGAAGTAACAAAAATCATATATATGGAACAAACATAAATACGAAACTACTGGCCGATTTTAAAAAAGTATAGGATTACCCAGTTAAGGGATCAAGCAAAAAGTTTGTGGAGTAGGTTAATTTTTTAGAGTTTTGGTTTAAAAACTCAAATGCATACACAAGAGCTCCTGAAGCATTTTTTACCCGAAGGTATTTTAGATTACTTTGAACTTAAAGAGGTAAAAGATTCAACGAACAAACTTACTTTGGTTTTAGAAGAAAAACCTATACAACCAGATGAGTTATCTCATCGTAAATTACATTCCAAAGGATTTTACCCAGTAGTAGATATCCAAGATTTTCCAGTACGTAACAAGGCTTGTTTTTTACAAGTAAAACGTAGACGATGGTTATGTTGATACCTCAGAAGTATTCTCAAGAGATTGGAATTTGGTAGCAAAGGGAACTCGAATGACAGAAGAGTTCTCTCTTTTTTTAAAGAGGCTTGTTAGATAGTATTCCAGTAAGTTGTAAAAGTTTATCTACCTACTATCACCTTAACGGCAAGCGATTAGAAGAACAATATCGCAATCATTTAAGTAACTTTTTGACTTGGGATCAATTAGCTCATGCCGACCAATGGCTGCTTTTTAAGAAGAATATAGGAACTCATTTAAGTATTGATGAAGTAGCACTTACTCAAGGCGAGCTCTATACAGTGATTACCAACAAAGCAGGTAAAGGAAAACGAGGCAGTTTAGTAGCCATAGTAGCTACCACACAAAGTGAACGAGTCATAGAAGTGTTAAGGAAAATTCCAAGTAAAGACCGATATTTAGTAGAAGAAATCACTTTGGATATGGCACCTACTATGGAAAAGATTGCTAAAAAAGCCTTTCCTAAAGCTACTCAGGTCACAGACCGATTTCATGTACAAAAACGAGCTTATGATGCCTTGCAAGAAATTCGAATACAGTATAGATGGAAAACCATAGAACAAGAAAATAATGAAATAGCATTGGCTAAAGAAACAGGAAAAAACTTTAAACCGAATATCCTTGACAATGGAGATACTCCCAAACAACTACTAGCTAGAAGTAGGTATTTACTCTTTAAAGCCCCTAACAAATGGACAGCCAAACAAAAATTTAGAGCAGAATTACTCTTTGAAAGATACCCCAACTTGGAACGAGCTTATGAGCTTACTAGAGAACTGGCAACGATTTATCAAAAGACAAAAGACAAGGCGGTAGCATATACAAAACTAGCTAGATGGTATGATAAGGTAGAAAAATCAGAGTTCAGTAAAAGTTTTGGAACAGTAGCTAGATCAATACAAAGTCATTATCGAAGCATCTTAAATTTCTTTGATAATAGAAGTACCAATGCTTCTGCTGAATCTTTTAATGCTAAAATAAAAACTTTTAGACTACAATTTAGAGGCGTAAGATCTGTTCCTTTCTTCCTATTCAGACTATCTAAAATTTATGCGTAAAAATCTAAATCCCACAACTTTTTTGCTTGACCCGTTTTGAGGATTTAAAATTTTCGGGAAGGAAGAAATCCGAAGCCAAATCAATTTCAATACGGAATATATCCCTATTTTGTAAAGGCCTCCTTATATTATACCATATAATAAAAAAACCTCCTCTTTTTACGAGAAGGTTTTTGGGTGGAAGATGGGGCTCGAACCCACGACCCTCGGTACCACAAACCGATGCTCTAACCAACTGAGCTACAACCACCATATTGCGGAGGCAAATATAATTTATTTTT
Organism: Flavobacteriaceae bacterium; assembly: GCA_014075215.1. Classification (NCBI taxonomy): domain Bacteria; kingdom Pseudomonadati; phylum Bacteroidota; class Flavobacteriia; order Flavobacteriales; family Flavobacteriaceae; species Flavobacteriaceae bacterium. Next base: position 1,893,348 of record CP046177.1, read on the forward strand.
AAATCTACAGAAAAAAAATCTATATTAATTTACTCAAAGAATCAACAGCAACAAAGCGTTCTACCGTAAAGCCTTCTGCACGTTCCACCCCTATAAGGCGGCCCAAATCACGTGCTCTGTACAGGATACTATCCGTAAAATTTTTACTGGTTATAGGCGTTTCGGGTTCCGTGCTTTCGGGATCAAAAAATTGCGAACCATATGCCATAACCGATGCTATCTTTTTCTCCATAAAACCGGTAACATCTACTACAAAATCAGGAGTACTGTTCTTCCACTGGATATAATGATACACTAATTTCGGGCGCCATTTTTCTTGTAGCTTTCCTTCTGTTTTAGTTTCAATTTTTTGTAATCCGCTCAAAAAACAAGCATCTGAAACCAGCTTGCTTCCTCTTCCGTGGTCTATATGTCGGTCTTCAACTGCATTACACAATACAATTTCCGGTTTGTATTTACGAATCATCCTGATCACCTCCAATTGATGCGATCTGTCATTTGTAAAAAACCCATCTGCAAAACCCAAATTTTCACGAACGGAAACCCCTAATATCTCAGCAGCTTTTGCAGCCTCTTTTTCACGCAACTCAGCAGATCCTCTTGTGCCTAACTCGCCACGGGTCAGATCTACGATTCCTACTTTCTTCCCCAGGGAAATTTCTTTGGCAATGGTGGCGGCACAGCCTAATTCCACATCATCCGGATGTGCCCCGAAAGCAAGTATCGCTAACTTCATATTTGTTGCTTCTATAATAATAAACTAATGTTATTGACAATGTCGTATTTAAGTGCATTAAAATCTTATACTACGCCCAAAGAAACACATTTCTCTATGGCTTGCTCAATATCTGCTATCAAATCTTCAGGTTCTTCAATACCCACTGAAAAACGAATCAATTCTTCTTTTATCCCATGGTTTTCCCTTTCTGCTTCGGACAATAATGCATGGGAAGTTTTAGTAGGGTTCAACATGGTACTCTCTACCCCTGCCAAACTCATGGAAGGTTTAATCAGGTTCAAACTGTTTTGAAATTTCACCGCATCAATCCCTTCTTTCAACTCAAAAGATAACATTCCGCCAAAGGCACGCATTTGTTTTTTAGCAAGTTCATGATCGGGATGCTTACTCAACCCGGGATAATATACCCTGACTATATCCGGATTTGAATCCAGATACTCAGCCATCATCAGTGCATTTTTACTTTGCTCTTTTACCCGCAAGTTCATTGTTTTTAAACTTCGCTCCAGCATCCAAACAGTAAAATCGCTTAAACTACCGCCTAAATTTTTGGCAATATTCCATATTTTATCAATATGTTCATGAGACGCAGCAACGGCACCTGCCAAAATATCCGAATGTCCTCCCATATATTTAGTAGCGGAATGAATCATAATATCGATTCCGAAATCAACAGGGTTTTGATTGACAGGAGAGGCAAAAGTGTTGTCTATTACAGTCACCATATCTCGCGATTTTGCGATACCGGATATGGCATGCATATCGGTAATCGTCAATAACGGGTTCGACGGAGTTTCTATGTAGATCACTTTGGTATCAGGCCGAATCAAAGATTCAAAATCTTCGGCAGTCAGACTTTTGGTAAAGGAATATTCAATACCAAACTTATCACATTCTTCAACAATAAAGTTATAGGTACCCCCATATAATGTTTTTTGTAAAACAATATGATCTCCTTTATTTAAAAAGGCAAGTAGTGTTGTACTTACAGCTGCCATTCCGGAACCAAAAATCAGTGCACTTTCCGTCTTTTCCAGTGCCGCAATTTTCTTACATAACGCTTCCTGATTCGGTGTGTTAAAATAGCGCGGATACCGCTTTACATCTACCCCTTCAAAAGCATATGACGAAGATAAATATACAGGAGAAATAGCCCCTTTGAACTGTTCATCTTTAATCTCGCCTACATGGGTACAGATCGTATTGATGCCTAATTTTTTTGTATTGCTCATCCGAAAAATGTTTTAAAGCGAATTTACAAAATCAACATCAAACCTGCGTTGTTTTCCACTTCCCTTTTTTAAAATACCAAATTCCGATGGCAGCTATCAATATTTCGGCAGAAGTAATTGCCCAAAATACGCCTGCGGGCCCGAAATCCAAATAAATCGACGTCAAATAGGCAAAGGGTAGTTGAAATAAGAAAAAGCATACAAAATTAATATACGTAGGTGTTTTTGTATCTCCGGCTCCGTTGAAAGCTTGAATGATTACCATACCGTAAGCATAGAAAATATATCCTGCCGCAATTACCTGTAAACACAGCGATCCGTTTTTGACAACTACCGGATTATCGCTAAACCAGCTTAAAAAACCGGAAGCAAAAAAGATGTAAATCAAAGAAACCAGCCCCATAAACACCGCGCAGTATTTTCCTGTCTTCCAGACAGAAGATGCCGCTCTGTCCGGTTTTTGTGCGCCCAGATTTTGCCCAACCAGCGTTGCGGCAGCATTACTCATGCCCCAAGCGGGCATTAGGGTAAACATCATGATACGAATAGCTATGGTGTAGCCTGCAAGCACTTCGCTACCAAATTCAGACATGATACGCATTAAGAATACCCAACTGGCTGTGGCAATAAAAAATTGGAAAATCCCGCCAATAGACACCTTGATTAAGTTTAGCATGATAGCAACTCTGATGATCATATCTTTGAAAGCCAATTTAATTTTTCCGGCACCATAGAATAAGATAATTAACTGTGCAACCACTGCAACACCCCTTCCGGTAGTAGTTGCAATAGCTGCCCCTTCTACTCCGTAGGCCGGTATCGGGCCAAATCCAAATATAAACATAGGATCTAAAATAATGTTCAGCCCATTTGACAGAATAAGCGTCCACATGGCAATAGAGGCGTCTCCGGCCCCCCTGAAAACCGCATTGATCAGGAATAATAGCATGACTGTTATATTTCCGCCCAACAGTACTTGCGTATACCCGTAGCCTTCTTCTATAAGATTCGTATCACCTCCCATTATTGACAGTATTTCTTTGGGATACAAAATGCCAATGACACTAATGATCAAGGCGACAAATACACCCAAAAAAACCACCTGGGCAGCAGCCTGATTTGCTCCTTCCGTATCTTTTTCGCCGGTTCTCCTGGCTACAATTGCCGTGGCAGCCATACTCAAACCTATGGCTACGGCATACACCAACGTCAACACGGATTCGGTAAGACCTACCGTTGCAACTGCATTTTCACTAATTCGGGATACAAAAATAATGTCTACCAAAGCAAAAATGGATTCCATCAACATTTCCAGAATCATCGGGATAGAGAGCATAAAAACAGCTCTGCGAATGCTTCCTGTAGTAAAATCTTTTTGCTTGCCGGATACTGCGTCCTTAAAAAGCAAAAGAAACTTTATCATACTGTTTTGGTTGATTGTTGACATTTTTTAGATTTTTAATAAGTAATTCTATGGATTATCCCCGGTCGTAAGAAAACGACTACTTTTAACTATGTAGATTTACAATCGTTACCCGCAAATATGCAAAAAATATTTTAACCTGTATTGCTGATAATAATTTCAATATCTTCGTTTTATGATTTCAGTAGCAATAGTTGGCCATGGAAATATAGGAACTCATTTATATAATGTTTTTTCCACTGCTAATCATGTTAAAGTTATTCATATTAGTCCCAGAGATTTATCTGCCTTAAAAGAGATTGATATAACTTTTATTGCAGTTCCCGATAATGTGATAGGTAAAATTTCGAGTCAGATAAAAAATTCTTTCGTCGTACATACTTCAGGTAGTGTCAATGTATCGGATCTTAAAAATTCGGGAAGAAAAGGTGTATTTTACCCTTTACAAACATTTACCAAGGGAAAGGCTGTTGATTTTTCCGATGTCCCCATTTGCGTGGAAGCTGAAAATCACCAGGACTTGATTTTATTAGAGAAACTGGCAAAAATAATTAGCAATCGTATTTATCATATACATTCCGAACAACGAAAATACATTCATATAGCAGCGGTTTTTGTCAATAATTTTGTAAATCATTTGTATACTATCGCTCATGATATCTGTAAAGAACATGAAATTCCTTATGATATGCTACGGCCATTAATTAAAGAAACAGCCGATAAAATTAATAAGCTGTCTCCTGCGGAAGCTCAAACCGGGCCTGCAAAAAGAAATGACATCTTTACCATCCAAAATCATTTAAATTTGTTAAACCGACATCAACAAGAAATATATACCAAACTCACAGCATCTATTCAAAATTATGGAAAAAAGCTATAAATTATACCTATCTCAAATCGATACTTTTATTTTTGATGTCGATGGTGTTCTTACTAACGGAACCGTAACCATAATGCCTGACGGTGAACTGGTCAGACAAATGAATATTAAGGACGGATATGCTTTAAAAACTGCTATTTATAAGGGATATAGGATATACATCATTTCAGGGGGAACTAATGAAGGGGTTAGAACGCGGTTAAAAAATCTTGGAATGACTGATATTTTTTTAGGCGTCCATGATAAAATCAAACAATACTTTGAATTGGTTAACAGGGATGACTTACATTCGGAAAATGTACTGTATATGGGAGATGATATTCCGGATTACCCTGTAATGAAAGTAGTTGGGATGCCTTGTTGCCCCAATGATGCAGTACCGGAAATACAAAAAATTTCCAAATATGTTTCAAATAAAAAGGGCGGAGAAGGTTGTGTTCGTGACATCATAGAACAGGTAATGCGTGTACAAGAAAAATGGGATTCCTGTTTTGATGCGAAATATGATTGAATCAACTCCTGTTTTTAACCGGTATTACCCGATAAAAGAAACGGTAATTATATCTATTTAGATGTAAATACCTTTAAATAAGTATTTTATGAAAAGTATAATCTCAAATAATGCTAAAAAATTCCATATAAAACCGTAATTTGTTGTCCAATAGTTGTCCAGGAATTTGTATCTCTTGGGAAAGAGAAGAAACACAACCCAAAGGAAAACAAATTATGGTGACTATCAAAGCGACCCTCAAAAAGAACCAAGATAAGTCAGGAAAATACCCACTCGTCATTAGAATTACCAAAGACCGTAAGTCTGTTTTTATCAATACCAATCAACGGATTGATGCCAAACATTGGGATAATACCCAGCACCGAGTGAAAAAATCACACCCGACCAGTCAACGCCTCAATCGTCAAATCGCCGATGTGCACGATTATGCCCTTACCATTCTCCAAACGAATCCACACATCACGGCTTTGCAAATCAAACAGCAATACCAAGCGCAAACGCAAGCCACCGAACTTGCTACCAGAATCAAAACCATTACGAGGAACCTCAATCGACATCTAGAAAAAATCCAGGAAAAAGCAGGCATTGAGAAGAAACTCTCTATGCATATTGCTCACCATACCTTTGAGAGTTTGGCGGGCGGGAGTATTCCCGTCCAGGTCCTCCAGAAGCTATATCGTCATTTCTCAATTACTACGACGGTAAACTATCAACGGAACTTTATTCACGAAGAAACCGATGAAGCCCTCGAAAAGGTGGTGAATTTTTAGCGGTCAAAAGGACGACTTGGTTTGATTTTTGCTATTTTTGAGTATAATTATGGATGATATGACCACTATAACGATTAACATACGAGAAGACCTTACAAAAAGTTTGAATCTCAAAAAAGAGTACGCCACTCTAGCTGAGGCGCATCGAGCTTTGGGTGAAGCGCGGAAGTTTATTCCGAATTTACCGCGTGAAGAAGCGGTTGAGTCAATTGAATACCAAGCTGATAAGATTATTGTCTATCGGAAAGATGGACAGTTTGAAATTCATGCTCCGATGATTGATGATGAAACCGGAGAGGTATTTGATTTGGATTTTCGTCCAATTCCAGAGTCCGAACTCACTCCAGACATACTGAAAAAAGCTGAAGAAGCTCACAGACAGATTAAAGAAAATCCTGAATCATTTCGGAGTGTTTAATGGAAGTTTTTGAGTCTGAATCGGTTATAAAATACCTTACCAAGAGAAGTATCACCAAACAGTATAGAAAGGCAAAACAGCATATTATGGCAGGGAATGCCAAAAGTGTTTTGCTGAAGCCAAGACAACCAAAGAATAGTGGTATTTATCAATTTAGAATTACACGTAAATACAGAGCGTTTGCCGTGAAAGAAAACAATTCGTTATTTGTTTTTGAAATTTCTGATCACCAAAACTAGTCGAACAGAATAAATCGCAAGACCATTCCGCAAGTATGCAAAGGGCGAGTATTTTAATGCATATCTTTGCCCACTTGGTAGGGGCAAGCCCCTCAAGATCCCCAAAATATTTGACAATATTTTTCTGTCTTATGATACTATTGCCACAAGCCAAGGACGGAAAAAATCTTGCGCCTCTTCAATTTCAGGTATAACGGTTAAAAAATTATGGATTACATCATGGTAATTTTTTAAGTTTCTAAGCGTAATCGTTTAGAATATTCACATTCTAACAGGTAATCTTCAAAATAATTGGTTATAGTTTTATGATTTGTAGTTGTCATATGTATTATGAAAACACAAATCAAATTCCCAATAGTTGTGCTGTTTGGTTGTGCAACTCAAAGATATTTGAGATACTTTATTTCTACCTCTTACTTTTATAAAACGTTTAGGACGCTATTGTTTTAAAATGAACTCATTTAAACTTTTTGGATGTAAGCGAACATTAGAAGTTTTTAGATATGTTGAAAGCTTTTTTGAGTTGCATAGCAGCGCTACGGAAGGAAAAAAAGATAAAAACAGAGCTAAAAACAGCAATTTTTTAGCAAATTGAAAAAGTTTAAATGAGTTCTCAGTAAAAAAATAGAAACAGCTAACTTTAAACCTGAAAATTATTCGAAGCGCCTATTACTTACAGTCTATAGGCATAAAAATAAAGCTAATACCTATACAATTTATATCGCTACTTTTATAAAACAAGATTTAGACAGCATCAAAAAAGATTTAGAAAATATCAAACAACCAAACTCTGCATATAAGATGCTAATTGAAGATAAAATTTCCTTGATATATAATAAAAATAATCCACTAGTAAACATTAAGCCTAATAAACCCCATAAAGAATAAGTTTACCGCCATCCCAAACCTATTGCCGTTATTTTTAAAATTTGTTTTTTTGTTTTCATGATTTTGATTTTAGTTACATTGTATCGAATCTTTTGCTTTATTGAATAAGTTTTTTCTATGTGATGCCCCTTTAGTTTCATCTCCATTTACAAGTTTGGTCACTTTTGCAACTGAAGTAGAACTACTCATAGCAGGGTTTAATTTATCTAATACGTTATTTTTATAAAACCACAAGGTGCTAATCACCGTAATTTCTTTATCAGAAGCAACCAAGCCCGGATTGGTAGTAAAATCCAGTGTGCTGCCATACCTGTTTTGGTAGTATGTAGTAAACTGCCGGTAGTTATACCTTCCTGTTAGCTGAAAAATACCGCGCCCCCTGAATTTGTAACCGTCTCCGGTATTTACGTTTCCTAATTTAGTTCTAGCACTTCTGTAAGCATCATCATATACATAATTCGCAAATTTTTGTTTGTTTACATATACAGACGTAGAATCTCGCTTATAATCGTTGGGGTTTGCTTTTGTGGAATCTGCCGTAGGACTGGCCTTTAGATTAGCAAATAGAAATAATTACTTAAAATAAAAACATAATAGTTATGATGAAATTTCTTTTTTTGCTTCTTTTTTTCTTTGTTAATAACTCTTATTTTGTTGATAACCAAAAACACAAAAGAACGGAGTGAACTTTAGCGGCCAGCTAGCTTTTTAGAGCCATCCCCCGTATTAGTCTCCGTTCTTTTTAAAAGTTACTTAGAACCATATAGAATTTCAGTTTCTGCCCTTATTAAAGGTCTTAGTTTAAGTAACTATTATTAATATCTAATTACAAAATTATGAAAACAAATGAAATTATCGGAATCGATGTCAGTAAATTATTAATTGATGTTTGTATCTATTCTAAACAAATTGTTCAACAGTTTGAGAACAGTAAATCTGGATTTAAATTAATGCTAAAGTGGAGTTTTAAAAATTCGTCTTTCTCTAAAGAAGAAACCATGTTTGTATTTGAACATACAGGAATGTACTCTCATTTATTATCTGTGTCTTTAACTGAACAAAAATTATCTTTTTTCATAGCTTCTGGTTTAGAAATTAAAAGATCTATTGGTATTGCTCGTGGAAAGGATGACCAAATTGATGCCAAACGCATTGCTCTATATGGGTATCGATTAAAAGAAGAACTTAAACCCAGTAAGCTACCTAAAAGAAGTATATTACAACTAAAAAGTCTCTTATCTTTAAGGACAAAACTTAACAAACAAAGAGCTGGTTTTAAAGTTACTTTGAAAGAACAAAAAAGAATTTATAAAGCAAAAGAGTATAAAATAATCTTTGACGTTCAACAAAAAATGATTGCAGAACTAACCAAACAAATACACAAGATTAATACTCAAATGCAAGCTATTATTGACCAAAATATAATGTTAAAAGAAACCTATAAACTTGTTACTAGTGTTAAAGGTATAGGAATGCAAACTGCTATAATGATGATTGTGTTTACTGACAATTTTTCAAAATTTGAAAACTGGAGAAAGTTTGCCTCTTATTGTGGTGTTGCTCCTTTTCCTTACCAATCTGGAACTAGTATTAAAGGACGTACAAAAGTCTCTCATTTGGCTAATAAAAAATTGAAAGCAATTATTAATATGTGCGCTATTTCTGCTATACAACATAACCCAGAAATGAAATTATACTATCATAAAAGAATAAAACAAGGCAAAAGTAAAATGAGTACCGTTAACATTATTAGAAACAAATTAATAGCAAGAGTGTTTGCCGTTGTCAAACGACAAACACCCTATGTAGATACTTTTAAATTTGCTGCATAAATTAGTAAAAATAATATCTCAACTTTTACTTGTTTTTATCATAGAATACGGGGGAGCGAACCACACCGGCCTGTCCGATACCCTGAAAACAGGTATTGAAAGCCTTTCCGGCCATACCATGGACGATGTAAAGGTACATTACAATTCCCACAAACCGGCACAATTGCAAGCACATGCCTATGCACAGGGCACGGACATCCATCTGGCCCCCGGACAGGAACAACACCTGCCCCACGAAGCCTGGCATGTGGTACAGCAAAAACAAGGGCGAGTACAGCCAACTATGCAAATGAAAGGAAAAGTAAATATCAACGATGATAAAGGATTGGAGAAAGAGGCAGACATCATGGGGCAAAAGGCATTGTACGTACCCCCAAAAGAGAATACGAATAAGCTTGCAACAAATGGTATTGCCCGGAAGAACAATGATGTGGTACAAAGAATCATTAAAATGGACTTTTGGGGAGAAGAAGAAGAGGACACGGAAAGCTATAAAGCAGAGGATTTGCTTGAGAGCCTAGTTGAGGAAGACAAAGGAAAACTAACTGATACTGACCGAGAGTATCTTAAAAAAATAGAAGACGATAAAAAGGATGAATATGTATTTAAAACAAATGAAGATCTTGATTTTAGTTACGATGAACTGAAAAGTCACATTGATGCGTATATTAAAAACAGGGAAGAAAAAATTTCCGAACATACCCCTACAGGAGGATTGGCAGAAGAAGGTGTAATGAAAACGTTAGTTTCAGAAGCACTTTCTTATTGGAGGGAAAACCCTAAAAACAGTATTACCGAGTTTATTAACCACTGGATAGGGAAGATAAATAAGCATTTACCCCATAACATGAGTCATCAATTAGATGATACGATAGAGGATATAGCAAGCTTTGCGCATGGCTCATGGACAATGACAATAAACCTGAAGAGGGTCGTCAAAAACAGTATGGATAATAATAAAAATAATAATAATAGCAAAACAGATAAATCATCTCAAATAAGTGAACTATCTCAAGACAATATAAAAATGTTAGTGACCGCCATTTATCACGAATCCCGGCACGCAGATCAATATAGCACCGTTGCAAGGATGCATGCCGGTAAAGATTATATGAATCAGGATGTAATAATTGGGAGTTCAATTGACCTGCCCTCATCAGTTGTTAAGGCTGCCCTCAAGAGTCCCCTTAAAGATGATGGAAAGCCTGAAACTCGGAAAATCATAAAAGATGCGGAAGAATGGAATAAAATTTTTGAGAGATCAACGAACAAAAAAAAATCCGATAAACCGTATTATGATTATACACAAGCGTCCAGGTTGTTTTTTCGAATGCGCAAAGGGTTACAGCGTTTAAAGAAAAAAGGCCATGAGAAAGGAACTAAAAACAGGGTAATACAAATATCAAACTATTTATATAAGTCTAATGCATTTACCGTCAGGAAGCATTTGGAAGAAGCAAAGGAACGTATAGCCAAAGAAAAATCCGATGATCTGTTAAGTGAGGTAATGGTTGCTGATGCAAACGAGATCATAGGGATTCTTGATGCGCTCTATAAAGAACTTGATATCCAAAAAGAATCCGAAAAACCGGTATTTAACCGATTGAATGACCTTATTTCTCAATTTGCAGCGGTATCTTATAGAATGTATAGTCACCGGCCACATGAAAAAGATGCGCTTAAAATAGGGTATATGGCCGGTGATATGTTTCAAGAACTCATTGATGGAAAAGAAACTGCAGAGCCCAAGAAAGCGGAAGATGAGAAAAAAGCAGAGGAGGAGGAAAATCAGAAAGCAGCAGCAGAGGAGGAAAGCAAGAAAAAAGCAGAAGAGGAAAGGAAGAAAAAAGAAGCAGCGGGAAACAAGAAAAAAATGATGCCCGCAAATAAATAATACGGAACATGAATAGATCATCCGTGACTAAATTTATCATGCCTGCGCAAAGGCCGTAAAGAAACCAAACCAAACCGGGATGCACATACTCGAAGAAAAACAGCCCTTTTCACAAAGCCTTATCTGGCAATTGCAGCGTAACTACTTTAATGAGGCCGGTATAGATGCCTGGCGTAACGGTGTGATACCGCATTATATTACCAACAACCCCGTAGTGGGTAAATCCTATGCCGAACTGGTGTTGGCCTTTTTGCGCGATCTGTCTTTGCAGGGACATCGGAAAGAAACCGTGTATCTGCTGGAACTGGGGGCAGGACATGGCCGGCTGTGCTATCATTTTTTTAAGCATTTTGAGAAATACTATACACAAAGTGGTATGGAATTCCCGCCTTTTTGCTACGTCCTCAGCGATTTTGTCCCGGATCATCTGGCATTCTGGCAAAACCACCCCCGCCTGCAACCCTATCTGGAAAAAGGCTGGCTAGACATGGCCCGTTTTGATGCCGAAAATGACAGTGAATTGTTCCTGTACTATACCGGCACTGCGATTCGGCAACAGGCACTGTCTCAACCTTTACTGGTAGTGGCCAATTATTTTTTTGATACCATCCCTCAGGAACTGTTCCGGATAGAAGATCAGAAGATTGCCCGTAGTTTGCTCACGCTCACTACCGAGACCGACCCTTCCGAGCTAGATACTGCTGATCTTATCAAAGTCCTGCAACTCCAATACGATCGGGGAAGTCCCTTACATACCGCCTATCCGAATGAGCCTGTTTTGAATGACCTGTTGGAAATGTATCGGGAACAACTCAACAAGTCGTACCTGCTTTTTCCTCACACCGGTATCCGCTGTCTGGAACGGTTACGACAGCTTTCCCGCAAGGGCCTGCTGGTACTGTCGGCAGATAAAGGAGAACATCGTTTGCCAAACCTGAGCGATGGCCCTGGCCTGATGCCTCACGGCAGCTTTTCCCTTACCGTCAATTACCATGCTTTAAAGCACTATTGCAACCGCAAGGGAGGCCTTGCCCTGTTTCCGCGTTACAGGCATACTAGTTTGAATATTGGCTGTTTGCTCATGCTTGCTGAGGCATCCTCTTATGGTGAGACTGTCAGTGCCTATGAAAAATTTGTCAATGACTACGGCCCTGATGATTATTTCAGCCTTAAAAAGTTGGCTGAAGATCATTTGGAGACCCTGACCTATCGCCATATCATGGGGATGATCAGACTCAGCGGTTATGATGCCCGCATTTTCTTACAAATACTGCCGCGGTTGTTTGAACTCATTTCTGACCTTTCCGATGAGGAACGCCGGGTTCTTTTCCACACTGTTCCGCGTATTTGGGATACCTATTATCCTTTGGGAGAACCTCAGGATCTGGCCTGTAAGCTGGGCAATTTGTTGTTTATGCTTGGTTTTTACAGCGAAGCTGTCCTTTATTTCGAAAAATCGGTCGGGATTTATGGAAAAAAAGCAGGAAGCCTGTTTGGGCTTGCCTGTTGTTACTGCTATTCAGGTGCATTTGATCTGGCCGCTCCTGTTATCAGGGAACTTCTGGTCCGTACCCCGGAGAATAAAACACTTTTGAAACTTGTTCGCAACTATGAAAGCGAATTATTTGGTGAACAACACGTAAAAATATAACGATATATGGACTTTTTAACAGAATGGGGAAGAATAGCCGGTATTGCTGGGATGGCCACCGGCATTGCAAATGAAAACCCCGGAATCCGGTTCAAAAGACATATCACCCGTCAATAGCTATCGTGCAACATTACAGTTTAAAAAAAGGAAGAAGGAAACAACAGAGCCCCGAGGAATGCCATGTTAACAGCAATAAAAACGATGCGTTACTGATAATCAAAAATTGCTTTGATTTCAGACCCACAATTAATTAAAAAAGAACCCGATAAAACACAACAACGCAAAACAAAACACGAGTACATAAACAATTAATACTAACTAAAATATAGTGTGATGAATACACAGATCAATCAGACCCGGCAAAACCATACGGAAAGTGAACAGCCCGTACAGTTGTCCGCAACACAATACGGCGAATGGACCGACGACCGCCCTAACGGTATCGCACGTCCGGTGCCACAACAAGAGGCCATCGCCGGCGGAACATGGCCCACTCAACAAAAAGAAAACCGTACCGGCTTGCCGGATACCTTAAAAACAGGTATTGAAAGCCTTTCCGGCCATGCCATGGACGATGTAAAGGTACATTACAACTCCGGCAAACCGGCACAATTGCATGCGCATGCCTATGCACAGGGCACGGACATCCACTTGGCCCCCGGGCAGGAGCAACACCTGCCCCATGAGGCCTGGCATGTGGTACAGCAAAAGCAGGGACGGGTAAAACCCACCGTGCAAATGAAAGGAAAAATAAATATCAACGATGATAAAGGGTTGGAGAAAGAGGCGGATGTGATGGGGATAGGTCTGTCCGAATGATGAGCAGCGCTTATTATGCCGGTAATGTGGGCAGCATTTCTCATGGGACAACGGGAAAAGGAAGTTATGGTAACTGCTTCAGGGACACATCGGGGACCAATGGGCAAGTATCAAGCTCCGAAGGCCAGTGCATACAGGCTAAATACGAAAATAAAAGGGGTGAAATTAGAGCAGGAAACGTCCCTGAACAAGTACTCGATAACGATGAGCAAACTTTTTTTGATGAGGGGGAATATACGGAGGTGGAAGAAAAGAAATATACTGGAAAAGTAAGGGATCGGTTACGGGAATTAGCAAGAGATGGTGAAGACAGGAAATGGGATGAAATAAAAGAAAACCTGAAAAATTTTTTAAGCAAAGAGAAAAATACCGATACCAACAACAATAATGGTAGTCAGAATATGGAAAAGGACAGTATGGAAAATGCCAATGGGGTAAACGACGAGGCCAAAGAGGGCATGAATTTTGAAAAATATTGGGACATCATAGACAACACTACGAGTAAAGCTGATGATGTATCGCAAGATGAACGCGAACGCATAAACAACCTGTTCAAAGAAGTTGAGAAGAATCCTCAAGGAAAAATAATTGTGAAAAAAGTACGGGAGATCGCTAAAGAAAAAGGTGAAAAGCTGAAGTTATGGCTCACAACTCCCGGGGTAGGGGATGAAAGTAGCCATGCAGGATCCATGGCGATCAAAGGCAATTTCAGTACTGAGAAACAATATCTCGTATTGCTGAACATCAAAGACGATGACGGTAACGGACAGTTAGAGTTGGGGTTGATGAATTTGCCTCCATGGACGACACTGGCTCATGAGATGCTACATTGGATATATGAAATCTGGCAAAAGGCCAACCCAGATCAGAAAGACCTTAGGGGCAAATCGATCAGGAACCATAAAATATCCAATACACATAAAAATCACATATGGGATACCTTGGAAGAAGCTGAAACTATGTTTGCCGGAAGGGCTGAACCTGAATATCCCAAGGAGCTAAAGGACCTGACCGAGATGACATTGCTGGAGAGCGAAGTTTATCCGCCACGTTGGGGGCACTTTGGAGAAGATAAGGAGGCCCTCGCTCATTTCCTGAAGCAAGACGGAGAAGGGTTCGATCAGAAAAAAATCCTGGATTCCTATGACTTCGAAGTTGGAGGGAAGGAATATGGGGTAAACAAAAAGGAAGCTGCCATAAAGCAAATAAAAAAATACCAGGAACTCAAAAAGAACCGTGCTTATCCGCAGCCTAAAATTATTAATTGGAAGGATGTAGTTAAATATCAAGATGAGAAACAAAAGCAGCAAGACGAACTGAGAGAACAGGGTGAAAAAACCATAAGAATAGAAGCACAAAAAAAAAGGCGCTTACAGAGAGTCGGGCAAGATAACGCAGCAAATTATACTTCTCAGCTATCAACCTTCATAGATAAACTGGACCAATCCGGAGAGGGGGAAAACCAGCAGACAATACATGCCATCGATGAGTTTGCAAAGATACACGTAGCGGTGCATTCTGACCGAAAAGAAATAAGGAAGCTTAATAGCGAGGGGGTTAAATTTGTCAAGAAAAATCTAAGTGGTTTTAGGGATAGATTGGTGGAGATCCTCTCAGATAAAATTGAGACCCGTTTGGATAGGGCTATAAAGAATGCAACGAAAAACCTAAGGGAGAGAGAGAAAGCTGAAGATAAGAAAAAAGGAAAGAAAAAAAGAAAGAAAAAATAATAATCGGGGGCAAGCTTGAACCTGCTCCCATTTGACGCACCCCCTCTAAAGGGGCAATGGTCCCTAAGGAGGGAAAAGAAGGAGAAGCAATCCTTGAGAACAAAAATGATGCGAATTATTTGGTGAACAACACGTAAAAATACAACGATATATGGACTTTTTAACAGAATGGGGAAGAATAGCCGGTATTGCCGGGATGGCACTGGGATTGTTTTTAGTACTTTTTAGAGAAGTTATCCGGAAAAACATATTTCCGAAGCTGACCGGAAAACAGGCTTTTATAATTATCATACTCTTTATGCTTTTGGTATTTTCTATCTCAGTATATACCATTGTACAATTCCATAGTGGAAGGTCGGGCGTGTCGGCCCAGGTGACCGTACTGGTTCACGGGGAAAAGGGGAGGGACCATTTGGTACTGCCCGGCAGGGGAAGAGTAAAACTGTTGTTTGGTGATGCCAATATCGTAGAGACCACCAATGACAAAGGCGAGGCCACATTCAAGCAAATACCAAAGGAGTTCTTCGATTCAAAAGCCACGGTTGAAATCCATTTCCTTGATCCCGAAGGAGAACCGTACTACGCAGAGAATCCCGACTCGCTGTACAGGCTTACACATGGAAAATACATTGCTTTACCGGTAAAATTATACGGGATCGGTAGCATACGAGGTATCGTAAAAGATTTTAATACCGGCAGGCCTGTTGAGGGGGTTCGCATCAGTATTCGGGGTATCGGGGCTTTTTCAGATTCCTATGGCGAATATACACTCGAAATACCGCCCGAACATCAACGTAAGTTCCAGTCAGTAAGGGCTTTTAAGGAAGGGTACGAGCTTTTTGAACTTACAAACGTGCCCGTACAAACGGAAAATGAATTACCGATTTTAATAAAACCTATAAAATAAAATGACATTTAAATTACTAAAAATATCTCTTTCTGCTGTTTTTTGGGTGTTTCCCCAAAGGGCCGGGCTTTTCGTTATCTCTTTTTTTCCCGTAAATCGAAGCAAAAAAAGGATGCTGCTGCAATCCCTGGTGGAAACCGTACCTGTTAAAACAGGATGTCTGTTTTTGATGGTAAGCACTGTTATCTGGTCTCAGCAAACAAAACTTACGGGCATTGTATCGGTACACAACAGCAAGTACGAGACAGGAGCCACACAATACGTTAAGGACGCTTATGTGACCGCTCCTTTTACCAAGTCTGCCAATACGGATGAAAGCGGAACGTTTGCCTTAGCATTTGTCGGGATAGAGGGCGGAACCTCTATAAAATTACAAGTTGAAAAACAGGGGTTGGAGATCGTCAACCTTCGCGATCTGGAAGATGTGGTCATCGGCAGAACGTCTCCCGTACGGATATTTCTTACTGAAAAAGGAAAGCTGGCACAGGTACAGACCGAACTGTACAACATTAGTAAGAAGGCTCTTTTCGCGAAAAAAGATACCCTGATCACCAAACTACATGCCGACATCAAAGAAAGCAATACAGCCATAGCCGAATTGGAAAAGCAATTTCACAAAAAACTGGCCAACCGTTTTGAGGCCGAGAACTTGCTGAATGAAAAGATAGAAGCCATGCAAAAGCGCCTGCCTGAATTTGCACAGGAACTGGCAGAACGAAACCTGGACTTTGCATCGGATTTGTATATAAAGGCGTATGAATTATTTAAAAAAGGAAATATTGAACAGGCTATAAAAACACTGGATAATGAAACCCTGAAAGAATCGTATACAAAAGCGGTCAAAACTCTTGCTAAAGGTAAGCAGTTAGTAAATACAGGTATTGAAATACAGGAAAAAAGCATTTTACAGATCAACCAGGTCATAAACAGTTATGACTTAAAAGCCAAGTCATCCATACTGCTTTTCAAATACCAGGAAGCGGCAGCTTTGTATGAGAGAATCATTACGATACATGAAGAGAATGAGTTTGAGGCCGTGCAACTGGCATTCTGGTATGATAAGGCAGGAGAAGCCTGTCTTGATAACGGTCAATATGACAAAACACTGGAATATTATCAAAAAGCACTGACCATACGTTTGGAGTTGCTAACCCCAAAGCACAAAGAAGTAGCGATATCCTATGATAAGATGGGGATTGCTTACCGGCTTTCGGGCGATTACCAGAAGGCGTTAAAACATGTTCAAAAAAGTATCGTCATAAAAGAGGAAGTATTGAGTCCCAAGGATATTTCTTTGGCTGATTCATACAATCACATCGGAAATACTTATTTAGAATTAGGTGATTATCAAAAAGCACTGGAATATCATCAAAAGAGTATAACCATAAAAGAAGATGTCCTGGAACCTGAACATCCTTCCCTTATGCACTCGTATAATAATATGGGGGTGGTTTATATGTTCCTTAGTAAGTATCAAAAAGCATTGGAGCATCATCAAAAAGCCATGGCTATTAAAGAAACTGTTCTCAATCCCATACACCCCGATCTGGCAACTTCTTATAACAATATTGCTTTTATTTACCGGGGTTTAGGGGATTATCAAAGAGCATTGGAGTATCACCAAAAAGCCATGGCCATTAGAGAAGCTGTTTTCAACTCCATACACCCTGATTTAGCAAATTCTTACAATAATATAGCCGACATCTACAGAAATTTGGCAGCTTATCAGAAAGCACTGGAATATCATCAAAAAGCCATTGCCATTCAGAAAGCTATTGATCCTGGTCACCCTATCCTGGCAAATTATTACACGAATCTTGCCATTGTTTATGAGGATCTGGGCAATTACCGAAAAGCGTTGGAGCTCAATCAAAGGGCCATTGCCATACGAGAAGCCGTTTTTGATTCCGATCATCCCGACCTGGCCATTTCATACAATAATATAGCCAACATCTATAAAAATTTGGCAGCTTATCAAAAAGCATTGGAATATCATCAAAAAGCTATTACTATTCAGCAAGCTGTGCTTGGTCCTGACCATCCTTTTTTAGCGACTTCATACGGAAATATTGGTATTGTTTATGCCGATATGAAAGACCATCAACACGCATTAAAATATTATAAAAAAGCGATATCCATTCGGCAAGCGGTACTTGACCCTGATCATCCTTCTTTAGCCATTTCATATAATAATATTGCTCATCTTTATAACGGTTCAGGGGATTACGAAAAAGCACTGAAGTTTTACCAAAAATCAATTGCCATTAAAGAAACAGCGCTTGACCCTGACCACCCTTCTTTAGCCATCTCATATGATAATGTCGGGGTGGTTTATGATAATATGAACTCGTATGAAAAAGCACTGGAGTATCACCAAAAAGCAATTGCTATTCGCGAAAAAGCTTTTGATCCCAAACATCATTCTTTAGCGAAATCGTATAATAACATAGCCAGCGTTTACAGGGGCATGGAAAAGTACCAAAAAGCGTTGGAGTTCTATCAAAAGGCTATTCCCATTGGAGAGGCTGCTTTCGGCCCTGACCATCCGGATTTGGCAAAACTTTACCAGGGTATGGCCAGTACCTATATAAAAACGGGTCATTTAGCCAAAGCATTAGCGTATCAACAAAAGGTTGTCGATATATACCAAACGATTTTTCCAAGCGAAGATTCCGATCGTAAGGCGGCAACAGCATTCTTACAAGAAATTAAAACGATGATAAGTAAAAAAGACTAATGAGGAACTTACAGATAATAATATAGTTTTTTATGAAACCAAAAGTAACCATTTGGGCAGTGTTCTTTTTTATCTCACTGTTTGCTTATACGCAGCAAACAGAACTTAGAGGCATTGTATCGGTACACAACAGTAAGTACGAAACGGGAACGATACGGTACATTAAAGATGCCCTCATTAACGCTGCCTTTGCAAAACCGGCAACCTCCGACACGGCGGGAAGGTTTATATTGGAGTTTGTAGGTGTAGCTGCCGGGACTTCGGTAAGGTTAACGCTTGAAAAACAGGGGTTGGAAGTGGTCAATCCGCGTGATTTGGAAAATGTGGTCATTGGCCGAAAGCTTCCGGTACGGGTATTTGTAGCCGAAAAAGGCAAACTGGCACAGGCACAGACCGAATTGTACAATATTAGCAGGAAAGCCCTTTTTTCCAAAAAAGATTCTCTGATAGCTCAATTACGGAGCGGCAAGGAAGCACGTAAGAAAACCATTGCCGAACTGGAAAAGCGTTTTCGCCAAAAATTGACCGACCGCTATGAGGCCGAAAACCTGTTGAACAAACATATCGCCGATTTGGAAAGGCGTCTGCCCGAGTTTGCTCGGGAACTGGCAGAGCAGAATCTGGACTTTGCCTCGGACCTCTACATAGCAGCTTACAAACAATTTAAAAAAGGGAACATAGAAAAGACCATTGCCCTTCTGGACAATGAACTATTGGAAGCATCCTATTCAAAGACAAGGAAAAATATACGTGAAGGAAAGAAAATGGAGCATGCAGGAAAGCAGCTTCAAAACAAAAGCCTGAAGCAAATCACACAATTGATAAACAGCTATCAGCTCAAAATTAAATTGTTATACTCAAAATTTAAATACGGACAGGTGGCAGGACTCTATAAGAAAATCCTCGAAACTCATAGCATTTATTCTTTGGATACCATGCGACTTATTGATTGTTATTTTGGATTGGCATCTGCATATTTTGATGATGGAAGATATATAAAGGCATTGGAGTTTTCGCAAAAAGCATTGCAAATAAAGGAAAAGAAATTGGATTCAAATAGCAGCAAAGATTTAACAGCCTCCTATAATCAAATGGGAAAAATTCATACCGCTTTGGGTAACTATGGAACGGCACTCAGCTATCATCAAAAAAGCATGGGTATGCTACAAAGCGACACTGATAAACTGCATGCCGACCTGACACGTACTTATACAGATATTGGAAACACCTATATACATCTGAAAAAATACAGAAAAGCCCTGAGATATTATAAAAAAAATAAAGCCATTTTAACAGAAAGGGCAAATCCTGATCTTCTATCTCTGGCTCAGGTTTACGGAGGTATCGGGAAGGCCTATAAAAATATCGGGAGGTATCGGAAAGCTTTTTTTTATGTACAAAAAGCGATAAGCATTCAACAAGATAGGCTTGTCCCTAAACATCCTTTCCTGGCAACTTCGTATCATATAATGGGAATGGTGTATCTGGCCCGAAAAAAGTATCGGAAAGCATTACAGTACTTAGAACAAACGATACGAATCAGAGGAGAAGTACTTCATTCCTCCCACCCTGATCTGGCATCTGCTTATATCACTCTTGCAAAGGTATATGTTAAAAAAAAGCAGTCAGACAATGCCTTAAAGTATCAAAAGAAAGCATGGGAGATCTTTGAAGATCGACTGCCTAAGAATCACCCAAAACGCCGAAATGCGCTAAATACCCTGATAAGAATTCAAAAACAATTAAAAGATGAAAACAATTAGATTAAACGACAAAAATCAAACTACGGGAACTATCGAAAAAACAACAGAGGAATTCCACCGGGCTATGAGCAACCGTACAAAGGCCTGGATTGTAATTGAAAATTATATAAATTACAAATTTTAAATTCACAATTACGAATTTTTATCTTCTCAATATCAACTGATTGAATTTAATTTTTGTGAAATTAATTTTTAGACTCAATATAAAATGTTTAGCACAAATCGAAGAATCTGTTGAGTATTTTGGAATTGAGATAGATTAATAAGACATTGAGTATATCACAGAAAATTATAAAGAAAACATAAAAAATGATAATACCCTCCTGAAACCCGAAAATCTAAAAGCAGTGACTATAGATATGGTTATTTGGTTTTATAAAGATTATCGGTATCGGAGGATTTGTAACATAATTATTAGAAATATTTGACAATAACTAAAACAACAGAGTGAAAAATGTATAAACCTCAAAATTTTACAATCGAAGAATTAGTACACCCCCAAATAATTAACGATATTGGAGAAGCGAATGCGTGGCGCAGGCTTAATGAATTTGCTTTAAATGATTTGCAAAGAATTCGAGGCAAGTGGTTTGCAAAACACAGTACAGGGATTTATGTAAATAGACCCGAACTGGGTATAGATTCAAGAGGATTAAGACCACCTGATGACCCCGACGGCTCATTCTACTCCACTCATAAGAAAGGTACTACTTTTGATTTAGAACCGGTAAACGGTCTGTTTAGAGACCTATACGATTTCATTATGGGAATGATTGAAAATGATGAATTAGAATTCTTAAACATTTTAGAGGATTTTGAATTTACTAAAACCTGGATTCATGTTGGTTATATGAATACAGATAAAAAACCATTAATTATAAAACCATGAATAATAAAAAGAAAAAACTCTCTTATAAGGAGAGAAACGGAACTACCAGAGTAGGTGATTTTTTAAGAGGCATTAAAAAAAATGTTTTACCAGCACTTACAAAAGCAGTTGGTTTAGGGAATTTAGCCGAAGCGGTTGGAATTGTTGAGTCAGGGAACTCAGGACTGGCTACAGAACAAGTTAATACATTTTTGGAACTGATGAAGTTGGATATGCAAGACGTGGCAAATGCACGAGAAATGCAAGTCAAAATTGCAACATCACAAAACGCTACAAGGCTATCTAAGAACTTTGTTTATTATTTAGCCGGTGCTGTATCTTTATTCACATTTGTAATTATCATAATGTTATTTTTTGTTAAAATACCTGAAGGTAACCAGAGAATTATAGATATGTCAATCGGTATATTGGTTGGTTCGGGCTTTGTTGCTATTCTTACTTATTTTTTCGGGAGCAGTCAGGGCTCTAAGGATAAGCAAAATTTTATGAACGCTATGAAAAAGAAATAAAATCCCGAGACCTTTGCAAAAAGGTGATATATTCCGTATTTGAATTGATTTGACTTTAAATTTCTTTCTTCTCGAAAATTTTAAATCCTCAAAACCAATAGGTTATTCCGGTTGAAAATTTTCTTCGGGCGTCGAACTTTTTTGTCAAATCAATTCTGCAAAGGTTTCATCCCGATGAAAGATTTCAACAGGAAAAATTGCTATGAAAAATAATGAAACCCTTCTGTTTTTTTGGTATCTCCATGATCAGGCAGGTAATTACTATTTTGCTCTCTGATTCCATAAAGACAAACAGATTTATGCTTTCCCAAAATCTCAAACCTCTATGTGGCAAAATACTCTGAATCAGAAAAGACCTACTTGCTGTATGTAATAATTCAAAATTGACCCAGTCTATTAATTGAAAACTGACCCGGGAAAGTTATAAAAATACATTAAAATATTCAACTAACTTTAATGTATCCTCAGTCTTCCGATAGCTTTTAAAAGCTATCGGAAGACTGGCACTCTAATACGGCATGTCGTTCTACCCATTTTTATAATAGATTTTGAATTTTTTTTAACTATATTATTCTTCCTTCTTTTTACGCTTATTACGATAGAAGTTATATGCGAAATACAAGAGAATCAGTGCAAGTACAACATACCTGTAAGAAACAGGCTCACCGGTACCGCCAACGGTTGTAAACATCCTGTTCCAACGAATAGATTTTATTTTAGAAAAGATCCCTTTTGCATTAGCATCCCAGCTAAACCAGATCATTACGGGTTTTCCCACAACATGATCAAAAGGAACATATCCCCAAAATCTGGAATCTTCGGAATTATTTCTATTATCTCCCATCATCCAATAATAATCCTGTTTAAAAGTATACGAAGTTGCTTGTAACCCGTTGATATATATGTTTTCACCATCCACTAACAAATCATTGGATTCATATTCACCAATGATTTTTTTATAAAAAGGTAAGGTCTCTACAGTAATGTCTACCGTTGTTCCTGCCTTGGGAATATAGATAGGCCCAAAATTATCTTGAGACCATCCATTATCTTTTATTTTCGGAAATACACCGTCGTTGGAAGTATACGTTAATTTTTTTACGGAAGTAGTATTGGTATATTTCTCAAGCCGTTCCACTTCTTTGGCGGTCATGTTAATATTTATTTTATTATTTACTAAAGACATCTTCAATCTGTCAAATAGTTTTTGAGAAACCCCACCGCTAACTTCAGTATAAATGGAATCACCACCGATCTTTGTAAGATAGGCAGCTTTTTTAAAAGTTTCTTGTACTCTTGGATCTTCCCAGTACTTGGTTGCTATTTTATAAATATTCCTTAATGCTTCATTTTTTTTCAAGAATGCCGGGACACTGGCAACAGTTTCTTTTGATTCATATGTATGGAAAAATTGCAATTTCGCTCTATCTGGCAATACATTCTTTTTACCATTGATATATACATAGCCATTTTTAACAGACAGAGAATCACCTGGTATGCCAACACACCGCTTGACGTAATTTGATCTTTTATCAATAGGTTTTCTGATGTTTTTATCCGGAGTTTTAAAGAATTGCTGTACCGTGTCAGCAGGCCAGCTAAAAACTATAATATCATTGCGTTTTATTTTCTGAAAACCGGGTAGACGCATATATGGTAATTGCAATTTATTTATCAGCGCATTCTCTTTTTTAGTGACGTCATCTTCATATACATAAGATTTTTTATGGATAAGAGGAAGTGTATCGTGCAACATGGGAGCTGCTATGGTGGTCATAGGGACTCTTGCGCCGTAATGGAATTTACTGACAAACAAGTAATCCCCTACCAATAAGGTTTTTTCCAAAGAAGAAGTAGGAATAGTGTAAGGCTGTATAAAATAAGTATGTACCAGAGTAGCTGCAATAATGGCAAATGTAATTGAACTTACCCATTCTCCCAGAGCGGTTCTCGGAGCTAAACTTCTTTCGGGTTTATAAGGAGCTTCCGTTGCATAATTGATATAGTAGATAAAAAAACCAAGACTGATTAAAGTAAGCAGGGTATATTTTCGCTGATTGAAACCAAAGCTTCTCGCAGTTTCTATCCAAATAACAGGGAACATTAATAGGTTTACTATAGGAATGAATAAAAGTAAAACCCACCAACGGGGTCTTTTAATAATCTCCATTAAAACAAAACCGTTATAAATGGGAATGATGGCCTTCCAGGGTTTTCTACCTACTCTTTGATATAATTTCCAGGTTCCTGAAAAATGAATTATTTGTATTCCTAAGAAGAAAATTAACCATCCTGTAAATGTCATATCTTACTGTTTTTGGTTCTTTAATTGATAATGAACTTGTTTAAACTTTTTCAATTTGCTGAAAAATTACTGTTTTCCACTCTGTTTTTGTCTTTTTTTCCTTCCGTAGTGCTGCTACGCAACTCAAAAAAGCCTTCAACAGCCCTAAAACTTCTAATTTTCGCTTAAATTCAAAAAGTTTAAACGAGTTCAATGTTAGTTTGCAAAATAACAAATATGTTACATTTTTTATCCTATTTCTAATACATCTTTCATTGTAAAAACCCCTTTTTTACTTCGTAACCATTCTGCTGCTGCTACAGCTCCCAAAGCAAATCCTTTTCTATTATGTGCTATATGTTTAATGGCAATGCTATCGATATCTGATCGATAAGATATTGTATGTGTCCCCGGAACTTCCGGAACTCTTTTAGCATGAATCGGGATAGTACTTTTAGACGTTGTACCGTTTAGTCCCCAATTTGTTTTGTCTGAATTGTCAATTATTTCTTCTGCTAATGTGATGGCTGTTCCACTTGGAGCATCCAGTTTTTCCGTATGATGTATTTCTTCTACGGAAACCGTGTAGTCGTTTGAATGGTACATTAATTTGGCTAACTGACGATTCAATTCAAAGAAAATATTTACGCCCAAACTAAAATTAGAAGCATATATAAAAGCACCGTCTTTCTGCAAACACAATTTTTTTACTTCCGCATACTTATCCAACCAACCGGTTGTCCCTGAGATAACAGGAACCTTGTTTTTAATGCAATTGGTAATATTCTCATAAGCTGCATCGGGGATACTAAAATCTATGGCAATATCAGCTATGGAAATATCATAAGGATCACTATCTTCGTCAATTCTTAAAATGATTTCGTGCCCTCTTTGGATAGCCGCTTTTTCAATTTCCTTCCCCATTTTCCCGTACCCTAGTAATGCGATTTTCATCTTAAAAAGTATATTTGAGTGACATCCCGACTATCGGTTCCCCAGCGGTCATTATTCCGGGAACAATAACAGGTTTAAAAGATAACCGATCACTTGTGTTAAACTGTAAAAGATGTGCATTTACACTGGCTTCAACAATTTGTAGCGTATATAAAATAATAGTAACTAACAGAGATAAATCTCTATTATCACGAAGCACTCTTTGTGCATTTATCAAGCCGTTTCTTGAGATTAACACGGTTCCGTTATCTAAAGTAAACTCGTCTTGTAAACCGGCTTCTCGCTGCCTAAAAGCTCTTCTGTATCTTTTGTACTCTTTGTTATTATCCAGATAAAAATAAATACTGGTTCCCAAAGCACCCCATACAATGGGAACTTTCCAATATTTCTTATTGTAAACTTGCCCCATTCCGGGAAAAATTGCAGAATAAAAAGCTGCTTTTGAAGGAGATAAAGGATTGTATGTATTTTTGGCAATGGTGATTTGTTTTTTTGCCTTTATACCATTATCGGAAATGGTATCTTTTTGAGCACTTATTTTTACAGAAAAAATAAATAACAAAAAAATAGAAATCGTTATGATGCTGTGTTTCCTCACTTATTTTAACAGATTTTTAATTCTATTAAAATCTTCTTTCGAATGAAAAGGAATGATTAATTTTCCTTTTCCCTTAGCATTTGCATTTACAATGACTTTATGTCCAAAAAAAGTACTGATATCTTGTAAACTTTCTTCAATATAACTTGGTATTACTTTTGTTTTTGGTTTGGATGTGATACCTTCTTTTCGTTTTTTTACAAGTTCTTCTGTTTGTCTGACAGATAATTTTTCTTGTAATATTTTTTCATAAATTGCTAATTGCTCAGCTTTGTTCTCCACATTAATAATAGCCCTGCCATGTCCCATAGAGATAAAATTGTCTCGCATGCCTGTTTGTATGATAGGATCTAACTTTAGCAATCTTAAATAATTAGTAACAGTAGATCTTTTTTTACCCACACGCATACTTAGCTCTTCCTGGGTCAAATTGATCTCCTCAATCAGTCTTTGATATGATAGGGCAACTTCAATAGGGTCCAGGTCTTTACGCTGAATATTTTCAACCAATGCCATTTCCAGCATTTCCTGATCATTAGCAATTCTTATGTACGCAGGAATGGTTGTATTTCCTACGAGTTGCGAAGCTCTGAGGCGACGCTCTCCGGAAACTAATTGAAACGAATCACCTTCTAATTTTCTTACTGTAATAGGCTGAATAACTCCTAATTCCGAAATCGACGAAGCCAGTTCACGTAGCGTCTCTTCATCAAAATGAGTTCTGGGCTGATAAGGGTTTACTTCTATTTTGTCCAAAGAAATCTCAATGATATTTCCTACAACTTTATCGGCATTTTTATCGTTGATGGAGTTGATATCTGTTGTGTCCTTTAATAAAGCTGACAAGCCCCTGCCTAAAGCTTGTTTTTTAGTGGCTTTAGCCATAATTCCGGTTCTTTTTTAAGAGTTCGTTTGCAAAATTTATATAGTTAACAGCTCCTTTACTTGTAGCATCATATTCAATAATACTTTCTCCATAACTCGGTGCTTCTCCCAAACGTATATTACGTCTGATAATGGTATCAAAAACCATACTGCTAAAATGTGTTTGTACTTCGTCGACTACCTGATTTGAAAGTCGTAATCTGGAATCAAACATGGTTAGTAAGAGTCCTTCAATTTCCAAATTGGGATTGTGTATTTTTTGTATGCTTTTTACAGTATTTAATAATTTCCCCAAACCTTCCAGCGCAAAATACTCACATTGAATAGGAATGATGACCGAATCAGCTGCAACCAGTGAATTTAATGTAATTAAACCCAGAGAAGGAGCACAATCAATGAGAATATAATCGTACTTATTTTTGATTGCATCTAATGCTTTTTTCAACATGTATTCCCGTTTCTCTTTGTCAACCAGTTCAATTTCTATAGCAACCAGATCAATGTGAGCAGGAATAAGGTCCACGTTAGGCGAAGTTGTTTTTTTGATGGCATCTGCTGCGGAAACAGAATGCTCTAAAACCTGGTATGTACCGGATACTGCTTCCTGCACATCAATACCAAAGCCTGATGTTGCATTGGCTTGAGGATCTGCGTCAATCAACAGTACTTTTTTTTCCAAGACCCCTAAAGAAGCCGCCAGATTTATAGAGGTAGTGGTTTTTCCAACCCCTCCTTTCTGATTTGCAATTGCAATTATTTTTCCCATTAAGAAATACTTGTTTTCAACTAGTAAAATTACAATTAATTACCGTTTTTGAAAACGAAAGATATTAATAATACCAAAAAGAACCATAAAATAGTTCAATCTTGCTGTGAAAATTTCAAAATTCATAACTAAAATACTCGGCGTAGCTCAGACCATATCTGTGTTTTTTAATTCGAACTTTGAAATTTTTAGTACCCTCTTTGGATCACTTTACCTGCCGTAGAGTTGATGAAATGCCTGGGTTGATTCATTACAGTTATTTTCAGTACTGATATAATTTTCTAAAGTTTTATTTAAACTAATCTGTTCTCCACACTAAACCTGTTGCTATATATTCCCATTCATTATTTATTTTTTTTAAAATTCTCAATTCTCCAGAAGTAGGAAATTCTATATAGATAATAGCAAAATTATTCTTTTTGGCAAAAACCGGTATAGAAAAAGCTATTTTCGTTTGTTTTTCGTTTGTTTTTTTAGTTAAAAAATAATCTTCACCAATAAATTCAGACCAGTATTTAAATTTATTACTTTTTATTTGATTTTTCATAGAAATAAAATCCTGTTTACCGAAAAAACCACCGAAATGAATGATGTCTTTTTCTGATTTAATTTTAAAATTCCTAATCAGCAAAAACCGGTCTGGGTTGAATAAATCTTCTAATTTTCTATTACCATACGAAAGATTTTGAATAATCTTTCTTTTTACATATGACTCATTTTCATTGTATAATTGCAAATGATTTTGCATCAAACTTTTAATCTCATTATGATATGATTTTTTTTCTTGACTGCTCACTTTGTCCTGTGCAACTGAGCAACCATAAAAAAACATTGTTAATACAATAGTATATATAGATTTTCTCATAAATAATTTAATTACAGTTTTTACCCCCTTGTGCATTGTTATTAGCTGCTCCATCCTGCTTGCCCTTCATTTGTATTGGCTTCAATAACGTTTTGTCTAAAATCTTGGGGAAGATTATTAAACGCTGGAGTATTAACCCCATACCTCCAGACCAGCTTAAATAATGATAATAATTGTTATTAGTAAGCGAGCTATTATCCCAAGATTCTAACGAAATAGCCATTCCGGCAACAAATTCTTGAGTCATTAATATATGTTCTGCAGTGTTTTGACTATTTCCATTTTGAGATAGCAAATGATTTAATGAGTCGTTAAGATCAGAAAATATTTGAGTATAATATTTTAGTACATGACAAAAAATATAATTAATTGATTATCAGTAAATTAAATGTTAAATAATTAAAATAAAGCATTGATTTTCAGTATATTAGAAGAATAACATCACTCATTTTTCTAATGAAAAAAACCAATGCTTCCACTAAAAGTAGTGAATTAAATTCAGTTTTAAGTTCTCATTTCCAAGGTAAGATCAATTTGGCAAGAATCAAACTCATATCACATTTCATTATCGCCCTCTGTAAGGTACAGACAGTTACCTTTGAAAAGGTAGCCAACGCTTTTGAGACCTCAGTAGATTCGAAGTCATCACTCAGACGTATTCAAAGATTTATTGCTGATTATTCGTTGGATGGAGATTTGATCGCTCGTCTTATATTTAGTCTCCTTCCTAAGCAAGAGGGATTGATCTTGAGTATTGATAGGACCAATTGGAAGTTTGGTCAGACCAACATCAACATTTTTAAGTTGGGAGTTGTCTATAAAGGTGTTGCCTTCCCATTGTTATTTACTATGTTAGATAAGCCAGGGAACTCTAACAGTCAGGAGCGTATTGATCTTGTGAATCGTTTCATAAGACTTTTTGGCAAAGATGTTATTAAATCCATTGTAGCCGATAGAGAGTTTGTAGGTAATCATTGGTTGGATTTCTTGAATACAAATGGAATCAAATATTATATCCGCATTCGAAACAACTTTAAGGTAGAGCTTCCTGATAAGAACAAAACCATCAAAGTATTTCACTTGTTTAATCCACATAAGATCAATGAGTTTGTGTATTATCCTAAAATTGTACGTGTTAATGGTCAGCTTTGTTTCCTTTCCGGATGCAAGTTGTACCCAAAAAATGGAAAGCCTGATTTCTTAATCATTGTATCGTTCAACGCTCCTGATAAGGCCTTTGAACAATACAAAGAACGATGGCAGATAGAGATGTGTTTTAAAGCAATGAAAGCCAGTGGCTTTGATATTGAAAACACACACCTGCAAGATATTAAGCGTATTGAAAAATTAGTACTGCTTGTAATGATGGCTTTCGTATGGTGTTACAAAGTTGGTATATATTTACATCAGATTAAGCCTATCAAAATAAAAAAGCATGGAAGAATGGCTAAAAGCATATTCAAATATGGATTAGATTATATCGCTTCTGTGCTATTAAACCCTGTAAATCAAAACAATATGAACTTGACTAAATTTTTGTCATGTACTTAGGTATAATATACAAAATTAATGTATGCATGAAGGGGCTCATGGATGATTGTTCTTGCAATAACTAAATCTGTGGCATTTGAAATATAACTAGTGTTTAATGTAATATCAAATGCTTTAGTAGAATCATTAAAAAAAGTAGTCGCATTTATCTCATGCCCTAAACTATTTGGAGACAAATCTTCTACTTTAAAATTTAAGTGATATTGATCTGAATTATTAAAAACATCCATAATTTCCCCGGACAGATTTAGCTCTTCTTTTACAAAGTCCGGCATATCTCCCAAATCTATATAAGTATTATCACTAACTAATTTGTTAATAATATCTTTAACACAATCTGGAACAGAAGTAGAGATATAATTAGCTCCTCCCAGTTTACTTCATCACCATTTATTAATACTTCAATAGCATTGTTAATAAACACTTGCATGTTTTCATCACAACCATTTTCGTTTACAAAAGCCTCTATAATACTAAGGTTTTCAGAACTTAGTTGATTCACTAGACCGGCATCTATATCTATCAAACAAACTTCATAAAACTCCAACATACAATCCCTATTCAAATCTCCTTCCGGTCTGGGATCACATGGGGTTTCACTGTGTATGATACCCACAGGAGTCGTAAGCATTGTATCTCCGTCACCACCGGAGTTTCCTCCTCCGCCTCCACCGTCAATCAGCGTGTTAATTCCCTCCGTATCAAAGTCAAAAACAGTATCTGCATTTTTTTGATGTACCATGTCCAAATGGCTTTGCAATACAACCGTTTTCTTGACTCCATACCGGAAGATGCGGGTTTTTTAATGATCACATTTCCTACCTTGTCAACACAAGCGTTTCAAGATGTAAACGAGTGCCGAAATCAACCATAAATTGTATGACTCTTCCTTCTTTTTTTGACGGACGTGGCACAGCATTTAAATCTGAGAAATGATTCCACAACTTTTTTGGGGCCAGATTTCTAATAACAGAACGCATCATAATAGTATGTATGGGTATAAAATAGAAAATTAAACCCGGATTCTGCATTGGAACTTCGTAATGAAGGTTGAAATCACGATAAAATATAGCATTTTCTGAAATGTAGCGTAGCGATATATTTTGAAACGATTTCAAGCTGTAACAGATTTTCTAATGCAGCATCCGGGTTAAAGGTACATTATTCATCGATTTCCAGCACCATTTCTTTTATGTCTTTTCTCACTTTTTTTAAATCTTTCATATAGTCATCTTCTGCTCTGAAACCTATTGGCAGTGCCAACACCGAACTTAAATTATGTTTGTCTAATTTTAGTTTTTCATCATATTTTTCCGGAATAAAACCTTCCATCGGGCAGGCATCTATTTTTTCTATGGCACAAACAGTCAACAGGTTACCCAAAGCAAGGTAAGCTTGATTTTTACTCCAGGCTTTTATTTCTTCAGCAGGTTTTTTACGGAATGAATCCATCATACGATCTTTAAAAGGCTTCAATATTTCATCCGGAGTGTTTCTAATGTCCTTTACCATTTTGAAATAGGCTTCCACAGTACTTTTGTCTACTGTATTTTGTATGCAGATGACCAGTACATGCGAAGCTTGTGCTACTTGTTCCTGCTGCCAGGAATGGGCTACCAAACTTTTTTGAAGCGTTTTGTTTTGTATGATAATTAGTTTAATAGGTTGTAGGCCATAAGAAGTAGCTGTCAGATTAAATGCTTCTTTTAGGATATGTATTTTGTGTTTAGGCACCATTTTATTTTTATCAAATTTTTTTACTGCGTAGCGCCACTTTAAACTTTCAACAGAGTTCATAATAGTATATTTTGTGCAAAAATAACAGAATTATTCGGGTAGCTTATTTGCGGATGATTATTTCTTTTCCGCAGTGCTGATATTACTTTCAATCTTCAATTTTTCAATCTTTCAATTTTTTTTGTACTTTAGTAAAAAAAATATGAAAGAGGATTTTCTACATTACATTTGGCGGTACGCTCTCTACTCAAAAACCGCACTGGTAACAGCACAAAAAGAAGAAATAAAAGTGGTTAAACCCGGGTTATACAATACGAATGCAGGCCCCGATTTTTTAAATAGCGAACTTATTATTGACGGACAAAAATGGGTTGGAAATATAGAAATACATAGCAATACTTCGGATTGGTATTCGCACGGGCATGAATCAGACGTTAGTTATGACGCTGTCATTTTACATGTGGTTTGGAACCATGATGCAGAAGTGTATATGAAATGTAATACACCGATACCAACTCTGGAACTAAAAGAAATAGTTCCTCATCATATACTTTTTAATTATAAAAAATTACACAACTCCGATCTAAAATGGATTCCATGTGAGCATGAAATTACCGGTGTTGATTCTTTTATGATAAAGTATTGGCTAGAACGTTTGTATGTTGAAAGGTTGGAAAGTAAAATGATTGTGGTTGAAAAATTACTTGAAAAATCTCAGTATAACTGGGAAGCGGTATTTTTTCAATTAGTAGCAAAGAATTTTGGATTGAGCGTTAATGGAGATGCCTTTTTGAAGTTGGCTCAATCCTTTGACTATACGATTCTGCAAAAAGAACATTTTAATGAATTGGCACTATCAGCATTGTTATTTGGACAGGCAGGTTTTTTAGAAGATATATTGGAAGATGCATATCATACGAGATTACGAAAAGAATATATTTATTTAAAACACAAACACGGATTGAAGCATTTACAGAAAAACGAATTTCAGTTTTTTAGAATGCGACCACATAATTTTCCCACGATACGAATAGCACAATTAGTTGCATTACTTCACTCAAAAACACGTTTTTTTTCAATGACTATAAATGCTGTTGAAGTTGCTGAATTTTATAAGTTATTCAAAATTGAAATTCACGATTATTGGAAGACACATTTTAATTTTGGAAAAGCGAGCAAAAAAAGTGCAAAACGACTGTCTGATTCATTTATAGACCTGGTACTCATCAACACAGTTCTTTTGCTGAAATTTTCTTATCAAAAAAAGCGAGGAAATTTAGATACGGTAGCTATTATAAAACTAATTGAAGAACTGACACCTGAAAAAAACAGTATTGTACATAAATTTTCAGAACTGGGAATATCGCCTAAAAACGCACTTGAAAGCCAGGCATTACTTCAACTTAAAAATAGCTATTGTACAGCTAAAAGATGTCTGGAATGCGCGATAGGAAAATCAATTTTGGGAAGGAAGTGAGTTATAGAGTTAAAAGTTGGAAAGTTATGCTATAAACCTTTTCGAAATCTTAGTTTCACTTCAGTAACCACTTAGCCCATAAATTTTTTTCATTTGTTTTTTGTGAATTTTCAAATGAAAAAATTCATGTACTTTTGAGATAATAAAGCATGGAAATAATGAAAATCAGAGCGGAAATTATTGTATTGAGTTTCTTTACTATAGTTCTTTTTTCCTGTCGTAAAGAAATTTTGAGGCTTATTTTTTGAACGCATTTGACAAGGTTTTACAATACAATTTAAAAAAACGTTGTCTTTTTTGCAATGATTTTTTATGCTTTTTTGTATATTAATAACTGAAAATCAATATGTTAAATTTTTTTTAAGGGTTGACTAATTATATTTTCCTTGCCCGTAACATTTCCCTTTTACCGGGAGGGCCCGGCAGACGCTCAACAGTAAATCCTACGGCTTGCATGGCTCTTCTCACACTTCCTTTTGCAGCATAAGTAACTAAAACACCTTTTTGTCGTAGTGCATTGTACATGAGTTGAAAAATAGCTTCTGTCCAAAGTTCGGGTTGTACTCTGGCCCCAAAAGCATCAAAATAAATAAGATGAAAAGTATGGGTATCACAAATATCTTTAAAAAACTGCTTTCTTTTTATCAATGAAAAATTCCTGGAAATTTCGTGTCTTTCCTCCCACACAGTTTCATGTAAAAGATAGAACTCACGTTTGAAGGTTTCGGCATTAAGTTTTGAAATATAATTTAGTTTTTGTATTTCATTCATACTCATGGGATATGCTTCTATACCTGTATAGCTCACTTTCAGAGGCCTTTTTACCGTTTCCAGAAAAGAAATAAAAGCGTTCAGACCTGTTCCAAAACCAATCTCTAACACATTGACGACTCCTCTGGGAAAAAGAGCTAATCCGTGTGTAATAAATACGTGATATGCTTCCCAAATAGCCCCATGTCTGGAATGATAATATTCATTCCAATCGGGAAGATAAATGGTAACAGCACCATCTGCCGTATTAATAATTTTACGAGTAGCCATGAAAAGATATAGTATTAGAACAGTACCATTTTTTATTAAAGCTCGTTTACACTTTTTCAATTGGTTAAAAAATGCTGTTTTCTCAGCTGATTATCAACGAACTCATCTTGACTTTTTCTATTTCCTAAAAAATGACTGAAATTCACCTATATTTCGTTACTTTTCTTACCTGTAGCGCTGCTATAGCTTTCAAAAAGCGCCTTATCTAGTTAAATTTCAGTTCATTTTCGGTTAAAAACAAAAAGTCAAGATGAGTTCAACACTATCAACTTTCTGACTTTTACACTTTTCCAACTTTAAACTATATTCACAACTCAACCATCTCCTGATTTTTTAAAATATCGTCAAAAGTCTCCCTTTTGCGAATAAGGTAGTCTTTCTCCTGATACATCATAACTTCTGCCGGCCGGTATCTGGAATTATAGTTTGAAGCCATAGAAAAACAATAGGCACCTGCGTTGTGAAAACATAAAATATCTTTTTCAGAGATTTCACTGATTCTCCTGTTAGTACCAAAAGTATCGGTTTCACAAATATAGCCTACTACAGAATAATAGCGCGCGCTCCCTGTTGGGTTCGAAATATTGGTAATACGATGGTATGCATCATACATCATGGGCCTTATCAAGTGATTAAACCCACTATCAACCCCTGCAAAAACCGTTGAGGTAGTTTGCTTTACCACATTTACTTTTGTTAAGAAATACCCGGCTTCGGAAACTAAAAATTTTCCGGGCTCAAACATCAAAGTGATATTTTTTCCATACGATTTACAAAATAAATTGAACCGTTCGGAAAGCTGAATGCCTAACTGCGCTATATCCGTAGCAATATCTCCTTCTTTATAAGGAACCTTAAATCCGCTTCCAAAGTCGATAAAATCAATATTTTCAAACTGATTGGCTACCTCAAATAAAATTTCCGTGGCACGCAAAAACGTATCAATATCCAAAATATCGGAACCCGTATGCATATGAATTCCGTTAATATGTATTCCGGTATTTGCAATCACACGTTTGATATGCGGAACCTGGTGAATAGATATTCCGAATTTTGAGTCAATATGCCCTACGGAAATCTTACTATTTCCACCTGCCATAATATGGGGATTGATACGTATACAAACAGGAATTTTGGGATGTTTTTGGCCAAATAATTCTAAAATGGAAAGGTTGTCAATATTGATTTGAACTCCTTTTTTGGCAACCTGCTCAATCTCTTCCAAAGAAACTCCATTAGGTGTATAGATAATTTTTTGAGGAGGAACACCTGCTTCCAAACCTAGTTGAACCTCTTGGATGGAAACCGTATCCAACCCGGACCCTAATTGATTAAAATACTTTAAAATGTTGATATTTGACAACGCTTTTACGGCATAGTTAACCTGCATTTGATCTACACCGGAAAAAGCATCCGTAATCCTTTTATACTGCGAAGCAATTTTCCGGGTATCATAGACATACAGAGGGCTCCCGTATTTTTCAGCCAGTTGAAGTAAAGTTTCTCGATTCATGGTACTGTTTTGTCGGGCGAAAATAGCAAATTAAAATATAATGGAATGCCTGTTTTGATACCTAAATATAGTTTAAAGTTAGAAAGTGTAAAAGTTGGAAGGCTCCGGGTTTCAGGCTTAGTTACTGAACATACCTAAAAAAAGCGACCTTATCCAGGCTCAACCTTGAATCTTTGAATTTTTGAATCTCGATTCAAAAAACACAAAAGTCTATTGACAAAAACAGAACTCATTTAGACTTTTTGGGTTTAGGCGAAAATTAGAAGTTTTTAGCTCTGTTAAAGGCTTTTTTGAGTTGCATAGCAGTGCTACGGAAGGAAAAAAAGACAAAAACAGAGTAGAAAACAGCAATTTTTTAGCAAATTCAAAAAGTTTAAACGAGTTCACAATAAAAATACTGTTGATAACTAATCAACAAGAGCATTTTAATTTTTCTTTGGAAACCTTATTTTAGCAACCACTTCAAAACCGCAGAAAGATTTTTATGACTCAGGAAATTAAATATACCGAAGACAATATCCGTTCACTTGATTGGAAGGAACATATCAGGATGCGGCCCGGTATGTATATCGGTAAGTTAGGAGATGGTTCTTCTGCCGATGATGGTATCTATATACTGATAAAAGAAGTACTCGACAATTCTATTGACGAATATGTGATGGGAGCAGGGAAAACCATTGAAATTTCTATTCAGGTCAATAGAGTAACGGTAAGAGATTACGGGCGTGGAATCCCATTGGGAAAAGTGGTGGATGTGGTCTCTAAAATGAATACGGGCGGAAAGTACGACTCAAAAGCGTTTAAAAAATCAGTTGGACTAAATGGAGTAGGAACCAAAGCGGTAAATGCACTGTCTACTTATTTTAGAGTAGAATCTAACAGAGATCATAAATCAGCGGCAGCAGAATTTCAACAAGGAAATTTGACTCACCGGGAATCTCCTAAGGCAAGTACAAGAAGAAAAGGCACAAAAGTTTCTTTTGAACCGGATGAAACCATTTTTAAAAACTACAAATTTAGAAGTGAATATGTAGTGAAGATGCTAAAAAACTACGTATATCTAAACCTGGGATTGACCATCGTATTTAACGGAGAAAAATATTTTTCTAAAAACGGCTTAAAAGATCTGCTGGAAGATAACAATAATAAAGACGATATGCTATATCCCATTATCCATTTAAAGGGAGAGGATATAGAAGTGGCCATTACACACAGCAAAACACAGTATTCGGAAGAGTACCATTCATTTGTAAATGGCCAACATACAACACAGGGAGGGACACATCAGGCAGCTTTTAGAGAAGCTTTGGTAAAGACCATCCGTGAGTTTTTCGGAAAAAATTTTGAAGCTTCCGATATTCGAAAATCTATAATTTCAGCGATAAGTATTAAGGTAATGGAACCGGTTTTTGAGAGTCAGACCAAAACAAAACTGGGTTCTACGGAAATGGGCGGAGGTTTGCCGACAGTAAGAACGTATATCAATGATTTTCTCAAAACACACCTGGACAATTATCTGCACAAGAATCCAGTTGTAGCAGAGAGCATTCAACGTAAAATTTTACAGGCGGAAAAAGAAAGAAAAGAACTTTCCGGAATCCGAAAACTGGCCAGAGAGCGCGCCAAAAAAGCCAGTTTACATAATAAGAAGTTACGTGATTGCCGTATTCACCTGGGAGATACTAAAAAAGAAACCCATCTGGAAACCACTTTGTTTATTACAGAGGGAGATTCTGCGTCAGGGTCTATCACTAAATCTCGTAATGTAGATACACAAGCCGTATTTAGTCTAAAAGGAAAACCCCTGAACTCATACGGATTGTCTAAAAAAATTGTATATGAAAATGAAGAATTTAACCTGTTGCAAGCAGCATTAAACATAGAAGACAGTCTGGAAGATCTACGCTATAATAATATAGTAATTGCCACCGACGCAGATGTAGACGGAATGCATATTCGTTTACTCTTAATTACATTCTTTTTACAATTCTTCCCCGAATTAATTAAAGAGGGACATTTGTACATTTTAGAAACTCCGTTGTTTAGAGTTCGAAATAAAAAAGAAACCATCTATTGCTATTCCGAAGAAGAAAAACAGCAGGCCATTGAAAAGTTAAAAGGAAAACCGGAAATTACAAGATTTAAAGGGCTAGGTGAAATTTCTCCTGATGAATTTGTACATTTTATAGGAGATGATATCCGTCTGGATCCCGTAATGTTAGATAAAGAGATGTCAATTGAGCAAATGTTGGAGTTCTATATGGGTAAGAATACATCGGACAGGCAGAAGTTTATTATAGAAAACCTAAAAGTTGAATTGGATATTGTAGAAGAAGTATAGTTAAAAATGAAAATTACATTTCAAACCAAAGAAGAGAGCAACCGCCGGCAAAGAGAGGAATTCTTAAGACTAGGCCCGTCGGAGCGGGTGCGGTTTTTTTATAGAATGATGGAACGTTTGAAAAAGTATCCGACGAATAAAAAAACGAAAAAAAAGATCATTTTTTAATTGTAATTGATGGATAATATTTGGGAGCATAAAATAGATACTTTTGTTTCATTAGCTAATCATTTTTCAGTTAGAATGATTATGGTTGGTGGCGGAGCTGTCAATTTTCACGGCTACCAGAGACATTCGGCTGATGTGGATTTTTGGATTGATACTTCTGAAGAAAATTTAAAAAATTTGATATATGTTTTCAAGGAAATGAATTATGATATTGATGATTTCCCGGAGGAAATAAAAAATCAAATGCAGAATATTTCAGTAAAATTTTCTCCTACAGGAAATTCATAAGAAAAACAATTAAAATTTAAGTGTCTAAACGTTTAAAATATATGGACGAAGAGACTCACAAATACGAACACGATGAAGAATTGAAGAATCAACCGGAATCGGTCGAATCACAGGAAACCATTACGAAAGTAACAGGAATGTACAAAGAATGGTTTTTAGATTATGCATCTTATGTAATTTTAGAGAGAGCGGTTCCTGCGATTAATGACGGATTAAAGCCTGTACAACGCCGTATTATGCACGCTATGAAAGATTTGGATGACGGACGTTATAATAAAGTGGCAAATATTGTAGGGCATACCATGCAATACCACCCGCACGGAGATGCTTCTATCGCCGATGCTATGGTACAAATCGGGCAAAAAGAATTGCTGATTGATATGCAGGGAAACTGGGGAAATATTTTAACGGGAGACAAAGCCGCGGCTTCCAGATATATAGAAGCACGCTTATCAAAATTTGCATTAGAAGTTGTTTTTAACCCCAAAACTACGGAATGGCAGGCCTCCTATGACGGCCGGAAAAAAGAACCCGTAAACCTGCCTGTAAAATTTCCATTGTTGCTAGCACAAGGAGCAGAGGGCATTGCAGTAGGTTTATCCACAAAGATATTACCTCATAATTTCAACGAACTTATTGACGCTTCCATTAAATATTTAAAAGGAAAAAACTTTACGATAGTCCCCGATTTCCTCACCGGAGGCATTGCGGATTTTACCAATTATAACGATGGTATGAGAGGGGGAAAGGTGAGGGTTAGAGCAAAAATATCCCAGTTAGATAAAAAGACATTGGTCATCTCTGAAATTCCTTTCGGAACGACAACCACAACTTTAATTGAGAGTATTGTCAAAGCAAATGAAAAAGGAAAAATTAAAATCAAACGGATAGAAGACAATACGGCTGCAAATGTAGAAATCTTAGTTCATTTGCCACCGAATATCTCTCCAGATAAAACAATTGATGCGCTATATGCATTTACAAGCTGCGAAAATGCTATTTCTCCTTTATGCTGTATTATAGAAGATCACAAACCTCGCTTTATCGGAGTAAGTGAGATGCTAAAAACATCAGCAGACTATACGGTTTCGCTTTTAAAGAGAGAATTGGAAATTCAACTTTACGAATTAGAAGAACAATGGCATTTTGCCTCTTTAGAACGTATTTTTATTGAAAACAGAATCTATCGCGACATAGAAGAAGAAGAAACCTGGGAAGGTGTAATTGCTGCAATAAATAAAGGATTGCAACCACATATTGAAGATTTAAAAAGAGCCGTTACGGAAGAAGATATTGTACGATTGACGGAAATCAGAATTAAGAAAATTTCAAAATTTGATATCGACAAAGCCAAATTATTTATAGAAAGCCTGGAAGATAAAATAGCGAAAATAAAAGATTATTTGGAACATCTGATTGACTATGCTATAGCTTATTTTAAAAAGCTAAAAGAAAAATACGGAAAAGGGAAAGAGCGCAAGACAGAGATCAGGATTTTTGATGATATTGTAGCTACGAAAGTAGTTATAAGAAATACAAAATTATATGTAAACAGAGAAGAAGGTTTTATTGGAACTTCATTACGGAAAGATGAATATGTTACTGATTGTTCGGATATAGATGATATTATTGTTTTTAGAAAAGATGGTAAGATGGTGGTGACAAAGGTAGCGGCAAAGACTTTTATAGGAAAAGATATTATTCATATTGCGGTGTTTAAAAAGAAAGATAGGAGAACGGTGTATAACATGATGTACAGAGATGGCAAAAATGGCCCCAGTTATATGAAACGTTTTACGGTTACCGGAGTAACTCGTGATAAAGAGTATGACTTAACGACAGGAAGTGCTAATTCCGTGGTACATTATTTTTCTGCTAATCCGAACGGAGAGGCGGAAGTGGTTACTATTTTGCTACGGGCAGTAGGGAGTATTAAAAAATTAAAGTGGGATATTGATTTTGCGGATTTGGCAGTAAAAGGAAGAGCTGTAAGGGGGAATACCATTACCAAATACGCAATTCGTAAAGTCGAATTTAAATCGGCAGGAATCTCTACCCTAAAGCCTCGTAAAATTTGGTTTGACGATACCGTGAAACGCTTAAATGTTGACGGAAGAGGAGTACTGTTAGGAGAATTTAAAGCTGAAGATAAAATTCTAATTGCCACACAAACGGGAAAAATCAAAGCAGTTACACCGGATTTAGGAATGCATTTTGAAGATACAATGATCGTTTTGGAAAAATGGAAACCTAAAAAACCCGTTTCCGTGATCTATTTTGACAGAGAAAAAGAACGCTACTTTGTGAAGCGTTTTCTGATAGAAACAGTTGATAAAGAAGAGCTATTCATTTCCGAACACCCAAGATCACAGTTGGAAATTATTGCTACGGATTACAGGCCTGTTGCCGAGGTTCAGTTTTCAAAACGCTCATTAAAGAATATTGAAGTTAACTTTGAAGATTTTATTGCCATTAAAGGAATTAAAGCACTGGGGAATCAACTGACTGCAGAAAAGATAAGGAAAGTTAATTTGCTTACGCCTTTACCTTATGATGAGCCGGAGGAACTATCCGTAGACACTATGGAAGTTGTCGAAGAAGAAATAGTTGAAGGCGATAAGAAAAAAATTGCTGATGAAAGCACGAATACCGAAAATGAAGATGAAGGGCAAACAACATTGTTTTAATCGATAGTTATATATACCAATTGATACATTAGTTTTCACTTCATCTTTTCAAAAAAGGTAAGCCTATAATTCGGAAGCAAATCAGGTTTAGTAATTTTAATGATATCCTTTAACACCAAATCGGGTCTGGTTGGCGCTAATTCATAATAGATTACTCCGCCTGTTTTCCCTTTTTTTGTGGTTGGTGTATAGATATGATCGTTTTTAAAAGCAGCAAAACTTCCATAAAGGGGATTACTGTCTAATAATTGTTTTTTAGTTGAAAAATAGCCGGGAGCAATCCAATATTCAGCAGTTTGTCCTTTATCAAAAACACTCTCGAAACTCAAAGACAAGCTTCCTTTCCCTTTCGTATTTTTCCATAGATAGCTTAAATTGGCATCTGCTAAATACCGTGCAACAAAACTGTCTCCCGCCGGTAAATTCCATATATCTTTATTCATAACGGATCCGGAAAGGACAGTAGGCTGCTTTGTAGCGTTATTTGCAATCGCTTTTGCGGCAATATAATCTTGCTCTATTTTACGAAAAATACTATCTGCTTCTCTGGTTTTATCAAATAATACGCCAAAAAACTTAATCCATTCAGCTCTTCCCAACGGAGTATCTTCCAACCAATCGCCGTTTAAAATTACCGGTATGTCGGCTTTTTTTATAATGTCATACGAAGTATCATTTCCATATACGGAAAATCCGACTACTATTTCAGGATGTATGTCAATTAATATTTCCGTATTTAATTCCGCTTCTTTTCCCAGTTCTGTAATTTTTCCCGAATCGATCAGTGCCCTTGTTTTATCCGAAGAAACATACCTGGTGTTGGGAAAACCGACAATACTATTTTCGTTTTCCAAAAGCTCCACCATAGGAATATGAGTTGTAGATGTAAGCACAATACGATTGACAGGAACATGTATTTCATTGGGCATTCTGTCATATAGAACAGCACCTTTGAGTTTT
Source organism: Flavobacteriaceae bacterium (assembly GCA_014075215.1). Classification (NCBI taxonomy): domain Bacteria; kingdom Pseudomonadati; phylum Bacteroidota; class Flavobacteriia; order Flavobacteriales; family Flavobacteriaceae; species Flavobacteriaceae bacterium. Next base: position 1,935,294 of record CP046177.1, read on the forward strand.
GTATAAATTCTATATACAATAGTATCGGAAGAATTTAAAAAAGGAGTGTTTACAATAAGCTCTTTATAGTTTTCATAGTATCGAATATCAAAACCTTTAGCGTATTTTACCAACTCTTTTTCTTGTGAGGTTTCATACGTTTTTTTTACGGTATTTTTTCGATCACAAGAAGTTAAAAGGACCCATAAAAGAAAATATATTTTGATATATGAAAGGATTCGCATACAACAGGTTTCTATATTATACCATTTATCACTTGAGATTACCGTAATAAAATGCTCTTTTTTCCTTTCTTGTTCGCTATAAAAAGAAACCGTAACTAAGGCTATGCTTTATTTTTATAACTTCAATAAAGAAAAAAATCATCATTTTCTTTTACAGTAATTTCAAATAATAACTGGTATTACAAGATTACAAAATGTTTTTGAAGTGTCTTTCTTCTATTTTAACTTTTAGCAAATAGAAAAAACTAAAGGAGTTCTTTATAAAATATACTACATTTGTTGTGATTTTGGTTATCATTATTAATGAACTCATTTTGACTTTTTCTATTTCCTGAAAAATGACTGAAATTCACCTATATTTCGTTACTTTTTTTACCTGTAGCACTGCTATAGCTTTCAAAAAGTGCCTTATCTAGTTAAATTTCAGTTCATTTTTGGTTAAAGACAAAAAGTCAAAACGAGTTCAATTCGGTTAGTAATGATATTAAAAGGGAATTCGGTGTAAATCCGAAACTGTTCCCGCAACTGTAAGCTACAAAGCTTGTAACAAAAAACTTTTGACCACTGTTTTACATGTAAAATGGGAAGGTTTGTTACAAGACGCAAGTCAGGAGACCTACCTTAATCACAAATAAAAAACTTTCGGGATAAGGGTTTGTGTGCTGTCATTACGCAAAAAACTTACCTGATTTATTTATAAGAATTAAAGGATTGAAAAATTCAATATTGAGAATTTAAAATTTATATAAATCACCAAAAAATGAAAAAACAATACGTGTTTTTTAGTATGCTATCAATGTATTTGGTGGGTACTAAAATAGTTGCCCAAAATGGAGAAGACAAGTTAGAAGTACTTGAAGAAGTTATCATTTCCGCAACAAAATTTGAATCGAAAAAAGAAAATACGGGCAAAGTAGTCTACAAGATTACTCAAAAAGATATACTCAACAATGCAGGGAAAACAGTACTAGACATGCTAAATACCATTCCGGGAATAGAGATCAGGGGAACAAACACAAATTCTTCCGAGCCCAGAAGTACCTATATCAGAGGTGGAAGAAGCAGGCAAGTTTTAGTTTTAATAGATGGAGTTCCGGTATCGGATCCGTCGGGAATTGATCAGGAATATGATTTGAGGTTGCTATCTTTAAATCAGATAGAAAGTATTGAAATTTTAAAAGGGGCATCGTCAACTCTATATGGAACCGGAGCAGCAACGGGAGTTATCAATATCAGGCTTAAAAAAGCATCAAAAAAACAAGTTAAAGCGGTATATGAAGCAAATTTAGGAACCAATAATACTGCAAACATAAGGAGTTCAGATTTATTTGACAGGAGTCAGAATCTAAACATTAGCGGGATTTTGGGAGATGTTCACTTTTTAGCCTCCTATGGTTTGGCAGGTACTGACGGAATGTCATCAGCCAGAAGTAATACGGATACTGTTTTCGAAGATGATTTGTATACAAGTAATAACGGATTTTTCAAATTAGGTTATAAATTTAATGACAAACTATCCTTGGAAAGTTTTTTGAATTTTGATGAATTTAAATATGATTACGATGCGGGAAATTATGTTGATTCAGATGTTAATAATGGATTGCATACACAATTAAGAATAGGCGTAAGGCCAAGATTTAAGTATACATCAGGAGAATTTTATATTCTGGTTACAGTTAATAAAATAAAGAGAACAAATACCACTACTTCCACTTTTGTATTTGAAGGAAGAAGCACAAATATAGATTTGGTAAACAAAATAAATTTCCCGGAAAATAAATTGCAATTAATTACGGGGTTTAACTATCAGGAGCATAGCAATTATACTATTTCTCCGTTTGGAAATATAGATAAAGAGATTGCTAATTTTTCTACCAAAGACCCATATTTGTCATTGGTTTACATCGCAGATTATGGTTTGAGTGCTACTATTGGAGGGAGGTTAAATGTGCACAGCTTATATGGAAATCACTTTGTATACGATGCTAATATATCTTACAAAATTATCAATGATGAAAAATTAAAAATAAGGGCTTTATCTTCCTATAGTACAGCTTTTATAGCACCGAGCACCTATCAGCTCTTTTCCGATTTTGGCAATACATCTCTACAACCCGAGACCAGTAAAACCATAGAATTTGGGTTGAATTCTTCTTTCAAAAATGTGTTGGATTTTAGCATTGTTTATTTTAACAGAGAAGAAAAAGATGCTTTTATATTTCAGAGTTTGAATGCACCTCCCTTTGGAGTTTATATAAATTCCGGAGAAACGCTAAAAGTAAATGGTATTGAATCGGAAATTACAATAAAACTTCCAAAAAAGATACAAATAGTAGCGGGATATACGTATACAAACAAAAAACAAGATATAGATTACATTCCTAAAAATAAATTGATCGCATCTGTTGAGGTCAGTACCATTAAAAAAACATTTTTATCTTTAGTATATAAAAATACGGGAGGACGGTTGGCAAGATATTTTGATGCAAATACATTTGCTACCGCTTCTCAAGACTTACCTGTTTATCAACTGTTGGATATCAATATGAATCACAAGATATTAGACGGAAAAGTCACACTATTTGGATCAGTAACAAACCTTTTCAACGAAGATTATGAAGATATTTTAGGGTATTCAACCAGGGGTAGAAACTATAAATTCGGATTGAGATTACAATTATAAAAAGAGATTCCTAAACCTCACAGGTTTTTAAAAACCTGTGAGGTTTTATTATAGTAGTTTTTTTACTTCATGCTTAATAAATGTAATGGCAGTATCTGTAGGAGGTGCTATTTTGGAATACTGCAATAATACATTTTCCCTGAAATCATTTGCAGAATCCGAATTTTCCGAAACCTGTTTCAACTTGTTGATTACTGCGGTTTTAGAAGTAATAATTACGTTCCAACACTGATCCGATATATAGATTTGCTGTACCATGTTATGCTCAAACTCCTGTTCTATATTGCCAATTAAAAGTTGTAGATAGCTATTCGTTTTATTTCCTATGGGTTTTACTCTCAGTAATAATTTAATAGGATTAATACGTTCGCAAAATAATAGTATCCGCTCATAAGCTTGCAACTTCATATGTAAAGCATCGCTTTTATTTTTGTTGAGCAAAGCAATTTTTTTATCGCCTCTGTTTTCTATTAAAAGCCTCTTAAATATATAAAAAGCAACTCCGCCCGTAACCAGAGCAGGTAGCATATATAACAAACCCTGTATGATTATATCTTCCATTTTAAATCAATATATAAAAACAACAATCCGGTTATGATTGCCATACCAAAACTCAATAAGGTGCCAATTAAAATATACTCTGTTAATTTCCTGTCTTTAGAAGAGGTTAAATCACCAAATCTAAAAATGGATTTTGCTGCCATTAAAAAACCAATTGCCGCCCATTGATTGATAACAATAAAAATAAAAACTAATAAACGTTCTAACATGCCAATATATTTTCCGGCTTCAGATAGCGAATCATCCTCTTTATCTTCAGTATACGGATGCCACCTGGAAATAATGGTTTTAATAAAAACAGCACTTACAAAAGTTGCAAAAACGATAAAAACAATATACAATAGGTTACTGAAACTAATAATTTTTGCTAATGAAATTTCAAAATTACCGTAATAAGAAGCAATACCTGCCAAAACAATAATATGCAATAACTGATCTATAAAAAATAAACTTCGCTTCGTTTTTTCGGTTTGTATGGATATTTTTAAAGCATCAATAAAAAAATGTGAAATGATAATTACAGCAAAACCCAACCAATAGTTTTTAAAATTCGATTCTAAAAATAATAAGAGTAATAAAGCATGTACAGCTATATGTTTGTACAAACCAAACGATCGAATCTTCTTCTCCTCTTTACCTTTTATCCATTGTTTTGGCTGAAAAACAAAATCTCCTAAAAAGTGAGCTAATAACAGTTTTAAGAATAATACCATTCATGATTGATTTATATAAGACAAAACTAATTTTCTATATCGTTTTTCTAACTTTAAAAGCTCATCTATTCCCGCGCGTTTTCTACGCTCACTGGCACTACTCTGAGAAATACCTAACAGATGTGCCAATTCTTTTTGAGTTTGGTTAGGTTCCATTTTTAAAGTATGATTAACGAGTTCGGCAGAGTTTTGTGTCCAATGGTCCATAACCAGTAAACCCAAGCTTAAAGAAATATTCATTTCCTGATCTAACGCTTCCCAGGTAGATTTTATAGCGAGTGTTTGTTTCTTTAAAAAATTGTCAAAACCATATCCGGAGTTTATAAAAGCTTGTCCGCTTGATTCGGTAATTCTATTAGAATCAAAATCTTTTGAGCCGATACCTATCGCCATCCTGACATCCAGATCTTTAATAGTTTTTACAGCGGCTTTAATCTTCATTACTTCTAATAATGTTGTACTTGCATCTGAAATTTCTAACTGAAAACTATCTCCTCTGTATATTTCCCAGGTTTTTGGAGAAGATCCAATCCTATTAAACACTTCCTTTAATAGTGGAAGCCACAATGTATTGGAAACATCCCTGGAATTAATAATATCTCCGGTAACGATACTGGTCATACACACTAAATTGTATGTAAAGATACATTTTTATATATAAAAATCAAAAAAATATCGGGTTATAAGGCGAATTATCAATTTATCGGGTTATAAGCCGAATTTATCATTATTCGGGTTATAGCCCGAATAATTGTTGAGAAAATAACCTAAGTACATGACAAAAATTTAGTCAAGTTCATATTGTTTTGATTTACAGGGTTTAATAGCACAGAAGCGATATAATCTAATCCATATTTGAATATGCTTTTAGCCATTCTTCCATGCTTTTTTATTTTGATAGGCTTAATCTGATGTAAATATATACCAACTTTGTAACACCATACGAAAGCCATCATTACAAGCAGTACTAATTTTTCAATACGCTTAATATCTTGCAGGTGTGTGTTTTCAATATCAAAGCCACTGGCTTTCATTGCTTTAAAACACATCTCTATCTGCCATCGTTCTTTGTATTGTTCAAAGGCCTTATCAGGAGCGTTGAACGATACAATGATTAAGAAATCAGGCTTTCCATTTTTTGGGTACAACTTGCATCCGGAAAGGAAACAAAGCTGACCATTAACACGTACAATTTTAGGATAATACACAAACTCATTGATCTTATGTGGATTAAACAAGTGAAATACTTTGATGGTTTTGTTCTTATCAGGAAGCTCTACCTTAAAGTTGTTTCGAATGCGGATATAATATTTGATTCCATTTGTATTCAAGAAATCCAACCAATGATTACCTACAAACTCTCTATCGGCTACAATGGATTTAATAACATCTTTGCCAAAAAGTCTTATGAAACGATTCACAAGATCAATACGCTCCTGACTGTTAGAGTTCCCTGGCTTATCTAACATAGTAAATAACAATGGGAAGGCAACACCTTTATAGACAACTCCCAACACGGCACCGTCAATTAATAAGCGTGTAATAAATGGGAAGGCAACACCTTTATAGACAACTCCCAACATAAAAATGTTGATGTTGGTCTGACCAAACTTCCAATTGGTCCTATCAATACTCAAGATCAATCCCTCTTGCTTAGGAAGGAGACTAAATATAAGACGAGCGATCAAATCTCCATCCAACGAATAATCAGCAATAAATCTTTGAATACGTCTGAGTGATGACTTCGAATCTACTGAGGTCTCAAAAGCGTTGGCTACCTTTTCAAAGGTAACTGTCTGTACCTTACAGAGGGCGATAATGAAATGTGATATGAGTTTGATTCTTGCCAAATTGATCTTACCTTGGAAATGAGAACTTAAAACTGAATTTAATTCACTACTTTTAGTGGAAGCATTGGTTTTTTTCATTAGAAAAATGAGTGATGTTATTCTTCTAATATACTGAAAATCAATGCTTTATTTTAATTATTTAACATTTAATTTACTGATAATCAATTAATTATATTTTTTGTCATGTACTAAAGAAAATAACAGCAAATTTTATTGTTACAATCGTATAGGAATGGTATTTTTGAGACTACTTAATACTGAATGATTGGTTAACTATTTAGACTCTTTAAACCCGGAGCAAAAGCAAGCTGTTTTACAAAAAGAAGGCCCTATGATTATTATTGCAGGAGCAGGTTCCGGCAAAACACGGGCATTAATATATCGCATAGCACATTTAATGAATAGCGGGGTGGATGCGTTTAACATTCTGGCACTTACTTTTACAAACAAAGCAGCCCGGGAAATGAAGGAGAGAATTGCAGGTATTGTTGGTACAAATGAGGCTAAAAACTTATGGATGGGTACCTTTCATTCTGTGTTTGCCAGAATTTTGCGGGCAGAAGCAGATAAATTAGGTTTTCCCTCGAATTTTACTATTTACGATACACAAGATTCAGTTCGTTTAATGACTGCGATTATCAAAGAAATGGAGTTGGATAAAGAACGATACAAACCAAAACAAATGGTCAACAGGATATCTTCTTTTAAAAATTCATTAATCACCGTAACAGCGTATTTTAATGATTCCGGTTTACAAGAAACAGATCTGATGGCAAGCAGACCTAAAACAGGAGAAGTTTATAAAGAATATGTGGACAGATGCTTTAGGGCCGGAGCTATGGATTTTGATGATTTATTGTTGAGAACCAATGAGCTACTTACTCTTTTTCCGGAAACGTTGGCAAAATACCAGGATCGATTCAGATATATTTTGGTAGATGAGTACCAAGATACCAATCACTCGCAATATCTAATCGTAAGAGCCCTGGCAGATCGTTTTCAGAATATCTGCGTAGTAGGAGATGATTCTCAAAGTATTTACGCATTTAGAGGAGCAAACATCCAAAATATCCTGAATTTTCAGAGAGATTATCCGGATGTAAAAACATTTAAATTAGAACAAAATTACAGGTCGACAAAAAATATTGTAAATGCGGCAAATTCGGTTATAGAAAAAAACAAAACCAAATTAAATAAAGAGGTTTGGACATCTAATGAAGCGGGAGAACCTGTCAAAGTAATGCATACCATTTCCGACGGTGAAGAAGGACGTTTTGTAGCACAATCTATTTTTGATAACAAAATGAATTTTCAATTACAGAATGACCAATTTGCTGTTTTATATCGTACCAATGCCCAATCCAGAGCAATAGAAGACGCATTGCGGAAAAAAGACATAAAATATAAGATATACGGAGGTATTTCATTTTATCAAAGAAAAGAAATCAAAGACATTCTGTCCTATTTGAGACTGTTAATGAACCCCAATGACGAAGAAGCATTAAAAAGAATCATAAACTACCCGGCGAGAGGTATTGGCACTACGACTATAGATAAATTGATTATTGCGGCGAATCACTACAAAAAATCAATATTTGAGATACTAAAACACATTGATAAAATCGATTTAAAAATCAACGCAGGAACAAAAACAAAGCTTCAGAACTTCCTGCATATGATTTTGCGCTTTCAAATAGAAGCACAAACTAAAAATGCATATGAAATTACAGATATTATAGTAAGGGAAACGAAGTTGATCAGAGACTTGGAAAATGACAGAACTCCCGAAGCAATCAGCAAAGTTGAAAATGTACAAGAGCTTTTAAATGGTATCAAAGATTTTATTACAGATAAAATAGAAACAGGGGAGGATGCCTCATTACCTGTATTTTTAGAAGATGTAGCATTGGCAACCGATTTTGATTCCGATAAAAAAGACGATACCCCTAGGGTTTCTTTAATGACTGTTCACCTGGCAAAGGGGCTCGAATTTCCCTATGTATATATCGTTGGATTGGAAGAAAACTTATTTCCTTCGGCAATGAGTATGAATACAAGAACTGAACTGGAAGAAGAAAGAAGGCTTTTTTATGTTGCACTCACCAGGGCAGAAAAACAAGCATACTTAAGTTATGCACAAACACGATATCGATGGGGCAAACTTACTGACGGAGAACCCAGCAGGTTTATCGAAGAAATAGATGAGCGCTTTTTAGAATACCTTACCCCGGCAATACCTGTAGCGTCTGTTAATAAATTTATTGACGTAGGTTTATTTGAAGATACTCCCAAAAAAAATCGCTTTCAAAAACCGATACAGCGCAAAAAAGTAGTGAACAAACGAGCCGAACAAATCGCTTTTAAGCCGCCAAAAAACCTAAAAAAAGTTGCTCAGGCCATGCCTCACAATACAAATCTATTTGATACTAAAATTAGTGTAGGTAATATTGTGGAACATGATAGGTTTGGTAAAGGAGAAGTTATAAGCCTGGAAGGTTCGGGAGCTAACAAAAAAGCCAAAATTCAGTTCGGAACAGCAGGTAAGAAAAATTTATTGTTAAAATTTGCAAACTTAAAAATATTAGGGTAAAGGCCGTTATAGTGAATAAATAGAAATAAATAAGTTAACTTGCCATATAAATTAAAAAGATTAAAAATGACATTTGATTTGGAATACAACTCGGAAAGACCACACCTAATCATACCGGAATATGGAAGACATATTCAGAAACTGGTAGATCACTGCGTTGCTCTAAAAACAAAGGAAGAACGAAATAAGATGGCAAAAGCCATTGTACGGGTCATGGGTAATTTACAACCTCATCTTAGAGATGTACCGGATTTTAAACATAAATTATGGGATCAGCTATATATCATGTCCGATTTTAAATTAGAAGCAGATGCACCTTATGAGAAACCTTCTAAAGAAGAATTACAACAAAAACCGGAAGTATTAGCATATCCGAAATCTGCATCCAAATATCGTTTTTACGGGAACAATATTCAGACCATGATAGATACTGCATTGAGCTGGGAAGACGGAGATATGAAAGAAGCCTTGGTATTTACGATTGCGAATCACATGAAAAAGTGCTTTTTAAATTGGAATAAAGATACAGTAGAAGATGAAATCATTTTTAATCATTTATTTGAATTATCAAACGGTAAAATCGATATTAGAGACACCGAAGAAAGTTTGATCCGATCAAAGAATCTATTGAAAAAAAGAAATACACAAGGTCAATCTAAAAACAACAAAAACAAGAACAAAAACCACCAAAACAACAAAAATAGAAAAAGATAAAATGGCTTCATTTAAAATAGAAGGAGGACACCAACTAAAAGGTACTATTACTCCGCAAGGAGCAAAAAATGAGGCGTTGCAGGTCATTTGCGCTGTGTTGCTAACTCCGGAAAAAGTGACCATTCACAATATTCCGGATATTGCAGATGTCAATAAGCTCATTTTTATATTTGGAGCACTGGGGGTTCATATTGAAAAGCTGGGAACAAATTCGTATCGTTTCCAGGCAAACAATATCAATTTAAAATATTTGGAATCACCGGACTTTAAAAGAGACGGAAGCGCATTAAGAGGATCTATTATGATTCTAGGCCCCTTATTGGCCCGCTTTGGAAAAGGGTATATTCCGAGACCCGGAGGAGATAAAATAGGACGAAGAAGATTAGATACGCATTTTGAAGGTTTTATCCAGTTAGGAGCCACTTTCAGGTATAATAAAGAAGAACATTTCTATGAAGTAGAAGCGGAAAAACTCTACGGATCCGATATGCTACTTGATGAGGCTTCCGTAACAGGGACAGCAAATATATTAATGGCTGCAGTACTGGCAGAAGGAACTACTACTATCTACAATGCCGCATGTGAACCTTATATTCAACAATTATCAAAAATGCTGAATAGCATGGGGGCAAAAATATCCGGTGTAGGGTCAAACCTATTGACAATAGAAGGAGTAACCGCCCTCGAAGGTTGCGAACACAGGATATTACCGGATATGATTGAAATCGGGAGTTGGATCGGAGTGGCTGTAATGACCAAATCGGAATTGACGATTAAAGATGTCAGCTGGAAAAACTTAGGGCAAATCCCCAATGTATTTAAAAAACTGGGAATACAACTCATAAAAAAAGGAGACGATATATATATCCCCAGGCAAGAAAACTATGAAATCCAAAGTTATATAGACGGCTCCGTATTGACGGTGGCTGACGCTCCCTGGCCCGGATTTACCCCGGATTTATTAAGCATTGTTTTAGTGATTGCAACACAGGCAAAAGGAACGGTTTTAATACATCAAAAAATGTTTGAAAGTCGCCTGTTCTTTGTAGATAAATTAATTGATATGGGGGCTAAAGTAATTTTATGTGATCCGCACAGGGCTACTGTAATTGGACACAACCGTACATCGCAGTTAAAAGCAACCAAAATGAGTTCTCCGGATATCAGAGCCGGGATTTCGCTGTTGATTGCCGCACTGTCAGCAAAAGGAACAAGCATTATCAATAATATTGAGCAAATCGACAGAGGATATGAGCGTATTGAAGCAAGATTAAAAGCTACCGGAGCTAAGATTGAAAGAATAGAGAATTAACAAACCGGAAATACAATCAAAAATAGTGTCAAACTGGCACTATTTTTTTATTGGCAAAATTATTGACTGTAAATTGTTTACAATTTAATGATCACAAAAAATGAGTACAGAAGAAAATATACAAGAAGAACAAAAAGAAGACATAAAAAACGATATTGCTGATTCACAAGTTGAAGATAATCATGAAGTTGAAAAAGAGGATCCTTCTCAAGAAGAATTAATTCAGGTAGAAAAAGACAAATATTTACGGTTGTTCGCAGAGTTTGAAAACTATAAAAAACGAACCTCTAAAGAAAGAATAGAACTTTTTAAAACCGCCGGTCAGGAACTTATGACATCTTTACTGCCAATTTTGGATGATTTTGACAGAGGGATAGCAGAAATCAAAAAAGCAAAAGACAAAGAGTTACTAAAAGGAATGAAATTAATCAATGATAAGCTGAAAAGTACATTGACTCAAAAAGGATTGACAGAGATAAAAATAAAACAAGGCGATACTTTTGATGCGGAAATCCATGAAGCAATTACGCAAATTCCCGCACCTTCGGATACACTGAAAGGAAAAATTATTGAGACTGTGGAGAAAGGATATAAACTGGGAGATAAAATTATACGCTACCCAAAAGTAGTGATAGGACAGTAATTAAAGCAAATGTCTTTTTAGTAGGCAATTTTTATAGATCAATACCCAAAGAAGACGCTTACTAAAACTATTTACCAAAGAAATATGGCAAAACAAGATTATTACGAAGTACTGGGAATTTCGAAATCGGCAACTGCGTCGGAGATTAAAAAAACATATCGCAAGATGGCGATTAAATACCATCCGGATAAGAACCCCGGAGATAAACAGGCAGAAGAAAAATTTAAGCGGGCTGCAGAAGCTTATGAAGTACTGAGTGACGAGAATAAAAAAGCCAGGTATGACCAATTTGGTCATGCGGCCTTTGAAGGCGGGCAAGGAGGATTTGGCGGCGGCGGAGGAATGAATATGGAAGACATATTCAGTCAATTTGGAGATATTTTTGAAGGCGCTTTTGGTGGTGGATTTGGAGGGTTCGGAGGCCGCCAAAGACAAGCCAGAGTAAAAGGAAGCAATATGCGTATTCGTGTAAAACTTACGCTGGAAGAAATTGCAAATGGAGTAGAGAAGAAGGTAAAAGTGAGAAGGAAAGTACAAGCAGACGGAGTTTCTTACAAAACCTGTACTACGTGTAACGGTTCCGGGCAACAAACCAGGGTAACCAATACCATTTTAGGTAGAATGCAAACCGCAACCACCTGTGGAACTTGTGGAGGGGCCGGTGAAATCATCAGTAGTAAGCCTAACAGATCCGATGCCCAGGGACTCATAGTTAAAGAAGAAACAGTATCTATTCAGATTCCCCAGGGAGTAACCGAGGGTGTCCAACTAAAGGTAGGAGGGAAAGGAAACGAAGCACCCGGAAAAAACGCGATTTCGGGAGATTTGTTAGTAGTCATTGAAGAAATACCACACGAATCCCTCAAAAGAGAAGGCGTTAATATACATTATGATTTATACATAAACTTTTCGGAAGCTGTATTGGGAGTCAGCAAAGAAATTGAAACAGTTACGGGAAAAGTAAAAATTAATGTGGAACCGGGAACACAGTCAGGTAAAATTTTACGATTAAAAGGCAAAGGATTACCCAGTATTGAAAGATATGGTAAAGGAGATTTTCTAATTCATATCAATGTTTGGACACCACAGGAATTAAATAAAGAGCAAAGGCAATTTTTCGAGAAAACTAAAAATGATGCTAACTTTACACCTGATCCTAAAAAATCAGATAAGTCATTTTTTGAAAAAGTAAAAGATATGTTCTCTTAATAAAAGAATACATCACTGCTGTTCGTGTTTGAACAAAGACCGCTTCGCTTTTAAATGTAATACCAAAAAGAATATAGACTCATTGGTTTTCAATAGACTGTGATTTTATTTTTTGCTTCTCATCTTCGAAAAAAATAAAACCCTATTCATTTTGTAGCCTTATGTACTGGATTCCTTTACATTTTTTTGAATGCAAGCGAAATAGGAGCTTTCAGTGCTGTTAAAGGCTTTTTTGAGTTGTATAGGCAGCAGCACTACGGAAGATAAAAAGATAAAAACGGATGAGAAAACATCCATTTTTTAGCATATTGAAAAAGGGTAAATGGGTTCGCGATTAAAAAAAATAAAATTTTAAAAATTTTAAATCAATTCTAAGTAATTAAAAATGAATTATTTAACGCTAACTATTGATTTTAATTTAAAAAAAAGCTAAATTTTAACAAATTTTTGTTGGAAATAAAGAAAATAGCGGTATATTTGTAATGTTGTTAATTCGTTAACAACACTTTTTCTTTTTCATAGCAATTTTTCCCACTCAATCTTTGAGTGGGTTTTTTTATATATAAAATTGTACTTTTACAACAGATAAAGCAGGCTTACCTTATCGCCACATCTACGATGTGGAGGAAAGTCCGGACACCATAGAGAAGCACAGTGGATAACATCCATCCGATGTAAATCGAGGACCAGTGCAACAGAAAGAATGTACAGCCAGGCTGTAGTGAAATCAGGTAAACTCTGTGCGGTGCAATGCCACGTATATTAGAAATGGAGAGCGTCTCGTTCGATTCTAAGGGGTAGGCAGATAGATTTTAAAAGTAATTTTAAAACCAGATAAATGATAAGGACTCTTTTTTAAAGAGAACAGAATCCGGCTTATAAGCCTGCTTTTACAATTATCAAATCCTCAATTATAGGGAAGTAATATTATTTCATATTATATAATTGTTATTTATATAATTATTTTTTGAGTATTAATCATAAATTTAGCTATTTCACTGTTTATTTTTCAAATTAGAATCTAAATTAGTAATTTAGCATCACTAAAAATCACCAAAAAATTATCTACATGGCTTTTGATATTGAAATGATTAAAAAGGTTTACGAAAGAGTTGCAGAACGGGTAGACACTGCTAAAAGTTTGATTGGTAAACCATTAACCCTTGCCGAGAAAATATTATACGCTCATTTGTGGGATGGAAATCCAAATAAAATATTTACAAGAGGAAAAGATTATGTACATTTTGCTCCGGACAGAATAGCATGCCAGGATGCAACCGCACAAATGGCATTGTTACAATTTATGCAAGCGGGCAAAGAAAAAGCAGCAGTTCCTGCTACAGTACATTGCGACCACCTCATACAGGCAAAAGTCGGAGCTTCGCAAGATTTGCAAAGTGCACTGAATACTAGCAATGAAGTATTTAATTTTTTAGAATCTGTCTCCAATAAATACGGAATAGGATTTTGGAAGCCAGGAGCAGGAATTATTCACCAGGTAGTTTTGGAAAATTATGCCTTTCCGGGAGGAATGATGATTGGTACGGATTCCCATACGGTAAATGCCGGCGGATTGGGTATGCTGGCGATCGGTGTCGGCGGAGCAGACGCGGTGGATGTAATGGCAGGTATGCCGTGGGAATTAAAATTCCCTAAATTGATTGGTGTTAAGCTAACAGGAAAATTGTCCGGATGGACAGCACCCAAAGATGTTATTTTAAAAGTAGCCGAAATTCTAACGGTAAAAGGAGGTACCGGAGCCATTGTTGAGTATTTTGGTCAGGGAGCTACAGATATGTCCTGTACCGGTAAAGGAACCGTATGTAATATGGGCGCAGAAATAGGAGCTACTACTTCTACTTTTGGTTATGACGAATCTATGGAACGTTATTTGAAAGCTACAGATAGGGCAGATGTGGCCGAAGCAGCAAATAAAGTGAAAGAATATTTGACAGGAGATAAGGAAGTTTATGAAAACCCTGAACAATATTTCGATCAGGTCATAGAAATTAACTTATCCGAATTGACTCCTTTGCTAAATGGCCCTTTTACTCCCGATTTATCCACACCCGTAGGAAAACAAATGACGGAAAAAGCAAATGCCAACAGTTGGCCTTTACAGGTCGAGTGGGGACTGATAGGTTCCTGTACAAATTCATCTTATGAAGATTTATCCAGAGCTTCGTCTATTGCCCAACAAGCATTGGATAGAGGATTAACCACCAAAGCAGAATTTGGAATCAATCCCGGATCGGAACAGGTGCGTTATACTGCGGAAAGAGATGGTATATTGGAAGTATTCGAAAAACTAAACGCAAAAATATTTACGAATGCCTGTGGCCCGTGCATTGGCCAATGGGCACGTTATGAAGACCCGAAAAATGCACCCAAAAACAGCATTGTACATTCCTTTAACAGGAATTTTGCCAAAAGAGCAGATGGCAACCCTAATACCCATGCTTTTGTATCATCTCCGGAGATAGTGGCAGCTATAGCCATAGCCGGGCGATTGGATTTTAACCCGATCACAGATACATTAATTAATAAAAACGGAGAAGAAGTAATGTTAGAAGAGCCCAAAGGCTGGGAGTTACCACCTAAAGGCTTTGAAGTAGAAGATGATGGATATATAGCTCCCGAAATAGACGGAAGCAAAGTAGAAGTTGTAGTAAGTCCGACATCAGACAGGTTACAACTATTAACGCCTTTTACACCCATTGGCAATGAAATCAAAGGAGCAAAATTATTAATAAAAGCGTACGGAAAATGCACTACAGATCATATTTCCATGGCAGGGCCCTGGTTGCGTTACAGAGGTCATCTGGATAATATTTCCAATAACTGCTTAATTGGTGCTGTAAATGCCTATAATATGAAAACTAATTTTGTAAAAAGCCAGCTTGACGGAGCGTATGACGCAGTGCCAAAAACACAGCGCGCATACAAAGCAGCCGGAATTAAGACAATAGTTGTCGGAGATCATAACTACGGAGAAGGATCATCCAGAGAACATGCAGCCATGGAACCACGTCATCTGGGAGTAGTAGCTGTCTTAGTAAAATCTTTTGCAAGAATACACGAAACAAACCTAAAAAAACAAGGCATGTTGGGGTTGACCTTTGCAAATGAAAATGATTACGATCTAATTCAAGAAAATGATACCTTTAACTTCTTGGATTTAGATGCTTTTTCTCCCGGAAAACCATTAATTATAGAAGTGGTTCATACAGACGGAAGTAAAGATATGATAAAGGCAAACCACACATACAATACTAGTCAAATTGAATGGTATGCTGAAGGATCCGCTTTAAATTTGATAAAAAAACAGAATGCATGATTATTCAATTTATAAATGAGTTTATAAAGCTTAAAAATTAATTTCCTAAGTATAGGATAAAAATATATAATATGTTGGTGATTAGTGAATTAGTTAATTGGTAAAAATTATAATTTACATAAATGGCTAATTTACAGGTATTTAAAAGATAATCATCACTTTTTGTCATGTACTCAGATTAATTTCACAAAATTAAATTAGTTATTGATATTGGGTAAGTAAAAATTCGTAATTTAAACGAGCTCTTCTAAGTACATGACAAAAATTTAGTCAAGTTCATATTGTTTTGATTTACAGGGTTTAATAGCACAGAAGCGATATAATCTAATCCATATTTGAATATGCTTTTAGCCATTCTTCCATGCTTTTTTATTTTGATAGGCTTAATCTGATGTAAATATATACCAACTTTGTAACACCATACGAAAGCCATCATTACAAGCAGTACTAATTTTTCAATACGCTTAATATCTTGCAGGTGTGTGTTTTCAATATCAAAGCCACTGGCTTTCATTGCTTTAAAACACATCTCTATCTGCCATCGTTCTTTGTATTGTTCAAAGGCCTTATCAGGAGCGTTGAACGATACAATGATTAAGAAATCAGGCTTTCCATTTTTTGGGTACAACTTGCATCCGGAAAGGAAACAAAGCTGACCATTAACACGTACAATTTTAGGATAATACACAAACTCATTGATCTTATGTGGATTAAACAAGTGAAATACTTTGATGGTTTTGTTCTTATCAGGAAGCTCTACCTTAAAGTTGTTTCGAATGCGGATATAATATTTGATTCCATTTGTATTCAAGAAATCCAACCAATGATTACCTACAAACTCTCTATCGGCTACAATGGATTTAATAACATCTTTGCCAAAAAGTCTTATGAAACGATTCACAAGATCAATACGCTCCTGACTGTTAGAGTTCCCTGGCTTATCTAACATAGTAAATAACAATGGGAAGGCAACACCTTTATAGACAACTCCCAACACGGCACCGTCAATTAATAAGCGTGTAATAAATGGGAAGGCAACACCTTTATAGACAACTCCCAACATAAAAATGTTGATGTTGGTCTGACCAAACTTCCAATTGGTCCTATCAATACTCAAGATCAATCCCTCTTGCTTAGGAAGGAGACTAAATATAAGACGAGCGATCAAATCTCCATCCAACGAATAATCAGCAATAAATCTTTGAATACGTCTGAGTGATGACTTCGAATCTACTGAGGTCTCAAAAGCGTTGGCTACCTTTTCAAAGGTAACTGTCTGTACCTTACAGAGGGCGATAATGAAATGTGATATGAGTTTGATTCTTGCCAAATTGATCTTACCTTGGAAATGAGAACTTAAAACTGAATTTAATTCACTACTTTTAGTGGAAGCATTGGTTTTTTTCATTAGAAAAATGAGTGATGTTATTCTTCTAATATACTGAAAATCAATGCTTTATTTTAATTATTTAACATTTAATTTACTGATAATCAATTAATTATATTTTTTGTCATGTACTAAACGAGCTCTTATATAAATAACCTTTTTTTACTGGTAAAATTGACGAATATAGCCGACCATATACTATCAAATATAAGACCGGCTAAAATTATCGATGCTCCCACCAGTGCATATGTCCCCATTGATATTTCTAAACAGAATAAAGAATTAGAAACGTTTAATATAGCATCTTCCAAAGAATGGGAAATGTATATAACCAATTACCTCAAAAAAAGAAATGCAAAAGTTGCTTATGGCGGTTACTTTGAAGTAAGAGATATTTATAAAAGAAGCCCACACTTTGCAAGTCGGGATAAAACACATGAAAGAAATATTCATCTGGGAATTGATTTGTGGAGCCGTGCAGGAACACCGGTTTTGGCACCACTGGAAGGAACGATTCATAGTTTTAAAAACAATACGAATTATGGTGATTACGGGCCCACTATTATCCTGCAACATACGGTAAAAACAGTACCTTTTTATACCTTATACGGGCATTTGAGTTTAGATTCTATTCATCATATTAAAACCCGACAAACAATAAAAAAAGGTGAAGTTATCGGATATTTGGGAGCTGCTTCCGTAAACGGAAGTTATGCTCCGCATGTACATTTTCAGATCGTTTTAGACCTTGAAAACCACTTAGGAGATTATTCGGGAGTAGCTTCAAAAGAAGCCTTTGATTTTTACAGGAAAAATTGCCCCGACCCTTCATTAATAGTAGCGTTATACCAAGAAGAATACTAAAATGGTCTAAAGATTGTGTGGGGAAAATTTCAAAGTTCGAGTTAAAAAAAGTGCCTGAAGCGTACAAATACATGTAGCCATCAGGCACCCAACTAACCAACCACTGTACTGTATCGTATTTGTAAGTGTAAACTTACATTTAGTTTTGAACTCGCTAAAAAATGAGTTTTAATATCAAAAAACAACTAAAAATAATATCTCAGCAGTTTTGTTTTATCGGAAAAGATTTTTTCAATACCCGTATCTAAGTACAAATATGTACGTTAATCAACCTCCTACTTAATTAAGACTATGAAAAAAGTAAAATATTACAGAAAATAGTGCGCAATTTTAAATATTGCAATTATTTAACAGGTTTTTAAGAACTCTTTTATACTTATTAGACTTTAAATTTCATTAAAAGTTGCTCTTTTTTGTCTAACATCCATAACTACCCGAATCTTTTGAGATAAGACCGTTTTACTACTAGATTAAAGACAATAGAAGCTAGAACAAAATAGCGTATTTTGAAAGTCAATGAATCTATATTCTTGCATCTGAAAGCGGAGCTGTCTTTATTCAAATGCACAGTAGTGCTGTTTAACCAAAACATAACTGTTTTTTTGGTTGAGTGTTTTTAAAAGAATTGAGCAAACTTTTAACTTTAATCTGATAATTATTCGGATTCTTTTTTACTCACTGCTTTATCTGCAATAATTCTTTCCTCTCTATTTGCTATTTCCCAGGCAGTATGAAATATTAAACGAGTTCTGCTTTGCAACATTTCATAATTGATTTTATCCGGAGTATCGGTTGGCCTGTGATAATCCGCATGCGTGCCGTTGAAGTAAAAAATAATAGGTATGTTGTGCTTGGCAAAGTTATAATGGTCAGATCTATAGTAAAAACGATTAGGATCATTTTCATCGTTATATTTATAATCCAACTCAATGTTTGTATATTTTTTATTGATGGCTTCGGATATATCATGCAGTTCCGTACTCAATTTATCAGAACCGATTAAATATACATAATTAGGATTTCCTTTATGCCTTGAATCTACTCTGCCAATCATATCAATATTCAAATCCGTTACGGTATTTGCGAGAGGAAATATCGGATTTTCCGTATAGTATTTAGAGCCTAACAGTCCTTTTTCTTCACCGGTTACATGCAGAAACAAAATAGAGCGTTTTGGGCCTTTACCGGCTTTTACGGCTTCGTTAAAAGCTTGTGCAATTTCCAGCATTGCCACTGTTCCGGAACCGTCATCGTCGGCACCATTGTAAATTTCACCATTCTTAACGCCTTCGTGATCCAAATGTGCAGAGATCACAACAATTTCATCCGGTTTTTCAGAACCTTTGATAAGAGCAACTACATTTTCGGAATCTTTTAAACTTCCTCGCCTGGAATTTTTATTTAACCATGTAGCGGGGACTTCCTGGAAGTAATCATCATCCCCTAAGGGAGATATAATACCTTCATTTTTATAGAAACTTTTTAAATATGCAACTGCTTTTTTTTGCCCGGGCTCTCCTGTATTTCGACCTTCAAACTCATCTGAAGCGTAGGTAAATAAATGAGTGCCTAAATCTTTTGCGGTAATGGTATTTGCATATTTTACGGAAAAATCTGTGGCAGTAGTATTTTTATCAGCATTTTGTTTTTTTGCAGTAGTATCTTTGTTAGCACTACATGCTAAAAAAGTGAATACACTGACCGCAATTATTATTTTTTTCATATGGTATTAATTAAGTTTGATATCTGTAGTACAACCGGAAGAGTTGTTACCATTGTTCAAATATAAGGCTAATTATTTTTTTGAATCACAAATTGATTTAATCTTCTGTCAAATTTAATAAAATCCGAATGAAACAAATGATCAAATGCATTTTCCCGGCTTAATGTATCCAATGTGCCGGAATGACATTTATGTTCGTCAATCAGGATAAAACTATTTGCAAACCGGATGGCGAGATTTACTTCGTGTGTGGAAATAAGAACTGTTTTATTTGTAGTTACTACTAATTTTTGTAAAAGCGCAAATATGTTAATGGTATGGTGAATATCCAGATGTGATGTAGGTTCATCCAATACAATTATATCCGTATCCTGTGCCAGAGCCCTTGCAATCAAAACACGTTGTAATTGACCATCGCTTAATTCATAAAAAGGGCGGTATGTCAGATGTGCTATTTCCATCATTTCAATGGCCATGTGTACTTTTTTAGTATCTTCTTTGGAAAGTACATCTACCCAGTTTGTATAAGGTTGCCTGCCTAGTGCTACTAACTCGTATACGGTTAATTGGCTTTCAGGCAATCGTTCTGTTAATACCAAACTCAAAATGGTTGCCAGTTCCGAATTTGAATAGCGAGCAATATCTTTGTCTTTTAAAGTGATAGTGCCTGATAATGAGTCTTGTACACGGGTAATAGTCCTTAATAAAGTAGATTTTCCTATTCCGTTTTTACCTAATAATGCGACAAAACTCCCACCGGATAGCGAAATAGTAATATCGGAAGCTACGATATGCTGCTTTTTGGGAGAAGAATATCCAATAGATAACTGCTCCGTTTTTAAAACGATATGTCTGTCTTTTTGTATGATTCTCAGAATGGTTTATCGGTTAATCATTTTTTAAAATTTCAAAACTTTTACACTTTTAACTTTCCAACTCAAATAAACCCTTTTTCCTTAGCAACAAATATGAGTTCTCTATCATCTGATCCTTTTATATTAAAGATTTCTTTTAAAAGGCGTTTTCGTTTTTCGATCCCATGTACGGATAACGGAACATTTTCAATATCTTTCATTTTCGTACCTATGGATAATTCGTATAAAATCCTCCTGTCTATATCATCCAGTAAAAAATCACTGCAAATCCGGGTTCGCAATAATCTTGAAACCGTCTTGCTGTAATACGGAGGTTCTCTGAGTACTTCTTTGACGGAAGTGATTAACACTTCCGGATCGATGTCATTTTTTATCAAAAACCCATCCGGATTCAGGTTTTTAAAAATACTGTGTATCCGGTAATTGTCATTAAAAGCCGTAGCGACAATAATCCTGGATGCAGGTAGCATTTCGTTGATTTTTAAACCCAGATCCTCTCCCGAAAGGATCTTTTTATCTTTGGAAGCGGGTAAGCTCATATCTAAAAAAACAACATCGAGATTTGTGCCCTTTTCCGAATGCTCCTTTATGACTTCATAAGCCGTATCGCAATTATGCGCTATATGGATCGTAAAAGAAACCGTTTCATCTTCTTTTTGAACGTCATGAAAAGCACTTTCGTACGCATTGGTTATGATGGGGTGATCGTCTATAAGTAAAGCAGTATATACAGTCATGATGATACTATTGGAATATGAATATGTATGGTAGTCCCCGTATTCTATGATAAAAACAAGTAAAAGTTGAGATATTATTTTTACTAATTTATGCAGCAAATTTAAAAGTATCTACATAGGGTGTTTGTCGTTTGACAACGGCAAACACTCTTGCTATTAATTTGTTTCTAATAATGTTAACGGTACTCATTTTACTTTTGCCTTGTTTTATTCTTTTATGATAGTATAATTTCATTTCTGGGTTATGTTGTATAGCAGAAATAGCGCACATATTAATAATTGCTTTCAATTTTTTATTAGCCAAATGAGAGACTTTTGTACGTCCTTTAATACTAGTTCCAGATTGGTAAGGAAAAGGAGCAACACCACAATAAGAGGCAAACTTTCTCCAGTTTTCAAATTTTGAAAAATTGTCAGTAAACACAATCATCATTATAGCAGTTTGCATTCCTATACCTTTAACACTAGTAACAAGTTTATAGGTTTCTTTTAACATTATATTTTGGTCAATAATAGCTTGCATTTGAGTATTAATCTTGTGTATTTGTTTGGTTAGTTCTGCAATCATTTTTTGTTGAACGTCAAAGATTATTTTATACTCTTTTGCTTTATAAATTCTTTTTTGTTCTTTCAAAGTAACTTTAAAACCAGCTCTTTGTTTGTTAAGTTTTGTCCTTAAAGATAAGAGACTTTTTAGTTGTAATATACTTCTTTTAGGTAGCTTACTGGGTTTAAGTTCTTCTTTTAATCGATACCCATATAGAGCAATGCGTTTGGCATCAATTTGGTCATCCTTTCCACGAGCAATACCAATAGATCTTTTAATTTCTAAACCAGAAGCTATGAAAAAAGATAATTTTTGTTCAGTTAAAGACACAGATAATAAATGAGAGTACATTCCTGTATGTTCAAATACAAACATGGTTTCTTCTTTAGAGAAAGACGAATTTTTAAAACTCCACTTTAGCATTAATTTAAATCCAGATTTACTGTTCTCAAACTGTTGAACAATTTGTTTAGAATAGATACAAACATCAATTAATAATTTACTGACATCGATTCCGATAATTTCATTTGTTTTCATAATTTTGTAATTAGATATTAATAATAGTTACTTAAACTAAGACCTTTAATAAGGGCAGAAACTGAAATTCTATATGGTTCTAAGTAACTTTTAAAAAGAACGGAGACTAATACGGGGGATGGCTCTAAAAAGCTAGCTGGCCGCTAAAGTTCACTCCGTTCTTTTGTGTTTTTGGTTATCAACAAAATAAGAGTTATTAACAAAGAAAAAAAGAAGCAAAAAAAGAAATTTCATCATAACTATTATGTTTTTATTTTAAGTAATTATTTCTATTTGCTAATCTAAAGGCTCCCGGTTTGGAAGCAATCTGGCATTTACCATTTAATTTTTGTACTCTCGATTGTATATTTTTCATACCGATGCCTTTTTTTCGTTTACGGGTATCGAAACCGATCCCGTCGTCTTTTATCAGCAAAACCATTTGCTCGTTAGCTATAGAAAAATCCAGTACTACCTGACCCGCCTGTGCGTGTTTGACAATATTTTGCAGCGATTCCTGGACAATTCGGTATACATTCACTTTTATGACTTCATTTATTTTTTTCCAGGAGACTTTTTTATCCGTGATCAATTCAAACTCAAAACCGCCAATAGTGCTTTTGTCTTTTAACAACTGATTGATGATACTTGTAAAATTGATTTCCGCACTGTTAAAATGTACATTCAACTGGTGAGATACATCCCGTATTTCCTTTTCAATATCTTGTAATTCGTCTAAAAAAAACCGGTGTTGTTGTTTGGTAGCGTCATCTACGGTAAGGTCTAAAAAGCCCAGTCCCATTCGCGTACCGAAAAGCCTTCCCAAAATACCGTCGTGGAGTTCCTGGGAAATTCTATTGCGTTCCTGTGCTTTTTCCTCTTCTAGGATGGCCTGCTGTTTTAGTGTTAACAAATATACCTGTTCATTGGCTTTTTGTTGCTCTGCTTCCAGGAGCAGTTTCTCATTTTTGGATTTTTGCACCTTTAAGAAATAAAACAGCGAAAGAATCAGCGTAAGCCCAATACCGGAACCGGTAATCCACGCTTTTTGCTGAGACAGGCGTTTGGTTTCTTCAATATACTCGTCCGTTTCATAGGCAATACGAGTAAACTTGTTCTGAATTTTACGTTCTACACTGATTAAACTGTCATTAAATTGGATATACCTGTCCAGGTATTTCTTGGTGTTTTTGGGGTCTAGGTTGGCTAGTTGTTGTAGAGATCTTAGGTAATCTCTTCCGTTATTTATTTTTTTAGCTAATACATTTGCTTCTTTAGCATATTTTAAAGCTTTTATTGTATCTTTAATGTAAGTATAATACTCTGATAAACGAATTTTATTGATTAGCACCCCCGTATTATTGTGAGTACTATCTCTTATCTCTAAAGCTATTAACATATCTTTTTCTACATTTAAAGTATCACCGAGCATTAATTTAGCATAGGCCCTGTTATCAATAACCCGGGCATAATTTTCAATTAACTTGTTTTCACTTAAAGATTTGTTAAAATATATAATGGCTGTCTTATAATCTCTTTTTTTAATGTAAGTAACTCCAATATTATTAAGACTAACTGCATAATGATTCTCTTTATTTTCAACTTTTTCCAGATATTCCAAAGCTTTTTGATGATAAAACAAGGCTCTATCATATTCATAAATATCATTTTGCAATAAAGCTAACCTGTTATAACATCTATAAAGGAATAAATTATTCTTTAAAATTTTAAATTTTTTAATGGCTTCTATTGTCAAGACTTCACTTCCATTATAATCTCGATAACGTGCTTTTATAAAAGACATCGAAAACAACATTCTGCCGGTTTCATAGTTGCTATTAATTTTATTAAAGTAATTATAGGCAGTATTATAATGAAAATACGCTTGATCATATGCTTCTCTATCGAAAAAATCAAATGCATAATTCCAATGTGCATCTGCAATGGCAAAGGAATCTTTCAATTTGTAGGCAAGATCTAACGTTTCTTTATTGATCTTTTTAAACTGTACAGTATCTTTTAGTTGATAAAATCGATAGGCAATGGTACTTAGGTTTTTTGCTTTTGTATGCTGTTCGGGTACCGATTGTAGTGCTTCGTAGGCCTTGTGTAGAAATGTTTTTTGCCTATCATTCGTATAGTTTTTATTTTTGGCCGCTTTGATCCATAGCGTAATACTGTCGTTCTTACTTTCTGACAGCAGGGTGTTGGATGCTGTAAAAGCGTGTGCATCCAACAAATAAGCTACCATAAAAAAAGGCAAAACAATTTTTATTAGCAATGTGTGTTTCAAATGTTGACGGTTAGTTAACACAAATTTATAAAAAAAAGCCTTTAGTTAAAAACCAAAAGCTTGAAGTTAAGAAAATAGAAGTATTACTCTCCTTTCTCTCCACCATTTCCATCTCCACCTTCACCACCGGTAAATCCGTTAACATCTGTACCTTCAGTGTTTTCAATGGAGTCCAGTACCAACTCATCGTTTTCATCGATGAGATCTGTACAAGAGCTTATGCTGATTGATAAAATGAATATCATTAAAATTAGTTTTAAAGTTTTCATAATTACATTTTTTAAAAATTTGACATTAGTGTCCTTTGCCGTAAATACAGCGGTTGTTTGGAAAAGAATCCTCAGATGAGTTTCAAAGGAGCTACCGATAAAATGGCATCCCGAATTCGTTTTCAGGGTTCCCTGCCTGTAGCTTGCAGACAAGTAGAATTTCCGTATCGAGTGTCAGGTCAATTTCGAAATCGTATACTTCTAAGGCCTGTTTGAAGTTTTTGGATTTCCCGGAAATTCCATATCGTTTAAAATGTGGAAGCGTTTGCAATTTTTTTAACGCCGGTCCTTTATATTTATCTCTAAAATACTGCTATTTCAGAGAGATATCAACCTTGTTTTAGTAAACTAAATGTTTCATTGAGTAAACGCTCTCTTTCATTTAGGATGTGCATTATTTTGTGTTCTCATAGTCTTTCTTATTTGACGTTAAGATACAAAAAATCATGGTTTTAACCTAAAAAAACAGCATTATTTTCTATATTACCATCCATATGATCCATGCGTTTAGTGTAACATTTTAGCCGTTTAATTGCATAAAAAATGCGCCTTTTCTAAGACACCTGTTTTATGATATTTTGGAGATGAGCATCAGTTACTCAACAAACATTTTTTTATCACAACAAGCATCTTTATATTCCACTGTACAAAAGCCGAACAGCACTTCCGGTACTACAACATTTTTTATTTTACTATCTCGTTTCATTTTACAATCGTTTAACATTTTTATAAATCGTTTTGAATTTTTAAAAAATCAAAAAAATAACCCTTTCGGAACATTTTGTTTTTTGAAAATTGCGGCGCAAAGGTGAAAACAAATTTTTTTAAAAACAAATAAAAATGAAATTAATTTACTGATAATCAGTTATTTATGATTAATTTTGATATAGGAGATCTCTGTCCGGAAAGTATCCGGATATCGCATTTTTTCTCAACTGCCTATTTTTCAGTTGCTTGCTATCCACTGCTTATGATTTTATATGTTTTTTCTCAACTCATTTATTTTTTAAAAAATGACCATAAAAAAACGCCCAAATTCCTTGAGCGTTTATGTATTTTATGATGTTTTCTGTCGTATTTAGGTTAATATAATTGTTTTTAGAATACATAAAAAGCTCAAATTCCAAAAAAATTCTTTGAGAATCTCTTTAAAATCAAATAACCCTATCATTATATGTGCTCGTATTTTTATCATAAAGCGCGCAAGTATATAAGATTTATGCATTTTGACAGGCTTTTTCCCCTTTTATATGAAAAAAGTACGGCTGAGCCGTACTTTTTGTACGGCTGAGCCGTACTCGTTATTGAAAATAGCGATATACATTTGACCAATGGTTTTAAGTACAAGCAAACACCATAATTGAGAATCGGGGAATTTTATATGAAAAAAGAGGAGCACTTTTAAAGATTATACATTGCTTGTACTATACATAAGATGTTTGGAATTAAATTTTTAAGCATTTGCATCTTTAAAGTTCTCTATAAGATTATCATACTATTTTGATAATTTTTCGAAGGAGCTGTCTAAAAAGGCAGCTTCTTTTTTTGAATTGGTTTTTGATGTTTGTATCTTTCGGGAAAGTTATAAGCCAATATAATTACTTATGAAAAAAATAATCTTATGTATAGGTATCGCTATGATAGTATTTTCATGTGGAGAAGCATCAAAGAAAGAGCATTTTCCCAAAGCTTTGGATAAGGTTTTTGAAAAACATGGCGGAATTGATGCGTGGAGAAAAGCGAGTACATTATCTTTTAACAAAGGAGAGGAAGTACATACTGTGGATTTACCGTCCAGGAGAACAGTAATACATGCACCTGGTTATTCTCTGGGATACAATGGCAAAGAAGTGTGGTTATCTCAAAAAGATTCTGCGACTTTTAAGGGAAATCCCGAATTTTATTACAACCTGTATTTTTATTTTTATGCCATGCCTTTTGTGTTAGCTGATGACGGAATTGTATATGAACATACAGCCCCACTGGTTTTTGAGGGGAAAGAATATCCGGGGTTTAAAATTTCATATAAAGCCAATATAGGGGTATCTCCGGATGATAATTATTTTGTGTATTACCGTCCTGAAACGTATCAAATGGAGTGGTTGCGATACTCGGTAACCTATTTTTCCAAAAAACCGTCAGACAGTTTTAACACTATCCGCTATCATGACTGGGAAACCATTGACGGATTTCTACTTCCAAAATCACTCACCTGGTATCAAAAAAATAAAGACGGAATGCCTACGGAACCTGCTGAAGGCTCGGCTACCGAATTTTCATTAGCTATTGTAAAAAAAGCAAAATTAAAAGATGCATTTTTTGAGAAAAAATAAAAGTTAGAAAGCTAGAAAAGCTTTTTAATGAGTTTTTTTAATAAATTTTATTTATAGAACTATGGGTAAAATCTATTATAAAGGCCTTAAACTGTATTATACTACTATCATTTCCTTAAATCATTGAATCTTTCAATTTTTTAATATCATTCAAAAACACGATCCATATTGTGTAGCGAGTTGGTAAAAAACTTCAATACTGCTCCTTTAACTTTATATTAAGAAACAAATTGATTGTAGCAGCGTTATATAGGGTAACCAATCTTAAAACTACATCCTGTGTTAAAAAAATTCTTTCTCTTTTGTTCCGGTGTTGATCAAAATTTAATTAACGATTGTTCTAACGGTGAGCAAAATAAATATGCCGGTATGGGGGCTACTGTGTTTTTTACGGCCGTAATGGCTATGCTCGCCTCGAGTTATGCACTTTTTACTGTTTTTGACAATACCTATATTGCTATTTTCTTTGGGTTTATCTGGGGATTACTCATTTTTAATTTAGACAGATACATTATTTCAACAATTAAAAAAAGTGATTCCGGTCGGAAGGAATTCTTACAGGCATTCCCGAGAATCTTATTAGCTATCATTATTGCCATCGTTATTTCCAAACCTTTGGAATTAAAAATCTTCGAGAAAGAAATCAACCGGGTTTTATTAACAGAGAAAAATCAAATGACCTTAGATAACAAAGCCCAAATAGCGCAGCAGTTTACTCCGGAAATAGAAGGGTTAACATCAGAAATTAATAATTTAAAATCGGAAATTGTTACAAAAGAAGCTGAAGTTAATGATCTTTATGAAACCTATATAGCCGAAGCAGAAGGAAGAAAAGGGACTAAACTTCTGGGAAAAGGACCTGTTTATAGAGAGAAAAGAGAGAAACACGATGCTGCTTTATCAGCGTTGAAGCAATTGAAGCAAAAAAATGCTGAAAAAATAGAACATCATGAAAATACTACTATAGCTTCTTTATTAGAACGTCAAAAAGAATTGGAACTAACTACACAGCCTGTCATTTCAAATTTTGATGGTTTTATGGCCAGGATCAGTGCCTTGGGAAAATTGCCATGGGTTCCATCGTTTTTTATTTTTCTATTGTTTTTAGCTATAGAAACAGCCCCCATATTTGTTAAGTTAATATCTTCAAAAAGCGAGTATGACTTTAAACTGGAAGATCAGGAAACGACTGTAAAAACATGGGTAAAACAACAGGTACATCAAAGAGAAGAAATGCTTAAAACGGATGTTTTTGTAAACAGCAAAGTATATACGGATTTAAAAGAAGATGAGATCTTGTACCATCACAAACGCCAAAAGGCAAATGAGCTCATGCAATTACAGGCAGATGCTTTTTTCAAAAAACAGCAGAAATTGTTGTGATATAGTTCGTTTAAAAGTCGGAAAGTACAATAACAACCGAAATTTTGAACTTTCGAACTGTATTTATATATTTAACTTTCTTCCTTTAGTACATGACAAAAAATATAATTAATTGATTATCAGTAAATTAAATATTAAATAATTAAAATAAAGCATTGATTTTCAGTATATTAGAAGAATAACATCACTCATTTTTCTAATGAAAAAAACCAATGCTTCCACTAAAAGTAGTGAATTAAATTCAGTTTTAAGTTCTCATTTCCAAGGTAAGATCAATTTGGCAAGAATCAAACTCATATCACATTTCATTATCGCCCTCTGTAAGGTACAGACAGTTACCTTTGAAAAGGTAGCCAACGCTTTTGAGACCTCAGTAGATTCGAAGTCATCACTCAGACGTATTCAAAGATTTATTGCTGATTATTCGTTGGATGGAGATTTGATCGCTCGTCTTATATTTAGTCTCCTTCCTAAGCAAGAGGGATTGATCTTGAGTATTGATAGGACCAATTGGAAGTTTGGTCAGACCAACATCAACATTTTTAAGTTGGGAGTTGTCTATAAAGGTGTTGCCTTCCCATTAAATAGTATCAGTTCCTATTTCAATATTTAGTTGGGAGTTGTCTATAAAGGTGTTGCCTTCCCATTGTTATTTACTATGTTAGATAAGCCAGGGAACTCTAACAGTCAGGAGCGTATTGATCTTGTGAATCGTTTCATAAGACTTTTTGGCAAAGATGTTATTAAATCCATTGTAGCCGATAGAGAGTTTGTAGGTAATCATTGGTTGGATTTCTTGAATACAAATGGAATCAAATATTATATCCGCATTCGAAACAACTTTAAGGTAGAGCTTCCTGATAAGAACAAAACCATCAAAGTATTTCACTTGTTTAATCCACATAAGATCAATGAGTTTGTGTATTATCCTAAAATTGTACGTGTTAATGGTCAGCTTTGTTTCCTTTCCGGATGCAAGTTGTACCCAAAAAATGGAAAGCCTGATTTCTTAATCATTGTATCGTTCAACGCTCCTGATAAGGCCTTTGAACAATACAAAGAACGATGGCAGATAGAGATGTGTTTTAAAGCAATGAAAGCCAGTGGCTTTGATATTGAAAACACACACCTGCAAGATATTAAGCGTATTGAAAAATTAGTACTGTTTGTAATGATGGCTTTCGTATGGTGTTACAAAGTTGGTATATATTTACATCAGATTAAGCCTATCAAAATAAAAAAGCATGGAAGAATGGCTAAAAGCATATTCAAATATGGATTAGATTATATCGCTTCTGTGCTATTAAACCCTGTAAATCAAAACAATATGAACTTGACTAAATTTTTGTCATGTACTTAGCTTTCTTCCAAAAAATACAAGAGTTAAAATAGGAACGGCCAGCACCATAACCATGAATGTATTTTCCAGGAATACACTCGGATCAAATAGCAATGTGAGTACAAATCCGCCTATTATTCCACCCAGATGGGCCGAGTGTCCGATATTTCCTAATTGTTTTTTCATCCCATAGATAGAATATAGCAAGTAAGCTACTCCAAAAATATATCCCGGAATTGGGATGGGAATAAAAAACAAAAACAGTTTCATTTCCGGGTACAGTAAAATAGCAGCATATACAATGCCCGAAACAGCACCGGAAGCGCCAATGGCACTATAATAAGGTTCGTTTTTATGATAGACAAGCGTATATAAGCTTCCCATAAAAAGACTTCCTATATAGATGATTAGCAAAGGAATCGTCCCCAACTCTATAATTACGATACCTCCAAAAAGGTATAAGGTATACATATTGAATATCAAATGAAACCAGTCTGCATGTAACAGACCTGAAGAAAATATTCTGATTTTTTCGCCATTTAATATTCGGGTTACCTGAAACTTGTATTTTTCAAAAAAGGAGTAGTCTTTAAAACCTTTGTACGAAAATAAGGTAGTAATAGCAATAATCAATAAGACCACTTTATCCGGATTTCCTAACATAAAACAAACATAACAAAAAGTTTATTATAAGAATGCGTAGTTAGTCATTTATCAATACCCATTCTCCTTTTTCAATTAAAGGAATGGCCTGTTTATATTTTACTACCTTTTCTTCGCCACTCATTATATTTTTAATGGTAATACGCTCATTTCTTCCAATCTTAGGTTGTTCTCTTACAATGGTTTCCACAGGTTCGACCTGCTGTTGTCTTGAGCGGTTAATGGCTTGTTGCGTAGTGTTTTGTACATCTGCCTTACTCAGATTCAGCTTTTCTCTTTTTTGCCGGCGAGCTTCCGATATCTGGCTATCGGCCTGTAGAGGCAATTCTCCTTTAAACAGGAAAGACAATACTTCCCTGTTGATTTTATCTATGGTTATTTTAAATAATTCAAAAGCTTCAAACTTATAAATTAACAGCGGATCTTTTTGTTCGTACGATGCATTTTGAACCGATTGCTTTAGTTCATCCATTTTCCGAAGATGATCTTTCCAGTTTTCATCGATAATGGCCAACGTAATATTTTTCTCAAAATCGGTTACCAATGATTTTCCTTCGGATTCATAGGCTTCTTTTAAATTGGTTACTACCTGTAATGTTTTTACTCCATCTGTAAAAGGAACAACGATTCGCTCGTACTTATCTCCTTCGTTTTCAAATACATTTTTGATAACCGGAAAAGCTAAGATGGCATTTCCTCCAATACGTTCTTTATAATGCGCAGTAATTATTTCGTATAATTTGTCTATGAGTTCTTGTTCCGGTTGATGATTAAATTCTTCTTCTGAGAACGGAGAGGTCATAGATGAAAATCGAATCAATTCAAATTCAAGGTTTTGAAAATCTTTTTCCGGTTTATTCTGATTTACAATAGCTTCGCAGGTATCGTAAATCATATTTGCAATATCGATCTGCAATTTTGTTCCATCCAATGCGTGCCTTCTTCTTTTGTATACAAACTCTCTTTGAGTGTTCATAATATCATCGTATTCCAACAATCGTTTACGGATTCCAAAATTGTTTTCTTCTACTTTCTTTTGAGCTCTTTCAATGGATTTTGTAATCATGGAATGCTGAATTACTTCTCCTTCTTTTAACCCCATCCGATCCATCATTCTTGCAATTCTGTCAGAGCCAAACAAACGCATCAGATTATCATCTAATGCCACATAGAATTGAGAGGAACCAACATCTCCCTGGCGTCCGGATCTACCGCGCAACTGCCTGTCCACACGTCGGGAATCATGCCTTTCCGTACCAATAATGGCCAGCCCTCCGGCAGCTTTCACTTTATCAGACAGCTTAATATCCGTACCACGACCTGCCATATTGGTTGCGATGGTAACGACACCGGGTTTCCCCGCTTCTGCTACCACATCTGCTTCTCGTTTATGCAATTTGGCATTCAAAATATTATGTGGAATCTTACGCATTTGCAGCATTCTACCCAATAATTCGGAAATCTCCACAGAGGTTGTCCCTACTAAAACCGGTCTTCCTTCTTTTACTAATTCTACGATATCTTCAATAGCAGCATTGTATTTTTCCCGGGTTGTTTTATATACCAAATCTTCTTTGTCATCTCTGGCTATTGGTTTGTTTGTTGGAATTTCTACAACATCCAGTTTGTATATCTCCCAAAATTCACCTGCTTCGGTAATTGCCGTACCGGTCATTCCCGATAATTTACGATACATTCTAAAATAGTTTTGAAGTGTAACCGTAGCAAATGTTTGGGTAGCATCTTCTATCTTTACATTTTCTTTGGCTTCTATTGCCTGATGGAGGCCGTCCGAATAACGGCGACCATCCATAATACGACCTGTTTGTTCATCCACTATCATTACTTTATGGTCTACTACTACATATTCAACATCTTTTTCAAAAACGGTATATGCTTTTAACAATTGATTCATCGTATGTATACGTTCGCTTTTTACACTAAACTCTTTATACAACTCTTCTTTTTGTTTTGCTTTCTTTTCCGCACTGGCTTCACTTTCATCAATCTCTCCGATCTTGATTCCAATATCCGGCAAGACAAAGAAATGTTCATCACTTGTTTTGGTAGATAAGTGCGCAATTCCTTTATCCGTAAGATCTATGGAATTATTTTTTTCTTCAACAACAAACCACAATTCCGCATCTACTTCCGGCATCAACTTATTGTTATCTGCCATATATGTGTTTTCGGTTTTTTGAAGGATTTGTTTTACTCCTTCCTGTGACAAAAACTTAATCAAGGCCTTATTTTTAGGGAGTCCTCTGTATACTCTTAACAATTGAAAACCTCCTTCTTTGGTATCACCGTCTGCAATTAATTTTTTTGCTTCTGCCAAAACACCAACAAGATATTTACTTTGTAAGGCTACCAGATCGGCAACCAACGGTTTTAGCTCGTTAAATTCATGTCGGTCTCCCTGGGGAACCGGGCCGGAAATGATCAGCGGAGTTCTCGCATCATCAATTAACACGGAATCTACCTCGTCAATAATGGCGTAGTTTGGTGCTCTTTGTACCAGATCTTCTTTGGCATTTGCCATATTATCACGCAAATAATCAAAGCCAAACTCATTATTGGTTCCATAGGTAATATCCGCATGATATGCTTTTCTTCTTTCTTCCGAATTGGGTTGATGAAAATCGATACAGTCCGTGCTAAGTCCGTGAAATTCAAACACAGGCCCCATCCAGACTCTATCTCGTTTTGCCAAATAATCATTTACGGTAACTACATGTACTCCTTTTCCTGTTAACGCATTTAAGTAAACAGGAAGTGTGGAAACCAGTGTTTTCCCTTCCCCGGTCATCATTTCAGCAATTTTACCCTGGTGCAATACAACTCCACCGATCAATTGTACATCGTAGTGAATCATATCCCAGGTTACCGGCTTTCCTGCTGCATCCCACGAATTTTGCCAGTACGCTTTGTCTCCTTCCAAAACCACGTGATCTCTTGTAGCGGATAACTTTCTGTCAAAAGGGGTTGCCATTACCTCTATTTCCGAGTGATTTACAAAGCGGGTTGCGGTTTCTTTTATAACAGCAAATGCTTCCGGCATTAATTCATTTAAGGTAGCTTCGGACGCCTCATACGAAGCATCTTTTAGCGCGTCAATTTCTTCATAAATAGCTTCTTGTCTTTCTATATCGGCATTGGCGGCTTCATCTTTTAAGGCTTTGATTTGCTTATCAAAAGAGGCAGTTACTGCTTTTATTTGCTCTTTAAATTCAAGTGTTTTTGCTCTGAGTTCATCATTGGATAACTTTGAAACCGTATCTTCAAAGGCTTTTACCTTATCTACAATAGGTTGCAGGTTTTTTAAATCTTTCTTTTGTTTGTCTCCAACAAAAACTTTAATTACAGAGTTTAGTATACTCATGGTTTATGGTATTTTATCTTCATGATTTTTTACAATCAAAAAGGAGTTTAAAAATAAGCAAAAAAAAAGCCTCCCGAGAGACTTTTACTTGTATTTTTTTGTGTTTTAATATTCGTCTTCATTCCAAAGATAATCTTCCTCGGTGGGGTAATCCGGCCAGATTTCTACGATTGAATCGTAAGGATCTCCTTCATCTTCAATCTCTTGTAAATTCTCGGCAACTTCCAAAGGTGCGCCTGTCCTAATAGCATAATCTATTAATTCATCTTTAGTAGCCGGCCAGGGCGCATCTGCTAAATATGAGGCTAATTCCAGAGTCCAATACATTTTTATCGATTTTTATTTTCTGCAAAAATAATTTTTTTACTGATATTGTCAAGTTTTTTTATCGAAATCCGAATCGTTAAAAAAAGAACGTTTTAATACTTCTCGGGAACCCACTTTGTCTCTTCTGCTGACAAGTCTTTGGACAACTTTCGTGCCATTACAAAAAGGTAGTCGGAAAGCCGGTTTAGATACATTAAAATGACTGAATTTATAACTTCCTGAGTACTTAACCTGACGGATAATCTTTCAGCTCGCCTGCAAATACATCTTGCTATATGACAGAATGACACTGTTTGATGTCCTCCGGGTAAGATAAAATGGGTCATTGGAGGTAAGGCATCATTCATCTTATCGATTTCATTTTCTAAAAAAGTGATAGAGGCAGCATTTATTTTTGGGATGTTTAATCGTTCTTTCCCGCTTTTAAGCGTTTCTTTTTCCGCGGGGGTTGCCAACATAGCTCCCAAGGTAAATAAATCGTGTTGTATTTTTGTAAGAGATTGCTTTGTGTGAAAATCAATTTCCTGATCTTTAATTAATCCTACATAAGAATTTAGTTCGTCTACAGTTCCGTAAGCTGTTATACGTAAATGATCTTTAGATACTCTTTCTCCTCCAAATAGTGCTGTGGTTCCTTTGTCGCCTGTTTTTGTATATATTTTCATTTTGTAAGTCTATAAGTTGTAAAGTTTGAAAGTTTGAAGGTTTGCTAACGATTAGTGCTGCTTTTTTCCATCTATATAGATAGACTCAATTTGGTGGTTTCCAAAGTGGTATGGAATCATATGATAATTGGGAATTTTCTTAGTAATTATAAAATTAGCTTTTTTACTTTTAGTAATGCTTCCGACAGACTTACTTAAATTCATAGCATAAGCTCCGTTAATAGTAGCTGCATTAATGGCTTCTTCCGGTGTCATATTCATTTTTATACAAGCAGCGGATACTACAAAATTCATATTTCCGGAAGGGGAAGAACCCGGGTTAAAATCACTTGCTAAGGCTAGTGCCAGTCTGCTATCGATTATTTTTCTGGCCGGTGTATAAGGAATGTTTAAAAAATAAGAACAGTTTGGCAAGGCTACGGAAATGGTATCGGGATGTTTCTGCAGATCCTTTATATCTTCATTTGTGAGTACTTCCAAATGGTCTACCGATAATGCTTTGTGCTTTAGGCTCGTCCTGATTCCGCCTATGGCATTAAACTGATTTACATGTACTTTGGGGATTAAACCGTATTTTGAACCGGCTGTTAAAATGGTATCCAAATCCCGGACAGAAAAATATCCTTTTTCGCAAAAGCAATCGATAAAATCTGCTAATTCTTCGTTTGCGATAGCAGGTAACATTTCATTGATAATCAAATCGATATAAGCACCTTTATCATTTTTATACGCGGCGGGAATTGCATGAGCTCCCAAAAAAGTAGCTTTTATAGGGATTGTATAATTTTTTTTGAGCATTTTTATTATTCGTAACATTTTTATTTCTGACTGTACAGACAGCCCGTAACCGGATTTTATTTCAATAGCACCTGTCCCCAAAGAAATGAGTTCTTCTAATCTTTTTGCCGACTGTTTATATAAATCTTCTTCGGAAGTTTCTTGTAATCTTTTAGCCGAATGTAAGATGCCACCTCCTCTATTTGCTATTTCTTCATATGATAAACCGTTGATTCTGTCTACAAATTCTTGTGCTCTGTTACCTGCAAAAACCAAATGTGTATGACTATCACACCAGGCAGGTAAAATCATTCTACCCGTCATATTTAAAGTGCTATCTGCTTTTATGAGAGGGAGGTTTTCCATAGGGCCAAAATCTTCAATACAATCATCTTTAACCAAAAGAAACGCATTTTTTATAGTAGGCACTATTTTCATTTCTTCTCCGGAAACTTTGGAAACCGATAGGTCGCGTACCTGAATGAGCTCTTTGATATGGGTGAATAATGTCATCATTAGATGCAGTTTGAAAGTTAAAAAGTTTGTGGAATTTTAAAAAAATAGTATTGCCATCTGGTGAAAATCCATGAGTCTGTATTCTTGCATCTAAAAGGTGGTCTTTATTTAAACTTTCAGAACGGCAATGACACATGATATTACTTTAAACTACCGATCATATCTTCGGGTTTTACCCATTCGTCGTATTGTGCTGATGTTACATAGCCTAGTCTAATGGCTTCTTCTTTTAATGTGGTTCCGTTGGCATGTGCCGTATTTGCAATTTCCGCAGCTTTATAGTATCCGATTTTAGTATTTAAAGCAGTAACTAACATCAACGAATTATTTAATAGCTCTTTGATTCTTGGGCGGTTAGGTTCAATTCCTTTGATGCAGTTTTCATCAAATGAAACACAGGCATCTCCAATGAGTTGTGCGGATTGTAATACGTTTGCTGCCATCATGGGTTTAAAAACGTTTAACTCATAGTGCCCTTGTGTTCCCCCGATAGTTACTGCCACGTCATTGCCCATCACTTGTGCACAGACCATTGTCATGGCTTCAGCTTGTGTTGGGTTTACTTTTCCCGGCATAATGGAAGATCCCGGTTCGTTGGCGGGGATGATAATTTCTCCTATTCCGGAACGAGGGCCTGAGGCCATCATACGGATATCATTTGCAATTTTATTCAGAGAGACTGCGATTTGCTTTAAAGCGGCATGTGTTTCTACCAAGGCGTCATGAGCGGCTAAAGCTTCAAATTTGTTTTCAGCAGTAACAAAGGGAAGCCCTGTAAATTCGGCAATGTACTTCGCTACCAATACATCGTATCCCTTTGGTGTATTTAATCCTGTTCCTACTGCAGTACCTCCTAAAGCTAATTGACTTAAATGCTTTAAGGAATTACGTAGTGTTTTTAATCCAAAATTTAATTGGGCAATATATCCTGAAAATTCTTGCCCTAAGGTTAGCGGAGTTGCATCCATCAAATGTGTACGGCCTATTTTTACAACATCTTTTAAAGCATCGGCTTTTATTTGTAAGGTATTTTTTAGTTGCTCTACACCCGGAATGGTTGTTTCTACGATCTTTTTATAAGCTGCAATATGCATTCCCGTGGGGAACGTATCATTGGATGATTGCGATTTATTGACATCATCATTAGGTTGTATGGTTTTTTCCCCTTCACCGATAACATTTCCGGCTATTTCATGAGCTCTGTTTGCAATGACTTCATTTACATTCATGTTTGACTGTGTACCGGAACCGGTTTGCCAGATAACCAAAGGGAATTGATCGTCTAATTTCCCTTCTAAAATTTCATCACAAACCGTGGCAATTAGATCTCTTTTTTCCGAAGGTAAAACACCTAACTCGGCATTCGTATAAGCTGCTGCTTTTTTTAAATATGCAAAGCCATATACAATTTCCAACGGCATCGAAGCGGTCGCTCCTATTTTAAAGTTATTTCTGGAACGTTCGGTTTGTGCTCCCCAATACTTATCGGACGGTATTTCTACCTGTCCTATGGTATCTCTCTCTATTCTATACTTCATGTGTTTACTATTAGATTAGCATTCAAAATTACAAAAATATACCGGCCGGTTATTCATAAGTATTGTAAAACTCAAATTAAAATTATCTTTCAAATACTGGTTTGTATGTAAAATATGTTTTATTTTTGTGTATACTATTATTTGAAATATAATTTAAGGATGTTAGATTTTTCTCAATTTTCGGGCTTTGTTTTATTCATGTTTATTTTTACTGCCGGTTTTTGGCTGCTCATATTCTTATTAGCTTTTGTAGTTCCTTATTGGATTGGAGGTACTATTTGGGAAAACATCAAGCTCAGGAAAGAAGCCCGAAGTGCGGGTGAAGAAAAGTAGTTTATAAAAATACGTTTTTGTCGGTGTTCTTAAAAGATAAAACCCGGTATTGGGTTTTATAATAAAACCGGGTTTCTGTTCACCTTGAAACATTTATTGTCGGTTGCATGCGTTTAACTCCTTTATATCTATCTCACTTTGCATAAAATGAAAATTAGTATTATAAATGGCCCCAACTTAAATTTACTGGGGAAAAGGGAGCCGGAAATCTATGGTACGGATACTTTTGATGATTATTTTCAGTTATTAAAAGCAAAGTACCCGGAAATATCCTTAGCATATTACCAGTCTAATATTGAAGGAGAAATTATTGATAAGCTATATGAAATAGGTTTTGAATATGACGGAATTATTTTAAATGCAGCTGCATACACACATACTTCTGTTGGTATTGGTGATGCTGTAAAAGGGATTAAAACCCCTGTTGTAGAGGTTCACATTTCTAATATTCATGCCAGAGAAGAATTTAGACATGTCAGTTATATATCGGCAAATGCAAAAGGAGTATTATTTGGCTTTGGTTTACAAGGATATGATTTAGCCATTCGGAGTTTTTTATAGAGATTATACCAAAAAGAATACTAAAATAGTCCAATTTTCCTTACACAATCTTTAGACCATTTTAGTATTCTTTTTGGTATTACTTGCCCTCGGTTTTTTCTTTTGAAATTGAAAGATTGAAAAGTATACACTTTCTACTTTGAAACTTTACAACTTTCAAACTACGCTTACTTATATTTTCGTAATCTTCTGAGCATGCTTCTATTAAATTCTCTTTCGGCAATTTGCAATTGAATTATTTTTTTTGAAGCAATAACCTTTTTTAAACTGTCAAAAAATGCTTTTTTAATATGGTATATTTCTTTTTCCAAAGCAATCATTTCACGAATGATCATTTTAGCGTTGTCTTCGGAAATAGCTTCAATTCCTCCGGCATCTTTTAGTGCTTTTTTTATCTTGTAACGTTCTGCTGTTCGCAATTCCATTAGTTTTTTATCAAACTTATTATATATGGGCCAGAATCTTTCTGCTTCTTTTTCAGTGAAGTCTAATTTATCTGTCAGGTAAGCAATTTTTAAAGCCTGAATTTTTTCTTTGCCCTGTCTTTTTATTTTTATCTGAGCCTGCATACCAAAGCTCATTATTAACAATAAAAGAAATAATCTGTTTTTTAAGTTTATCATCTTCTTAATTTATTTCATTTAAAAGTGTTGTTATATCTTTATGTTCCAGATAGTTTTCAAGTTCGCTAAGTTGTATGGAGGGGTCTGGAATTTCATTTTCATTTACATCAATGTCTTCAAATACCGAATAAATATCATCACTTGATATTCTGTAAATATTATTTTCAAACCATCCTGCTATTTCTTCGTTGGTGGGCTCTTTTTCAAAAGAGAAAAAATGAAATGTTATGAATAGTAGTATCGAAGCTGCTACTGCCGCCGGAATTATTTTAATAACCTTTCTTTTTAATGAAATTACTTTTGAGGTTTTAAGGTTTTTAGTTTTGTTAAGAATACTATTTTCTACGTTTTTAAAATAGGATGTAGGAGTGTTAAATCCATATGTATCCGGAAATGATGCTTCTTGAAGTTTGACAAAAAAAGTATCTGTTATGGTCGTAAAATAATTTTTAGGAGCAGAAAATCCGGCGTCTTTACAGACTGTGCTTTTTATAAAATGTTCACTATTTTTTAGTTCTTTACTCATTATGGTTTTTAGACTATATGATTGTTTAAAGGTTTAATCATTAATTATGAATGGTCAATTATGAATTATTAGTTTTTATATACTTCTCAATTTTTTTTACGGCATGAAAATAGGAAGCTTTTAATGCACCAACCGACGTTTCTAATACTTCGGAGATATCATCGTATTTCATATCATCAAAATACTTCATATTAAATACCAATTGTTGTTTTTGTGGCAATGTTGCAATGGCTTTTTGTAATGTAATCTCAATTGCTTTTCCTGTAAATAAACTATCGGAATCTAAGGAGGAGACTAACTCTTGTTTTAATTCGGAAATATCAGTATCTCGTTCTCTGGCTTTCTTGTTTAAGAAAGTAATGGATTCATTGGTAGCGATTCTGTATATCCAGGAATAGAGTTTACTGTGTTGTTTGAAATTACCTATTCCTTGAAATACTTTTATAAAAGTGTTTTGCAGTACATCATCTGCATCTTCATGTGAAATTACAATTTTACGGATATGCCAGTACAAACGTTCTTTATACTCATTCATTAATATCCGAAATGCTTTTTCTTTGGTTTTGAGGTTTTTAAGTTGTGCTACTAAGCTAATTTCATCAACCAATGGTCATCTGTTTTTGATTTAGACGAAGCAAAAGCAAAAAAGTTTAAAACGATTATTTCTTTATTCTACTTCTGGAATATCCAAATAATCTATTCTGAGCAATCGTTTCTGAAATTCCTTCCGGCAACATTTCTTGCCATCCATCTTCTCCTTCGGAAATCATACGTAGTACTTCTCTTGAGAAAATATGTAAAATATCCGCATTAAAATCTTTAATATCATTTAATTTTCCATTGTTTTTAAAGAACTTATATAATTCTTTCATACGGGGGTGTACTTTCAGGTTTTCACTGGTAATATATTCATCTGTATTACCATCTTTATAAGGATACATGTATATTTTTAAATCCCTGTAAAATAGTTTTCCAAAGGCTTCCAGAATCCCCCCGCTTAAATGGCGATAGTATTTTTCATCAAAAATTTGAATCAAATTATATACCCCCATGGCTAGCCCCATTCTGGCTTTGGTAAATTCACTAAAATATTCGACCAGTTTAAAATATTCCGGGAAATTAGTGATCATTACATTTTGCCCCAGAGAGCATAAAAGCTCTGCTCTGTCCAGAAAATCACGTTCATTAATTTCTCCTTCTACCCTAAGGTTACTCAAGGTAATTTCAAAAATAATTTGAGAGTTTTCCGGATCTACTTTTTTTTCGGCAAAAAATAAATCTTTCGATTTTTGGAACATATCCATATTTACTTTCGTAACCGGCCTAAAACTCCCGCGTAAAGCAAGGATATTCTTTTTATACAATACCTGAGCGGGCAATAAATTGTTTCCATCCGGACCAAACATCACAGCATTAGTCATTCCGTTCTTGACCAATTGTAAACTCATTAGCCGGTTGTCTACATACATAAACCTCGGTCCGGAAAAATTGACCATATCGATTTCCAATTGATCTTTATCCAGATTGTCATAGAATGATTTTAACAGTTCTTTAGGATTGTCGTTTAAGTAGTAAGCCCCATAGATAAGGTTTACTCCCAGAATACCCAATGTTTCCTGTTGCAATCTTGCATCGGTTTCTTTGAAACGCAGGTGCAGTACAATTTCATTAAAACCTTCTAACGAATCTAATTGAAAGCGGATACCGACCCAGCCATGTCCCTTAAATTTTTTGGAAAAATCAATGGTAGCAACTGTATTCGCATAACTAAAAAAGAGTTTATCAGGATGCTTTTTTCTGCTTAACCTATCTTCTATCAGGTCTACTTCATGGCGCAACATCCTTTTTAAACGGGGTTCCGTTACATAACGATGATCTTCTTCTTCTCCGTAAATGGCATCCGAAAAATCCTTATCGTATGCACTCATTGCTTTTGCGATGGTTCCGGACGCTCCTCCGGCTCTAAAAAAATTACGAACAGTTTCCTGACCCGCCCCAATTTCCGCAAATGTACCATAAATGTCACTATTTAAATTGATACGGAGAGCTTTGCTTTTAGTAGCCGGGACACTACTAATTTTCTGATCTCCTTTTAAAGAAATAGCCATTTTTATAAACTTTTTAAATTGAATAACAAAAGTAATAAATTTAAGATTTACAGTTTATTTTTATAGTATTTTTATGCTCATTATGACAGTTACTTTTTTAGGTACGGGAACATCACAGGGAGTTCCTATGATAGCTAGTAAAGATCCTGTTTGTTTATCTGACGATCCGAAAGATAAGCGTTTGCGGTCTTCAGTGATGATTTCCTGGGAAGATGTCAGATATATTATTGATTGCGGGCCTGATTTCAGGCAGCAGATGTTACGGGAACACGTGCCATCTATTCACGGGGTTTTATTTACGCATGAGCATGCTGATCATACGGCAGGAATAGATGATTTACGGCCTTTTACATATCAGATGGGAGCAGTACCGGTTTATGCACAAAAGCGCGTTCTGGAAAATTTGAAAACACGTTTTGCATACATTTTTACTACTAAAAACAGATATGAAGGGGCTCCCAAATTAGATCAGTACCTAGTTACCGACCATTCTTTTAAACTGAAGGGTGTTTTGGTAACTCCCATAAAAATATTGCACGGTAATTTGCCAATTACAGGGTATCGTTTTGGTAATATGGCTTATATGACCGATTTAAAAACCATTAGTAATGCAGAGAAAAAAAAGCTACGAAACTTAGAGGTTTTGATTATAAATGCGTTGAGAATAGAGGAACATCCAACACATTTAAATCTTAGCGAAGCACTGTCATTTGTAAGAGAAATACGACCAAAACGTGCTTATTTTACACATATCAGTCATAAGCTGGGGTTTCATGCGCGTGTAGAAAAATTGCTGCCAAAGAATGTTTTTTTAGCATACGATTGTTTACAGGTAAAAGTTTAACCCGAATTAGAACTTATGGTGTTTTTTGAGTTGATATTAAAAGATTGAAAGATTTAAAAAATGTTTTGATGATTTCTTCTTATATCAAAAAGAATACAATTAGAAAGTTGGAAAGTGTAAAAGGTAATCTTATTTAGGTAGGTAAAACCTGAAACTTGAAACTTTTTTTGACTTATTCCAAAATTATTTTTGAGATTTTAATTCCCTTTGTAGCTCCCTGCTCGTTTTTGTACTTCCGTCATGACTCCAGCCGGGAGGCATAAAAATATATTTTAATCGGGTCATAAGGGGTAATTCTTTTCTATAAATAAAAAATTCTTTGATAATGGCTTTCCACTCATGGAAAACGATATTTACAGGCCCTTTGTTTTTTAACTTTTTTGTTAGGCCGTATTTAATTTCTTCATATTTTGTTTCATCTTCTTCTGCCTGAAATGTTCCAAAAATTCTATCCCAAATAATTAAAAGCATCCCTAAATTTTTATCCAAATACTTAACATTAGATGCGTGATGTACTCTATGATGTGACGGAGTTACAAATATTTTACCCCATAAACCCAATTTACTTTTGATAAAATTGGTATGACATAAGGTTCCGTAGTTTTGATTCATAGCGTATGCAAACATAATGTGCAGAGGTTCTACACCTATAAGTGCCAGAGGCACAAAAAACATATATCTAAAAAGTGGCTGTAAGACCGGCGATCTGAACCCCGTGGAAATATTAAAGTACTCCGAGTTATGATGTGTTACATGAACTGCCCAAAAAAAAACGAGAGTGATGATCTATATAATGGTGAATATAATAAAGAAAATCCTGGCCTACAAAAGCCACCACCCAATACATCCAGTTCTGCTCTTCCCATGTAACAAAGCTATATGTATAGAAAAAACCCATCACTAAAAAAGAGAAAGCTTTCATTATTAAATCCAGGCTAAAGTTTATCAAAGCAAAGTATACATTTGTTGCAGTATCCTTAAAACCATAGTTTTTAACTTTAACTCGGTAGCTAAAGTACATTTCAGTTAAAATGATTGCTAAAAAAAATGGAGTAGACCAGTAATATAAAATATCTTG
This sequence comes from Flavobacteriaceae bacterium, assembly GCA_014075215.1. Classification (NCBI taxonomy): domain Bacteria; kingdom Pseudomonadati; phylum Bacteroidota; class Flavobacteriia; order Flavobacteriales; family Flavobacteriaceae; species Flavobacteriaceae bacterium. Next base: position 1,979,337 of record CP046177.1, read on the forward strand.
ATTTAGTAAGTCATTCATTTATAAAAATTATTTACTGAATGTTTATTATCACATCAAATAGTGCTTTTTGAGTTGATAGTAGTATAATGTTAAAAAATTTAAAGATTAAAAAAAACAATCATTTCTCTAAGTGTCTAAACGGTCATTCAAAATTATTTAAATCTGTATTAAAATTTGCCGCCTAAATTAATAATTATTTGAATAAAAGAGGTATTTTGAAAATTTAATAAGTATAGTTATTATTGGCTCTAGTTTAAAATTGCGTTGATATTAATTTTTGATACTTCAATCCAATATTTTGATATTTTTGATACGCATTAATATGTTCTGACACTTTATTTACAAAGGCATTGAGTTTATCGTTTCTATATTTTAATTTTTCTTTGATGCGATACCAGTTCAAATATTGTTGCAAGTATTTGGTAGATACTCCCCAAAACTTGTTATCTATCCATTTCTTAACTCTGTTATGAGTTGAGTTGACATGTTGTATATGATACACTTTGTTTTTGACACGTTGTTTTATGACGCCTTTTAGAGTGTGATGCTCTATTTTATTGTCTATTGCAAATCCTTTGTAGCTTAGATGTGTGTCCCTACATAAAATGGCTTTACTTGCCTTTATTCTGCTGCCAATAGCATTTACAATATCTATTTTCTTTAATCTTCCCATAGTGGCTACAGTAATATCTGGATTAGATGTTCTATCTTGGGTTACAATAACAGCTACTTGATCATTACTGATGCCTTTGGTTTTAGAGCTACCACCACGTTTTCTTGATTCCCGATGATTTACTGGTCGCCCTTTTTCTGAATTTAAAAAGAAGGTCTCATCACTTTCTGTAATGCCTGTAAAATCATCTTTATCGTTTTCTGATAATGGGACTAATATCTTATGAGGCCAGTCAAAAGCCGTTTTCTTGTTTATCGATAAGGCTACTTTTATCTTATCTAAGCTCTTTTCTTCTAGCATTAATTCAAGGTAGTCATCAATCTTGTCCTTATGTTGCAAACCTGCCATCCAAGTACCTGTGTATTCTGTAAAACTGCGTTTGCAGGATTTACACTTATAGCGCTGAGAGCCTTTGTCAATACCAAATTTTACATACTTTGGATGCGAGCAATGGGCGCAACAACCTAACTTATTGTCTAATAAAAAACGCCTAGATTCTTGGCTTCTTACCGTTGGAACTGAATCTTTTGGTGATGTTGACAATTCTTTTAACAATTCCTGCCTTTCAGATGGGGAAAGTTTGGAAATTCCTCGCTTTATTTCTTGTAAATTCATGTATTAAATATACAAATAATAGCTGTTATTAACTAGAGCCAAATAATTTTATTGGTTTCAATCGTTAGTTAAAACTATGCACTTTAGTGCAAGACTTTCAGTCGCTACCCACTTTTTTATCTTTGCTCTATGGCGAAAGAATTCCGTAGAGGAGGTCATACAGTTTCTTGGTTGACTGCTCATATTGTTTGGGGTTACAAAATATCATTATCCTATTCTTGTTGGAGATATTCAGGTTCGATGTCGTGATTTGATCCGTCAAATTTGTGATGCTGAAGATGTCAAGATATTGAAAGGCGTCATCAGTAAGGATCATATCCACATTCACATTGAATATCGCCCTAAACTTAGTATTAGCAATCTTGTAAAACGACTTAAAGGCAGAACCTCTCGTCATCTTCAACAAGAATTTCCTCAACATGGGAAGAGGTATTGGGGTCGTCATATGTGGGCAATAGGTTATGGAGTTTGGAGTACTGGCAATATCACTGATGAAATGGTCCAAGAGTATCTTGAACATCATCGTAAGCCTGATGATCGAGGAGATGATAATATTATACTTGAATAAGAATTCCATTCTGTTCCTTTGTTACAAACCTATGGCACTTTCAGGCCATAGTGGTTTAGTCAAAATTTACCCCTAAATCAAAAAGTATAAATTTTAACTTAGTATCCTTTTAAAGGTTTTGAAATTTATAATTCATTGATTTTAAGAGTCTTTCATCTAATTTCTAACAGTGTAACGGTCTATTTTCTATAAGTTTCGGATAGTTATGATATTTTTTATTATAAACCTGAGTTCAATTTAACTTGAGGTTTTTTTAGGTAAGAAATTATAAGTGATAAAACTAGAGATTAAATTACGAAAACTTCTATGTCTTGAATGTTCAGTTTGGCACTATACCTTATAAAAAGGTAATTTTACAATGGTAGCCGGTATCGTTTTTTTACGAATTTGAATAAAAATGATATTTCCGGGTTTCGAAACCCCTTTAGGTACATACCCTAAACCAATTCCTTTTCCTAGTGACGGACTCATAGTACCGGACGTAACAACTCCTATTTTATTCCCTTCGACATCTACAATCGGGTAATCATGGCGAGGGATTCCACGTTCTGACAGTTCAAAAGCAACTAACTTCCTGATTGTTCCTTTTTCTTTTTGTACTTTTAAATTTTCAGCATTTATAAAGTCTTTGGTAAACTTAGTGATCCAACCCAAACCGGCTTCAATAGGAGAAGTAGTATCATCAATATCATTTCCATACAAGCAATAACCCATTTCCAAACGCAAAGTATCGCGGGCAGCCAAACCAATGGGTTTAATACCGAAATCCGCACCGGCTTCAAACACTTTATTCCAGGCCTGTTCTACTTCCTCATTTTTCACGTAGATTTCAAAACCACCGGAACCCGTATAACCCGTGGCAGAAATAATAGCATACTTAATTCCGGCAAAATCGGCTACCTTACATTTATAAAAAGGAATTTTTTCCAAATCAACGGAAGTTAACGATTGCATGGTTTTTATGGCTTTTGGGCCTTGAATGGCTAGCAAAGAATAACTATCGGAGATATTTTTTAGCTCAGCACCGATTCCTTCATTATGCAAGTTAATCCAATCCCAGTCCTTTTCAATATTAGCAGCATTTACTACCAGTAAATAGGTGTATTCTTTTACCCGATAGCAAATCAAATCATCTACAATTCCGTTCCGATCATTTGGAAAATAACTATATTGTGCATCTCCTATTTCCAGTTTGGAAGCATCATTGGAAGTAACTTTTTGAACCAGTTTCAACGCATTTTGCCCTGTTACCAAAAACTCACCCATATGACTTACGTCAAAAACCCCGACACCGGTTCTAACGGCTACATGCTCTGCGGTAACCCCTTCGTATTGAAGTGGCATACGATACCCGGAAAAAGAAACCATTTTTGCACCAAGTACTTCATGTATATGTGTCAGTGCAGTATTCTTCATTTGACAAGTTTGATGATAACTATTGGCAAATGTATCGAAAATATACCAAAACCAAAGGAAGAGATCATGACGTGTAATTTGAGCTTAATAATGCATACCGTTTAATTTCACTGTTTTCTGTGAATTAAAAATTTCACTATTTTATGGTATTGTTTTTTAAGTTTTATTTTTCTTGTTTTATTATCTAATAAAAAATGAGAAACATAAATATAAGGATAAATATGTCATGCTACATTAGACAAGCATAATGGTCAAAAACGGACTAAACATCCAAAATCAAAAAATGTGGAAATCTGTCAAAAAGAAACAAAAAGTATGACAAGCGAGTTACGAAAACCGAAAAAGCCGAAAAAATATTAACCTGGAAAAGTCTAAAGAAAAGAAAATGATTTTTCCCCTAAAAGTAAGCATTATGAATATGAACTCATTTAAACTTTTTGGATTTAAGCGAAAATTAGAAGTTTTTAGCTCTGTTGAAGGATTTTTTGAGTTGCATAGCAGCGCTACGGAAGGAAAAAAAGATAAAAACAGAGCTAAAAACAGCAATTTTTTAGCAAATCAAAAAAGGTTTTTAGAGGTCAGTAGATAATTTCATAACTTGTATGTCAATAAAAATAGGGATTTTATGGAAATTTTCAAGGGTCAAAACCTTTTAGAGTTCGCTGAACGCTTTAAAACAGATGTAGATTGCAAAGCATATCTAGGTCAAATCAAGTGGAAAGAGGGTTATGTATGTCGTAAATGTGGTAATACCAGTTACCAAGTACGTAAGAACTTTTCAAGAACATGCAATAAATGTGGTGATACAGAAAGCCCAACGGCTAACACCATTTTTCACAGAGTGCGATTTGGTGTACGAAAAGCCTTTTTTATCTGTTTTGAAATGGCAACTACCACCAAGAGTTTATCAGCTACACAAATGGGTGTACGCTATGGTATTACAGAAAAGACAGCACGATTGTTTATGCTTAAAGTAAGAGAAGCTATGGCTTCTAGTGAAAATAACCCTATGGATGGTCATGTACAGGTTGATGAATTTGTGTTGGGTGGTTATGAGCAAAACAAGATAGGTCGTAGTTATGATGCTAAGAAAAAGAAGGCTATTACTGCTGTTGAGTTCACAGACCAGGGCAAAGTAAAGCGTATGTATGCTTTAAACATCAAAGATTTTTCTGCACAATCGTTGCAATATATGTTCATTAAGCATATTGATAGAAAGGCTCAAGTAATCACTCACAAATGGAAAGGCTACAGGCCTATTGCAAAAGCCTATAACATTACCCAGATTGATAGCGACAAAGGATTAAACTTTAAAGCCTTACATACGATGATTCATCAAATAAAATCATGGATTAGGACAACTTATTCTTGGGTAAGTGAGTTTAATCTAAACCGATACTTTAATGAGTTTTGTTTTAGAATTAATCGCTCGCAAAACAAAAACACAATATTCAATAACTTAATAACTAAAATGGTCATGAGTGATAAAATTTATCAAAGTGAAATTATATGTAACTAACTACTGATCTCTAAAAGTTTAAATGAGTTCTATTTTAAAAATTATGAGAAATCCCTATTTGTCAATTTTTATGGCTTTAACCATATTATTTGTTTCTTGTGAACAATATACTACACAAATACAAAAAGTTGAAAATAAATTTGACTATACTATTTTTAATGAGAATAAGGATAACCCCGTTTTTAAAGAAATTCTTAATAAAGTTCAGAATTCTGAAACAGTATCAAAATCTACTTCTAGCATAGAGAAAAATCAAAATATTTTAGACATTGTTAATAATTCTGTTGGTACTAATTTAAATCTTCCCGATTTAGCCTTAGATTTTACGAATAATAGCGGAGAAGAAATTTTAAATATTGCGTACGAAAACAAGTGGATAACTCAAAAAGATGTTATATTGATTAAATCACTTATGAATGATTATAAATTCGGAGGTTTTGATTATGCAATCAAAAATTATGAAAAATCTGTTTTGGAAATGAATTTATCCGCAGAGGGGTTTGCTAAAAAAAATTACTTTTTAAATGTAATACAACTTGTTAAATACCAAAACGTATTTAATAATAATTTACACTCTAAATCCGAAAACTTTCCTTGGGATTGTGTATTTGCTGTTGTTGGAGTTGCGGCCGGTATTGCAGGATTAATTGCTTGTGCGACAGTCGTTTTTTGTGCCATAGCTTTAGCAGGGTATCTGGCTGCTATACGTAATTTCATTAAACATTGCATAACACCCTATATGTAATAAATACAACATAGATATGGTAAAATTTTCTAAAAAAACAGCTTTTATTTTTTTCTTCGTATGTGCTACGTTTTCCGGCATAAGTTTATATAAAATTGATTGGGAAACCATAGGGGTAGGAACTTGGATAGATACTTTTAATAAAATAGACGGATTTATTGTTTTTATGATACTAACTATCTTTTTTATGCTTTACTATGTAAAAAAGATAAAAGAAGAGAATAAGTAATGGTTGAACTAAAATTACTTTATGAACTCATCTTGACTTTTTGTTTTTAACCGAAAATGAACTGAAATTTAACTGGATGAGGCACTTTTTAAAAGCTATATCGCTACAGGTAAGAAAAGCAACGAAATATAGGTGAATTTCAGTCATTTTTTAGGAAATGGAAAAAGTCAAGATGAGTTCTATTAGTAACGAAAAGAAAAAGTAAACAGAGCCCACTAAAAACCAGAAGTATAAGTTTCCCTTATAATGCAAAAATTGTGTTAATATTTTTACTTAAAAATTTATATGTACTACATTTGAAATCAATCAACTTAGAAAAATCAATGAGGCTATTAGCATTACTATCAGTAATATCAGTATCTTTCACTGCAAATATAGTTGCACAAACGCCAACTGACTACTTATCAAAAGATTTTCACAAGCAGAAAAGAACGGAATTTAGAAATAAGATGGCCGCAAATTCCGTAGCCGTTTTTTTTGCAAATCCGTTTAGAAACAGGGCCAACGATGTAGATTATATATATCATCAAGACCCGAATTTCTATTACCTAACGGGCTATAGGGAACCCAATGCAGTATTGGTTATCTATTCTGAAAATCTACAAAATAAAGAAGGTGCCGGTTTTAATGAAGTCCTATATGTTCAAAAAAAAGATCCCAATGCCGAAATGTGGAACGGAAGAAGGTTGGGGGTGGCAGGAGCAAAAAAAGAACTGGGTTTTGGCCACGTCTATAATGCTATTGAATTTATAAATACAACCATACATTTTAAAAAGTTTGATAAGGTATACATCGAAGCATTTAAAGACGATTATAGAAATACGGGAAACAAAGCTGAAGTGTTTGACCTGGTAAAAAGCTTTAAAACCAAATCCGGTTATGATCCCAATGTATATTTATCACAAGCAAAAAAATATGTATATGAAATGGTCAAAGAAACTCCCGTAGAAAATAGTGTAAGTGTAGCCCGGATTATCGGCAGAATAGAAGCACATTATTCCGAGATAAAAGAAGATCAACTGCTGATGGAATACAAAGCAGCAACAGATGCTAAACTGAAGGGTGAATTGAAGCAAAAAATTGCTCTGAAATTAATTCCGAAAACAAATATTGACATCCGTTTTTTGGAAAACACATTGGCTGAAATGCGTGAAGTTAAGTCTCCGGAAGAGATAAAATTACTCACCAAAGCAATTCGTATTTCCGCCGTAGGACAGATAGAAGTAATGAAAGCTATGAAACCACACATGTCTGAAACCGAATTACAAGGTATCCATGAATTTGTATATAAAAAATACGGAGCCGAATATGAAGGATATCCTTCTATTGTGGGAGCAGGAAACAATGGTTGTATCCTGCATTATATTGAAAATAACAAGACAAAAGTAGGAAACGATTTGGTATTGATGGATTTGGGTGCCGAATACAGAGGATATACGGCAGATGTCACCAGGACAATTCCTGCAAATGGAAAATTTACCCCGGAGCAAAAGGCAATATATGATATTGTTTATGATGCCCAGGAAGCCGGTATCAAAGCAAGTGTTGTCGGAGCCCCCTTTGGAGCATCAAATAATGCAGCGAGAAAAGTAATTAATGAAGGGCTGTTCCATCTGGGTATTATTAAAACAGTGGATGAAAGACATCATTATTTACCTCACGGAACAACACATTATATCGGTTTGGATGTGCATGATCCCGGGACTTACGGGCCGTTTAAAACAAATTCCATAATTACGGTTGAGCCGGGTATTTACATACCGGAAGGAAGTCCTTGTGATAAAAAGTGGTGGGGAATTGCCGTACGAATAGAAGACGATATTTTAATTACCGAAAACGGCCCGGTTAATTTATCTGCGGAAGCCCCCAGAAAATCAAGCGAGATTGAAAAAATGATGGCACAGAAAAGTGTTTTGGATGCATTTGTATTACCGGATTTGGATTAAGATTATTTTTATAATAAGATATCTTTGCAAAATAGTGATATATTCCGTATTTGAAGTCAAATCAATTCTGCAAAGGTCTCAATAATCTATACCTCAATCTGAGTATTAAAAGAGTTATTCTACATTATTTAAATATTCTTTTAACCCCTTATAACTACTGATATTAATTACTTGCTTTTCTTTTTCTAACAGACGTTGAATTTTTTCAGGAATATCAAGCTTGATAGCTAATGTATGCTCTACGGTATCTAAGAATTTTATAGGATGTGCGGTTTCTAAAAACACCCCCGTTTCATCAGTTGACAAGCCATATTGTTGCAGTCCCAAATAGCCTACGGCTCCGTGAGGGTCTGCTATGTATTTGTAACCATACAACTCCTTCAGTGCTTCTTTTGTCTGTATATCATTAAAACCAAATGAAGAAAACGTATTTTTTAATGACTGTATATTGTTTTCGAAAATTTCTAAAATCCGTACAAAATTACTTGGATCTCCAACATCCATGGCGTTAGACAAGGTAGCTTTTGAAGGCTTTGGGGTATATTTTTCTGTTTTTAAGAATAGCGGAATTGTATCATTGATATTAGTAGCAGCAATAAAATGTTTAATAGGAAGCCCCAGTTGTTGTGCCATCAGGCCTGCACAAATATTTCCAAAATTTCCGCTGGGTACCGAAAATACGAGTTCCTTATTTTTTGATTGCAATTGCTTATAAGCAAATAAAAAATAAAACATCTGCGGAAGCCAACGTGCAATATTAATAGAGTTGGCAGAAGTTAATACAGGTTTGATTTCAGGGTCTAAAAAAGCTGTTTTTACCATATGCTGGCAATCGTCAAAAGTACCGGCTACTTCCAGAGCAGTGATATTATGCCCCTGTGTGGTGAGCTGCTGCTCCTGAATCTCGCTTACCCTGCCTTTGGGATAGAGAATAACTACCTGTATGCCTTTTACTTTTAAAAAACCGTTTGCAACTGCCCCGCCCGTATCTCCGGAAGTGGCCACCAGTACGATAATTTTATCCGGATTGTCGCGATTAAAATACTCCAAACACGCTGCCATAAATTTGGCACCTACATCTTTAAAAGCCATGGTGGGGCCGTGAAATAATTCCAATGTGGCTATGTTGTTTTTTACCGGAACAACCGGAAAATCAAAAGAGATGGTTTTTGCAATAATAGTTTTTAAAACATCGGCAGGAATTTCATCTCCAACAAACGGTTGTATTACTTCAAAAGCAATTTCTTCATTGGAAAAAGAGCTGATATTTTGAATAAAGTCCTCCGGTAGAGGGGCTATGGATTCTGGAAAATACAATCCTTTGTCAGGAGCTATACCGTTTATGACGGCTTCTTTAAAAGAAGTACGTAAAGAGGTGTTATGTAAACTATAATAGTGCATAGTGGTTATTTGGTTTGGAGGATTTTAATTCCTTGTTGATTTATTTTTGAGATGTGAATTTCGAAACCTATGCCGGTATTTTTATATACCTTTTCCATAGACGTTGCCACTTTATATGCAGTTTCCCAACCTTTGCTTAATGCAAAAACGGAAGGGCCGGAACCCGAAATTCCGACACCTAACGCACCGGCTTTAAGCACTTCGGTTTTTAGAAGATCAAAAGAAGGAATTAAAACCGACCTGAAAGGCTCTGCAATTTCGTCGTGTAAAGAACGCCCGATCAAATCATAATTTTGAGTATATAATCCGGCAATCAATCCTCCGAAATTTCCCATTTGTATAACGGTTTTCTTTAAGCTGACCTGTGGTTTTAAAACAGCCCTTGCCGCTGAGGTTTTTATTTCTATCTGAGGGTGAATCACCGTTACGAATAAGTGTTCCGGGGGCGGAATTTTAATGACTTCCAACGGATCGTATCCGCGAACCAATGTAAAACCACCGAAAAGAGCCGGAGCTACATTATCTGCATGTGCAGTGCCACTTGCCAACCGTTCTCCTTCCATAGCAAAACGCACCAGATCCGTAGTATTAAAAGATTGTTCTAAAAATTTATTGATGCCAAAAACAGCACCGGCAGCACTTGCGGCACTACTGCCAATACCACTGCCGGGTTTTATTTTTTTATGAATTTCAATTTCAAAACCAAATGAGGTATTACTCTCTTTTAATAGTGCTAACGCGGCTATACCGGCAACGTTTTTCCGAACGTTCGTAGGTATGTTTTCTTGTCCGGTAACAGATGTAATGCGTACTCTCTTATCAACTGTTTTTCTGATAATCATCTCGTCCCCAACAGTATCGAGGCATAAACCCAAAACATCAAATCCGCAAGAGACATTTGCAACGGTTGCCGGAGTAAACAGTTTAATTTCGTTCATTATTAGTTTATACTTTTCCGATTCTGATCACATCGGCAAAAACCCCGGAAGCAGTTACCGCAGCACCGGCCCCGGCACCTTTAATCAACATGGGGTTTTCCGGATATCGATCTGTAAAAAATAAAACAATATTATCACTTCCTGCCAAGGTATAAAAAGGATGCTCCGGTGTGATAGGTTGCAAACCTACTCTTGCTTTTCCATTATTAAACTCGGCAACGTATTTTAACCGGGTGCTATTATTACGAGCTTCCTGATAGATTTTTTGAAAATGAGCTTCGTGTTTTTTCAAAGATCTATAAAAACTTTCATTGTTGGTAGTTGCCATACACTCTTTCGGGAGGAAACTATCCGTTTCAACAGCATCTAATTCCAGCTCATACCTACTTTCTCTCGCTAAAATTAAAATCTTTCGGGCTACATCTATACCGCTTAAATCAATCTTCGGATCAGGCTCCGTATACCCTTGTTTTTGAGCCTCAACAACGATGTCATGAAATGTAGTATCCGCGTTAAAATGATTAAAAATAAAATTTAAACTCCCGGACAACACAGCTTTAATTTTGTGAATACGATCGCCGGAATTGACTAAATTCTTTAAGGTATCAATAATTGGTAATCCGGCTCCTACATTGGTCTCAAACAAAAACGGAGCATTGTATTTTCGGGAAACACTTTTTAATGTTTTATAGTTTTCCAACGAGGAAGCACAGGCAATTTTATTGCAGGTTACAACACCGATGTTATGGCGTAAATATTGTTCATAGGCCTGAGATACGGCTTCACTGGCAGTATTGTCAATAAAAACACTGTTTCTTAAGTTATATGCTTTGGTTTTTTCTAAAAAGACATCAACACCTGTAGATTCTCCGTTACGTAATTGTGCCTCCCAATTCGAGAGATCGATACCATTTTCATCAAATACCATTTTGGTAGAATTAGAAATTCCGATGACACGAATGTTGAGTTTTAATTTTTTCTTAAGGTATTTTTTCTGTTGTTGAATTTGAGATAAAAAATGTTTTCCAACATTGCCAACACCGCAGAGGAACAGGTGAAGCTGCTTTATTTTTTCTTCAAAAAATGCTTCGTGCAATACATTTAAAGATTTCTTGGCATCGTTTTTATGGATCACTGCGGAGATATTTTTTTCCGAAGCACCTTGTGCAATAGCTCTGATATTGACATTGTTTTTGCCCAAAACGCTAAACATCTTACCACTCAACCCTTGGTGGCTTTTCATATGATCGCCAACCAAAGCAATGACGGTCATATTCTTTTCCGCAATGGTAGCATCTAATTTGTGTTGAGCTATTTCATAGGTAAAAGTTTCATCGATACATTGTTTGGCAATGTCTGTAGACGCTTCATTGATTCCCAAACAAATAGAGTGTTCCGAAGAAGCCTGTGTAATTAAAATAATATTAATATTCTGATTTGATAATGCTTCAAATAATCGTTTTGAAAACCCCGGAATTCCTACCATTCCACTTCCCTGAACAGTAACGAGTGATATATCTTCAATATAACTAATTCCTTTAACAATACTTGTACTTTTCGCCTCCTTCATAATAAGAGTTCCTGTATGTTCCGGATCGAAAGTATTTTTAATGGCAATAGGGATCTCTTTTTCCAGTACGGGCTGAATGGTTGGAGGGTAAATTACTTTTGCTCCAAAATGAGACAGCTCCATTGCTTCCTGATATGAAATATGTGAAATAGGAATGGCTTGTTTTACGATACTGGGATTTGAGGTATATAGCCCACTGACATCTGTCCATATTTGCAATTCATCCGCACCAATGGCCGCTGCATATATGGCTGCGGAAAAATCCGATCCTCCGCGTCCGAGTGTCGTAGTTTTTCCGTCCGGTGTACTCGCAATAAATCCGGGCAATAAAATAACAGCAGCTTCGGATTGTCGAAAACACACTTGCACTCTTGGATTTGTACTACTGAAGTCAACTTCGGCATTTAAAAAATTATCCGAAGCAATAATAAGCTCTCTACTATCCTGATAAACAGTTGATAACCCTTTCTCCGAAGCCGCTTCGGAAATAATATACGAAGATAATAGTTCCCCGTAGCTACTGATAATAGCGAGTGTTTTTGGGGTAAGTTCCTGTAATAGGAAACAACCTTCAAGTAAGGTTTTTAAATGATCAAAATAGTATTTTACATGGTCTGGAACCACATCTTGACGTGCTTTTGAGATAAGGCTTTGAATAACCTCTAAATGGTTTAATTCAATTTTTGCAAACAATTTTTTATAATCTTCATTTTTATGGGTGGCCATATTTGCAGCTTCTATAAGCATATTGGTAGTTTTCCCAAAGGCAGAAACAACTACTGCAATACGACTTTTTTGAGCAGCGTGGGTCATTATGGCTATAACTTTTTCTATGTTTTCCGAATTGGCTACGGACGAACCTCCAAATTTTAATACCTTCATTTTTCAGTAAAATAGATTTTATATGTTTTTGCATTTTCAAACTATGTCGAAACAACTGATAACTAAAAATTAATTGCAAACATACCTTTTAAATGGCAGATATTATATCATTAACAATGTAGAAGTTCATAATGCCATTCATTTGGGGTAAGTTATTTAATTTATGTGTTCTTTATTCTTTAATAAAACTCTTACTTTTTTCTTTAATAATTTCTAAAATAGGTTTGTTATGAATTTTACTTTCCAGCCAGGATAAAATATCCAGATAAATAAAAGCTCTTTTTTCATATGGGTGAAATTCATAAACTTTGAGTTTTGAGTGGATTTTTTTAAACTCATTTTTTAGTTGATGCGGATACACATCTCCCAAAGATTTAATACTCGAAATAAGTACTTTTTGTACTTCCTGTAGGTTATCCATTTTTAATAAAAACTTATAAGTATCTTTGAAAATCCTTTCCAGATCGTAATCCATTCCGCATTCATAATGAGCAATTAAATTTAAAACTCTCGCGAAACATTGTAAGTCTTCCGCAATTTTTAACTCCTTAGAAGTGATGATTTTTTGTAAGTATTTAATGCACAATACATGATTGCCGATTCCAAAATACAGGCAAGCTATTTTATAGTATAACGTTACAATATGATGGGTATCCAACCTGTTTTTATAAGCTAGTATTTTCTGCTCAATGATAGCTACCAAACACATTCCTTTGTTAAAACTACCCTCCATAAAATGCAGATTCAACTGATTGGAGTAATAGTATAAGAATATCAATATTTCCGTATTGTTATTTACCGGAATAACTTTTTGTTGAATTTCTTTTTCAAAACGGGAAAGTTCTTTTTTGAATCGCGAATAGTGCTTTATGAAAAATAAAGCTTCTAACAAGTAGTTTTTTCCTTTTAAATAAAAAACAGGATGAATACAGATGTTTTTTGGATAGTCCTTAAATAAATCCAAATATTTGCATGCATATTTATAACTTGATAGAAAATCTTGTGTCAGAAAGCTATGCCATAAATGAGTTTTATAGAGCCATAATTTTTCTCTAAATCCCAGATCTGCAAACGTATATTTTGGTAATTTATCATTAAAATAAGTATTGACTTCTTTCAATTCATGGTCATTTTTTACATATCCGTTTTTTAATAAAATACTATATAATTGTAAGGATAAGTTAGAAAGCTTACTCGTAATAACATTCTGAAGACTCAATGTTTTTGCCTGTATGGATAGTTCATCTGCCCGGGTACTTATACTACGTGTAATATACTGTGTTTCAATGATTTTTTCTAATTCAACAATTTCATAAGCAATATTTTTTTCTTCATTTTCAATAGAAATATTTTTTGCTTTATCCAATAATTTTAAGCTTTGTTTGTATAAACCTTTTTGATACAAAATAGTGGCAAAATCTAACTGCTCTCTGATTTGAAGACGAATATTTTGATGTGCGGGGTTTAACCTCAGGCTTATCAACAACTGCTTGTACAAATGTGTTTTTAAATTTGATAACTGCTGCTTCGTAACAATACCACTGTCAATAATTGACTTCTCATTATATTTTTTTTGCTTATCTAAAAATTTGAAAAGCGAGAAGAATTTGGCGTCCACATTACCGTCTAATCTGCCTATATATAAGTTAAACTGCCGCTTTTCAGATTTGGAAAGCGATTTTATCAATTCAAAAAGAGCATCGTTATGTAAACTGACTGCCATATTAGGATTGAGGTTAATTTATTGATTATTAGTTTTTTATATTTTTTTTAAAGCTGTTAACTATCGTAATGCCTATAGATAAAAAAGACATCTTTGAAATGCCAATATATACATTTGATTTTTATTTATACAATCATTTAATAAGAGATGCAGCATCATAAAGTTGAAATTTTTGACACCACGTTAAGAGACGGTGAGCAAGTACCCGGATGTAAATTAGATACACCGCAAAAGTTGGTTATCGCCGAGCAACTGGATTCTTTGGGAGTTGACATTATTGAAGCAGGTTTTCCTGTTTCCAGTCCGGGAGATTTTTTATCTGTCCAGGAAACTTCCAAAGTCATTAAAAACGCTACTGTTTGCGGTCTGACCAGAGCAGTAAAAAAAGATATTGAAATAGCTGCCGAAGCATTGAAATACGCTAAAAAACCCAGAATACATACGGGGATAGGTACCAGCGAATCTCACATAAAATATAAATTTCAATCTACACAGGAAGAGATTATCGAAAGAGCAAAAGCCTGTGTTTCTTTAGCAAAAAACTTTGTTGACGATGTAGAGTTTTATGCAGAAGATGCAGGGAGGACAGACAATACTTTTCTGGCAAAAGTCTGTGAAGAAGTAATCAAAGTCGGTGCTACGGTTTTAAATATACCTGATACTACAGGCTATTGTTTGCCGGATGAATACGGTGCAAAAATCAAGTACCTTAAAGAGCATGTAAAAAGAATTGACGATGTGACCATTTCTTGTCATTGTCATAATGATTTGGGTATGGCCACTGCTAATTCTATCTCGGGAGTCATCAACGGAGCCAGGCAAATAGAATGTACTATTAATGGAATTGGTGAACGTGCCGGAAATACAGCATTAGAAGAAGTAGTCATGGTGCTGAGACAACACTCTTATTTAAATCTTCATACGAACATCAATACCAAACTTTTATATGAGACTAGTTTAATGGTAAGAGATCACATGGGAATACCCGTACAACCGAATAAAGCCGTTGTAGGCGCAAATGCTTTTGCACATAGTTCCGGGATTCATCAGGACGGAATGATAAAGAACAAAGAAACCTATGAAATCATAAACCCGAAAGATGTCGGAGTAGATGAAAGCTCTATTGTTCTTACCGCAAGAAGCGGTAGAGCAGCATTGGCTTACAGGGCAAAAAAGATCGGATATTTGCTCACTAAAAAACAATTGGATATTGCTTATCTGACGTTCCTGGAATTTGCAGACAAGCAAAAAGAAGTTATAGACGATGATATTCATGCAATTATGAAACAAGTAAGTAAAACATCTAAAATAATTGCCGCTTAATGGGAAAAACACTGTTTGATAAAGTTTGGGATGCACATATTGTAGATGTCATTAAAGACGGTCCGGAAATCTTATATATAGACAAACACCTGATCCATGAGGTTACGAGCCCTCAGGCTTTTAGTGAACTGGAAGAACGAAATATCCCGATTGCCAGGCCCGATAAGATTGTAGCCACGGCAGACCACAATACGCCAACTGTTGATCAACACCTGCCTGTTAAAGATGCACTTTCCAGAAATCAATTGGTTCAATTGGCCAAAAACTGCGAAAAAAATAATATTCCGTTATATGGTTTGGGACACAAATACAATGGTATTGTACATGTTATTGCTCCTGAACTTGGGATAACACAATCGGGAATGACAATGGTTTGCGGAGATTCTCATACTTCTACTCACGGTGCTTTTGGAGCCATTGCGTTTGGAATAGGAACCAGTCAGATTGCACAGGTGTTTGCAAGTCAGTGTTTACTGCTTCAAAAACCCAAAAAATTAAGAGTAAACGTAAACGGAAAACTTAAAAAAGGAGTATTGCCTAAAGATGTAATTTTATATATTATTGCAAAATTAGGAACCAACTCCGGAACCGGATATTTCTGTGAGTATGCGGGAAATGTATTTGAAGAAATGTCTATGGAAGGAAGAATGACCGTTTGCAATATGAGTATAGAAATGGGAGCAAGAGGAGGGATGATTGCACCCGACCAAACTACTTTCGAATATATGAAAGGAAGGAAATTTGTGTCAAAAGGAGAGGAGTTTGACACTAAAGTAGCATTTTGGAAGACCTTAAAAACAGATAATAATGCGAGCTTTGATCAAGAATATTTTTTAGATGCCGCAGGTATTGAACCTATGATCACTTACGGAACAAACCCGGGAATGGGAATGAAAATAACTGAAACTATTCCGGATCATGACAATAGCTCTTTTGAAAAGTCATTACAATACATGAATTTTAAGAAAGGAGCCTCTTTAATTAATACCCCTGTCAATTATGTGTTTATCGGAAGCTGTACAAACTCAAGAATAGAAGATTTTAGAGTTGCTGCAAATTATATCAAAGGAAAACAAAAAGCGTCGAATGTCAATGCCTGGCTGGTTCCGGGCTCTCGCTTGGTTGCAAAGCAAATTGTAGAGGAAGGCCTGCAAACCATTTTTGAAGAGGCGGGATTTACATTGCGTCAGCCGGGCTGCTCTGCCTGTTTGGCTATGAATGATGACAAAATCCCCGAAGGAGAATACTGCGTTTCAACATCCAATAGGAATTTTGAGGGAAGACAAGGACAAGGTTCAAGAACCATATTAGCAAGTCCGTTAGTAGCTGCAGCAACAGCCATAGAAGGCAAATTAACAGACGTAACCAAACAGTTGAATTAATGAAAAAATTTGTTGAGTTAACAGATACGGCAATTCCTTTAGCTACGGAAAATATAGATACCGATCAGATTATTCCGGCTCGCTTTCTAAAAGCGACTGATAAAAAAGGTTTTGGTGATCATGTTTTTAGAGACTGGCGTTTTCATAAAGATGATAGTGTCAATCAGGATTTTATATTGAATAATCCCAAATATAAAGGTTCCATTTTAGTAGCCGGAGATAATTTTGGATGCGGATCCAGTAGAGAACATGCAGCCTGGGCATTAGCAGGATACGGATTTAAAGTAATTATCAGTAGCTTTTTTGCCGACATTTTTAAAGGAAATGCATTGAATAATGGCTTACTGCCTATACAAGTTTCAGCTGAATTTCTGGAAAAATTATTGAGTAAAATACAGGAAAACCCATTATACGAACTTACAATTAATCTGGAAAGCCAGGAGCTGCAAACATCTTTTGATACGATTCGTTTTGAGATCAATCCGTATAAAAAATTATGTATGTTAAACGGATATGATGACATCGATTTTTTACTGAGCAAAAAAGAAAAAATACACGCATACGAAGCAACTATATAAAATAATGATATGAAATTTAATTTAGCAGTCATACCCGGAGACGGAATAGGCCCCGAAGTAATAGCAGAGGCTAAAAAGACTTTAGAAGCAATAGCACATCAATACAACCACACTTTTTTATTTAAAGAAGGACTGATGGGTGCGTGTGCTATTGATAAGGTTGGAAACCCTTTACCTGATGAAACCGTCGAATTGTGTAAAAAATCCGATGCGGTTTTGTTTGGAGCCATAGGAGATCCTAAATACGATAATAACCCGTCTGCAAAAGTGAGACCGGAACAGGGACTGCTTAAATTACGTAAAGAACTTGGATTATACTGTAATGTACGACCGGTAAAAGCTTATGACAAGTTAATAGAAAACTCCCCTTTAAGAAAAGAAATTATCAGAGATACGGATATTGCCATTTATAGAGAACTCACAGGAGGAATTTACTTTGGAATAAAAGAGTTAAGCGAAGACGGTAAAGTAGCATTCGATGGCAGTTCTTACTCGGTAGAAGAAATAGAGAGAGTTGCTCATCTGGCATTTAAAGCAGCGCAAAGCAGAAAGAAAAAGGTAACATTGGTAGATAAAGCAAATGTTTTGGAAACCTCTCGTTTGTGGAGAAAAACAGTTACTGATTTGGCAAAAAAATACCCGGATATTACATTAGAGTTCTTATTTGTAGATAATGCTGCCATGCAACTTATTTTAAACCCTAAGCAGTTTGATGTGATTCTCACAGAGAACTTATTCGGAGATATTATTTCTGATGAAGCAAGCGTTATAGGGGGATCTATAGGACTCCTTGCATCTGCTTCTCTAGGTAAAGAAACAGCGCTTTTTGAACCCATTCACGGCTCGTTTCCGGAAGCCAAAGGAAAAGGTATTGCAAATCCCCTGGCATCCATATTGTCAGTGGCAATGTTGTTAGAGCACTTAGGGTTGCAAAAAGAAGCAACGGCTGTGGAAAAAGCCGTAGAAAAGTCATTGGAAATTGGAATAACTACAGAAGATATAGGTTCGGAAAAATCATTTTCTATTTCAAAAGTAGGCGATTTTATTGCTGATTATATTGAAAATCAAGAAGACAGTAATATAAATTTCAAGAATATATATTTAGGCCAGAGCACTATTATTTAAACTTTAAAATACGGATACATTTCATAGCTCGTTTTTACCTCTTTAAAAAACCATACGTGATTTTAGCTAAAATAAAATTTTGGATATCATAATTGGTAATAATTAAGTTGCTTATAAACAGGTTTTTATATATTAAAATAACCGAATGAGCCTAGTCGCATAAAAAAAATATCGCATCACCTGAAGTATCAAATAGCTAATTTAGAAACCTCATAAAGAAAAGAAACATATTACAAGCAAAATAGTATATCACAACACTGAATTTGTAAACCGAAAAGAGTGGGAAAAACACGATGAAAGCATTGAACAAATACAGCAAAACCGTTACTCAGGACCCAACACAACCGGCAGCACAAGCCATGCTCCATGCCATAGGTTTATCCAAAAAAGATATGACAAAACCTATTGTTGGAATTGCGAGTACCGGGTATGAAGGAAATCCGTGCAACATGCATCTAAACGATTTGGCGAAGCTGGTAAAAAAAGGGACGGAAAACGAATGTATCGTTGGATTAATTTTTAATACGATTGGTGTGAGTGATGGAATTTCTATGGGAACTCCGGGAATGCGGTACTCATTACCGTCGAGAGATATTATTGCAGACTCTATGGAAACCGTAGTACAAGCTATGAGTTATGACGGGTTGGTTACAGTAGTGGGTTGTGATAAAAATATGCCGGGAGCCTTAATGGCAATGATTCGATTAAACCGACCTTCTGTTTTAGTATACGGAGGAACCATTGACTCCGGGTGCCACAACGGAAAAAAATTAGATGTAGTATCTGCTTTTGAAGCTTGGGGCAGTAAAGTGGCAGGAACCATAACAGAAACCGAATACCGGCATATCGTAGAAAAAGCATGCCCCGGAGCAGGTGCTTGCGGTGGGATGTATACGGCAAATACCATGGCATCTGCCATAGAAGCACTGGGAATGGCACTGCCCTTTAATTCTTCAAACCCGGCGTTGAGTGATGCCAAAAAAGAAGAATCCGTGAGAGCAGGAGAAGCTTTAAAGCTGCTATTGGAGAAAGACATCAAACCCTCGGATATCATCACTAAAAAATCTTTGGAAAACGCAGTGCGTTTAGTTACTGTTTTAGGAGGGTCAACCAATGCCGTATTGCATTTTTTAGCCATAGCAAGGGCAGCACAAATTGATTTTACCTTAGAAGATTTTCAAAATATTAGTAACAATACACCCTTTTTGGCAGATTTAAAACCAAGCGGTGAGTATTTGATGGAAGATGTTCATGCAGTCGGAGGAATTCCTGCGGTGTTAAAATATTTACTAAAGCAAGGGTTATTACACGGAGATTGTTTAACCGTAACAGGAAAAACCCTGTCGGAAAACGTATTAGATGTCAATGATTTGGCAGAAGGTCAGGATGTGATAAAACCTGTGGGAGCACCGATAAAAACATCCGGACATTTAAGAATGCTATATGGAAACCTGGCTCAGGAAGGAAGCGTTGCTAAAATTACAGGAAAAGAAGGGTTGAAATTTTCAGGAAGAGCAAAAGTTTTTGAAGGAGAATATGCAGCCAATAATGGAATTCGCGATGGAAAAGTAGCCAAAGGAGAAGTCATTGTTATTCGTTATGAGGGGCCTAAAGGAGGACCGGGAATGCCGGAAATGTTAAAACCAACGGCTGCTATTATGGGTGCGGGGCTAGGAAAAGAGGTAGCGTTGATTACCGATGGAAGATTTTCGGGAGGAACACACGGTTTTGTAGTGGGGCATATTACACCGGAAGCACAAGATGGAGGGGTGATAGCGTTGGTAAAAGATGGCGATATCATTACCATAGATGCCGAAAAAAATACCATTCGGTTAGAGGTTTCCGATGAAGAAATTCAAAAAAGAAAAGAACAATGGACTGCTCCTCAGCTAAAATTCGAGAGAGGAGTTTTATATAAATACGCAAAAACAGTATCATCGGCCTCGGAAGGCTGTGTAACAGATGAGTTTTAAAATAAATTTAGCATTCTGTTTGTTCTGAAAACAGGATTCAAATAGATAACATGATGAGTACACAAACAATAAAAACAGGAGTAAAAGTAAAGGAAGCTACAGAACGTATTCAGGGAAGCGAAGCAGTCGTAAAATGTTTACTGGCAGAAGGTGTTGATACGTTATACGGATACCCGGGAGGAGCTATTATGCCTGTTTATGATGAACTATATAAATACCGGGATACATTACACCATGTACTCACCAGACATGAACAGGGAGCAACACATGCAGCCCAGGGATATGCAAGGATTTCAGGAAAAGTCGGAGTGGCTATTGCAACTTCCGGGCCCGGAGCAACAAATTTGATTACTGGCATTGCAGATGCACAAATTGATTCTACTCCTATGGTATGTATTACCGGGCAAGTGGGTTCTCATTTGCTAGGAAGCGATGCTTTTCAGGAAACGGACATTGTAGGAATTTCGACGCCCGTAACAAAATGGAATCATCAAATTACCAGAGCTTCCGAAATTCCCGAAGTTTTTGCCAAAGCTTTTTATATTGCCAGAAGTGGCAGGCCGGGGCCCGTATTAATTGATATCACCAAAGATGCCCAGTTTGAAACATTTGATTTTGTATATAAAAAATGCGATGGAATCAGGAGCTATAAACCGGTTCCGGAAGTAGCCATTGAAAAAGTGAAGGCGGCAGCAACATTGATTAACAATGCTAAAAAACCGATGATCGTTTGGGGTCAGGGTGTGATCCTGGGGGAAGCAGAAAACGAACTGAGAGCAGTAATAGAAAAAGCAGGAATCCCTTCTGCCTGGACGATTTTAGGAGCTTCGGCAATCCCAACCTCATATCCGTTAAATATAGGAATGGTGGGAATGCATGGAAATTACGCACCTAACAAATTGACCAATGAATGTGACGTGTTAATTGCCATTGGAATGCGTTTTGACGACCGGGTAACAGGAAACCTGGACACCTATGCAAAACAAGCAAAAATAATTCATTTTGAAATTGACCCTGCCGAAGTTGATAAGAATGTAAAAACAGATATTGCCGTTTTAGGAAATGCAAAAGGAAGCTTACGACAGTTATTGCCCTTTTTAAAACCAAATACGCACCCGGACTGGCATCATAAATTTAAGGGTTTATACAAAATCGAATTTGAAAAAGTAATCCAATCGGATTTGTATCCGGAAAAGGAAGGACTGACAATGGGAGAGGTATTGAGAGAAATTAACGCACAAAGTAAAGGAAAAGCAGCCATTGTTTCAGATGTTGGTCAGCATCAGATGATTGCCTGTCGATATGCCGATTTTAATATCACAAAAAGCAATATCACTTCCGGAGGGTTAGGCACTATGGGATTTGCCTTGCCTGCAGCTATTGGAGCAAAAATGGCAGCTCCGGAGAGAGATGTAATTGCCATTATTGGAGACGGAGGCTATCAAATGACCATTCAGGAGTTGGGAACCATTTTTCAGACGAAGGTGCCTGTAAAAGTAGTAGTATTAAATAATGACTTTTTAGGGATGGTTCGCCAGTGGCAGCAATTGTTCTTTGATAAAAGATATGCATCAACAGAGTTGGTAAACCCCGATTTTGTAACCATTGCCGAGGGGTATCATATTTCGGCAAAAAGAGTAGTAAAGCGCTCTGAACTTAAAGAAGCTGTAGAAGAAATGATGAAATGTGAAGAAGCGTATTTCTTAGAAGTTTGTGTAGAAAAAGAAGACAATGTATTCCCTATGATTCCGACGGGCGCATCGGTTTCGGATATACGTTTGTCTTAAAATAAAGTTAGAAAGTTAAAAAAGTTTAAAGTCGAAAATATAATATAAATCAATAAAGAATATAGAATAAAGATGATTTAATGAGAAGTAGCAAAAAATCTATTCTCTTTCATCTATTTTCTTTTCTCTTTTTTAAATATGGAAGATCAAAAACAATTATATACAGTATCTATTTATACGGAGAACAACATCGGTTTGTTGAATAGGATCTCGGCAATTTTCCAGCGAAGACATATCAATATTGAAAGTATTAATTCTTCGGTATCGGAAATTGAAGGAGTGTCAAGATTTACTATCGTTGTAGCTGTTACAGAAGTACAAATGAAGAAAATTCTTGGCCAGATAGAAAAACAGGTAGAAGTGATAAAAGCCTACTACCATACGGATGAAGAAATCATTTACCAGGAATCCTGCTTGTTTAAAATCAAATCCGATTTATTATTTGATGAGCGACAAATTCAAAATATCATTAAAGAAAGCAATGCGAGGATTGTTACCGTAAATAAAGAATTTTTTGTATTGGAGAAATCAGGGAGAAAAAGTGAAGTCGAATTATTATATAGAGAACTGAGTGCTTTCGGAATTATGCAATTTGTACGTTCGGGAAGAATTTCCGTAAGCAAAGAAAAAATGCAAATATCACAAATGCTGGCTGCATTTAATATGGTTTAAAGTTAGAAAGTTAAAAGTTGGAAAGTTTAACATTCTCAAAGTTATAATGTAGGTTTTTATACTTTCCAACTTTTCAACTGTATTTTTTTGAGAACAAATAAAAGTTATATCATACAATTATAAAATAAAACATCATGGCAAATTATTTTAATACACTATCGCTAAGAGATCAATTAGCGCAGTTAGGAAAATGCAGATTTATGAACCCTTCGGAATTTGAAGACGGAGTGAATGCATTATCAGGTAAAAAAATAGTCATTATAGGCTGCGGAGCTCAAGGGTTAAATCAAGGATTGAATATGAGGGATTCGGGATTAGACGTTTCATATGCATTAAGGGCAATCGCAATTCAGGAAAAAAGGGCATCTTATAAAAATGCAAAAGCAAACGAGTTTGTTGTCGGAACCTACGAAGAACTTATCCCTACAGCAGATTTGGTACTGAACCTGACACCGGACAAGCAACATACAAATGTCATAGAAGCAGTGATGCCTTTGATGAAAAAAGGAGCGACATTGTCTTATTCTCATGGATTTAATATTGTGGAAGAAGGCATAAAAATTCGCGAAGACCTTACTGTAATCATGGTTGCGCCAAAATGCCCCGGAACAGAAGTAAGAGAAGAATACAAAAGAGGCTTTGGAGTACCCACCTTAATAGCCGTACATCCGGAAAACGATCCTGAAAATAAAGGTTGGGCACAAGCAAAAGCTTATGCTGCCGCAACAGGAGGCCACAGAGCAGGGGTCTTGGAATCTTCTTTTGTTGCCGAAGTAAAATCCGATTTAATGGGAGAACAGACCATTTTGTGCGGCGTATTGCAAACAGGATCTATACTTTGTTTTGATAAAATGGTTGAAAAGGGAATGGATTCAAACTATGCGGCAAAGCTAATTCAATATGGATGGGAAACGATTACGGAGGCACTAAAACACGGTGGAATTACCAATATGACAGACAGGCTTTCCAACCCTTCAAAAATCAAAGCATATGAATTATCTGAAGAATTAAAAGGAATTATGAAGCCTCTTTTTGAAAAACATATGGATGATATTATTTCCGGATATTTTTCACAAACTATGATGGAAGATTGGGCAAATGAAGATGTAAACCTTTTAACCTGGAGAAAAGCAACAGGAGAAACCGCTTTTGAAAAAACAGCGTTAACCTCCGATAAAATTTCGGAGCAGGAATATTTTGACTGTGGAGTACTAATGGTTGCTTTTGTAAAAGCAGGAGTGGAACTGGCTTTTGAAACGATGGTAAGTGCCGGAATTATTGAAGACTCTGCATATTATGAATCATTACATGAGTTGCCTTTAATTGCCAATACCATAGCCAGAAAAAAATTATATGAAATGAACCGTGTGATTTCCGATACGGCAGAATATGGATGTTATTTATTTGACCATGCATGTAAACCTTTATTGGTTGATTTTATGAAAACCGTGGAAACCGATATTATTGGAACTCCGTTTAATGAGTCAAATCAGGTAGATAATAGAAAGTTGATTGAGGTAAATGACACTATTAGAAATCACCCGATAGAAGCGGTCGGAAAAAGACTGCGTAGTGCCATGACAGCGATGAAAGCAATCAAAACAGAAGTAAACAAAGAAGCTGCAGTTTTAGTTTAATTGATGAAAACGGAAACCATATATCGTCCGACAGTAGCAACTATTCGAGATGCCGCAGCTAATTTAAAAGGTGTTGCGCTAAGGACACCTTTGATCAAAAATGACAGGTATTCCAGGTCATTCCTAAGCAATATCTTTTTTAAACGCGAGGATCTGCAACCAGTACGATCGTATAAAATCAGGGGAGCGTACAACAAGATTTCTTCATTAACAAAAGAAGAGCAAAAAAAAGGAATTATATGTGCAAGTGCAGGAAATCACGCACAAGGAGTAGCTCTTTCTTGTAAGCTGTTAAAGATTCACGGAATCATTTATATGCCTGCTCCGACTCCAAAACAAAAAATCGATCAGGTAAAGATGTTTGGTGAAGAATACATTGATGTGATTCTGACAGGAGATTCTTTTGACGATGCTCAATATGCTGCCAGGTTAGAAAGCAACCGATTGCAAAAGGCTTTTATTCATCCTTTTGACGATGAAAAAATTATTGAAGGTCAGGCAACTGTCGGCCTTGAAATACTGGAACAAGCTGTAGCGCCTGTTGATTATATTTTTGTGCCGGTTGGCGGGGGCGGACTTTTGGCAGGGTTATTATCTTATGTAAAACAAGTCGCTCCCAAGACGAAGGTCATTGGCGTGGAACCGGAAGGAGCACCTTCTATGTCAATCTCCATAGAAGCAGGAGAGAGTATACAATTAGAAACCATAGAGAGCTTTGTGGACGGAGCCGCAGTAAAACAAGTCGGTCATCTGAATTTTGCATTGTGCAAAGAACATCTGGACGATATGATAACAATTCCCGAAGGAAAAGTATGTCAGGTTATTTTGGATTTATACAATAAAGAGGCTACTGTTGTTGAACCCGCCGGAGCTCTGAGTATTGCAGCTTTGGATGTATACAAAGACAGAATTAAAGATAAAAATATAGTGTGTGTGATTAGTGGTAGTAATAATGATATTACGAGAACGGCAGAGATCAAAGAACGCGCTTTGTTACACGCTGATTTAAAACATTATTTCATCATAAAATTCCCGCAAAGAGCAGGGGCATTGCGAGAATTTGTTGCTGATATTTTAGGCCCGAATGATGACATTACCCATTTTGAGTATACCAAAAAAACCAATAGAGAAAACGGTGCTGCCGTAGTAGGTTTGGAACTAAAATCAGTTACGGATTTAAAGCCCTTAATTGCCAGAATGAAACGCTATAATTTTTACGGAGATTATTTAAATGATAAGCCCGATTTATTTCAGTTTTTGGTTTAAAACAAATTTGTAGAAAAACTGAGAAACTTGAAACTTTTATTTCTTCATCAAAACGCCACTTGCTTCAAAAGTAAATACTAATTTCGGTGCTGTGATTTTTGCAATATCCTCTTTTGTTTTGCCCGCATCTTCGGCATAATGTTTCAAATCCGCTACAGAAGTTTCTTTTACTGTGGCCATCCCTGCTACAATCACCTTTATACCCTTGGCGTCCGGAGGCATAAAAAAGTCATAATCTTTAAAACGTACCATAGTTTCGGTAGTAGTATCCAAGGATAATTTCATCCAATACCCTTTTTTTGAACACACTTCATTAATATTTGAAGTAAATGCCACTTGAATAGTATCTCCAACTGTTAAATTTTTGAATTTTTCCAGCATTTTGGCAGCGGTCAATATAGTATCGGTTGTAATTTTTGCTCCAAAAGCATCATATTCCGGAGTATTCTTTTCTTTTGCCGGTTCCTTTTTTGCCGATGAAACATCCTTACAAGCAATAAAAGCGATTCCTGAAAAAAGTAAAAATACTATGATTTTCTTCATTCTTTGATAATTTGAATATCGGATAAAGGTAGTGAACTCGTTTAAATTTTTTTAATTTGTTGGAAAAAAGAGATGAATAAATTATTTGAATGATGTAGATCTTAGTCACTTATCAGCTTTTGGTAAATATGTATCATCTGAATCTCGTTTTATTGATTTAGTGGTATTTTTCTCATTTAATATATGTAACTGGTATTTAGCCACTTCATATAGTTTATTAAAACGTTCTTCTTTACTTAATTTTAGCTTAATGAATTCTGAATTCAGAGATTCTAAATTTGCCAAAACTTCTAATTCATTAATGCTAGCAAAATCTCTAATATTCTTATTTTGAGATGCTAATTTTGTATTTGCATCTCGCCACTGTTTTGCAGTACAACCGAACAGAGCAATCAATAAATCTGCTTCTTCAACATAATGAACCCATTCTATTTCTTTAGAAAATGTAGATTCCGGAATGATATGTTTTTCCACAGCATCAGTTTGAATGTGGTAATTGACTTTGCTCAAAATCCTTTTTGGTACTCCACTCTATATTGTAGCGGTTGTTTTCAATTTCTTTGAGTCTCTGAAACTCCTTTAATAGCATTAGTTTAACCTTGGACTAATCCAAGGCCTAAACTCAAAAGCGATATCCTTGTGTGCGTATGTTCCGCCATATCTCCCTGCTTTGGAAATTAGCCCAATGGCTTGAGTTTTTTCAATCCATTTTTTAGCGGACAAATAGAATCGATTTAACCCAGCTTCATTTTTAATTCCCTCGAATTCGAGGGAATTAAAATCTGAGTTATTTAGTTCTTCCCATATTCCTAAGAACTCTATGGTATTTTTATTTCGTAACCAATTCTCTATAATGGCACTTCCACCGTCTAAATCTCTAACCATATCAGTAAGAGAGATATAATCAGATTCTTTAAATTCTATGACTGCAATAGATGTCTTGTCGACAATTATTTTTTTGGACTTCATAATTTCAAAAGTATAAAAAGGAGACATTGTTAAATAAATATACATTTGATATATTTGTAAAAAACGATGAACTGTACACGATGTAATTCGAATAATAAAGTAAAGAGAGAGAGATAGTGAATCAAAGTGTCTCGTCCTAAAATAGGGCTACAGTTAATTATTAAAATTTATGCTACATTTTTGTGCACGTAATTAGGTGTTTTATAATCTAAAGATAAATGTAATCTTTTATTATTATATAATTTGATTGCATTTTTTGTTGCTTTTTTGGCGTGATTGATATTTGTAAATGTTTGGTCGAGGAAGAATTCATCTTTTAAAATTCCGTTAACTCTTTCGGCCATTGCGTTTTCGTAGCAATGATTTTCTTGGGTCATACTGATTTGTATCTTTTTTCTTTTCAAAATTTGAGTATAAACATTGCTACAATATTGTATTCCTCTATCAGAATGATGTAT
This sequence comes from Flavobacteriaceae bacterium, assembly GCA_014075215.1. Lineage (NCBI taxonomy): Bacteria > Pseudomonadati > Bacteroidota > Flavobacteriia > Flavobacteriales > Flavobacteriaceae > Flavobacteriaceae bacterium. The sequence goes on from CP046177.1 coordinate 2,007,275, forward strand.
GATTTCTTCGGTATTTTTAGTTTGATAAATAGCTTTATTTAAAGCTCTAACACAGCCTTTAAGTTCTAAACTATCACTAATATCATAGCCTACTATTTTTCTTGAATACATATCAGTAATAAGTGCTAAATAACAAAATCCATTTATAGTTCTTATATAGGTAATATCCGAAGCCCAAACTTGGTTAGGTCTATTAATGATCAGGTCTTTTATGATATTTTTATATTTATAAAAACGATGGTAAGAGTTGGTTGTTTTAGAAGAATATTTTTTCCTTCTAATTAACAAATTATTTTCTTTTAAGATTCTAAATAACTGGTCTCTACCTATATTTATATTCTGTTTCCTAAAATCATTATGTAAGGATTTCATTAGCTTTCTAGTACCTTCTCTGGGTAATGTTTTCCTGCTTTTTTTAACAAGCATTATTACATTTTGTTCTATTTGTTTTTTAAAAACAAACCTTTTTTGATATTTGTAATAAGCATCTCTTTTTAACTCGAAAGCATTACAAATAGTAGCGATGGCGTACCTTCTTTTTTTTCTATTAATCGGTGCTATTTTCATTAAGGCTTTATGTTTAAGTTTTTTTTTAATTCTTCAACATTTTTATAGCCAAGATTTTCAGCAGCTACTTCAAGATAACTATCATTCACAAGTTTATCTAGATCCTTTTTAATAAGAAGATCTTTGAGTTGTTTTAGCTCTTTTTGAAGGGCTTTAATACGGGATAATTCGTCGTCTGTTTGCACGGTTACACGGGTGTTCATTAAATCTTTACGGTCATATTTTTTAATCCATACGTTTATCGTACTAGATTGTATGCCGTAAGTTAAGGCAATTTGTCTTTTGGAATGGTTTCCTTTGGTAAGTTCTGCTAATACTTTGAGTTTAAAACTCTCACTATAACGTCTTACATATCCATCATTTTTATACATATACTTGTTGTTTTTTGTATACATATTTCAGGACGGGTCAGTATTATGCCCAACGTTAATGTATATGGTTTGTTGCGTGTATAAATGTACTAAATTTTCGACAAAGCAATAACTTTATAAAAAATCACTTAACTTTGATTAAGCGATTTATAGCAATAAACTATATACCGTGTTGGTAGCCGTTTTATTTAATGTTTTCTGTCTTTATATTTAAAAAATAATCTTGAGGTAATTTATTCATAACTATCCAAAAAATCAAAGTAATTGGTAAAATCAAATAACTTAAAGTTTTAATTATAGATCTTTTAATGAGTTTTTTTTCACTAGCGTTAACTTTAATTCTAAATAAAAATTTTCCCAATGTTATTCCTTTGTTTAATAAATCAGAAAGAATAAAATATATAAGATAGAACAATATTATCGGCGTAACTTTTACTTTCCAGATATTATTAAACATTTCAAAATCATAAGTATTGTATTCTAAATTAAAAAGAGAGTTTAGTAGAGAGAAAATGAAAACAACAATAAGATTGTCTACAAAAAAAGCTAAAATTCGTTTCGTCATTATATTCATTGTAATTGTTTTTAAATAATTCTAATTTTAGACTATCTCAATTAATTGAGATAGTCTAAAATAGGAATAAATTATGATTTAATAAGTTTTGTATTTACATAGAATTTATTATCCTTCTTTATAACTTTATAAGAACCAGATTTAATAGAAAAATCATTTTCAAATATTTTTTCTTTACTAGATTCTTTAATTTTCAATTCCGTTATTTCATCTCCATATTTTGACATTAAATCCGAAATATCAATAAACCCGTCAAGTAAGCTAGCCTGTTGATTACTACTACTTTCAGTCCAACAACCTGGGTTTTGGCACATTACTCCTCTACAACCACAACAGACAGTAACCTCTGTTGATATTTCGACAACAACTAGAACAAGTGTTACAGTAAACGTTCTACAACTTTTCACTAAATCACTTTCATTATTCTCATATGCAATCGATGTATCACAAAAACAATTTTCAACAAAACCATTCTGTTCATAATTTCCTTCAGAGTTTTCAAATTCTGTATTAGCAAATGTAAATGAGCTAACTAACATTAATGTAAAAATAAAAAATACTTTTTTCATCGTTTAGATATTTTAAGTATTAACCAATTTTAATATTGGCTTGGGAACTGTTCCCGATGATAACCTTTTATTTCCACATTTTGTTTACTACTCTCGGTTCAATTTCTCTTAAGCGAGTGACTTTTGTCATTTCAAGTTATGACTTTTCTTTTTTTGAACCGTTGATTTTTAACGTAATGTTTCTGTCAAATGGATACCAACGGTTTGTATAAGCATAGTAAGGGATTTGTAAGCTATTAGTTTCGGTTTATAAAATTACTTTTACAAACACAAAACTACTTTTAAATTTATGCTCTTAACCCTTATTATGCTTATACGTTGTTGTAGGCAGTATTTTATTTAGTTTTATACTCTATTTTACTTTTCTTTAAGTTTTTATATTTCAATCTAGCGATTGAGTCAACTGATTTGCTAAAAGCAAAATTAATGCAGTCACTAAAAATTGGTTTTTTACCTCCATAATCTGAATATTTTATTTCTCTAATATTCTTCGATAGCTGTGCGCCAAGTTCTTTTGCTTTTAAAACATCTGAATGATATAAAACAGCAGTTTCTATGGCAGTTCCCAAGTCATTATTTGCTCTACTAAACTCTGCGAAACTTCCATTAGTTGCTTCATTTATGCAACCGTATAGTACTGCTTTTTTATATGATATAATATATTCATTTTTAGTACTGCCTATATGTTTTTGGCTTTTACAAGAATTGAATAACATAGCTATTGTAATAATGATTATTTTACCTAATTTTAACATAAATATTATACTTTTTTAGTTCAATGTCCAAATTCGAATCGACTTCACTCCGCCAGTAGGTGTTGTATATGCATTACTAATACAATCACCGTTAATTATTGCATCAACATGTCCAGAATATCCAGCTTGAATATGACTATTATTTATTATGACGTAAATACCATTTTTTCCACTTAATAAATTTGCCACTTTTACTGGGTCATTTGCATCAGTACCAGTCAATTCATGAGTAGCATCTCCAAATTTATCTCTCATATATTTATCAAATGATACAGCATCAAGTATGTAGTTGTTATTGTCACCTCCTTTTTGTGTCCTCTGCCCAACACCTGGGTAATTAAGTACGGGAATACTAATACCTGAATAAAGTAAACCTCTAGAACCTCTAATTGAGCAAGCATTACTATATGCACTTGGATTATTTAAATGACTATTTAATAAACTACCCCCAACCATGTGGTAAACATTAGTTGTTGGCATTTCAGAATAATTACCTGCTGTACCTCTTTTTGGAAAATTATCAACAAAATCCTCAAATGATGGTAATTCTTGTTGTATTAAAGGCGTATCATAAGTTATGTTATTTGGGTCTATATTCAAATTAGGTTCAGTATAGTCAGGTGTGTTTAGAAACCAATCTTCAATTAATTCCCAAGGTATATCTGCATTATTCATTAATGCCGATAAAGCCGCTGTAATGGCATTTGAATTACTAGTAGGAAAAGCATTTAATAATAGATTAACTAACGCATCATTATCATGATTATTTATCCAGCTTATTTGTCTTGAAGTAAGTTGGCTTTCACCACCTAATGCATTTATTAAAAAAGAAGGTGCAGCAGAAGTTCCATCAGGGTTCATTGGAATAGTAGGAATATTATTGTCATTTCCACTTCCTCCAGAAGTTCCTCCGCCTCCGCCACCTCCAGTGCCAGAACCGCTTCCTGAACCATCGCCACTTCCACCTCCGCCACCACCAGAGCAAACTTCCGCCCAAACGTGAATATACTCTGTTGTTGTCCAAGCTGGGTCCCAACAACCATCTATGGTACATTGATAAGTTACCTCAATAGTTACTAATTCAAAAGAACAACCTGACCTGCTGTATAAATTCACTTGATTATAATCTATTTCTTGGATGGATGATTTATCTGTTAAATCTACATCAACACCGTTATTTAAATCAGTACGTTCTTGTTCGGTTAAGTTATAAGTAGTTAAATAAGCTTTATACGTACCATTTTCTTGGGAAGACAAAACAATGTTTTCAAGGTCATAATTCCCTTCTTCTGCTTCAATCGAAAATGTATAGGAATGGTGAGTGCCGTCATTACTTTCAATATATATAGCTTCATCAGTATTTAATTCATAAGTAGTTTGTTCAGATGAATTTGAACGATTGGCTAAACCATTTTTTTTCGTTTTAAAAGAAGCATTTAATTCAGATAGTGTCTGTACAAGTTTTGTGTTGTTTTCAAATTCTGAAAATCTGATTTTGTCAACAGAATAGTCTTGCTTTTCAGTTGTCAAATTTTCCTCGACAACTTCATTTTCAGTTTCACATGCTGTAAAAAAGAAGAGTGAAATTCCTAATATTAGAATTCCGATTTTGTTTAGGTGGTTAATTTTCATTTTCATAATTTACCGTTGTTTTAAATGTTAATAATTCAGTTTGTTGGTCAGCGATATTGCCTACAACGGTCTAGTATAAGAATAGTAGCGGGTTAAAATTCACTAACTTTTCACTTAAACACAGGCTTTTTTTATATTTATTTACTTTCGATTTAGCGATTGAGCCGCTATTATTTTTATACATTGTTGTAAGCAGTGCTTTCTTCCTTAAATAATCTCGGTTGTTGTTCAAATTCCTTAATTCTATCTTTTGCTAATTCGCAATATTCTTTACTCATATCAATTCCAATATAGTCTCTACCTAATTGTAAAGCCGAAAGACAAGTTGTCCCACTTCCATTCATTGGATCAAGAACTAAATCTCCTTCGTTAGTCCAAGAATTAATATGGTCTCGTGCTAAAGCCATAGGAAATGGTGCTGGGTGTCCTTTTGCAGCTTGGTCTTCTTTTTTCTTACCAACAACATACTCCCAAATGTTTCCTTTGATTTTTTGTTTCTTTACAGGTTTAGCCATTTTACCTCTTTTCTGTTCTCCTTTCGAGTAATTTTTATAGGTTGTTCCATTAAGCTGTAATCCTGCGTGTAAGCAATCTATTTTTATTGAATTGTGTGTTTTGACTTTTCCTTTACTAAAAACAAACATATATTCAAATATTCCGTTATATCTCTTTCTGTAAATTTGAGGAATAGGGTTTGTTTTTTGAAAAATCATTGTATCGTGAAGATTGAAGCCTATTTCATTAAAATATAATGCTTGTTTAAAACTTGTCCCTGTTTCACTTCCTTTAATAGTTGCATCATTTACAACCCAAACAACAATTCCACCTTCTTTAGTTATTCGATATAGTTCTTGAGCAATTTTCTCAAATGGGAAAACAAAACCTTTGTAGGTTCTTAAATTGTCATAAGGTGGCGAAGTCAATATTAAGTCAATGAAATTGTCATCAAACTTTTTCATTACTTCTACACAATTTCCCTCTAATATTTTATTTCTGTATTTCTCCATACTATTTATTTTACACCAAACAATCCATTGTCAGAAATACGTTTGATAATTTCTATTTTACTCTCAATTTTACTTGCTTTAACAAGTTCTTTCAATGCTTCTTGGTGTGACATTCTCATTATTTTTTCTCGTTCTAACGATAAATATTTTAAAGCTTCCACTTTTGCAATTTCAATCGATTCTGTCGCTGCTATCTTTTCATCTTGCCATAATTCAAATATTGATTTTGAAGATCCAAGAATTGTCTTATTTACACCAAGCCAATAGTCTACTGCACTTTTTGAAGGATTTAAAGCAGGAACAGTTTTGAAAATATCGAGTAGTAAGTTTTCTGCCTTGTTTTGGCTAACTTCGCTAGCATATCTTACTAAAAGAGATAAGTGTGAATAAGTAAAAACACAAACATTTCTGGCAATAGCTTGTTGGTAAATTTGGCTATTCCTACTTGGAAGTTGATAGATTGGGCAAACAACCATTGCATAAGGTTTTCCGTGTTTCCATCTGTCCATTGCTTGTACCTTAAAATCTTTTTGATTTTTAGCTGTTCTACTTAACCTAAAAGCCTTTGCATCTGCAACAAAACTAAAGTTTTTTCCAAAACCTTCAACATCTGCAACATCAGCCCTTTCGGTTATAACAAGACTTTTTAACCCAATAGATTTATACGCAAAAGCTAAGAGAGCATCTGTATATTTTGAATATTGTTTTTCTTCACTTGAATCGTGGTGATAAGATTCAGGTATATTGCCACAAAGTCTTAAATGGTCTAAAAGGCTTGAAATTCCATTTTGACTTAACTCTTTACCTAATTCATTTTCTATTAGTTCAGAATTGGAAGCAAAATCACCTTCAATATTGTCTATTTTTTCAACCCAACTATTTCTCCTTTTAATTGCTTCTTCTGATATTATTTTACCCATATTTTAATTAGCTGACTATTAAATTTCCCTTTTTTATTTTTAAATTAATAAAGTCATTCTCTATTTCTTCCATTCTTTTTTTTCCAAATGGAATACGTCTATATTTATAATCTACTTTTCTGTTTGAGTAAACTTTATTGTTAAATTCAATATTTACGGTTTTAGCATTGCCTAAAAGTGTTTTAACTTCAAAATCTTGATTTAGTTTCCAAGTTATAATTCCGTAATCTCTATTTCGCTTTTTTAATTCAAGTTTCAAAGATTCCATATATTAAAATTAAGCTTTATTTAAGCTTTAAAAGTACGATAAATATTTTGAATTGAAGTTGTAATTTGAAGATTAGCAGAATTTTTTCCGCATGTCTCGTCCTAAAATAGGGCTACAGTTAATTATTAAAATTTATGCTACATTTTTGTGCACGTAATTAGGTGTTTTATAATCTAAAGATAAATGTAATCTTTTATTATTATATAATTTGATTGCATTTTTTGTTGCTTTTTTGGCGTGATTGATATTTGTAAATGTTTGGTCGAGGAAGAATTCATCTTTTAAAATTCCGTTAACTCTTTCGGCCATTGCGTTTTCGTAGCAATGATTTTCTTGGGTCATACTGATTTGTATCTTTTTTCTTTTCAAAATTTGAGTATAAACATTGCTACAATATTGTATTCCTCTATCAGAATGATGTATGATTTCTTCGGTATTTTTAGTTTGATAAATAGCTTTATTTAAAGCTCTAACACAGCCTTTAAGTTCTAAACTATCACTAATATCATAGCCTACTATTTTTCTTGAATACATATCAGTAATAAGTGCTAAATAACAAAATCCATTTATAGTTCTTATATAGGTAATATCCGAAGCCCAAACTTGGTTAGGTCTATTAATGATCAGGTCTTTTATGATATTTTTATATTTATAAAAACGATGGTAAGAGTTGGTTGTTTTAGAAGAATATTTTTTCCTTCTAATTAACAAATTATTTTCTTTTAAGATTCTAAATAACTGGTCTCTACCTATATTTATATTCTGTTTCCTAAAATCATTATGTAAGGATTTCATTAGCTTTCTAGTACCTTCTCTGGGTAATGTTTTCCTGCTTTTTTTAACAAGCATTATTACATTTTGTTCTATTTGTTTTTTAAGAACAAACCTTTTTTGATATTTGTAATAAGCATCTCTTTTTAACTCGAAAGCATTACAAATAGTAGCGATGGCGTACCTTCTTTTTTTTCTATTAATCGGTGCTATTTTCATTAAGGCTTTATGTTTAAGTTTTTTTTTAATTCTTCAACATTTTTATAGCCAAGATTTTCAGCAGCTACTTCAAGATAACTATCATTCACAAGTTTATCTAGATCCTTTTTAATAAGAAGATCTTTGAGTTGTTTTAGCTCTTTTTGAAGGGCTTTAATACGGGATAATTCGTCGTCTGTTTGCACGGTTACACGGGTGTTCATTAAATCTTTACGGTCATATTTTTTAATCCATACGTTTATCGTACTAGATTGTATGCCGTAAGTTAAGGCAATTTGTCTTTTGGAATGGTTTCCTTTGGTAAGTTCTGCTAATACTTTGAGTTTAAAACTCTCACTATAACGTCTTACATATCCATCATTTTTATACATATACTTGTTGTTTTTTGTATACATATTTCAGGACGGGTCACATATTTCAGGACGGGTCAGCTTGAAAAAATCGTACTTCAATTTAGCATATCGCTAAATTTCGTAACTTTAGACTATGAAAAAAATTGAACAGGGATTTATAATTGATAGGCTGACAGATTCGATTCTGAACACAATCTCTGGCGACAGTTTTCAAACGGAAATTTCGACACTTAAAAAGTCAGATTTAAAGAATATTCTCAAGAAAAATGGTTGGAACTTTGACTGGAAAACGGAGTTTAATGACCTAAAAAAAGAGGTCTACAAACTGACAATTGTAAATAATCCCGATATAATTCAAGGACTTTTGAGTATCACAATAGAGAGTGACCATATTTATATGGGTTTACTGGAAAGTGCACCTTTTAATATTGGAAAAGATAAGCTTTATGAAGGTGTTGCTGGAAATTTGGTAGCATATGCTTGCAAAATTTCATTTCAAAAAGGATACGATGGATTTGTGGCATTTACAGCGAAAACAAGCCTGATTAATCACTATGAGGAAACTCTAGGAGCATATCATTTTAAAAATCAACGAATGATAATCGACACAGAGCCAGCCAAATTTCTAGTTACTAAATATTTTAAAACGAGATAAACATGGGACACATAGCAGAACCAAAAGGAGTAGATTTTTTAATTAAAAGTCCTCCACTAACTGACAAGGAAAGAAAAGAATTGAGCGAACATATAAGAAAACGCAAAATTGAACTCGAAAAAAAGACCGTACCAAAAAGAAGACCACGCACAAAAGAAAAGCCGAAAGCATAACAATGTATATAAAAAATAGGCGAAACAGTAATATAATCAAGGCTTTTGGCTCGTATCAAAGTTTGTTCTTAACCAAAAGTTTAGTGCTTCGAAATCGCCTACTTTTTCATATACTAGACCGTTAGGCACAATAAGAGTACGACCGTAAAAAGAACTAAATTTTGTACCTTTGTAAGAGCAAAGAATAAAACAGAAAACAAAAGAAATAAATGGCGAAAATTGAACGATATAAAAAAGCTGAACTTGTTGAATATTGTAAAAGTATTGGACTGGAAACCAAAGGTAAAGGAAAGAGTATTTTAATGGAGGAAGCTTTGGAATATGGGGACAATGAAATTCGTCAAGCAATAGAAAAAGGAGCAGGACTTCAATTATTAACTTCTAAAATGGAAATATTAGCTGAAGAATATGCTAATAATCTTAATTCCAAAATAGAAAACCGAAAAGAAGAAATGAAAGGGGATGACAACTCTCATTATCTTATTTATCGAGTTTTAGGAATAACCACAACAGAAGGACAACTAATTGATGAATATCAAAATACGGGTCGATTTCTTTATAAATATGCTGGTTCGTTTCTTGAAGAAGCTGCTTCTCTATGTCTTAAATTCAATAATGTTGGAGGAGGTAAAACTCTAGTTGAAAACAATCTAGGTCAAAGACCAAAAACATTTGAAATAGATTTTTTGGATGGTAATAATGCAATTGAGATAAAATGGAGAGACGCCACAACTGATGGAGACCACATAACAAAAGAGCACACAAGAGTAAAAGCAATAGAAAGTTATGGTTATACTCCAATAAGAGTAATTTTTTACTATCCACAAAGGGAACAAGCGAAAAGAATTCAAGCGACCTTAAAAACAATTTACACAGGAGTTAAAGGGCAATATTATGGTGGTGAAGAAGCTTGGGATTTCATTAAAGAATACACTGGATTTGACTTAAAAGAGATTTTGACAATAATAGCAGACAAAAGAACGCCAGAGGATGAAAACAAATAAAATATATTTAGGTAATTGTCTTGAAAGGTTAACAGAAATAGAATCAAACTCTGTTGACTTGGTGTATTTTGATCCTCCGTTTTTCACACAAAAAAAACATAGTTTAGTTACTAGAGATAATTCTAAAAAGTATGAATTTTGTGACAGTTGGGATTCTTTAGAAGATTATTTAGAATTAATTGAATCTTGTCTTAAAGAATGTAATAGAGTTCTAAAAAACACAGGAAGTGTGTTCTTACATTGTGATAAAATAGCTTCACATTACATTCGAGTTTCGTTGGACAAAGTTTTTGGAATGAAAAACTTTAGAAGCGAAATTATTTGGAGTTATAAAAGATGGTCTAATTCAAAAAAAGGATTGTTAAATTCTCATCAAAATATTTACTTCTATTCAAAAAGTAAGGATTTTAAATTTAATCAATACTACACAGATTATGCTCCAACAACTAATCTTGACCAAATTTTACAAGACAGGCAAAAGACCTCAAATGGAAAGTCTGTTTATAAAACAGATAAAAGCGGAAATATAGTTTTAGGAAAAGAAAAAAAAGGTGTGCCATTATCTGACACTTGGGAAATTCCATATCTAAATCCAAAAGCAAAAGAAAGAGTTGGTTACCCAACTCAAAAACCAGTTTTACTTTTAAATCAAATAATAAAAATTGTAACTGACAAAGGAGATTTGGTTGTTGACCCTTTTTGTGGTAGTGGTACGACTTGTGTTGCTGCTAAATCTATGAATAGAAACTTTATTGGAATAGACGCTTCTAAAGATGCTGTTGATTTAGCTAACCAAAGATTAGAAGAGATGATAATAACCGATTCTGCTTTACTCAAAAAAGGTTCAAAAAGCTATCTTGAAAAAACGGAATATGATACTGCTCTATTAAAAAGTATTGATGCTTTACCTGTTCAACGAAATTCAGGAATAGATGGGTTCCTAAAAGCTCATTTCCAAGAAAAACCAGTTCCTGTTAAAATACAGAGTGATAGTGAAACTCTAAATGATGCGATTGAAAAATTAGAACGAGCTTGTTTAGGGAGAGAATATCATTTAAAAATTGTTATTCAAACAAAAAAAGAAGCAAAGGGAAATAGATTGTTTGATTTTATATCAGATGTAAGAATAATCAAATCAGATAAATTAAAGATTGAGGAAATGAAAGAAGAAATTACTGTGCCTAACAAAGTGTATAAGTAATTGCTGATTTTTGCTACTCTAGAAAGTTTTTTACAAGTCTTAAAGTTGGTGCATATTTACAAAGTTGATTACTAAATTCACGCAACTACTCATAGCCCAACCGATATAAAAAATAGCAGAAAAGTGCAAGTTTCAAAATTTGTACTTTTCTGCTATCTTTGTTTTTAAACTGAAAGAATTAGCTTTTTAGTCTGCTACTTTTCATATACTAAAACGTTGGCAACAAGGCTGGATGACTCACACGGAGAAAAAGGGCTGAAAAAATGTTTTAGAAATTGATAAAAGCCATTCACAATTTCTAAAGTTTAACTAAATTTGAATGGTATAACTTAAAATTATTTATTATGAAATCATTAGATTTAAGTCAGATGGAAATTGTTACAGCTGGAGAATGTTACAGCTGTGGACAAGCTGTATTTATGGCAGCAGCAATGGGTAGTTGGTTTTTTGGAGGCATAGGAGCTGCTATAGGAGCAGGACTAGCTGCACTAGGACCAAATTGTTTAGATATGCAAGATACAGGAGCATGTGAGTAAATTTGAAGAAAACACCTAAGCATTTTTTATTTTGCTTAGGTGTTTATTAAAATGATTACAATGGATTTAATGTTTGACTACTTAAAAAATGAAATTAAAGAAATTATTAGTATAAAATGTATTAAACAAGATATTAATAAATTAACTATTAAAAGTAATTATTATTACTTTAACTTAAAAAAACAAGAAAGCAACTACATTTTTTCTTATAATTGGAATTTCGGCATTTTAGGTAAATTTATTTTTAATAAAAAGTTCAATAATATGCTTGAAATTCTTAAAATAATCAAAGATTATTCTGATGAAAATAATATAATATTATCTACAATATATAAAAGCAAAAAATGAGAAATAACTATATATTATTTTCATTCCTTGTGTTTTTAAATTTTATACTTGGCTATCTTTCAAAAGAACTTTTAAATTCTGATGAATTACTTTTAAACTTTCTAGGAGAAAATTTTTCTAAAGAACAACTTAATGGCTTTATATCAACTCAAAATAAAATTGAAAGATTAAGTTATCTATTTATACCTTTATTTTTATTTTTAAAAATTACAATTATCTCTTTCACTCTTGAAGTAGGAATTTTCTTTTTTGATAAAAAAATTAAATTTAAAAAGTTATTTAACATAGTTGTGAAAGCAGAATTCATATTCTTATTAGTCATTATCTCTAAAACCGTTTGGTTTTACTATTTTCAATCAAACTATACAATTCAAGATTTACAACACTTTCATCCGCTTTCTGCTTTAAATATTGTTGGATATCAAGGTTTAGAAACTTGGTTTATCTACCCTTTTCAAGTTATAAATATTTTTGAATTAGTTTATTGGTTACTTCTAGGTCATATGATTAGTAAAGATATAAACTCTAATTTAGATAAAGCAATGACAATAGTTGCAAGTAGTTATGGTTTAGGCTTACTAATTTGGGTAGTTGTTGTTATGTTTTACAATTTAAATATGAGTTAAATTATGAATAAAAAAAAGATACTACTTATAATCATTTTTTGTATAGTTTGCCTACTATCTTATTTAGGGTATAGTATTATTATAAAATCAAAAGAAAAAAATGAGATTGCTAAGCAAATACAAACTATTCCAAAGTTTGAATTAAAAACATTAGAAAATATTTCATTTACAAACTCAAATTTACAAACTAATATCTCTACTATTTTCATTTACTTTAATAGTGAATGTGATTTTTGTCATCACGAAGCAGAAAGTATAAGTCAAAATAAAAATAAGTTTAAAAAAGTTCAATTTATTTTTGTTTCAACAGAAAATATTGACACTATCAAACAGTTTTCAGAAAAACACAAATTAAACAATCAATCCAATATAACTTTTTTATATGATAGTGATTACCATTTTACTAATAAATTTGATGCTCAATCTATTCCGTATATTTTAATCTATAATAAAAATAAAGAGTTAATCAAAAAGCATAATGGTCAAATAAATGCTAACGGAATTTTAAGGGTATTAAATCAAAATGACTAAAACAATAAATACGTCTCAGAAATACCTACAACAAACTTTTACAATGCAACACGACCAATCTGATTGTGGTCTTTATATAAAAAGCCAAAAATTCTACTATTAGACGAGTTTACCTCTGCAATGGATAGAAAAACAGAGTAGTTTGTTTTAGATTTGTTGAATAAGTTAAAATCTGAATTGACAATAATTTTTATTTCTCACAGATTACATTCTTTACCGAAAATTGCTGACCGAATTTATGTTTTGGAAAACGGGATTATTACTAACTTTGGGAATCACGAAAAACTTATGGAATCAAAAAATTTTTATAGTGAATTCTGGACTGATTTGGGGCTTGAATCATGAACTGAATAACGCCCAGTTGCCAACATTGTATAAAAATAATAGCGGTTTAATCGCTAAAATGAAACAAAGTAAATATAAAAAGGGTCTGTGATTATCCGAAAAGTAAGTGCGACAAAATCCGCTACTATTCTTATACGAGACCGTTGGTAGCCATTATGACCCGTCCTGAAATATGTATACAAAAAACAACAAGTATATGTATAAAAATGATGGATATGTAAGACGTTATAGTGAGAGTTTTAAACTCAAAGTATTAGCAGAACTTACCAAAGGAAACCATTCCAAAAGACAAATTGCCTTAACTTACGGCATACAATCTAGTACGATAAACGTATGGATTAAAAAATATGACCGTAAAGATTTAATGAACACCCGTGTAACCGTGCAAACAGACGACGAATTATCCCGTATTAAAGCCCTTCAAAAAGAGCTAAAACAACTCAAAGATCTTCTTATTAAAAAGGATCTAGATAAACTTGTGAATGATAGTTATCTTGAAGTAGCTGCTGAAAATCTTGGCTATAAAAATGTTGAAGAATTAAAAAAAAACTTAAACATAAAGCCTTAATGAAAATAGCACCGATTAATAGAAAAAAAAGAAGGTACGCCATCGCTACTATTTGTAATGCTTTCGAGTTAAAAAGAGATGCTTATTACAAATATCAAAAAAGGTTTGTTCTTAAAAAACAAATAGAACAAAATGTAATAATGCTTGTTAAAAAAAGCAGGAAAACATTACCCAGAGAAGGTACTAGAAAGCTAATGAAATCCTTACATAATGATTTTAGGAAACAGAATATAAATATAGGTAGAGACCAGTTATTTAGAATCTTAAAAGAAAATAATTTGTTAATTAGAAGGAAAAAATATTCTTCTAAAACAACCAACTCTTACCATCGTTTTTATAAATATAAAAATATCATAAAAGACCTGATCATTAATAGACCTAACCAAGTTTGGGCTTCGGATATTACCTATATAAGAACTATAAATGGATTTTGTTATTTAGCACTTATTACTGATATGTATTCAAGAAAAATAGTAGGCTATGATATTAGTGATAGTTTAGAACTTAAAGGCTGTGTTAGAGCTTTAAATAAAGCTATTTATCAAACTAAAAATACCGAAGAAATCATACATCATTCTGATAGAGGAATACAATATTGTAGCAATGTTTATACTCAAATTTTGAAAAGAAAAAAGATACAAATCAGTATGACCCAAGAAAATCATTGCTACGAAAACGCAATGGCCGAAAGAGTTAACGGAATTTTAAAAGATGAATTCTTCCTCGACCAAACATTTACAAATATCAATCACGCCAAAAAAGCAACAAAAAATGCAATCAAATTATATAATAATAAAAGATTACATTTATCTTTAGATTATAAAACACCTAATTACGTGCACAAAAATGTAGCATAAATTTTAATAATTAACTGTAGCCCTATTTTAGGACGAGACATTAGAACCGAGTAAACAGAGTGAATTTAAGACCATCCGATTTACGGAATTAGCACAAAAAAAAGAAAAACACTCTCTGGAAAAGTTAAAAAGTGGAAACCTAAAAAGTCGAAACCGTGGAAAAACCACACGAAGAATAGCGGCTAATTAAATTGTTCTTCTAACTAATTTTATAAAACAAATATATTATGAAAAATTTATTTTTATCAGTAGTATTATTACTAACAGTTTCATTTACTTTTGCAACAAATGATGTAGAAAAAGATTCAACATTTGATGTTGCAATTGTTGAAATGACCAATTATGCAGAATTAGCAAGTGTTGATTTTACAATGAACAGTGATATATCTTACTCTATCTCATCAGAAGCAGAAGCGGCAATTTGTGGCTTTACTTTTTCTTGGGACACTGACGAATTTGGTTCAGGAAGTACTTGGGTTGATTGTTCTGACGACACATTTGGGTCTTTTAGCGATTTTATGGATGTAATAATGGCATGGTTCTTTTAATAAGAGTTTGTGTTTTAATAGTTAAAATATAGGGTTGGTAAAAATTATCAACCCTATTAAAAAAAAAATAAAAAATGAGACTCTTATTAATATTATTTAGTATCCCTTTTGTTGCTTTATCGCAAATTGAAAAAGGGTACATTGAATACAATTATCAAGTACCTGCTGAAAAGGTGATTATTAAAAATGCAATTCTTGAATTTAGCAATAATAAATCTTTATTCATATACAATAGAACTGATTTACTTAAAAATGATAACTCTGGAATAAAATCTGAAGGCACAAACGTTAAAGCTAGTTTCAGCATTTCTGACGATTATGGCACACAAGTATATAGAGATTTTACTAATAAAATTATAATAAATAGATTTGCAAGAATCAATAAGTTATTTAATCCTTTTAAAGTTGAAGATAATTGGATAGCTATCAATTGGGGAATTAAAGACGAATACAAACAAATTGGAAAATTTAAAGCACAAAAAGCTATAGGTGTGTATAGGGGAAGGACATATACAGCTTGGTTTACTGAAGAAATACCTTTGCCATATGGACCTTGGAAATTATTTGGTCTTCCGGGACTTATTTTAGAAGCAGAAGATTCTGAAAAGATGTTTAAGGTAGAATTTAAAAGCATAAAATATCCTTGTAAATGTGATTTCATTATTAAAAAACCAACTACAGAAGAATCAAAAACCCTCAAGGAGTATGTTGAATTTAGAGATAACTATAATGATTATGTTTTTAAAAAAATGAAATCTAAACTACCAAGAAATATTGCAAATAAAATGAGGCAAATACCAAAAAAAGGTCATAAGAGAAAATATAGAGGTGAAAAAGTATATGAATGGGAAACAGAAGAGAAAAAAGACAAATAGTATTTTCAATTGCATTTATATTCTTCCTGTTTTCAACATCAGTTTCTGCTCAAATTAAAATAAGTGGTTTTGTGAAAGATAGCACAAAAGTAAGAGGAGTTTTTGCAAACGTAGTTTTAAAAACAAGTGTTGATAATTCTATCATAACATATGTTATAACAAATAATGACGGTAGTTACTCTTTAAAAATTAAAGAAACCGGGAAATTCAATTTGATTTTCTCTGCTCTTTCATTTGAAACAAAAATAATTCCATTAACAATAAAAGGCACAGAAAAAAACATCAATATTGATGTTTTTTTAAATTCTAAAACTGTTAAACTCAATGAAGTTATTATACAAGCAAACAAGCCAATAACAGTCAAAAAAGATACTGTTATTTTTAATGTAAAATCCTTTTTACAAGGTAACGAACAAGTAGTGGAAGATTTACTAAAAAAAATACCAGGATTAACGGTAGAAAGTGATGGGACAATAAAAATAGGTAATAAAGAAATAGAAAAAGTAATGGTAGATAGCGATGACTTCTTTGAAAGAGGTTACAAAATTCTAACAAAAAATATGCCACCAGACCAAATCGATAAAATTGAATTATTACAAAGATATTCAAACAACAAGTTGCTTAAAAATGTAGAAGAAAGTGATAAGGTCGCTTTAAACCTTGTATTAAAAGAAGATGCAAAAAGAATTTGGTTTGGAAACATTAATTTAGGTTATGATATTACATTAAATAACAGATACAAAATTAGTAGTAATTTAATGAATTTTGGTAAGAAAAATAAATATTATTTTCTCACTAATTTTAACAATGTTGGTTATAATGTCACAGGCGATATTAATCATTTAATACGTCCTTTTCTCTATGGAGAACCAGCAAGTATTGGCGACAATCAAAGCGTAAATACATTAATCAACTTAAATTGTTTTACACCAAACTTTAAAGCATCAAGAACCAATTTTAATAATACAGAATTGGCATCATTAAATGCAATTTTCACCTTATCTAAAAAAGTAAAACTAAAAACACTTGGGTTTTTTAATTGGGATGAAAATGATTTTTTTAGAAATTCCGCTCAAAATTTTAATATTAACGGAATAGAATTTACAAACACCGAGGATTTTGTATTACGGAAAAAGAAATTTATAGGTTTCGGAAAAATAGATTTAACCTATGATATTTCAAAAACTAAAATGCTTGAAGTAACAACAAAATATAACAATCAAGATACTGAAAATACAAGTAATTTGAATTTTAATAGCCAACAAACAGTAGAAATTTTAAAAGACAGAAACACCTTATTTGACCAAAAAATCATATACACAAATAAATTTAAAGACAACAAGGTTTTCCTGCTTACAGGACGATATATAAACGAAAAAACACCTCAAAACTATACAATCAATCAATTTTTCTATCAAGATTTATTTCCGAGTTTTATCAATACAAATAATGTGCAACAATTAAGTGAAAACAAAATGCAGTTTGCTGATTTTGAAGCACATTTATTAGATAGAAAAGAAAACGATAATTTATTAGAATTACAATTTGGAAACGAGTATAGAAAAGACGAATTGTTATCTTCCTTTTTGTTAAAAGAAGACAATGCTATTTTAGAAACACCGACAGATTATCAAAACATAACGACATACTCTGTAAACAATTTATATTTCACATCAAAATACAGAATAAAATTGAAAGATGTTGCAATTACAGGAAAATTAGATTTTCATCAATTATTCAATCAGTTAGTACAAAATAATAAAACAGAGCAACAACCTTTTTTTATAAATCCAACCGTAGGTTTAGATTGGAAAATAAACAATAAAAACAGAATACGAACCTCGTATTCCTATAACACCACAAATGCTAAAATTTTAGATGTTTACAATAATTTTGTTTTAACAGATTTTCGTTCTTTCTCAAAAGGAATAGAAACGTTTAATCAATTAAATGCTTCAACTGTGTTTTTAAATTATCAATTAGGTAATTGGAGTGATGTGTTTTTTGCTAATACATCCATTATTTACAGTAAGAATTTTGATTTTTTTTCAACAAACTCTTTTATAACTCAGAATTACTCACAAGCAGAAAAAATTATTATTAAAGACAGAGAAATTCTATCTATTAATACTAATATTGACAGATATTTTAAATCTTTATCATCAAACTTAAAATTAAATTTAGGTTATTCAAAATCAAATTATAAAAATGTAGTTAACAATTCTGTATTACGAGAAGTGAAATCGACTAATTATAATTACGGTTTTGAAATTCGTTCTGCTTTTAAAGGTTTTTTTAATTACAATATTGGTTCAAAATGGACAGTAAACGAAATAAAAACTACTATAAATAACTCATTTACAAATAACGAATTGTTTTTAGATTTGCTTTTTGAGATTAATGATAATTTAAATTTCCAAATTCAAAATGAACGTTATTTTTTCGGAAATATAGATTCAGAAAATAACACTTATTATTTTTCGGATATCGAAGCGAGATATACTTTAAAAGAAAATAAATTAAGTTTTTCATTGTCGGGTAAAAATCTGTTTAACACAAATACTTTTAGAACATATTCAATCAGTGATATTAGCACATCAACAACCGAATATAGATTACTACCAAGATATGTGCTTTTAAAAATGGAATATAGGTTTTAGCTTTATGGAATATCAACAACGGCTACCAACACGGTATAAAAATAATAGCGGGTTTTGTGCTAAATTCAAAGTGAGTATCTTTGTACAAAGTTTAGTGATAAATTGAAAGGCAAGTGCTTTTAAATCCGCTACTATTCTTATACAACAACGTTGTAAATAATGCTGAAACTCACTCAAAAAGATAAAATGTGGAAACAGTAATTATAATCTTAATAGTTGGATTTATTCTTTATCAACTTTTCAAATTCTTTGCAAGTGAGGAAAAGACAGTCAAGAAAAATAGAATTGAAACGAATAAAAAAGTTCTTGAACAAAAGGAGGAAATTGAAGGCAATCAAAAGAGAAAAAGCTATACGACTGAATTTCAAAAATCGATGATGCGACTGAATACGACTTTGGTTAATTCTGCCAAGAGTGAGTTTGAGGAATTTAACCTGAACGAATACTCGATTGAGCAAAAATTTGACTGGTTCTACGTCATATCTTTCGGATTTAAAAACAGAATTTTGAGCTATAATTTTGTTTTGGAAACAGAATCAAAAGAATTGGAAAACCCAATGTTCACTGAAATGAATGCAAAAGTAATTGTTTACCCAAGTTCGGTGCTGATTAAAAATGAGGATGAATTTAAGAAAGCTTACGAATTAGAAAAGTCATTTTCAATTCTAACTGACATTAAGAAATCATTGGAGCACGATGAGTATTTGAAAAAAACATCAATACCAAGCGACTGATTTTTAAATAAACTGAATGGAAAAGCAACGTACGATAATTTGATTATATTGCATAAAAACAAAAAGAATGGGAAGTTTAACTATTTCAAATAAAACTCTAGATAAATATTTCGGCTATTTGAAAAACTTAGATAATAATAGTAAAAAAAGTTTAATTATTAAATTAACTAAATCAATACAAACAAAATCAAAAAAACCATTTGACATCAAATCGGTCTTTGGTGCTTGGCAAGACCATAGAACTTCAGACGAAATAATTAATGAAATCAAATCTGCTAGAGTTGATAAACGAAATAATTTGAGTTTAGAATGAAATATTTATTAGATACGAATATCTGCATTCACCTATTTCGTGGAAAATTTAACGTAATAGAAAAATTTCAAGAAATAAATCTCAATGACTGCGCAATTTCAGAAATCACTCTTGCGGAACTAATCTTTGGTGCAGAGAATAGTCCTAACCCAAAAAAGAACTTTAAAATAGTTGATCAATTCTCGGAACAAGTTAAAATCCTTCCAATTTTTAATTCAATACGGATTTATGCAAAAGAGAAAGTCCGTTTAAGAAAAAAGGGAATAATGATTAGCGATTTCGACTTATTTATTGGTTCTACTGCAATTGCAAATGAATTGACTATGGTTACGGAAAATGTGAAAGAGTTTAAACGAATTTTAGGTATTGAAATTGAAAACTGGGTACAAAGATGAGGAAGGCACTATTTACAACATTGTATAAGCGTAATGCGGATGAAAGTGCTAAACTTGAATAAATTGAAAATTAACAAACATATTGCTAAACCGAAAGGTAAGTGTTTCAAAACCCACACTACGCTTATACTTTCCCGTTAGTCTTCATTGAAGGAGACCGAATTTTCAATAAAAACTGATGTAAAATTGAAGGTATTTGTATTTTGAAAACGAAATATTGACAACGAAACAAATGAAAGAAGAAAATGATTCGTAAATTTATGAATTGAAATTAAAGGAATTAATATGACAGAAATAAAAGACGGATATATAAGAGATTACATCTCTGGAGAACAAGTTAAAGCAACACCGGAAGAGGTTGATGCTGTTCAAGTATTTTCAAAAATGCTTGTTGAAGATTATGGTTATCCAAAGGAAAACATTCAAACAAGACCGCAGTTCAGAGTTAAATCACATCCATCTGATAAAAAAGGATACCCTGTTGATATAGCAGTTTTTAGTAAGTCTGAAAAAAATGACGATAATGCTTACATTATTGTTGAATGTAAGAAAAAAACCAAAAAAGATGGTTTAGACCAATTGAAAGATTATTTAAAATTTTCTAATGCTTATCTTGGAGTTTGGTTTAATGGTGAAGAAACTTTATTTCTTCGGAAAATTGAAAAAAATGGGAAAGTTTATTTTAAAGATGACATTCCCAATATCCCAACCTATACCCAAAGATTGCAAGATATTGGGCTATTTAAAAGAAAAGACTTAAAACAAACTCATAATTTAAAATTCAAATTTGTCTCAATAAGAAATTATCTTGCTGGTAATGCTGTCGGTATAACAAGAGATGAAGAACTTGCAAGACAAATTATTAATTTGATTTTGTGTAAACTATATGATGAGAAATTCACAAAACCCGATGATATTGTTCAATTTAGGGCGGGAATGGAAGAATCAATCAAAGATGCATCCAATCGCATAAAAGCACGTTTTGAAGAAGCAAAAAATGTTTACCCTGATGTACTTGACAAAAAAGATACTATTGAGTTAGATGATAAGTCGCTTGTTTATGTGGTTGGTGAACTGCAAAACTATTCATTGATGGAAACTGAACGTGATGTTGTTGGTGATGCTTTTGAAGTATTTATCCACAGGGCATTAAAAGGAGGGCAAGGTCAGTTTTTTACGCCAAAAAATGTTGTAAAAGCGGCAATTCAAATACTTGATGTAGATGTAAATGATAAAGTTATTGACCCTGCTTGTGGTTCAGGGGGGTTCTTAATAGAAGCATTAAAATATCAATATACAAAAATTGAAAAGCGTGGAAAAGAATATAATTGGCCACAAAATGAAATTGACAATGAGAAAAACTCAAAAGCAAGTGTAAATATTAGAGGAATTGAAAGGGACAATTTTCTAAGTAAGGTTGTTAAAGCCTATATGGTAATAATGGGAGATGGCAAAAGTGGTATTTTCTGCGAAGACTCACTTGAACCAATAAAATCTTGGCATAATAAAACACAATCAAGTATCCAATTTGGCACATTTGATATTCTTCTTGCAAATCCACCTTTTGGGGCAAATATCCCTGTGGTTGGTGAATCTAAATTAAGTCAATTCCCATTAGGTTACAAATGGAAAAAAAAGAAAGATGGAAGTTGGGAGAAAGGCAAAGTTAGAACAAGTGAAGCACCCCAAATTCTATTTATTGATAGATTTTTAGATTTATTAAAAGATGGTGGTAAAATGGGCATAATATTACCTGACGGAGTATTGAGTAATCCTACCACTGGTTATATTATTCAACACTTATTGAATAATGCCGAATTAATTGGACTTATTGATTTGCCTATGAGTACTTTTTTACCATATACACCAACCAAGACACATTTAATATTATTGAAAAAAACATCAAAGCCAAGAAAAGACTATTCTTTCTTTATGAGTTATGCTAAAACTTGCGGACACGATAAGAGAGGACGTAAGATTTATGAAGATGAAATAGCACTCATTCCTAATCACCTAAAAGAATTAGAAAATGGAGGGTCACCATCACATCTTGGTTTTAAAATGAAATTTAGTGAAATAACCAATAATATTTTATTGCCAAAATACTACAATCCTGATATTAACTTTGAACTAAATAAATTTGTCGAAAGTGGTAAATACACAGTAAAAACAATTAAACAACTGGTTGATGAGAAAACAATAACTGTATCTCGTGGAAATGAGGTTGGTAGTGAAAATTACGGAACTGGCGATGTGCCTTTTGTTAGAACATCAGAGGTTTCTAATTGGGAAATTGTTGCTGATTCAACACATTGTGTATCAGAAGATGTTTATCTCGAATATAAAACAAAGCAAAATATTGAAATAGAGGATATTCTTGTAGTAAATGATGGTACTTATTTGATGGGCAGAACAGCAATGGTTACAGATATGGATTTGAAAATCGTATTACAAAGTCATTTTAGAAGAATTAAAGTTATTAATAAAAAAGCGATGTCACCATATTTACTTCTGACTATGCTTGGTTTGGAAATTGTGCAACGACAAATTGAATCAAAATCATTTAGACAAGGTACAATCTCTACTCTTGGTAGTAGATTACTTGAAGTTAGAGTACCCGTTCCAATTGACAAAAATGAACAAAAGAGAATCATTGAAGAAGTTAAAATCATAGTTCAGAACAAAAGAGATGCAAAATACCACGCTCAGAATTATGAAATACTTGGAAAAAAAGAGAATCTAATGGGAATTAAAAATAAGGCTAAACTTGGTAATTTATAGAAAAAAATAACAACGAAAGGCTAACAAAGGCTATACGTAATTTGGGCAACGTGCTAAATTTGAACTTAGTAGCTCTAAATAAAATTTGTAATAAATTGAAAGTTAATAGTTTCAAAACCCCAAACTACGCATAGCCGAGACCGTTAGCTACAATAGCCCTAAGAAAGGTTAGTGGTAATTTCCCCACCGCACAAGAGGTTTTTATTTGATTTTGCCAACACACTGACAAGCACATTGCGCCTGCCCTTCGGGACATTCACAAAGAGCTTGCCTTCCAACCCTCAGATTTAAGAATTTGAATTTCGTTTTCGAGTTGGGTACAATTTCTGCTTAAAATCTGTGATTTCATCTTTCAATTTCTTGTTGGCACTATTCAATAATTCATTTTGATACTTCATGATACTTAATAGGTCATGTATGGCATTGAGGTTTTCCAGTTGAACGGAAACGATTTTTTCTAAATCAGCTTTGGTATATCTTCTGCTCATAATAATTGCTTTATGACAATAATTAATTTTTACGAAAATACAATAAATTATTGTTTTGTAAAATTTAAATTCGATTTAACAGCAAGAAATTTACATGAAACTACAATTAACAGGGAAAACTAAGAGTTTTAAGCTTTGTATATTTACACCAAACAGCAATTTAATTGCACAATGGATAAAATAAATTACAATCGGATAAAAGCGGTTTTGGCTGAAAAGAACGTGTCATCAAAGGAACTTTCAAAGCATCTCGAAAAAACAGAATCTACCGTTTCGAGATGGTGCACTAATGATGTCCAGCCTTCGGTTGAAGTGTTTTATCAGATAGCCTTATTCCTAAAAGTTGATATAAGAGATCTTTTCGTTTCCACAATGTAAATCTTATGAGAATTCTTGTTCAACCATACGGTGCAATCACTTTAGGTGCTTTTCTTAAGGACATTCTTTCAGGAAAGCATGGTGAATTTAAAGTGTTTCAATCTTGTGTTGCTTTTGCCAAGCGATCTGGAGTTCGTCATATTCAGGGAGAAGTCAAACAATTTTTAGAAAATGATGGAAATCAAGTTCGAATAGTTGTAGGCATTGATCATTCTGGGACGAGTGTAGAAGGTCTGGAAGGCTTATTGGATTGTTGCACAAAAGGGGAAGTTTGGATTAATCACTGTGAAGATAAGTTTGTAACATTTCATCCTAAAATCTACCTGTTTGAAAATGATGAAAAGGCTATATTAGTAATAGGCTCTCAAAACCTTACCGAAGGTGGTCTTTATACAAATGATGAATCTTCCGCTGTTTACTGGCTCAATATTGGTAATAAAGCTGATGATGAATTGCTTGCTGAAATTAAATCGTACTTTGATATTTGGTGTGACCCAAAATCTGAAAACAGTAAGCAACTTGACTCTAGTTTTTTAAAAGTCTTGACAGAGAATGGTAACATTCTTCCTGAAGTGTTTTTGACCAATGGAAAACAAAGTTCAACCAAATCCGAGCCATCGACAGATTCCATTCAGAAAGAAGCACTTTTTTCAAAATCTCAAGTTAAAAGATCTGCCCCGAGAATTTCAGTCAGTAAAGCGACTAAAGCTATAGAACTCAAATCAGAAATTCCTACATCTGATTTGTCTTCTACTGGATTTGTAATGACTTTGCAAAAAACAGATGTTGGAACAGGTCAAACAACAAAAGGTACAAGCCGAAGGTCGCCAGAAATATTCATTCCGTTATCAGCACGAGATTTTGCGCCAGACTTTTGGAGGTGGAAAGAAAGTTTTACAGAGGACAAAAAAAGGCCAGGAAAATTTGACCGATTAGGAGTAAAGATGCGTATAGGCGGAGAAACAGCTATTGTAAATATGATGACTTGGCCTGTTAAGCATGATTTTAGACTAAGAAGTGAAGTACTTAGGAACGCTGGAAATATCGGTGATATTCTAAGAATTGAAAGAGTTGATGGCTCTGACGAATTTTCTTATTATGTCGAAATAATTCCTAGAGGGACAACTTCATATGATCAATATTTAGCTCTTTGTTCAAACAGTACTAGAAATTCTAAAAAAACTTGGGGATACTACAACTAAGCTTTCCTAAAGAAAAGAATAGACTCTGCTTTCCCAGCATTTTTCTTAAAAATATCTCGAGAAACTAACATATCCATAGATAGTTTTTCCTCCAAAATCAGCCCACAACTTTCACCAAGTTTAGCCAATAAATTGTCCGTTTCAATTTCAATTCTCGTATCTCCAGAATTTGTATGATTATTTCCGACAACAACAAAAGCCATTCCCCCTTGTCGTAACAATAGTTTATATGACTCAAAGATTCTCTTCATATCAAAAAAATATTTGGAAAGCAATGGCGGTAGATTTTCGCGCCTGAAACCAACTTTGTTTTTTTGATTTAGATTGTAAATTAAATCAATCAAATCTACTATTTCTTGTGTCAGAAAACTCTTATGCTTCAAATAATACGTCCAATACGCTTCTCTGTTTGTTTTAGTTATCTCTCTGTTTCCAATCATATCATAATCCCTTTCCCTATGTCCTGACCTAGAAAGAAAGTTTAAATAATATAAACTTAACCTATCTGTATCAAGATAAGGGAGTGCAGTAGCGTATGGTGGTGAAGTTATTATGGCATCAATCTTACCGACCTGATTTTTGAAAATTTGTGCTGATTTACGGCTATCACCTTCAAACAATTGATTTTTACCAGTATTAAGACCTTGATTTTCATATAGTAGAACCAAAATTGAATTAACTGATCGATCCAACTCATCTAAAAACAACTTTGAGACATTTATTTCTGAATTTTCAGGTATATGTTTACGAACTCTTAAGTCATCATCTTTTTGCCATGATATGTTTCTTATAATATTACTCAAAGCTACCTTGAACAAGTTTTTACAGACAACTTCTTTTACCTGCTCAATTCGTGCAACAATACTGTCTAACTCAACTAAAACATCTTCGGAAAACCAATTCTTTAAATACTCTTGGTCTTCTATAGATAAGCGTAAAAACCATTTTAATTTATTGTTCTTACTAAGACCTTGATTTGAGATTTGTTGTCTTAATGTTTTATACTGTTCTTCTAACAATTCGGGATTAACATTTAGAACATCACATTTAGTTTGTGAAATAAAAACTGATAGCGGATTTAAGTCAAGTCCAAAAGTCTGACACCCCATTAACATTGATTCAACTAAAGTAGTACCACTACCGCACATTGGATCCATCACCTTAGATGATTCTGATGCTCCGGAGATATTGAGTAATGATCTCACTAACTGAGGGAAAAATTTTCCTCGATATTCATGAATTCCATGCGGACCATATCGAAGATTTCTTCTGTTTATCTTAGGGACATTTCCATTAAATGGTAATAAATCTTGAAAATCTAAAGGGTATTTATCTTTCTTCAGCAAGGTGGTCGTAGCTTCTACCCTGACTTGTTTTGTAACAATATGCTCTAATTCATTACCATTATATACTCTTTCCCAGTATGCTAAGCGATTAGCAAGTTCTTTTTGAGAAAACTTTGATTGGACTGAAAAATTAAGGCTATCTAGTTCATTTCCTTTTATTGGCAGTGGATTACTTCCTGCCAATGCTTCTAATTCTTTAAATGCAAGAACTCTCTCAAAAGGCTGAATATATGACTTAATTACACAATTTATTTGATATAAATTTTCCATTAGTATTTAATTAAGTCTATTCTTTAATATTACAATATGCTCTTCTCTTATCTTTCCAATTTTAGGATTAAATGATTTGCGAGTACTTTGAAGGGTGCGGTTTATGTTTGCTTCAACTTTATAACCTAAGCCCTTTGCAACTTCAATAAGTAACTCATCATTTTTGATCCTTTCTCCTTTCAAAGTGGAATCTCCTATAACAAAACAAGCATAGCCATTATTACGGATCATATGTGTCAACCAAGATAATATTGTATAAAGCTCTCCTCTGAAAGTATCTGCCGTAGCAGCATTTTTACCTTTCCGACTATACTTTCTATGACTTCCTATTTCATCTTGTTTAAATGTAGGTTGATCCATACCAAGCCACATCATTCTAGTTCTGTGATATAAATGATAACTATACGCATTTGGATAAGGAGGGGAGCATACAACTAAATCTACTGGAGGAATTTCTGGAGGTAGTAATATGCTAGACTGGAGGACTTGTGCTTTATATGGAGTTATAACTTCTTCACTGAACTCCAAAGATTTTTTAATCGTATGCCTTAGTGCCCTGACAAATTGTTTGAATGTATCTCCAGGCTTCGTGTTTTTTTCTCTTCGAACATATCTCGTATCTGAATCTTGTCGAGATACGATAACTATAATTGATGAAAAAGCGGTCAAGGCTAAATCTCTAACTCTTAAATTTTCAATCCTCAAACACACCTCTTTTATATAGGATAATTCTTCTATAACATGTTGATCAAACCAGTCCTCAACTCCCTTAAATTTGTGTTTTTCTACGTAATTATAAAGTGTTTCACCAAATAAAGTGAGCGTTCCTGTTGAGAAATTCTCACTTAATCCCTCTGTGTCTTTCGCCAGATTAACTAAGATCTCAACCTCTTCTTCATCAATAACGTGCGTCTTAGCCCTACTCATCAAACAAGCTAATGGATTTGAGTCAATCCCAATCGCGTTACATTCTAACCGCAGAGATTCAACCAAAGTTGTACCACTTCCACAAAACGGGTCGAGAATAGTGTCTCCAGTAGAAGCTAGTTCTCTAATTAGAGTTTTTGGAATCTGCGGGATGAATTTTGCAGGATATGGATGAATAGAATGTGTGAGATAGCTACTATTAGCATTATTAAAATCCCAATCCACTTTATGAAGTTGAGCTATTTTGAGACTTGCTGGATTTGTTTTTTCATACACTTCTGCAGGTTCATTTACCAAATTAATAGAGCCTTGAGAACCATTTGCGAAATTCAAAATATCGGAAACCTGAGAATCGTTAAATACTCTCCATCCATTTCTATTTCTATCTGGTTCTTGGATTTTGCCCTCTCTTAGCCACCTTAATATTGTGTCCTTATGTACGCCAGCTTTTTGGGCGACTTGTTGAGTTGTATAATTTTCCACATCCATCCTTCAAGTATATGTAAGTATATGCAAATATATGTATATTTGAAAAATAAAGAAATTCTGCCAACGCTATTTGCACATTACCATCCTCGTTCCTGCGGTGGCAAAGAACAAAGCCAACGCACAGATAAAAAGAATTAAAAAATCAAATAAAAACCTCTTCTCCCCTCGCTTGGGAATAGGGAAAAAGAAAATAAATAGTAAAAAGAAACGGCAATGCTAATCGGGCTACAGTAGCTAACAAGGTGTATAGGTCATAGCCTCCCTTCGGTCAGCAACACCCCATACACAGATCGTTAGGCACAAGCAAAACCAAACCAACAAACATTTGAACAAAATATGGGACAATTCAGAGATGTATCAATAAAAAATGTCATTGAGGACTTAAATCAAAGCTACTTTCTTCCAGATATTCAGAGGGAATACGTTTGGTTAAGAAAAGCCAAAGAAAAGAAAATTGAACAACTTTTTGATTCCATTTTACGAGGTTACCCAATTGGTTCGTTTCTGTTTTGGAAACTCAAGAAAGACGATATTGAAACCAATAAAGACGCTAAAGAAGATTCGGAAAAACTGAACTTCCAGCTGTACAAGTTCATTGAAAACTATGATGAACGAAAAACACACAATGAAAAGGTCAATATTGAGCAAATAAATTCAGACGATTTATCTATCGTACTTGACGGACAACAAAGGTTAACTTCACTTTATATAGGACTTAAAGGGACGAGAACTCTAAAAAAACCTAAAGCTTGGTGGGATAATCCTAACGCATTTGAGGAAAAACAACTCTTCTTAAATTTAAGATACAAACCAAACGAAGAAAATCCAGATGATAACTTTGATTTTGATTTTTTACGAAAAAATACTGTTCCAAAAATTGACGAAAACAACTATTGGTTTAAGGTTGGCGAAATTCTTCAATTAGGAAGTATCGTAAGTTACGCTAGAGAAAACAACCTTTCTGACAACGAAGCAGAAATATTAGAAAAATTAAAAGACGCTTTTTGTACAAAAAGCTTGATTTCATATTTTGAGGAAACAGAAAAAAACCTTGACAAGGTTTTAAAAATCTTTATTCGTGTAAATAGCGGTGGAACACAATTATCATATTCAGACCTTTTAATGTCAATTTTGACTGCGAATTTCTCAACCGATATTCGTGATTTAATGAACAAGTTTGTTGATTCAATAAAAGAACAAGGTTTTGGTGTAATGGGCAGAGACCAAGTACTAAAAACTTGTTTACTCTTGACGGAAAGCAACCATATCTTTCAACTAAAAAACTTCAGCAAAAGTAATATCAACAAAATTGAGGATAATTGGGAAGAAATAACCGAAACGATTTTTAAAGCAACAAAACTTCTAAAAGAGTTTGGTTATACAAACCAACTCTCGTCTGCTTATATTTTATCAGCTGTTGCTTATTACATTTTTAAAAAGAAAACCATAACACAAGAAGACAAAACAGAATTACTGAAATTTGTGCGAAACGCACAAATTACCAGTTATTTTACCACTTCTTTAGATGGTAAATTAGAGGTTGTCGCCAAAATCATTAGAACAGCTGAAAATTTTGAAATAGTTAATAAAAATCTAACTACAAGCAAAGTACAACCTTTAAAAATATCAAGTGACGATATTGACAGAATGATGGATTTTCAATATGGGAATCCTGCAATTCTTCCGATTTTACAAATTTTATATCCAAATCTAGATTATAAGAATTCAACTTTTCATATTGACCATATATACCCGAAATCAAAATTCAAACAAAAGAACACAGATTTAGAAGAAGATTATCTAACAGAAGCTAATTTTCTCTACAATCTTCAACTACTGCAAGGAGAAGAAAATTTAGCAAAAAAAGCAAAAGATCCTGAAAAGTGGTTGAATGAACATTTTTCTAGCAACATAGAACAAATTAAGGCATATAAGGAAAGGAATTATATAGAACCAAATTTTGAACTGAATTGGAGTGTAATTAAGGAGTTTGACGAATATCGAACCGAAAAAATAAAGAGCAAACTAAAAGAGATTTTGCTTACCGAGAAAGAAATGCCAGTGCCTAACAATGTATAAAAATAATAGCGGTTTAATCGCTAAAACGAAAGTAAGTAAATATAAAAAAGGTCTGTGTTTAACCGAAAAGTTAGTGTGTGTAATCCGCTACTATTCTTATACTAGACCGTTACCTGCAAGCTAAAAAAGCCAACGCACAGTCAAGCACATTTAGTTTTTGCCGACACGAAATCCAACGCTGAAAAAACTAAAAGAGCTTGCCTTTTCCCTCTCAAAAATTCGTTATTCTCATATTAATTTGATAGATTTGCAAAAATCGCCAAGTCAAAATGAGCAAGGTAAAAATGGAAAGTTTCGGTAGTTATATAAGAAGGCTTAGAACTGAAAAGGGGCTAAACCAAACAGAATTAGCTGCAAAAGTCAAACTTGACAGCGGAAGTATGAGCAAGGTCGAAAACGACAAAAAACACTTGGACGAAGAAAAATTGATACTTCTTGCAAAGGCACTTGATATTGATACTGAAATTATGAAGAAGCAGTATTTAAGCGACCAATTCGCCAAAGAATCTGTAAAATATAAAGTTGAAGAGTCGAGAACGATATATGAGCTTGCAGAATCAAAAACTAAATATTATCTAAACAATAATGTTAAACAAGGTACTCTTAAAATATAACCAAAATTATGAGTGAAGAATTATTACAAAGAGACCTTCAAAAAAATCCCGAAAAAATTGGGAAATGGGACTTTTACAATATTGGAGCAACTTCTGTAAAAGCTCTTAAAGAATACGGAATTATTCGTAATGTAAACTACGGAAAAGAAGAAAGAAAAAAAGTTGACGCTCTAATTGTTCAGCAAAAGAATGTAATTGTTGTTGTTGAATACAAGAAGCCTTCTGAGTTTAAGACTAAAGCTGAAAAGAACAAAGCAATCAAGCAAGAGATTGAAGTTGCTAAAAAAATCGGCTCAAATATTATCATTGCCACAGACACAAAAGAATCTGTTTGGGTAAATGTAAAAACAGGTAAACGAATAAAAGATGAAGATGGGAAGGAGTTGAAATACAACTTTAATCCAAAAGACGAAAAACTTCCAGATTTAATTGAGAAAATAATTTCGTCAATCAATGAAATTAATGACCAAATAAAGCCAAAAAAATTAGTCAATCCAACAGATTTAGCAAAGCAAATTTGGCAAGACATTTGGTCTGTCAGTGGTGCAACGCCTGAAAATTGCCTTTACACTTTTGTCGAGCTTTTTATTTTTAAATATTTAAGTGATTTAGGAATTCTCGGTCAAGGAATAAACTTTGACCATTTACAGGAAAGATATGATTATCAAATTGACAATCCAGATGAAGAGGCTTTAGGTTATTATGCACAAACAATTAGACCTCAAATTAAAAACCTTTTTCCTCCAGGGATGGACGGAACAACTATTATTAACGGGACAATATTTGTAAGTAAAGACCAGAAAGCAGTAAAAGGTTATAGCACTGTATTCAAAAAGGTTTTAGGTAAATTCAAAACTTACGGAAAGCTTGAATACATTGATAAAGATTTCAAGAGCCAACTATTTGAAAGTTTCCTTAAAGAAAGTATAAGCAAAAAGAATTGGGGTCAATTTTTCACTCCACTAAAAGTAATTAGAGCCATTACAGAAATGGCAAAAGATGATATTAAAGTTGGTTCAAAAATATGTGACCCAGCTTGCGGAGTTGGAAAATTCTTGCTTGAACCAATTTTCACAAAACTTGACCAGTTTTACGAAGTAAAAAATGGGAACCTCAAACCTAAAGTCACAATTCACGGATATGATAAAGGATTTGATAAGGACGAACAAAAAACCATAATATTAGCAAAAGCTAATATGCTTATTTATTTTTCTGACCTATTAAAAGAAAATCCAAATATCACTAATGATTTTGCAGACTTGTTCAATGAAAGTTTCGTCTTAAAAACCAACTCTATTTTAGGAACACTTTCAGATGCGGTTGAAAATGAATATGACCTTATCTTGACGAATCCTCCTTATGTAACAAGTGGCAGCAGTAACCTAAAAGAAGAAGTCAAAAAAAATGGCGATTTAGTTAACTATTTTAAAGTTAACGCAATGGGAGTTGAAGGGTTATTTATGGAATGGATTATTAAAGCCTTAATACCAAATGGTAAAGCATTTATTGTCGTTCCTGATGGTATTTTTAATCGTCAAAATGACAAAAACCTAAGGCAATTTATAGTTGATGAGTGTTTCATTGATGGTATTATTTCACTACCACTTAACACTTTTTTCACCACTAATAAGAAGACATATATTTTAGCTCTCACCAAAAAAGCTGACAAGAAAGAAAAGCAAAAATCACCTGTATTCTCATACTTGGTAAGTGAAATCGGAGAAAGTAGGGATGTTTACCGTTTTGACATAGAAAACAATGATTTATCTGAAGCAGTTACACTTTATTCATTTTTCAAAGGCAATAAGGAGAATTTTGCTAAAATAAACACAGATAAAAGGTGTAAAATATTTCCTTTTAAAACCTTTGGGGAGAGCATTGAGAAAAGTTGGATAATTGACAAATGGTGGTCGGAAGAGGAAAAAATTGAAATTGGATTAAGTGAGAAAAAGGAAAAAGTAGGTCTTTTAGAATTTTCTTCCTTGGTTGAAGATATTGCAGTTTCAATAAGCGGCTTCCAAGAAGAAATAAAAGAGCTTTCAGAAAAAAAAAAGTCTGAACTAACCTATTTAAACTTTAAGATTAAAGACTTATTTTCTATAGAAAGAGGAAAATCGAAATACACTAAAAAATATGGAAATCAAAACAAAGGCAATTCCCCTGTTTATTCTGCTTCTAACAACGCTCCTCTAACTTATATTAACTCGTCTGACTATGATGGAGAATATTTGACTTGGGCTACAAATGGTTTTGCAGGTTATATTATGGTTATTAATGGTAAATTCTCTATTAATGCAGATAGGGGACTTTTAAAACCAATAAAAGAAAATATCAATATTACCTACATAAAAAACGTATTAGAACCAACATTGAGAGGTCTTGCAAAAGGACGAAAGGGAGAAAAAGGAGAAGATGAATTTACAAAAGTTTATCCCTCAATGATTGAAAATGTAGAAATTAAAATGCCTGTTAATGAAAATGGCAATTTTGATATTGAAGCTCAAGATGAAATTGTAGATAAGATTCTCTTCACGGAGGAGATAAAATCAATAATAGAGAACTATAAATCTCAATTAAATGATTTGATAATTCAGTTTGACCAATTTCAATATAAAGACGTTCTAATATCCAATATATTTGAACTCCCACCCATTAAAGGTTTGACAAAGACGTTTATTAATAAACACAAAGGAAATATCCCTGTTTATGGTGGTAAAATCAAAGAAATTCCCATTGGTTATATTTCAGATAATTTAACGAATGTTAAATATTTTGAGAATTGTTTAGGTTGGAATCGAGAAGGTTCTGTTGGATATGTTTTTCTTCATAATCATAAGTTTACAACAAATGACCACCATAGACCGCTCATTTTGAAAAACGAACACATTTCTAATATAAATCTTGAATATGCCAGATATGCTGTTGAAGAAACATTATTGAGCCAAGGTTTCAAATGGAGTAAAACTGCAAGTAAAGAGAAAGTTTCTAAACTAACATTTAAAGTACCTGTAAATAAAGCAGGAGAAATAGACATTGATATTCAGAATGAAATTGCACAAAAGCTTAAGAAAATAAAAGAAATCAAATTTTCAATATCTAAAGAGCTTGATAAAATATTATATAGCAATGTTGATTATGTTGAATAGCCAACACATAAAGCCATACACATTTGCAATTCGCACCAGCCAAAGCTAAAGCCAAAAATTGCAAAAGAGCTTGTTACATTGAAATAAAAAGACAAACTGAATAATTTGAAAGTCAATCTGAACGAAAAAGCCCTGTGGCTAACAACGTATAAAATTAATTGCTGGTTTTAGCCAATTTACGAAAGTTATCGCAGACTTTAAATCTGTGTTTTATTTACTAACTTTAGTGACCCGTCCTGAAATATGTATACAAAAAACAACAAGTATATGTATAAAAATGATGGATATGTAAGACGTTATAGTGAGAGTTTTAAACTCAAAGTATTAGCAGAACTTACCAAAGGAAACCATTCCAAAAGACAAATTGCCTTAACTTACGGCATACAATCTAGTACGATAAACGTATGGATTAAAAAATATGACCGTAAAGATTTAATGAACACCCGTGTAACCGTGCAAACAGACGACGAATTATCCCGTATTAAAGCCCTTCAAAAAGAGCTAAAACAACTCAAAGATCTTCTTATTAAAAAGGATCTAGATAAACTTGTGAATGATAGTTATCTTGAAGTAGCTGCTGAAAATCTTGGCTATAAAAATGTTGAAGAATTAAAAAAAAACTTAAACATAAAGCCTTAATGAAAATAGCACCGATTAATAGAAAAAAAAGAAGGTACGCCATCGCTACTATTTGTAATGCTTTCGAGTTAAAAAGAGATGCTTATTACAAATATCAAAAAAGGTTTGTTCTTAAAAAACAAATAGAACAAAATGTAATAATGCTTGTTAAAAAAAGCAGGAAAACATTACCCAGAGAAGGTACTAGAAAGCTAATGAAATCCTTACATAATGATTTTAGGAAACAGAATATAAATATAGGTAGAGACCAGTTATTTAGAATCTTAAAAGAAAATAATTTGTTAATTAGAAGGAAAAAATATTCTTCTAAAACAACCAACTCTTACCATCGTTTTTATAAATATAAAAATATCATAAAAGACCTGATCATTAATAGACCTAACCAAGTTTGGGCTTCGGATATTACCTATATAAGAACTATAAATGGATTTTGTTATTTAGCACTTATTACTGATATGTATTCAAGAAAAATAGTAGGCTATGATATTAGTGATAGTTTAGAACTTAAAGGCTGTGTTAGAGCTTTAAATAAAGCTATTTATCAAACTAAAAATACCGAAGAAATCATACATCATTCTGATAGAGGAATACAATATTGTAGCAATGTTTATACTCAAATTTTGAAAAGAAAAAAGATACAAATCAGTATGACCCAAGAAAATCATTGCTACGAAAACGCAATGGCCGAAAGAGTTAACGGAATTTTAAAAGATGAATTCTTCCTCGACCAAACATTTACAAATATCAATCACGCCAAAAAAGCAACAAAAAATGCAATCAAATTATATAATAATAAAAGATTACATTTATCTTTAGATTATAAAACACCTAATTACGTGCACAAAAATGTAGCATAAATTTTAATAATTAACTGTAGCCCTATTTTAGGACGAGACATTAAACAAACATAACGGTCAAGAGCGGACTGACCCTCCAAAATCGGAAAATGTGAAAGTTGAAACCGAAATAAAAGAAAAAGTAAACCGAGTTATCGAAAATCGAAAGAGTAGAAAAAATTATTAACTTGGAAAAGTCTTAAAAAATTGAAAAAGATTTTTCCCCTAAAACTAAATATTATGAATATTTTAAAGTTTTTAAGAATACCATACTTATCTATATTTATGGCTTCATTGATATTATTTGTTTCTTGTGAACAATACGATGCCCCAGAACAAATTCAAAATAAATTTGACTATTCTTCTTTTAATAATTTCAAGAGTAGTTCTTATTTTGATGATATTGTTAAAAATGTAAAAAGTAGATTTTCAAAATCGAAAGAGAGTACTAATCAAATTGTACTTGATGAAGTAAATGCTCAATTGGGTACTAATATTGAAATTCCAAATGATGCTTTACAATTATCAATTGAGATGAATCCGACTGATATATTGACTATCGCTAAAAACAATAGTTGGTTAACTCAAGAAGATGTTATAATTACTAATGAATTTATTGAAGATATGGAGTCTAAAGGGTTTGACATTGCTGTTGAGAATTACGAAAGTAATATTTTGGCTGTGAATTTGTCAAATGAAGAATTTGCTAAAAAAAATCTTTTTATTAATATGGTAAAAAGTATGGAGTTTAAATACCCAGACTTATATGATAATAATGAATCAGCACAAGCTAAATCTTGGTTAAAATGTGCAGCTGCTTCTATTGCTTTAGCGTCTGCAATTGCAGGTACTTTATCATGTGTAACAATTGCTGCTTGTGCTCTAGCTATGGTTTTGGTTTATGCAGCTTCAAATTCTTTTGCGGATAATTGTTTAGAATAAATTTTTGATATTATGTGGAAACCTTCAAAATTAACATTATTAATTTTAATTTTAATCACTTCTATTTCAGGAGGTATAACTTTAAGTTATGTCGATTGGGAGGCCATAAAAATAGGTAAGAAAATTTTCGGTGAATTAAAATTACCTATTATTTTTATAATTTTAAGTCTTTATTTTCTATTTCCATATGTGAAAAGATTAAAAGAAGACAAATCTGAATAACGTGGCATAACACGGTATATAAAAAATAGCAGTTAAGTGCAAGTTTTAAAATTTGTGCTTTTCTGCTATCTTTATTGTTAGATTGAAAGTAACAGCATTTTTACTCTGCTACTTTTCATATACTAAAACCGTTAGCTATAATTAAAAAAAATAGCTAAGTTCTAATAAATATATGTATTATCTTTGATAAAAACAGATTATATGATTCCATCAGATTTTAGAGATTATTTCACAAACAGTTCTACAGCTACTCAGCAAGAGATTGTGTCGTCTTTACTATCACTGTCTTTGCAAGGGAGTGCTGTTAAAGATGATAAACAGGATAAAGCTATTACCTGTCCACATTGTACAAAGAAACGTATTCGAGCCAATGGTAAACTCAAAGGTGTTCAGCGTTATTTTTGTAATGATTGTAAGAAGAACTTTAGTGAGACTACAGGCAAGTTTTGGTATGGTATAAAGAAGAAAGACAAATTAAGCAAGTATCTATACTGCCTATTGTCTGGCTATAGTATTAGGAAAAGTGCCAAAGAAACAGGGATATCCATTCAAACCTCTTTTGATTGGCGACACAAATTACTCACCTCATTTTCTAGTGTTTCAGTAGAAGAATTTCAAGGTATTGTTGAGAGTGACGATTTGTTCTTCGCTTATTCAGAAAAAGGAAATCGTCATTTAGATAGAAAACCAAGACAACGCGGTGAGAAAGCAAGCAAAGCGGGCATAAGCAATGAAAAAGTAGCCGTAATTGCTACTTGCGATAGATCTGGAAACAAAGACTTTAAAGTAGCAACCAGAGGTCGTATAAGTAAAAAGGACTTAGATAAAGTACTCAAAGGAAAGCTCAACAAAGTAGAGGTCATCTGTAGTGATAGTCATAGAAGTTATGGTGCTTTTGCAAAAGCAAATACACTTAATCATAAAAAGTTTAACGCCTCAAAAGGACAGCGAACTATAGATAAAGTGTACCACGTACAAAATGTTAATAATATGGATATGCGATTGAGAAAATTTATGGAGTCTTTCAATGGTGTTGCAACAAAGTACCTTCAAAATTACTTGAACTGGTTCTTGGTTCTTGAAAAAATTAAGAATTCCACTAGCAAAATGACCGTTGTTACTGCTATTGCTTCAAATAGCGTATGGTATGAATATAAACAACAACTATTTAATATGTTAATTAGAACTTAGCCATAATTTATAGAACCATTACCTTTTCCAAAGGAAAATTTCAATTCGAATGTCGAATTAGTAACTGAGATTTCAGTTTTAGCACAAACTATTCAGCAAACACAAGAGCAATACAAGCACTCTTCTCCTCGCCAAAAGACAATATTGAAAGCTAGTCTAAGTGAGTGTTGGACAAATCTTGATAGCAAAGTTTATCAACTTTATGATTTAACTGCTGACCAAATTTCCTTTTTCAACGAAAGAGGGAGAAATATTAACCGCCTAGAAATACTTGATAGATTATGATTAGTAAAGACATATCTAACTTTCTAAATGAACTTTCTGATGATTTATTAATTGTCAATAAGCTTATTGTTGGTGCATACCTTCAATTCAACAAAATAAAGGTAAATAACAATAAATTAATCATTTCTTGCATTGAAGGTAATGATGTAAAAACCATTAATACATTTATCAAACTAATAGAGTTAAAAAATGGGAAATTCGATTTTGAAGATGTTATTCACTTATTCGAAACGAGTATTCCTTCAAAAGATATTTCTGTAAATGGAGCTGTTTACACACCAAATTATATAAAAGATTACATAGTTCAAGAGACGCCATTAAAAATAGAAGATTCAGATTTACCAACTATTAAAGTGTCAGACATTGCTTGCGGAACGGGAGCTTTTTTATATACTGTAGCCCAAGAAATAAAGGGAAAAACTAACAGAAGTTACTTTGATGTTTTTAAACAAAATATTTATGGTCTTGACATCTCTGATTATACAATTACAAGAGCAAAAATTTTATTATCCCTTTTAGCAATCTCAAACGGAGAAGATGAAAAGGAATTTGAATTTAATTTGTTAGTTGGTAATGCCTTAAATTTCGATTGGAATAATCAAATAAATCAATTCAAAGGTTTCGATATAGTTATTGGCAATCCTCCTTATGTAAGAGCTAAAAATTTAAGCGAAGAAACTAAATCACTTTTATCAAATTGGGAAGTTACAAAAACTGGTAATCCTGATTTATATATTCCATTTTTTGAAATAGGTCTTAAATATCTAAAACCAAATGGAATTCTTGGGTATATAACCGTTAGCACTTTCAAGAGAAGTGTAAATGCTAGAAATCTTAGAGAATACTTTAAAACGAATCTATTTGATTTGAAAATTCTAGATTTTGGCAGTTCACAAGTATTTGCAAACAAGTCAACTTATACCTGTATTGTATTTATCGAAAAGCGAAAATCCAAAGAGGTTAAATATCAAAAAACAACAGCTAAGGATTTTTTGAATAAAAAAATTGTAGATTTTACTCATATCAATTACAATCTATTAAACACCAAAAAAGGTTGGATTTTAAATAAACCTGACGTTTTAGAAAATATTAATAAAATTGAAAATATTGGGATTCCATTAGGCGATAAATTCCCAATAAGAAATGGTTTAGCGACTTTAAGTAATGATATTTTCATATTTAAACCAATCAATGAAGATGAAAATTATTTCTATCATCAGAATGGAAAATTGCACAAAATAGAAAAAGGAATTTGTAGAGATATTATAAAACCAAACAGACTTAAAACTGAATCGGAAATTCCCACATTGAAAGAACAAATAATTTTCCCGTACTACCAAATGAATGCTCAAGCCAATCTTTTTGACTATAAACCAAATAAGAAAATTGCTTTTGAGGAAGACTACTTTAAGGCTAATTTCCCAAACGCATATAAATATTTAGAAGGAAACAAGGCTCAACTATTGAATAGAGATAAAGGAAAAAACACAAAATACAAATGGTTTGAGTTTGGAAGAACCCAAGCATTGAATGATTTTGGGAAAAAGTTGTTATTTCCTTATATGGCTGGACAGCCTTACTTTGTTTATACCGACCAAGATGACTTATTGCTTTATGCAGGTTATGCAGTTTACTTTGATTCAAAATGGGAACGGAAACTTACAATTTAGACACTTTTAAATTTTCCTTTAAACATTACAAAACCTCAATAAAAACAACACAATACCTTTATTTAAAGGCGTAAATTCAGTTACAAAAAAATTGTATAATATTTAATAGTGTTGCAAAATTGATGTCTAAATGTTGTCTAAACTATTATTTTGACTATTTTTGAAGTGTTCAAAATGTTTAAAATATGGCATCAATTAAATTATCTATTCAAAGTAAATCTGATAATGCACAAATTTATTTAAGGCTCTCAATCCGAAGAGGTTTTTATCTAAAACGAAAAATAGGCTTATCAATTAACTCAAAAGATTGGAGTTCTGCAACTGGACTACCAAAGCAAAACAATCCTACAAACAAAAACCTTACTACAAAACTAAAAGACCTATCAAATAACATACTTCAAAACCTCAACGATGTAAATAGCAAAGGCGAAGAAATTGATGGCGACTGGTTAAGTTATCGTATTGACTTATATTTTAACCGAGTTCAAGAAATCGGAAAACAAAGTGATTATTTGTTAGATAGTTTACAAAAAATCATAGACACTGCACCAACTCGAAAAAATGGAAAAGGCGGTATTGGACTATCTAAAAGCCGTGTCAATGGATTTAATGGACTGAAAAGCACTTTAGAAACGTATCAAAAAGCAAAAAAGGTTAAACTAAAAGTAAAGGACATTAATTTAAAATTCGTGAATGATTTTACGGAATTTATGCAAGGTCTTAAATACGCAAACGGCAATACCCAAAAGAAAATTTCAGATATTAAAACCGTTTGTTTAGATGCTCAAGTAAATGGTGTTGAAACCAGTCCGCAATTACTAAAGGTTACAGGAATAAAAACCCAAAACGATTACATCATTTATTTAACGGAAACTGAACTTGAACAAATAGAACAAACCGAATTTAAACGTGAAGCATTGATTAATGCTAAAAAATGGTTGTTATTAGGTTCGTTGGTAGGTCAAAGAGGTAATGATTTGCTCGACCTTGACAACAGCAACATAACGCACAAAAGAGGTTTAAAACTCATAGAGTTAACCCAAAAGAAAGGAAACAAAAAGGTTTTTATTCCATTTTCGACAAAAATGGAAATCCTTTTAAATGACGACTTTCCCTATAAAATAAGTATTCAAAAATTCAACAAGCACTTAAAAGATGTTTGCAAAATTGCTGAAATAAACACTATTACTAAAGGTTACAAACACGATAATAAAATTAAACGCAAGGTTTTAGGCGAATATGAAAAGTGGGAATTAATAACATCACACGATTTAAGACGAACATTTGCTACTAATAATTATGGCGAAATGCCAACGCCATTAATTATGAGCATCACAGGACACGCAACCGAAAAAACCTTTTTAAACTACATCGGTAAAACAAGTATAGACCACGCTCAACAGATAGCAGACTACTATATTAAACAAGCCGAAAAATCACAAAAGAAGTTTAAACCAACCATATTAAAAAACAAGAAAGTATCATAAACTATTATTCAAATGAATTTAGCAGAAAAGCACAGTGTAAAATGGGAAAATAGATATGATATTTTAAGCCCTAAAACGAGACATAATATTATTGACGATTTAATAGAACCGTTTAAAAAAAGAGGTTTAGAAAGGGAAAAATTAATAGCAGAACACCCAAGATTAATTGACGAAAATGGAAACCCAACTGAACGCCTTTTGATTACAAATAACAGATACATTGACGGTCATATTACTGGGTTTCATTCAGACGAAAAAGGTGGTTATTCTATTTTTCAAGCAAAAAATAGGATTGAAAATGAACAATGGCAATACATTATAAAAAAACGAGAAAAACTATCAATTTTAGCCAAACTACAAAGGTCATTGAATGAGTCAAATATCGACTACTCTAAAATACAAGAAACCAAAAATGAAATAGATGTTTTGTTTGTAGATATTTTTGAGATTAAAGAAGATACAAATACCAAAAACATTATTTTAAAGAAAGGTTTTCCTAAATATTGCGAAATAGGTTCTTTATTTGCTCAAGGGTTTATTTCAAAAAAAAGTAATAACTCTAAATTAGGATTTAATTTTTATTACAAGGAATTAGAATTTGAAAGCGTAAAAAAACTTGCTGAATACCTTGAGGATGAAGTTTTAAAAATTGATACAGGTGTTAGGCAATACATCAACGACACTTTAACAGACAACGGACAAAAAAACTTTTATCGTTCAAAAGGAATGATAAAAAAGGTATTCAATTATTGTAAGGAAAAAAACATAAAAACAACTCAATCTTTTCAATCAAAATACAGCAACTTAAACAACCTGCACTAAAACTGCACCGTGCAGACAGTTTAGTGATAGAAAAATAGATAGTAATTGCGAGAAATTTAAAACTCGTAATTATGAAATCTGTACAACTTATTGAACTAACACCAGAGCAATTACAAACTGCAATAATTGACGGTGTAAAAGTTCATTTAAACGAACTTAAAAAATCATTTCAACCCAAAACACCAACAGAATATTTAACACGTTCAGAGGTTGCGGATTTACTAAAAATAAACCTTTCAACAGTTTACAACTGGACTAAAAACGGAATACTTACAAGTTACGGTATTGGTGGCACAAGAATTTACTACAAGCGTAAAGAGGTAGAAGAAGCAATTGTTAAACTAAATCAGTAAAGCAATGGCAAGGCAAAACCCAATTAAATACGTTTTTAACGTATCTAAATCATTTAAGGAAGTTAGGCACTACAAAAGTGAAAAAGTGATAACAGAACCTAATCTTTTAACCACAGACGTAAACATAAGCAAAGACAGAAGGTATAACAATTCTCAAAACGTGTCTTATTGGCTTAAAATCCGTGAGAAAAAGAAATGGAGCAAAGACATTACTGGTTTAAAAGTAACCGACAAACCGTTATTGTATTATGGCGATATACCTACCAAGCATAACAATAGAAATATTCCAACTCATTTACTGGTGTTTAAATTCAATCGTGGAGGTAGTCAATTGATTATTTACTTATATCGGAACTATTACCCAAGTAGTATTCAGAAACTACAAAGCATTTTATCAAACCATTACTAAAATAAAAAGAGGGTTCGCAAAAACCCTCTTTAATTGTTCAAATGTTTAGGTAATACGGCAAGGCATTACCTAATGCAAATATACACATTCGCATTGATTGATTTTATTAAAATACTGGTTAAATCTCCTAAAATTGAGCATCTATACTCCAATCCTAAACTTACTTTTTTTAGGAAAGAATCAAGACATACAGGAGAATACAAAACTAAAGAAGTGGCAGATTATCATTTCTGTAAAGTAATAATTTATGAAAATGGAACTGTACTTTTTAAAGGCAGTATTCATAAATTTTGGAACTCCCTAAATCAATGTATAGCACCAAATTTTAAAATGCACAATTACACAGGATATAATGGTAATTTATTTACACTAAAAAATGTAAACGAAGTATTTAAACACTTAGAAAAATTGTTTGGTTGCAAACTTCAACAAATGCTAATTAGAAGCATAGAGTTCGGAATTAATTCAGATGTTAATTTCAACCCTAACAAATTCTTAACAGGTTTGTTGTTTCACATAGGGAAGCCTTTTGAAAGTCAGTATAACCGAACGTACTTTGAAGCAATACACCAAAAATATAAAATCAAGATTTATAATAAATCCTATCAATTTAAAATGCCAAATAATGTATTACGATTTGAGATAAAATATTTCAAGATGTGTGAATTAAAAAAAATAGGCATTTACACTTTACAAGATATTAATAGTAAAACCATATTAGAGGTATGCTCCATTATTTTAAAACGATTTGATGAGGTCATTTACTTTGACAAATCAATATCAAAAAAACAATTAACTAAAAATGAAAAAGAACTATCAAAAAACTATTCAAATATTAATTATTGGATTGACGATTTAAAGGCTATTCACAGACATAGACACAAAAAACGACTTAAAGAACTTATTGCAAAACACTCAAAAAATTTGCACCAACAAATCAAAGAAGATTTACTTAAAAAGTGTGTAATAATTAACCAAGTAACAAAAGATGGTTTTGTGTAATAATTAACCTTTTAATTATAGAGTTATTGATTACACATTTTAACAAACTAAAATAGATTAAAATAGTTATGGCAAACACAACAGGAAAAAAGTTTGGAGGACGTAAAAAAGGTACACCAAACAAAACAACCAAAGAGATAAGAAATGCTTTTCAGTTGATAATTGATAAGAACCTCAACAATATAGACAAGTGGTTAAACGAAATCGCAGAAACAAATCCTAAAAAAGCAATAATTCTAAATATATCAAATATGTATTATCAAAATTAAATACCATTAAAATTGAAAATAGCCAAAAAGACGACTATAAAAATATGTCAGACGAGGAACTTGAATACTGATTTAAAAGGTGGGAATTTGAATAAAAACAATAGATTAGACCGTATTTATAAACAACTACGCCCGGGCGCACGTGCGCACGTAATATAACAAATAAGATGTTTAGTATGATTTTTAATTATTGTTGACAATTAACCAAATAGGTTTATAACTAAAATATTCAATATCTTTGAAGTCGGAATAAAACGGATCAAGACTAATTGTTGTGTTTTAGGCAAAAATTTGTGTTAATCTGAACAGGAAGAATTCTACATTTTTAACACCTCTAAACTGCGCTCTAAAGGCTTTAATCTTAGCATTAAAAGATTCAGCAGAAGCATTTGTACTCCGATTGATAAAATAATTGAGTATTGACCGATAATTTATAGAAATTGTATTTGCTATTGTATTAAAAGCTTTAAAACCAGATTTTTCTACATCATTATACCAATGTGCTAGTTTTGTATATGCAATTTGTATTGATTTAGCTGTATTGAATATATTTCTAAGGCTCTGATTTAAGTTAAAAGCCTTTTGAATATCAGGATATTTTTCAAAAAGTATTTTGCTTCTTAGATATTGATTTTGTGTCCATTTTTCAGGAG
Organism: Flavobacteriaceae bacterium; assembly: GCA_014075215.1. Lineage (NCBI taxonomy): Bacteria > Pseudomonadati > Bacteroidota > Flavobacteriia > Flavobacteriales > Flavobacteriaceae > Flavobacteriaceae bacterium. Next base: position 2,052,150 of record CP046177.1, read on the forward strand.
ATTTATAGAGTAAATATCTACTTCTAGCTAAGAGTTGTTTTCTAGTGTCCCCATTGTCAAATATCTCAGGTTGATACTCTTTACCTTTTGTTTTTGCTAACTTGATTAGGTCATTTTCTAGGTCTATTGCATTCCATCGATGTTTTATTCTAATATCTTGTAGCGCTTCTAGAGCTAGTTTTTGCACATGGAATCTATCAGTTACTTGTATGGCCTTAGGGAAACATGTTTTGGCTATATTTTTCATAGAGTTCGCCATATCTAGTGTAATTTCTTTGACTTTGTTTCTTTTTTTAGAGGATATTTTAAGTAACTGTTCTATAATGGGTTCTATCTTAGTGCCTGCAAAAACCCCTACAATAGCTCCTTTTTTACCTTTGGCTTTTTTATTGGTAATAATGGTGTAGAGTTCTCCTTTAGACAATGCTGTTTCATCAATAGATAAATAAGCACCTATATTTTCAGGAAAAACATGCCACTCTTTAGCATGTTTTTTTTGTTTCCATTGTTTAAACTCACTTAAATAATCACGATATTGACGTCCAAGTTTTTTACCATCAACTCCGTAAAATCTACCTATAGTTCTACAATCACTGGTTTCTCTATCTACTAATTTCTTTTAAAAAAGCAGCGAACTGCTCTGTCATTCGAGTCCCCTGTGCTACTAAATTCCAATCTCTTTGTACAATTTGTTTGGTCTTCCTATCTAACCATCTACGACGTTTAATGTGAAGATATACTGTGTTGCCTCGTAATGGAAAGTCTTGAATGGTAAGCTCTTTATGAAATCCGTGAGCTATCAAGATACGTTCTGATTCTTCTTTGGGAACTATGTTACGTTCTTCAAAATACAAATGCATCACTTCATTTTCAACACTATGTTTTGACAAATCAAAATGTTCAACTAACAACTCTGGTAAAATTAATTTTAGTAAATCTATATAAGTATCCAACCTCCTTTTTTTACAAAGATCACAATACTATTTTAAATTCACACACAACTTTTGAGATTGATCCAATAAAACCGTAAAATTGACATAATAAAGCATAGTAGCGTAATCGTATTTTTCTCTTAAGAAATCTCCAATTTCAAACAAATTCAGAAAATACAGTTAATCGTTACGCCCAGTTTGGGCGTGGCTGACTGTATTGAATTTGGGCGTTTGGAGATGCCTTTAAGGGGTATGGTTCAGTTTCACGCCCTTTCTTGTTTAATACGTTTTATTTGTAACTGGTAAAACATAAAATTTTATCATTTATGAAAAAAGGTACTTCATCAAAACCTTTGCGTTACGGAATAATTGGATTAATAACTGCTTTACCAAATGCCTTATTTACATTATTGTCATCGACATTCATTTTAGAAATGAGTGATACCGTTATGAGTGATGACTTAAAAACTGAACAATCACTTTTTTATTTCAAATTAGTTTTATGGTCTGCCGTAATAGGTTTTTTATTTAGCCTTATTTCAAAAAGGTTTTATCGAATTGCTGGATTTGTTATGTTGTTATGTGGCTTGTTAATTTTAATATCAATCGTAACGGCAAACGTCTTTTTAATATTTCCTGCAATCTTCTTTATAATTGGTGGCACATACTGTTTCACACAAGAAAAAATTAACACAAAACAATAATATTATGAATAAAAAACACTTTTTACTATTACTTGCAATTTTATCAATGAGTTTCGTTTTTTCACAAAAACAAGAAAAGATTAAACTCAAAGGCGTAATTATGAAAAATGACTACCATAAAAAAATATCGTGGGTTAAGTCAAAACCAGTTTCATTAGAAAGCAAAGATTTTACTGTAAGTACTTTATCTACAACTTACCTACAAATTTATTTTGGTATGATGGAAAAGAACGGCAAACCATATTTAACAAATATTAGGCTCGTTAATCATTTTGATAATAGTGATTGGATTTTTTACGATGAAGTCAGTTATCTTTTAGGTAGTCGTAAAGAAATAAGAACACATAAAGGCGTTGTTTTTAAAGTCAAGACAGATAAAACAGTTAGAGATGTAGATAATGGCGTTACAGAACATTCGGATATACTGGCATTGGGTCAAGCAAAAGAGTTTATAAAACACGTCATAGAAAATGACGAAACAAGGTTAAATGTACGTTTCACAAACAATGATGACAACAAATACCAAGATTTTACAATTAGTAGCACTAAAAAACTCAAAAAGCACTTCAAGGTATTAATAAATAATTACAATATCCTAAACAAGGCTTACAAAATTGATGAAACGTTTTAAAGTCGAAAAGACCTCAAAATAAGTAATAACTCAACAAATTCAAGTGTTTGCAAAGGATGTCAAAGTTTAGTGCTTTTTCAAAAAGATGTCTAAATGTTGTCTAAAACAGAAAATAAAAAATCTCAATATATTTAAAATCAAATAGTTGAGGTTTTTATTTGTACTCTTAAAGGGAACTGAAAGTTCTAAAAAGGATTTTGGAATCTAAATTGTTTTGGTATTACATAAAAAAAACAAGCAAACCATATTCAGGCAATTATTTTGCTTTAGCCAAGAATTACGTCAAGGATTTTGGGATTTGCAATTTGAATGAAAATGAAAAGAATTATTTACTAACGACAGACTCGTTAGAAGAGAGAAATGATTTCTTGTTTAAAAAATATAATATTAACCCGAAAGCAATAGCGGATTAGCCAACGCAAGGTTCAAGCACATTTATTTTTTTGCCAACGCTAAAGCCAACGCACAAAAAAATAAAAGAGCTTAAACCTCCAACGCTAGCAAGTTTGCGAAAAAAAAGCCAGCAGGTAACAATGTATATAAAAAATAGGCGAAACAGTAGTTGATTCGAGGGTTTTGGCTCGTATCAAACTTTGTGCTTAACCAAAAGTTTGGTACTTCGAAATCGCCTACTTTTCATATACTAACCGTTGGCACAAATACTGACCCGTCCTGAAATATGTATACAAAAAACAACAAGTATATGTATAAAAATGATGGATATGTAAGACGTTATAGTGAGAGTTTTAAACTCAAAGTATTAGCAGAACTTACCAAAGGAAACCATTCCAAAAGACAAATTGCCTTAACTTACGGCATACAATCTAGTACGATAAACGTATGGATTAAAAAATATGACCGTAAAGATTTAATGAACACCCGTGTAACCGTGCAAACAGACGACGAATTATCCCGTATTAAAGCCCTTCAAAAAGAGCTAAAACAACTCAAAGATCTTCTTATTAAAAAGGATCTAGATAAACTTGTGAATGATAGTTATCTTGAAGTAGCTGCTGAAAATCTTGGCTATAAAAATGTTGAAGAATTAAAAAAAAACTTAAACATAAAGCCTTAATGAAAATAGCACCGATTAATAGAAAAAAAAGAAGGTACGCCATCGCTACTATTTGTAATGCTTTCGAGTTAAAAAGAGATGCTTATTACAAATATCAAAAAAGGTTTGTTCTTAAAAAACAAATAGAACAAAATGTAATAATGCTTGTTAAAAAAAGCAGGAAAACATTACCCAGAGAAGGTACTAGAAAGCTAATGAAATCCTTACATAATGATTTTAGGAAACAGAATATAAATATAGGTAGAGACCAGTTATTTAGAATCTTAAAAGAAAATAATTTGTTAATTAGAAGGAAAAAATATTCTTCTAAAACAACCAACTCTTACCATCGTTTTTATAAATATAAAAATATCATAAAAGACCTGATCATTAATAGACCTAACCAAGTTTGGGCTTCGGATATTACCTATATAAGAACTATAAATGGATTTTGTTATTTAGCACTTATTACTGATATGTATTCAAGAAAAATAGTAGGCTATGATATTAGTGATAGTTTAGAACTTAAAGGCTGTGTTAGAGCTTTAAATAAAGCTATTTATCAAACTAAAAATACCGAAGAAATCATACATCATTCTGATAGAGGAATACAATATTGTAGCAATGTTTATACTCAAATTTTGAAAAGAAAAAAGATACAAATCAGTATGACCCAAGAAAATCATTGCTACGAAAACGCAATGGCCGAAAGAGTTAACGGAATTTTAAAAGATGAATTCTTCCTCGACCAAACATTTACAAATATCAATCACGCCAAAAAAGCAACAAAAAATGCAATCAAATTATATAATAATAAAAGATTACATTTATCTTTAGATTATAAAACACCTAATTACGTGCACAAAAATGTAGCATAAATTTTAATAATTAACTGTAGCCCTATTTTAGGACGAGACATACGAGCGACGAAACTGACGACTAGAAATGTTAAAAGAGTTTCCTTAGTTGGAAGGCAATAATGCAAGTACTTTACACTCTTACAAAAGTAAAGTGCGAAAATTTAAACCCTTTTTAATTATGCGTAAAGCAATTTTAAAATCTAAAAAACTAGCCTTATTAGGCTTGTTTGTGGCATCATTTGTTTTGATGTCTGCGAAAAGTTCAGAAGAATCACCAATGAAATTTTGGGGTTCAACAACAACTTGTGATCCATCTTACTCAATTGAGCCAGGAAGTTGTTATCAAAATTGCACGACTACTTATCAAGTATTTTGGGTAGTTGTATCTGAATCAACTTCTTATGCAAATCCTTGCTAATTAAGTTTAACAAATCTGCTTTTCATTAAATGAAAAGCAGATTTAAATTCAATCAAAATGAAAAAAATATTATTCATCGCGTTTTTATTTAGTCAAATTTATTCTTATTCACAAGAGAAAAAACTCATAATATTGGATGAAAACAACAACCAACCAGTAGAATATTGTAGCGTATCAGTAATAGGGAAAGACAGAGGCGAATATTCGGATAGTAAAGGCTTAGTCAAAATAAATAGTAATGAAAGTGATAGTTTATTAATTTCACATATTTTATATAATGAAGTTAAAATAAAATTCAAAACAATAAAAGATACCATTTGGTTGTCTCAAAAAAATCAATTTTTAGACGAAGTGGTTATTTCATCATCGAAAGATTTTAATGAATGGAGCAAAGAAAGAAAAGAAAAACACCAATGGAATATTCAACCAAAGACTGAATTTAGTGTTTTCTTCGAAAAAAATAAAGATATTCAAACACTATCAAAAATTAGATTTCCAATAGAAAACTTGATAGAATTAAAAAGTGAAAATATTCATAGGGCTATATTCCGTTTGATTTTATACTCAAATGACAAGGGAAAGATAGGCGAAAAGATAAATACAGAAAATATAATTTATTCATTATCAGATGAGTCTAAATCAATAATATTTGATTTAGGAGAAATTTATAAAATACCAAAAGAAGGTGTATTTTTAGGTATAGAATTTATTGGGTTTGAAGATTTAAATAAATCTATTCTTGAAAATGAACGAAATAATTATATTAAACTAAGTTTTGCATCGACAAAATCAAGTAAGACATTTTATTCTAATAAATTTATAAATAATGGCAAGTGGTCATTACTTGAAAAAAATACTTCAGTTTTTCCATTTAAATTAAAGACTGGTCTTTCTTTAATTTTCGCTTATAAGTAAGTACTTGTGCCAACACCGTATAAAATTAATTGCTTGTTTTTGCTAATTTGGAAAATACTCGCAAACATTTTAGTTAGTTTTGTATTTAGTAAGGTTCGTGCCAACACACGCAACTAATGGCTATTCCGTTTCGATTTGTGCCATTGATTTCGGAGTCATAGTGCCATTAATTACGGTTTAAACTGTGCTAGTTTTACGGTTTGATTTGTGCCACACATTGACATTACACAGTGACCACTTATAGAGATTAAGTAAGCAATTACCTTGCTGTTTATTATAAAAATAACAGCATGGCAAACACACTTGATCCTATGGACTTAAAACAAATACTAAGCCTTCATTTAGATGGTTTAAGTAATCGTAAAATAGGTATAACCCTTGGCATATCTCGTAATACCGTCAATGGTTATCTTCGTTTATTTAAGGGAAGCGATTATGATTTGAAGGCGCTTCTAACGTTTGATAATTTACAGTTAGAGCGTCTATTTACCATATACACAACTATTGGATATGCAACAAAAAATGGTACAAAAGGTTAAGCTACATTTTTGATTTGATATAATTTTTCAAATTCGATGATATTTTTGTAACCAAGAGCAGAATGTCTTCTGTATCTGTTGTACCAAGTTTCTATGTATTCAAAGACTTTAATTTGAAGACTTTTGTTGGATATAAACTTATTGTCTATCATTAGTTCTGTTTTGATTGTTTTAAAAAAAGATTCAGCTACTGCATTATCCCAACAGTTTCCTTTTCTACTCATACTGGGTGTTACATGATAACTTTTAAGGATATTAACAAACGCATGAGATGCGTATTGTACACCTCGATCAGAATGAAAAATCATACCTTCACAAGGCATTCTGTTGTTTACAGCCATTCTCCATGCAGCAATGATAGTTTGTCTTGCTTTGAGTCCATTGCTCAAAGACCAACCAATGACTTTACGATCAAACAGGTCAATAATTACCGTTAAGTACAGCCATCCTTGTGCAGTCTTTAAATAGGTAATATCAGAAACCCATTTCTGTGCAGCAGCGGTAGCTTTAAAATCTCTATCCAATACATTATCAGCTACTGGATATTGATGCTTAGAATCTGTCGTGACAACAAATTTCTTTTTACGAACTGCTTTAATCCCGTGTTTTTTCATCAATCGTGCTACCCTAGACCTAGATACTTTAAACCCTTTAGCTTTGAGTTCCTCTGTAATTCTAGGACTTCCATAAGTAGATTTACTTCGCTCACAGATACGGTGAATCTCAGAGAGTAGCATACGATTTTTTCCATCTCTATCTGATGGAACATAATTCTTACTCCTGTAATAACTGTTTCTACTAATTTTAAAAATTTTACACATCTTCCCAACCGGATATTCTCTACTGTAATCTTTGATAAATTTCAATACTTCCGATCGCTCTTGGAGAAGATGCTCACGGCCTTTTTTAAGATATCCCGCTCCATGGTAACATCCTTGAGCTGTTTACGTAATCGCTCTAACTCTTTCTGATCTTCTGTGAGTTGTTTGACGCCATTACCGCTAAAAGCTAAATCAGGACGCTGTTCTAATTCTCTACGCCATCTGTAAATAAGATCTGCACTGATTCCCAATTCCATGGCAATCTGCTTTGTGTTACCTCGTACATTGCTTAATTCTACTGCTTTAATTTTAAACTCTTTACTGTATTTTCTTCGTTTCATATGGTTAAGTTATTTTAGATAAAATTAGCTTAACTCTTTGTCACTCTAAATGTAGCAAGTCCACTTAGTCACATTAGACTTCCTTAAACGACAGGAAAATATTATTATAACAGGTGCATCTGGCGTAGGTAAAAGCTATATCGCACAAGCTTTGGGACACCAAAGCTGTATGTTACAACATAAAACACTGTATCAAAATACTGCCAGAATGTTTAAAAGACTAAAACTTTGTAAAATTGATGGAACCTACCTCAGAGAACTTAATAGAATCTTAAAAGTTGAACTTTTAATACTTGATGATTTTGGGCTTCAGAGTTTTGATAATCATGCTCGTGAGGCGTTAATGGATATTATAGATGACAGACATGGAAAATCATCAACTATAATAGCATCACAAATACCTGTGTCAGCTTGGTATGAAACTATAGGAGAAGGTACTATTGCTGATGCCATTTTAGACCGTATCGTCAACTCATCACATAGAATAATGCTCGAAGGTGAATCAATGAGAAAAACCATTTTACAAAATGATAAAAACTAAATTTTAACTATTATTGCAATACTTCTATGAGTGGCACTGTTTGACCGAAATCAGTGGCATGGTCACTCCGAAATAGCCAACTAATCTTATACAAAACCGTTGGGCGTAATTCTGACCCGTCCTGAAATATGTATACAAAAAACAACAAGTATATGTATAAAAATGATGGATATGTAAGACGTTATAGTGAGAGTTTTAAACTCAAAGTATTAGCAGAACTTACCAAAGGAAACCATTCCAAAAGACAAATTGCCTTAACTTACGGCATACAATCTAGTACGATAAACGTATGGATTAAAAAATATGACCGTAAAGATTTAATGAACACCCGTGTAACCGTGCAAACAGACGACGAATTATCCCGTATTAAAGCCCTTCAAAAAGAGCTAAAACAACTCAAAGATCTTCTTATTAAAAAGGATCTAGATAAACTTGTGAATGATAGTTATCTTGAAGTAGCTGCTGAAAATCTTGGCTATAAAAATGTTGAAGAATTAAAAAAAAACTTAAACATAAAGCCTTAATGAAAATAGCACCGATTAATAGAAAAAAAAGAAGGTACGCCATCGCTACTATTTGTAATGCTTTCGAGTTAAAAAGAGATGCTTATTACAAATATCAAAAAAGGTTTGTTCTTAAAAAACAAATAGAACAAAATGTAATAATGCTTGTTAAAAAAAGCAGGAAAACATTACCCAGAGAAGGTACTAGAAAGCTAATGAAATCCTTACATAATGATTTTAGGAAACAGAATATAAATATAGGTAGAGACCAGTTATTTAGAATCTTAAAAGAAAATAATTTGTTAATTAGAAGGAAAAAATATTCTTCTAAAACAACCAACTCTTACCATCGTTTTTATAAATATAAAAATATCATAAAAGACCTGATCATTAATAGACCTAACCAAGTTTGGGCTTCGGATATTACCTATATAAGAACTATAAATGGATTTTGTTATTTAGCACTTATTACTGATATGTATTCAAGAAAAATAGTAGGCTATGATATTAGTGATAGTTTAGAACTTAAAGGCTGTGTTAGAGCTTTAAATAAAGCTATTTATCAAACTAAAAATACCGAAGAAATCATACATCATTCTGATAGAGGAATACAATATTGTAGCAATGTTTATACTCAAATTTTGAAAAGAAAAAAGATACAAATCAGTATGACCCAAGAAAATCATTGCTACGAAAACGCAATGGCCGAAAGAGTTAACGGAATTTTAAAAGATGAATTCTTCCTCGACCAAACATTTACAAATATCAATCACGCCAAAAAAGCAACAAAAAATGCAATCAAATTATATAATAATAAAAGATTACATTTATCTTTAGATTATAAAACACCTAATTACGTGCACAAAAATGTAGCATAAATTTTAATAATTAACTGTAGCCCTATTTTAGGACGAGACACTGTTAATTCATCTAAATAATTAAAAACTAATTCAATATTCTTACTGTGATTTGTTAGCTTCTTTTTGATTTCTTCAATGTCAAGTTTTAAATTTAGATTGTCTATGATTGCTTCTCGCATTTCAATAAAAATCTCTATTATTTTAACACTCATTGTTGTTGCTCGTTCACTTCTTAAAACATTTGCAAGCATCATTACTCCGTGTTCTGTAAATACTTTTGGTAAAAATGACGAGAATTTTAAGTTTTTAAGGTGGTTGCAATTTGCAACCACCTCTTTTTTTTCTGCTTCTGTAAGTTCAAACATAAAGTTAGAAGGAAAACGATTTATATTTCTATTTACTTGCTGATTTAATCTTTTTGTAGTTACTCCATAAAGTTCTGCAATATCACTATCTATCATTACTTTATAATCTCTAATTAGTAATATTCTACTTGCTATTAATTCGTTTGGAACTAATGGTTTTCCGTTATTATTTTCGCTCATTTTATACTATAATTTCTGTTTGTAAAAATAGGTTTTTATTTGGAGGTCACAATTTGTGACCTCCAAAAGTGCGATACCTAAATCATAGGATGATATTTATCTATATCACTTTGTAAATCTTCTAATTTATTGACTAAATAAGTTTCTGTACTGCTTATATGTTTGTGTCCTGCCATATATTGAACTTGTCGTAAATTGTATATTCCCAACCAATGTGTTATTACTGAAGCACGTATTTGTCTAAAGTTTTGGAACTTTTTATTTTGCTTTCGTAATGTTTCTGCAAAACGTTTCCAGTTATCGTTTCCGAAGTTACTTTTTCCTTTGCTTATAAATAATTGATTACTTTCTTTATTGGATAGTTTTAAGAGTTCTAATCGTGTTTTTAGTTGGTATTCCATCAAGTCCATTATTTGATATGATTTTAATTCTAAACTTCTTTCTGCTCCTTTTTTATCGCCTTGTATATAGATTTTTCCTTCTCGTAATTGCAAACCTTTTAAAGTAAGTGTATCTATTTCTTTAGTGGTTAATCCTTGATAAATCAATAATCCTAATGCTACTTTATTTCGTTTTCGTGTGAGTAAATGTACTTGCCACCAATTTCTATTATTTCGCTTGTCATCTTCATTTGGGACTTGATAATCATTGTACAACTTTTCTAATGCTATTAGTGTAAATATATCGTGTAATTTCTTGGTGTGTGTTCCTCTTAATTTTATATGTTTTGCAGGATTGTTAATGCGTTTATTGTGTAATATTTGCCAATTAAAATAATGTTTTAGAGCAATTAAATTATGACTTCTTGTAGCATTACATAATCCTTTCTTTTGTAAATAATATAAGTATGCTGTGAGTTCTTTTGTAGTTGTATTTTCTACTTCTGTATTGTCTTTATCTAACCAACTTATAAAATTTAATACTTTGGTATTGTAGCGTTTAATAGTGGTACTGCTTAATTCTTTACTTTCTAAAAATTGTTTAAAGCTGTTCATTGTTTTGGTCTATTAAGTGCGTGTAAATCTGTGTACTTTCTAAACTACTATGTCCTAAAAAGCGACTGATTTTATTTAATGGCATTCCTGCTTGCAATAAATGAGTAGCAATACTATGGCGTAAATTATGAAGCGTTAAATGTTTGTTCTGTAATTCTATATTATCTACTTGTAATTGCAGTAATTTTAATCGTGTATATAAAGTTCCTCCAGTCATTGGTTTTGAAGTAACACCAATAAACAAACGACTTTCTTTTTTGCTTTTTGCCAATATTGGTCTGTAATCATAAATGTATTCTTCTAATATTTTTGCACTCTGTTTACTAAATGGTACAAAACGTTCTTTGTAGTTTTTACCTTTTCTAACGTGTAAAATACGTCTGTCTAAATTGATGTCATTTAGCTCCAAATGAGTTCCTTCATTTCTTCGTAATCCACAACCATAAAAAACGGTTAAAATGGCTCTATCTCTTGCTTGTAATATTTCTTGTCGTTGGTTCTCGGTATCTCTATAGGTTACTTTATAAAGTAGTTGTATATCTTCTTTTGATAGTACGGTGATGTCTTTGGTATTGAGTTTTAATAAAGGTATTCCAAGATTCGGAACATTACGAACGCCTTTATGATGTAAGTACTCTAAAAACTTTTCGATAGCCTGTAAATGCTTGTTGATGTAATTATTACTTAATCCGCCACCACGTCTTAAATTGCTTCTGTTATAGATGTAATTGTAATAGTTTTTAATATGTTGATGTTGTAAATTATGGATATGATTTATTCTGTTGTTTTCCAAGAAGTGTAAAAATTCTCTAACGATATTCGGCATATTGTAAACACTCATTGGGTTGTAACCTAAAATATCCAACCATTCTTTAAAACCGATTTCTAAATGTTGGTAACTGCTATTTTTTAAGATTAAATTTTTCATCCCTTATGTCCATTTTTTAGATTTCTTGCGATTTAGATTTAACTGATTGATTTTGTGTGTGATATTTCGCAAAAAAGACACTTGCGAGTTATTTGCGACTTGCGTTTTATTTCTTCTTTATTTTCTGTAAAGCCTTGTCTAATACGGTTTCTATATCTTTTTGTAGCTTATCGTAATCTTTAGTTATTAGCAATTCAAACGTATAACTTCTTGTCTTTTTATTAGTATTTCGCTTGATGTAACCTAACAGTTGTAATTGCTTATTGTAATTCCGTAATGTACTTTCTTTGATACGTAATTGTGTTCTTATTTCTAATCCTGTAAAGTCAGAGCCTGACACGCCTTTTTTTCTTTTTCTTTCTTTTAAATACGTTTTTAGCAACTCTAAATAGTTTCTCGTTGCTCCATTGAGTTCATCACTCTTTCGTAATAAGGTTTCTTTTAAAAGTTGGTTGGCTATTTCAATATCTTGTATAGTTACTTCTATATATTCTTCGCCTGTTTCTGTATCGTATTTCTTTTCTCTTTGTAGTTGATAATAATAGGTTACAGCTTCTATAAATTGTAAATAATGTGAGTTCGTTCTACGGGGTTTAAATACAGATTGTGGTAGTTTTAAATGCTCTGCAAACGGATTAATAATTCTAATGGGTTTTAAAAAGCGTTGTACATTTTGTAAAAATTCTTGTATTTCTCTTTGTTTGTGTGTATCTATTTTTCCAGCAGATACTCGACGTTGGTATTCCATTATGAGTTCGTCTTGTGCTTTACTTTCGTCCAAGTAGAGTAGGAAGCTCCTGTTTGCATTGTCCTCATAAATTTGCTCCTTTGTGGTGCATCCTGCTACACAAACAGGACCTTCAACAATTAAATGTATGGTTTTGGTTTTTCCGTTGCTGTCTTTTCTAACTATGGTTTTTACAATTCGCTTTTTAGTTTGTAGTTCTCGTAACGGATAAAGCGCATTTAATAATCCGTCTAAATCTTCAATAACAATGACTTTGTATTTTAAATCTGTTTTACCAAAATAATAAAAGGCATTATCACTTAAAGTGGTAATGTTTATAATATCTTCTTGTGGTATGCACTCACTTATTTTTTCTTGTAAATGGGTTTTTCCCGTTCCCGAAGCTCCAAAACTTATAACGTGTAAAGGTTGTTCTTGCTTACGTTTTGTCATTATTAAATACATTATTTGACGATTTACCACTTCGCCAATAACTCCAGATTGTTCTATTAGCTTGTCTGTATTTTCTAATAGGTTTGGGTCGAGTAAAAAATCTTTTACTGTTTTTTCCTCTTTTGTTGTAAGCTGTTTTACTTTGGGTTTTAAATTCTCTGTTTGTTCTTTTATCTTTTCAAGTCTGTATTTTTCCAGTTCTTCTGTAAGCTCTGATAATGAAGCTGCTATTATTGACGTGCCTATTTCTAACTTTTCTGCAATCCTTCTTATAAATTTCTCTAATTGTGTATCGTTGTATAAATCTAAATTATGTCTTACTGGTGGTCTGCTACTTTCTTGTAACTGTACTTTTATGGTTACTCGCATTCTGTCTAATCCCTCTAACTTTATACCTCCTAAAATTGTGAGTTGTAAAATATCATTCTCGTAAATTAATTGGTCTGGGTTGTCTGCGTTAAAGTTTGTAGCCATTGTTAATAATTTTATTTTCTGAATGATTATTCACAAAACTATATAATTATTCAGACACAAACAAGAACTAAACCATTTGTTTCTGATGTTTACTTCATATATATTTGTCCTTTATAGCTTTTACACCCTGTAAAACTGAACAATAATGGACTTTGGAAGTAAAATAACATTAGTACGTAAACAAAAAAAACTATCTCAAAGTGAGTTGGGTAAACTTGCTAATGTGTCTGGTGATATTGTAGGTAAGTACGAGCGTAACGAAATGAAGCCATCTATTGATACTGCACATAGATTAGCTAATGCTCTTAATGTTACGTTAGATTATTTGGTGGGCGATAGCGATACCGTTCTTTTTGATAAAGATATTACCAAACGCATGGAAGCTATTATTAATATGGAAAGTGAAGATAAAAAAGCACTCTTTAAAATTCTTGATGCTTATATTAGAGATACTAATGCTAAAAAAACTTATTCATAAAAAAAGAGCCGATTAAGGCTCTTTTAAATCTTTTATAAAAATATCTAATTCTTTACTTTCATACAAATCAATACATTTCGCTATTGTTAAATTAGCATTGACTTTACTTTTATATTTTGCTTTAGCTTTTTTCAAATATTCATCAATAAAATCAATTGCTTTTTCATAGTGTTCTATATCATAATTTCCCATTTGAACATACATTCCTGCACTTCCTTCTGCTCTCAAAAGGGAATCTTTAATAGGAACACCTTTATACATACATTGACATAGAACATATTTTTTAAAATTGCTTTTTTCTACATCAACAATTTTAATCTTATCTTGAGCCTTACAACTTAAGAGAACAAAACATAAAATAATAAATAATAAATGCTTCATAAGTTTATTTAGTTATCCATAATTTTCCAACACCATTTGATAAGTAAAAACTAGGCGAATAGTTTCCACCCAATCTATTACTACCATCCCATAAAGTTCCGTGTCCAGTAGCATCACTCCAAGTTCCTCTCGTGTCATAAATAATAACACCTGTATGTCCTTTAAAATGATTAGGGTCTGAACTAATAATACTAGGAGGACCGTATGTAGCTGTTAAATGTTTTTCTAAAGCCACAACCCTAAATATATACCAAGCTGTCTTACCTTCACTTGAAGATGTCTGTCCTTGAATATAAGGTATGCTTGCGCCTGATTTATTAAGTGTATGGCTCACTCTACAAGCACACGTATTGGAAAAATTCCAGCATCAATATTTTGCTCTACACGACCACCAACCATATCTCCAAATTGGTCATTTGTAATTCCCCCTCCAGGATAATCACTACCGTATTTAGGATAATTACTTTCTAAATCAGAAAAAGAAGGTAGAGTATTTGGTCTATTAATTGCAGTAGCTCCGTATTTATTAATGAATTGGTCATATTTCCCTATAACTGCACTAGAAGCCTGTAAACTAAGTATATTATTCCAATCACTTAAATCTGTAACTTTTACTAATTGGTCTTTACCATCATCCACGTGTACGCGAGTAGTATTCCCTTTGCTGTCAGTATATTCGTAATCTGTAAAGAATTTTCCGCCATCAGGGTCAACTCCATTAATTGGGTTATTACCCATTCCCAAATAAGGGGAACTATATTGTCCTGCTGGGTCAGTAGTTAGCCAACGACCTATACGACTATCCCACAGTCGTAACTCAAACGCTTCCTTCCCAGTTTCAGGGTCTTTTTCTTGTCCTTGATACGCATATCTATACGGTTCTCCATTTACAATTTGTCTATTCGGCATTGGCATCCCAAAGGAAAAGTAATCTAATGCATTTTTTTTGGTAGTTTGCTCTTTTTTAACCGGTATCTCCTTGTAGAGATAAAAATATTGATATGTACCGGTGCTTGCTGTCATAGCCGATGCTAAGATATAAATTTTTTTTGATTGATGATTGGTTAATTAGTTATTGGTTAGTAATTCCTGGCCCCCGAAGCCCAGCCGTTTTACCAAACTGCCTCTGTTCTTCGGGGACTCCCTTATCCTCCTATTTATACATAATTTGCATTCTAATACAAGTTCAAGCGTTAATATTTGATTGGTTTTTCTCTTGTAAGTTATAATGTAAATTATGTAAAATACTCCCATTCGCCTGACTTCCAACGCTCACTTCTGAACTTCAATTAATGTTTTTAGATTTGATTGTAAAAGATTATGAAGACTAACGCACTTCGTTTGTTTCATTCCGATAATAGTTGAAAATCCTACGCTTTGCCAACCTCTTTTTCAACTATTATCGGAACGTTTTCAGAGGAAGCAAACGTTTTAAAAAGATGAAGATTTTGGCGAGGCTGGATTTCGAGCGCAAAGGCAATCTTCAGCTTTTTAAAATGATAGAGGTTTTGCGACGATTGAGCAAAATAATTAACGTTCGTAGTGCGCTGGCAGTAGCGTTGGCAAAAAGCGTGGGAAGTGCGGATATTTTACATAATAGCAGTTATAGCTACTAAAATATAATAACTCGGCGTTAGCGTACCATTGAAAGGATTTTTGCTACTATAACTACTATTATGTAACTTAGCTTTGGGTCATTTTTAGGGCAAATTTTTTGTTTTTTACTCTGGCAACAGCTCTTTACTTTTTTAAGATTACCGCTTCTTTAAATAACTAAATTTTCTTAAAAAAGTAATGTGCTGTTTGTGTGTCGGGGTACAAAAAATGTGACCTAAAAATGACATCGGCGGTGGGGAACGGAACAAAACCAAAGACAGGGGGTTTTGAGGAACGAAAAAACTGGGTTGGTTTTGTGTGGGGTTTATTATTTCTCGTAAAAAACAAGCCCTAACTCTTCTACTTTTTTAAATTCAATATCAGAAGTAATTAAGGGTAAATCTAAATACAATGCTGTCGCAATAATAATACTATCTGGAAGTTTGGTATGATACGCTTTTCGGATTCTTATGGTCTCCTGTTTTACTGCATTGTTTATGGTTATCGTTTTGCATTGTGATACAAACTCATTGATGATTTTTTCTTCTTTAACCGTAATGCCTTTATAAGCCAATAATTCTAACTCTGTAATGACAGAAATATATAATTGTTTTGCATTTAGTAATTCGGCTAATGTTTCATCTCCATTTAATAAATAGAGAATAATATTAGTATCTAAAAATAACTTACTCCCATTCATTACGTAACTCTCTTTGTGTGCTTAAAGCATCTTTTTTTAAGTTTATTTTCCCAAGGTATTTATAGACATCAACACCTTTTGGTTTTAGCTCTTTAGTTAAATTCTCTAATATATTTTTGATGCTTTTTTTAGTTGCACCTTGTTTTAAGGTTGTTACCATAATATTGTATTTTTATTATAACAAAGATAATTTTTTATTATCTATTTACGAACTTATAAATTCCATTCTTAACTAAAAGGATGATAAATATTAATTGTTTTATGTAAACTTTCTAAATCGTCTTGCTGATAACGTTCTGTCGAACTTATATATCTGTGTCCTGCTAAATATTGAACTTTTCTTAAATTGTGTTGCTTCAACCAACTCACAATTACACTTGTTCTTATTTGCTTTAGATTGATAAATTTATGATTGATTTTCTTTAACTCTTTTACCATTTTAGCTAAACTATTGTGCAATTTTAAACTGCTACCTAATGGTAAAAATAACTGTTCAGTTTCCTTACTGGTTTGTTCTAAAATCTGTGGTCTAATTTCATGAGTATATTCCATCAGCTCCATCAATTGCCAAGGTTTTAATTCTAAGATTCTTCCGTTGCTTTTTTTAGTTCCTAATAGATCTATTTTTCCTTTGTATAATTGTATATTTTCTACTTTTAATTGCTGTAAGTTTTGTGTGGTTAAACCTTGATAAACTAATAATCCTACAATTATTTTATTTCGTTTTCTTGCTAATAAATTTCCGTTTTCAGTTTGATAAGAATAATACAAATCTTCTAACTCATCTGACGTTAAAATATGATGTACGACTTCTTTTTTTACACCTTTGATATTGATGTTTTGAATACTGTTTTCTTGTCTGTAATTTTCTTCTGTGAGATAATTGAAGTAGATTTTTAAATTACTTACATAGCCTTTTAAGGTTCGTGGTTTTAACTTTCTTTCTCTTAAAGTTTCTATGTATTTTAAAAAGGTTTTATAATCTATGGTTTCTGCGGTTGTTCCATACTTTACACACCATTCAGTAAATTGGCTTTGGGTTTTTAGGTATGTTGGAATACTCCCCGTTGTATAACCGTTTTTCTCTAAATAGTTCTTGTACAGCGGTGAGCCACCGCAGGCAATTATTTTCTCTTGCTCCATGGTTGTTTGGGTATATTTTCGAATTTCATATCACTTGGTATTGCCAAGATATGTGTGTAAATCTGCGTAGATTCTAAAGATGCATGTCCTAAAAAGGTGCTAATGTGTTCTATAGCTGCACCTTGTTCTAATAAATGGGTTGCAATACTGTGTCGTAAACTATGAAGTGTAATATTTTTTTCTTGCAAATCTTTATTACCAGTTGCATCTATGATGCACTTTAACCTGTTCGCAAAACTCATTCCTTGTAAACGTGTTCCTCTGTAATTTAAAAACAAAGCTTCGCTTTCTTTGTGATTTTTAAATTGGATTCTAAAATCAAAAATGTATTCTTCTAATATATTCAAACTATGCCTGTTTGCGGGTACTATCCGCTCTTTGTAGTTCTTTCCTTGTCGTACAAATAAACGTTGTTTATCAAATAGAATGTCATTGATATTTAAGTGTACAACTTCATTTCTACGCAAACCACAACTGTAAAAACAAACCAATAAAGCTTTATCTCTTTGTTGTAACTTTTCTTCTTCGTGACTAAATTCTGTTGCTTGGAATAATTGTTTGATTTCTTGTAAAGTACACACACTTAAACTGTCTCTATTGTTTTTTGTTTCGCTTTTTAAGTGAATATTAATTCCTTTGTGGTTGTGTTCTTTTAAATATTCTCTAAACTTGAATAAGGTTTGTTGATGCTTGTTTAAATAACCGTTACTTAATCCGCCGTTTTTTCTTTGGTTTGGTCGTTCTTGTAAGTACTTATAATAATCGGTTACGTGTTGTGTTTGAATATGACCCAGTTCGTTGATATGATTGTTTTCCAGATAATAAAAAAACTCTTTTAAATGATTGGGTAAATTGTAAACGGTGGTTTCTGCATAGCCTAAAACATCTAACCACGCCTTAAAGGCAAGTAATAATACTTTGTAACTGTGGTTTTGTAATTTTAATTTTTTCACTTTTTTTAGTTGGGTATGTGTTTTTTAAGGTTTGGTAGCGAAGTGAGTTTAATTTGCTTTTATTCAGTTATTTAACTTCGCTATTTTATTGATGGCGAACCTATGACGAAGTAGCGAGGTTTATTTGTGTGATGCAATTACCTAAA
Source organism: Flavobacteriaceae bacterium (assembly GCA_014075215.1). Lineage (NCBI taxonomy): Bacteria > Pseudomonadati > Bacteroidota > Flavobacteriia > Flavobacteriales > Flavobacteriaceae > Flavobacteriaceae bacterium. The sequence continues at coordinate 2,070,788 of CP046177.1, forward strand.
GCGTTTTTAATCAAGGTTTTTAATTCTTTATACTCATCAACATTTACAATCTCAAAATGATATAATTGTCCTTTTTTACCTTTCACTTTTTTGATGTAATCTTCTGCTAATAATTGCTTGTTGTAACGTCTTAATGTGGTTTCTTTTACTCGTAGATTTTTACGTATTTCAGCATTATTAAAAGCAGTTTGATTATTCTTTTAGATAATTTTTAAGGCCTTCTAAATGGTTTCTTGTTGCTCCTGTAATGGTGTCACTCTTTCTTAATAAAACTTCTGTAATCAATTCGTTTGCTTCTTGTATATCTTCTATAGTGGTTTCTATATAAGCCCCCTCTAAATCTCCCCCATTAGGAGAGACTTTTTCATATTTAATTTCTCTTTGATATTGTTTATAAAATGTTATCGCTTCTATAAATTGTAAATAATGACTGTTGGTTCTTCGTGGCTTAAATACTGCCGATGGCAGAGATAAATATTCTGCAAAAGGATTAATGACTTTGATGGGCTTTAACACACGCTGTACGTTTTGTAGTTGGCTTTTGGCTTCTAGCTGTTCGCTTTCATCTATTTTGCCTGCACTTATTAAGCGTTGATAATTCATCACTTTAATATCTTGTTCTGCAGACTCATCAATGTAGAGTAAGAAAGAACGATTGGAATTATCCTCGTAAATACTTTCTTGTGTGGTACAACCCGCAACAGACACAGGACCTTCAACAGTCAAGTGAATGGTCTTGCTCTCGCCACGCGAGTCTTTATGAACAACTGTTTTGGTGATGCGTTTTTTAGATTGTAATTCTCTAAGTGGATACAATACAGATTCTGCTCCGTCTAAATCTTCTATTAAAATGAGTTTGTGTTGTAATTCGGTTCTATTAAAATAGTAAAACGCATTGGCGGATAATACGGTAATCTCTATTTTGTCTTCCTCTGGTATCAGTTCTGCTACCTTGCTTTGTAAATGGGTTTTTCCCGCTCCAGAACTTCCTAAACTAATACAGTGTAATGGGTTGTTTGTTTTTCTACTTGTAAATATTAAATACATTAATAATCTATTATCGACTTCGCCAATAACACCAGATTTACCAATTAATTCGTTGGTCTTTTCTAACAGATTTTTAGATTGCAGAAATTTAATAGCTGCTTTTTCTTCTCTTGTTGTGAGCTGTTTTATAAATGGTTTGTGTGCTTCTGTTTTTGATTTTAGAAGTAAAAATCGGTAGTTTTCTAATTCATGAGTTAGTTCTTGGAGGCATCGCCTCACGATGCTTGTCCCAATTTCTAAGCGTTCTGCACATTTACGCACTAATTTTTCTACTAAATTATCGTTGTATAAATCGATGCTTTGTCTTAAAACAGTGTGTGCTTTTAGTTTTTGTATGGATAACGTTACTCTTAGGGTGTCTAATTTATTGGTTTTTATCCCGCCTAAAATGTGGAGCTCTAATGCTTTTGTGGTGTAATTGTAGTTGTAAGAATTGGAAGTGTCTAACATTGTTAAAAAGTTTATTTTCTGACTTATTTATCACAAAACTAAAACATTTATCAGATTTAAACAAGGCTTATTTGTCTTTGTTGTGATAATAATATCATATATATTTGCTTAAACCTTATTATATATAGCATTTTAAAGACTTTTAAGTATGAATTTAGCAGGACAATTATCTAAGTTACGTAAGCATAAAAAATTATCTCAAAATGATTTGGGTAAAAAAGCAGGTACTTCTGGAGATCTTATCGGACGTTATGAAAGAAACGAAGTAAAACCATCGATTGAAGTGGCTTCTAAAATTGCAGATGTACTTGAAGTCTCGCTAGATTTATTAATTGGTAAAACTACTGTAGAAGTTGACCATAGTATCTTAAAACGTGTTTTAGAAGTACAACAGATGGAACAAGTGGATAAAAACCATATTCTTTATACTTTAGATGCTCTTATTAAAGCGACTAAACTTAAATCTATTGCATAAAAAAACTACCCCTAATTTAGCTTAGAGGTAGTTTCTTTTATTTGCCGATAAGTACTTGTTTAAAATAGCAAGCGGAATAAACCCTAGTTTTACAAGTACTAACAAATTTTATTGCTTCAAAAAACTAGAATACACCTCTTTTATAAGGGTTTAATGTTTTTGTAAATTGCTAACAATCAATAACAAACTTCGTTTGTTTTTCATAAGCACCCGTTTGAACCATTACCCAATTAAGGCTCTTTACATTTTTTTAGGATATTTCTATATCATCTAAATAAGAAAGGATGTAAGACTTTTTATAACTATCATCTTCTTTTAATAAAATTATTTTCAGCTGTTTTAATTGCTCAATATTCAAAACACCACATTGAACATACAAGTAGAAATGTGGAAGGTAAAAGTTGTCTCTATTTATATAGTTATGCATATTCTCTTTATGAGAACATTCAGAATATGTACTTAAATCATCTATATATACTTTCCAAAATTGTAATTCTTCATTATTAGGGTAATTTTTAAAAGCATCATTAAATAATTTTTCTATTTCCGTTGTAAAATTTGATATCTCATTTTCTGTAAATATTTTTTCTGTTACACAAAATGATTCAAGACCATAATCAAAAGAAATATTCCAAAAAAGAAGAATTAAATTTATGTAATCATTTTCAGAATGATTCTTAAAACTTATGTTATTTCGGTATAAATCAACAGATTCTTTTATATTAATTTCTTCTAACATCATTTTGGTATTGAATTAACCCCTGCATTTGTAATTTTTCCACCTATAGTTTCTACCCATACTTGTTTTCCACTTCTAAAAGTTTTGTGAAAGGTTTCAACACCTGCTTTAATTTTATGTGCGTTGGTGGTTTTTACTAAATTATTACTGTTTGAAGCAACATTTTTAAATAAATTTAAAAATCTATTTTGAGATTGTACTGTTTTAGGATTAACGTGTCCAGCTGAATTCCTAAATATGTGTTTGAGAGCATTAGGATTTCGTAAGAATTTCAATAAATTAAGAGCTCCTTTACCTCCTATTAAATCCATTGCCCCAACACCATACGTAGGCTCAACAACTTTTAACTGCACATATTGTGGTTCGAATCCTGTAAATTCATACTTCTCTGCAAACCTCTTAACATCCTGATAATGAGCCCAACCTTTATCCATAAATTGGAACCTCTCATAATTGGTAAGATTACTAAATGATGTTCCTCCATTTGCAAAAATTTCACTTTGGCTCATTCCTTGAGTAAAATCACCATCATAAATGATAGCTTCTCCTTCCCAACCATATTCGTCAAAACCTCTAAAAGTACCATCAGAACCATAAATAGGATTTTCTTCTGTACTTCCACCATCTGGGTCAATAAGTCTAATTGGATTATTTCCCATTCCTAAATAAGGACTAGCAAATTCATGTTTAGGATCCGTAGTCAACCACCTACCAATTCTACTATCCCAAAGCCTTAATTGAAACGCCTCCTTCCCGGTCTCAGAGTCTTTTTCCTGCCCTTGAAAACTGTATCTGTACGAACTTAACACATTTTTAGAAGCAGTTTTGTCATTTTTACTATGAACTACTTTTAAAAAAATTGAGTTTTTATATGTAAGCTGTTTGCATCCCATTTGAACTTACAATATATAAACTTCTAATGAATTCCACGCTCCAAAAATCCAGTATTTTCGTATCTCAAAAACCTCTGTATTTTCTCCGCTTCCTTTTCCTCGATATTGTAACATAAAACGGGTTATAATACAGTCGCTTAAATCCTTACTTCGCCCAAACTGTAAGTTATAACCAGTTTTATGTTAAATACTCCCTTTCTCATTTCTTCCATCGCTTTTGCTTACTCGGACGAAGACTAACGCCTTTCAGTTGTTTCATTTTAAAACTTGTCGATTTTCCTCGCTCCAACATCCTCTAAATCGGCAAGTTTTAAAACGTTTTATTTTTGGTGGAAAAAGAGGTGGCTGATGCGTGGATTTTCCACCAAAAATAAAATGACTTGTTTTTCACACAGTTTGCGATAGCAAAAAATTAAATAGCATTCGTAGTGCGTGAGCGTTGGAAGTAGCGTAGGCATTGGCAGAAGTGGCTGCAAAAAGCGTGGGCGATGCTGGCTATTTTACATAATTTACATTATAACTACGGCTTTGGTTTTTCGAGCGTTGGCGGATGTTGGCAGTATTATAATGCCAATTATGTAACTTAGCTTGGGGTAATTTTTATGGCAGATTTTTTGTTTTTGAGCGTTGGCACAGCTTTTTGTGATTGTGAGGAACGAGCAACTTACAAAGTGCTGTTTGTGTGTTGGCTTACAAAAACTGTGACTTAAAAATTATTTTGGCGGTGGCGAGCGGAACAAAACAAAAAGCAGAGGATTTTGAGGAACGAAAAAACTGGATTTTGTTTTGTGGGGATTTTACTTTCTATCTTTTTTATAACCTATTTGAGTTCGTGGTTTTTCGTTTTCTTTCTTATCTGTTAATTCATCTAAATAATTAAAAACTAATTCAATATTCTTACTGTGATTTGTTAGCTTCTTTTTGATTTCTTCAATGTCAAGTTTTAAATTTAGATTGTCTATGATTGCTTCTCGCATTTCAATAAAAATCTCTATTATTTTAACACTCATTGTTGTTGCTCGTTCACTTCTTAAAACATTTGCAAGCATCATTACTCCGTGTTCTGTAAATACTTTTGGTAAAAATGACGAGAATTTTAAGTTTTTAAGGTGGTTGCAATTTGCAACCACCTCTTTTTTTTCTGCTTCTGTAAGTTCAAACATAAAGTTAGAAGGAAAACGATTTATATTTCTATTTACTTGCTGATTTAATCTTTTTGTAGTTACTCCATAAAGTTCTGCAATATCACTATCTATCATTACTTTATAATCTCTAATTAGTAATATTCTACTTGCTATTAATTCGTTTGGAACTAATGGTTTTCCGTTATTATTTTCGCTCATTTTATACTATAATTTCTGTTTGTAAAAATAGGTTTTTATTTGGAGGTCACAATTTGTGACCTCCAAAAGTGCGATACCTAAATCATAGGATGATATTTATCTATATCACTTTGTAAATCTTCTAATTTATTGACTAAATAAGTTTCTGTACTGCTTATATGTTTGTGTCCTGCCATATATTGAACTTGTCGTAAATTGTATATTCCCAACCAATGTGTTATTACTGAAGCACGTATTTGTCTAAAGTTTTGGAACTTTTTATTTTGCTTTCGTAATGTTTCTGCAAAACGTTTCCAGTTATCGTTTCCGAAGTTACTTTTTCCTTTGCTTATAAATAATTGATTACTTTCTTTATTGGATAGTTTTAAGAGTTCTAATCGTGTTTTTAGTTGGTATTCCATCAAGTCCATTATTTGATATGATTTTAATTCTAAACTTCTTTCTGCTCCTTTTTTATCGCCTTGTATATAGATTTTTCCTTCTCGTAATTGCAAACCTTTTAAAGTAAGTGTATCTATTTCTTTAGTGGTTAATCCTTGATAAATCAATAATCCTAATGCTACTTTATTTCGTTTTCGTGTGAGTAAATGTACTTGCCACCAATTTCTATTATTTCGCTTGTCATCTTCATTTGGGACTTGATAATCATTGTACAACTTTTCTAATGCTATTAGTGTAAATATATCGTGTAATTTCTTGGTGTGTGTTCCTCTTAATTTTATATGTTTTGCAGGATTGTTAATGCGTTTATTGTGTAATATTTGCCAATTAAAATAATGTTTTAGAGCAATTAAATTATGACTTCTTGTAGCATTACATAATCCTTTCTTTTGTAAATAATATAAGTATGCTGTGAGTTCTTTTGTAGTTGTATTTTCTACTTCTGTATTGTCTTTATCTAACCAACTTATAAAATTTAATACTTTGGTATTGTAGCGTTTAATAGTGGTACTGCTTAATTCTTTACTTTCTAAAAATTGTTTAAAGCTGTTCATTGTTTTGGTCTATTAAGTGCGTGTAAATCTGTGTACTTTCTAAACTACTATGTCCTAAAAAGCGACTGATTTTATTTAATGGCATTCCTGCTTGCAATAAATGAGTAGCAATACTATGGCGTAAATTATGAAGCGTTAAATGTTTGTTCTGTAATTCTATATTATCTACTTGTAATTGCAGTAATTTTAATCGTGTATATAAAGTTCCTCCAGTCATTGGTTTTGAAGTAACACCAATAAACAAACGACTTTCTTTTTTGCTTTTTGCCAATATTGGTCTGTAATCATAAATGTATTCTTCTAATATTTTTGCACTCTGTTTACTAAATGGTACAAAACGTTCTTTGTAGTTTTTACCTTTTCTAACGTGTAAAATACGTCTGTCTAAATTGATGTCATTTAGCTCCAAATGAGTTCCTTCATTTCTTCGTAATCCACAACCATAAAAAACGGTTAAAATGGCTCTATCTCTTGCTTGTAATATTTCTTGTCGTTGGTTCTCGGTATCTCTATAGGTTACTTTATAAAGTAGTTGTATATCTTCTTTTGATAGTACGGTGATGTCTTTGGTATTGAGTTTTAATAAAGGTATTCCAAGATTCGGAACATTACGAACGCCTTTATGATGTAAGTACTCTAAAAACTTTTCGATAGCCTGTAAATGCTTGTTGATGTAATTATTACTTAATCCGCCACCACGTCTTAAATTGCTTCTGTTATAGATGTAATTGTAATAGTTTTTAATATGTTGATGTTGTAAATTATGGATATGATTTATTCTGTTGTTTTCCAAGAAGTGTAAAAATTCTCTAACGATATTCGGCATATTGTAAACACTCATTGGGTTGTAACCTAAAATATCCAACCATTCTTTAAAACCGATTTCTAAATGTTGGTAACTGCTATTTTTTAAGATTAAATTTTTCATCCCTTATGTCCATTTTTTAGATTTCTTGCGATTTAGATTTAACTGATTGATTTTGTGTGTGATATTTCGCAAAAAAGACACTTGCGAGTTATTTGCGACTTGCGTTTTATTTCTTCTTTATTTTCTGTAAAGCCTTGTCTAATACGGTTTCTATATCTTTTTGTAGCTTATCGTAATCTTTAGTTATTAGCAATTCAAACGTATAACTTCTTGTCTTTTTATTAGTATTTCGCTTGATGTAACCTAACAGTTGTAATTGCTTATTGTAATTCCGTAATGTACTTTCTTTGATACGTAATTGTGTTCTTATTTCTAATCCTGTAAAGTCAGAGCCTGACACGCCTTTTTTTCTTTTTCTTTCTTTTAAATACGTTTTTAGCAACTCTAAATAGTTTCTCGTTGCTCCATTGAGTTCATCACTCTTTCGTAATAAGGTTTCTTTTAAAAGTTGGTTGGCTATTTCAATATCTTGTATAGTTACTTCTATATATTCTTCGCCTGTTTCTGTATCGTATTTCTTTTCTCTTTGTAGTTGATAATAATAGGTTACAGCTTCTATAAATTGTAAATAATGTGAGTTCGTTCTACGGGGTTTAAATACAGATTGTGGTAGTTTTAAATGCTCTGCAAACGGATTAATAATTCTAATGGGTTTTAAAAAGCGTTGTACATTTTGTAAAAATTCTTGTATTTCTCTTTGTTTGTGTGTATCTATTTTTCCAGCAGATACTCGACGTTGGTATTCCATTATGAGTTCGTCTTGTGCTTTACTTTCGTCCAAGTAGAGTAGGAAGCTCCTGTTTGCATTGTCCTCATAAATTTGCTCCTTTGTGGTGCATCCTGCTACACAAACAGGACCTTCAACAATTAAATGTATGGTTTTGGTTTTTCCGTTGCTGTCTTTTCTAACTATGGTTTTTACAATTCGCTTTTTAGTTTGTAGTTCTCGTAACGGATAAAGCGCATTTAATAATCCGTCTAAATCTTCAATAACAATGACTTTGTATTTTAAATCTGTTTTACCAAAATAATAAAAGGCATTATCACTTAAAGTGGTAATGTTTATAATATCTTCTTGTGGTATGCACTCACTTATTTTTTCTTGTAAATGGGTTTTTCCCGTTCCCGAAGCTCCAAAACTTATAACGTGTAAAGGTTGTTCTTGCTTACGTTTTGTCATTATTAAATACATTATTTGACGATTTACCACTTCGCCAATAACTCCAGATTGTTCTATTAGCTTGTCTGTATTTTCTAATAGGTTTGGGTCGAGTAAAAAATCTTTTACTGTTTTTTCCTCTTTTGTTGTAAGCTGTTTTACTTTGGGTTTTAAATTCTCTGTTTGTTCTTTTATCTTTTCAAGTCTGTATTTTTCCAGTTCTTCTGTAAGCTCTGATAATGAAGCTGCTATTATTGACGTGCCTATTTCTAACTTTTCTGCAATCCTTCTTATAAATTTCTCTAATTGTGTATCGTTGTATAAATCTAAATTATGTCTTACTGGTGGTCTGCTACTTTCTTGTAACTGTACTTTTATGGTTACTCGCATTCTGTCTAATCCCTCTAACTTTATACCTCCTAAAATTGTGAGTTGTAAAATATCATTCTCGTAAATTAATTGGTCTGGGTTGTCTGCGTTAAAGTTTGTAGCCATTGTTAATAATTTTATTTTCTGAATGATTATTCACAAAACTATATAATTATTCAGACACAAACAAGAACTAAACCATTTGTTTCTGATGTTTACTTCATATATATTTGTCCTTTATAGCTTTTACACCCTGTAAAACTGAACAATAATGGACTTTGGAAGTAAAATAACATTAGTACGTAAACAAAAAAAACTATCTCAAAGTGAGTTGGGTAAACTTGCTAATGTGTCTGGTGATATTGTAGGTAAGTACGAGCGTAACGAAATGAAGCCATCTATTGATACTGCACATAGATTAGCTAATGCTCTTAATGTTACGTTAGATTATTTGGTGGGCGATAGCGATACCGTTCTTTTTGATAAAGATATTACCAAACGCATGGAAGCTATTATTAATATGGAAAGTGAAGATAAAAAAGCACTCTTTAAAATTCTTGATGCTTATATTAGAGATACTAATGCTAAAAAAACTTATTCATAAAAAAAGAGCCGATTAAGGCTCTTTTAAATCTTTTATAAAAATATCTAATTCTTTACTTTCATACAAATCAATACATTTCGCTATTGTTAAATTAGCATTGACTTTACTTTTATATTTTGCTTTAGCTTTTTTCAAATATTCATCAATAAAATCAATTGCTTTTTCATAGTGTTCTATATCATAATTTCCCATTTGAACATACATTCCTGCACTTCCTTCTGCTCTCAAAAGGGAATCTTTAATAGGAACACCTTTATACATACATTGACATAGAACATATTTTTTAAAATTGCTTTTTTCTACATCAACAATTTTAATCTTATCTTGAGCCTTACAACTTAAGAGAACAAAACATAAAATAATAAATAATAAATGCTTCATAAGTTTATTTAGTTATCCATAATTTTCCAACACCATTTGATAAGTAAAAACTAGGCGAATAGTTTCCACCCAATCTATTACTACCATCCCATAAAGTTCCGTGTCCAGTAGCATCACTCCAAGTTCCTCTCGTGTCATAAATAATAACACCTGTATGTCCTTTAAAATGATTAGGGTCTGAACTAATAATACTAGGAGGACCGTATGTAGCTGTTAAATGTTTTTCTAAAGCCACAACCCTAAATATATACCAAGCTGTCTTACCTTCACTTGAAGATGTCTGTCCTTGAATATAAGGTATGCTTGCGCCTGATTTATTAAGTGTATGGCTCACTCTACAAGCACACGTATTGGAAAAATTCCAGCATCAATATTTTGCTCTACACGACCACCAACCATATCTCCAAATTGGTCATTTGTAATTCCCCCTCCAGGATAATCACTACCGTATTTAGGATAATTACTTTCTAAATCAGAAAAAGAAGGTAGAGTATTTGGTCTATTAATTGCAGTAGCTCCGTATTTATTAATGAATTGGTCATATTTCCCTATAACTGCACTAGAAGCCTGTAAACTAAGTATATTATTCCAATCACTTAAATCTGTAACTTTTACTAATTGGTCTTTACCATCATCCACGTGTACGCGAGTAGTATTCCCTTTGCTGTCAGTATATTCGTAATCTGTAAAGAATTTTCCGCCATCAGGGTCAACTCCATTAATTGGGTTATTACCCATTCCCAAATAAGGGGAACTATATTGTCCTGCTGGGTCAGTAGTTAGCCAACGACCTATACGACTATCCCACAGTCGTAACTCAAACGCTTCCTTCCCAGTTTCAGGGTCTTTTTCTTGTCCTTGATACGCATATCTATACGGTTCTCCATTTACAATTTGTCTATTCGGCATTGGCATACCAAAGGTATAATAACGGTAAATAACGCATTTTTTGAGAAAAGATACATATTCACTTTTTTGGCGCAAATGATGGAGAAGGGTTTAATGCATCTTTACTTATATCATGTGAACAAAATATCTAAACAAGTCATTTTTATGAGAAATTTTATAAAAAACGAGTAAAAATAGTTTAAAGATTATTTTCTTTTTCATAGATAAGAGAGCTGCTCTGTTATGGAGTGGCTCTCTATTTATATGCTAGTCGGGTTTTGGTATCACGTAATAAGTAGTCTATGAGCAAGTAGGTACTCTGGTTTTTAAATCTAATTTTTTACAATTTCATTTTGAGGTGCTAATCTTAGGGAGTTCAACACATTTAAAGCTTCATTTATATACATATCTTTTGTTAGGTTTTTATGCCATCGCTCTCTTTTTAGTTTTAAATCCTCATTACTGGACAGTAGCACTAATTCATATTTAGGAGAGTTAAAAGTCAAATTTGAACTAAATTCAAAAACAGCATCAAACTTTTTTGTGTCTGCTTCTTTAACAGTTACATCTTTTACATAATCTCTATAATTTAAAGAATAGCTGGTATCATCTTGTTCTTGCTTTAACCATTTGGCGTATTCGTTTATTAATTTAAAATTGATACTGCTCGCAATCCTTTCTTTACTTTCATTTACAACATCTGAAAAATTGTCGTAAGAATTCGTTTTTACATAACTGGCTTGTGGTACTTTGTCCCAAGGCAGTGCTCCTTCCATATCACGTTCTCCAAACTTCATATAACTGTAACGGCTTGGCATGGCAATGTCCGGATAAACACCTTCTACCTGTGTAGATCCCCCATTTATCCTGTAAAATTTTTGAATGGTCATTTTTAAAAAGCCAATGTCTTTTTTGTAGCTTGGATAAAATTGATTCATGGGAATTACCTGCTGTACAGTTCCTTTACCAAAGGTTTGGTTCCCTCCCAAAATAACGGCTCTGTTATAGTCCTGCATGGCGGCAGCTAAGATTTCCGATGCGGAAGCAGAAAGTTCATTTACTAAAATGACCAGTTTTCCGTCCCATTGTATTTTTGGATTTCTATCACTCCTGATAATTGGTTTTTCACCGCGGTATTTCACTTGAACAATGGGTCCTTTATTGATAAACAGTCCGGCGATCTCTACGGCCGTTTTTAGCGAACCACCGCCGTTATTCCTTAAATCGATGATAAGGCCATCTACATTTTCTGCTTTTAACCTTTCAATTTCTTTTTCCATGTCTTTGGCAGAATCTCTTGTAGTAATATCGGAAAAATCAATATAGAATTTCGGGAGGTCTATCACCCCATATTTTTTACCATTTTTTGTTACAACAGAAGATTTTACAAACGTTTCTTCCAGTTCTACAACATCTCTAATAATAGAAATTACCTTAGTAGAACCATCCAGCTTTTTTTTAACCGTTAACCTTACTTCCGTGCCTTTAGGGCCTTTTATAAATTTAATAGCATCGTCTAAACGCATTCCTACAATATCCAAGGGCTCTTTTTCTGCCTGCGCAACTTTCAGAATAATATCTCCGGGTTCTAAATCCCCTTGTTTCCACGCCGGCCCTCCGGAAACCAGTTCAACAATATGTGTGTAGATTCCTTTTTTTTGCAAGCGGGCACCAATCCCCTCCAGTTTTCCGGATATATTCTGGTCAAAACGATCTTTAATTCTCGGACTCATATAAGTAGTATGAGGATCAAAACCGCCAACAATACTATTTAAAAAAGTAGAAAACCAATCACTGTGTTCTAATTCTTCAATTCTTTGATAAAGTTCATCCATATTTTTTAGTACTTCGGCTCTGACCTCTTCTTCCAAAGTCTTAAATGATGCTTTTTTATAGTTGTTGTCCTTTTGGTATTTTTCTTCTTGTAATTTTTCTTTTTCCTGAATTTTACTTATGACCTGTAATTTTAACTGCTTTCTCCAATAGTCAATTAATTGGTTTTCATTTTCAGCATAAGGGAGTTGTTTAAAATCAACATTAATGGTCTCTTTCTTCTTATAGTTAAAAGGTGCGCCCAGAAGCTTCCCATAGTATTGTTTTGCAGATCTTACTTTTTCAATGAAACGATCATACACAAGGTGATAGAACGATAAATCAACATTTATGATTTGATTGTCTATTCGATACTTATACTTAGAGAATTTTCTAATATCTGCCTGTGTAAAATATCTTTTTGAAGGGTCTAATCCGTCAATAAAACTGTGAAAAACCAGCTCGGAAAAATCATCATCTAAATCCTTTTCTACAAAATGCCCACGTGTTAACATATTTTTTAATACATAGATAATGATCTTATCTTTTTCGGGATCACTAAGAGTAGTTGCATGACCGCTTATTACCACTGATAAGAAGAGTAGTAGAAAAAAGATACTGAGTTTTGTTTTCATAAGTGTCTTACTGATTTTAATGATTACATGTTAGGCCTTGCTAATATACTAAAATGATGCCAGGTTTTTTGAGAATCTGTCTTACTTCTTTTTATAAATACCTCTAAACAACTCCTTGACGATATTACCATCCGTACCAATATGTGTCCATATCTGATGCACAGAGCCATCTTTCTTTTTTGACCATGTTATTTGATGGTAATAAGTACCGTTTTTATTTTTTACAGGATCACTTTTTAAAACCATTTTCCCGTCGATAAAAACACCTTTGAGACGTAAAGAATAGCCCGAATTGTCTACCCATATTTGATTCCAGGTTTTGTCCGGCCTGTTATAGTAATTATAGCTGGTACCTTTGCTTGCACTTGTTTTGGACTCCCAGTTCTCTTGAAGAAGGCAATTATTTTGGAGTTTTACAACCCTGTTGGTACCAATTAATTTATCATCGGTATTATATACATTCCAGGAACCTGCCCAGAAGTTAAATTGAGCATATACCTCCGCATCACATGGGTTTTTGGTACTCTTCTGTGAAACTCCGTATAGCGAAAACAAAAAACATACATATAATGAAAATATTTTTAATAGTTTCATAGTAGGATTGATTAACCGTACAATGTTAACTAAAAAACCTTATAGATAATCTTTATAAAATGTTAAAATGATTTTAGTTTATTTGGCTTATTTTTGTGCTAAATAGTATGTAATAATGAGTAAAAAACCTTTGATTTTGGTTACTAATGACGACGGGATTACAGCTCCGGGGATTCGCTCTTTAATAAGAATTATGAATACTATCGGGGATGTGGTGGTAGTTGCACCTGATAATCCGCAAAGCGGTATGGGGCATGCAATTACAGTAGATAATGTATTACATTGCAATCCGATTACAATAGATGACGGGCCTCAAATAGAATATAGTTGTTCCGGTACTCCTGCAGACTGTGTAAAAATGGCAGTCAATGAAATTTTAAACAGAAAACCGGATTTGTGTGTTTCGGGAATCAATCACGGTTCTAATTCTTCAATTAGTGTCATTTATTCAGGTACTATGAGTGCTGCAGTAGAAGCAGGTATTGAAGGGGTTCCGGCAATTGGTTTTTCGTTATTAGATTTTAAATGGCACGCAGATTTTAAAGCATCTTCCGAGTTTATAAAAAAAATAACAAAAAAGGCTTTGGAGCATGGAATACCGGAAGCTACGGTTTTAAATGTGAACATCCCCAAATTAAAAAAGAAAGAGATTAAAGGGATAAAAATATGCCGACAGGCTAACGGATATTGGAAAGAAGATTTTGACAAGCGTACGAGTCCTTTCGGAAAAGAATATTACTGGTTATCAGGAGAATTTGTCAATAAGGATAAAGGAGAAGATACGGATATATGGGCTTTGGATAACGGATATATATCTGTTGTTCCGGTTCAGTTTGATTTAACGGCACACCATATGATTCAAAAATTAAACTCATGGGATTTATAAAAAAAGAAATAGGCATCGGATTTTTGGTTTCTTTGTTTTCTACGGCTTGCGGTATCTTTTTATATTTACAATATTTCTCTAAATACGGTTTTGAAGCTACATTAAATATGATTGAAGAGGGAAACCTGTATGGGCAGGTATTAGCTTTAGCTGCTTTGCCTAATATATTTGTGTTTTTTGTTTTTTTAAAAAAGAAACAAGACTACAGGGCCAGGGGAGTTCTGATAGCTTCTATTGTAACAGTTTTAACCACTTTTATTTTAAAGTTATTTTAACACGGGAGAATAAAGTTAACACAAATGGTGATGTGCTAAAAATAAAAGCACCACCTGACAATTTCAGGCTCATGAAATACTATATTATAGCTGGTGAGGCTTCCGGAGATTTACATGGTTCGAACCTGATAAAGGCACTGTATAAAAAGGATAAAAATGCCATCATCAGGTGTTGGGGTGGTGATTTAATGGGGGCTACCGGTGCAACTTTAGTAAAGCATTATAAGGAACTTGCTTTTATGGGGTTTTTGGAAGTACTGCTGAATATTTTTACCATTTTTAGAAATATTTCCTTTTGCAAAAAAGACATCATCGAGTTTAATCCCGATGTCATTATTTTTATAGATTATTCCGGGTTCAATTTACGCATTGCAAAATGGGCCAAAGCACAAAACTTCAGAACAAATTATTATATATCCCCGCAAGTTTGGGCATCCAGAGCCGGTAGGGTTCGGAGTATCCAAAGAGATATAAATGCCATGTATGTAATTCTCCCTTTTGAAAAAGAATTTTATCAAAAATACGGGTACCATGTACATTTTGTAGGACACCCGTTAGTAGATGCCGTAACAAACAGGAAGCAGGTAGATGAACAGCTATTTAGAAAAAAATATCAATTATCCGATAAGCCTGTTATTGCATTATTACCCGGTAGTAGAAAACAGGAAATTACTAAAATGCTTTCAGTAATGCTTTCCGTAACAGACATTTTTCAAGATTACGAATTTGTAATTGCAGGAGCACCAAGTCAGCCTTTTTCTTTTTATAAGAATATCATTGGAGATAAAAAGATGTCTTTTGTAAAAGATAAAACACACGATTTGTTAAGTATATCCAGTGCTGCATTAGTAACTTCAGGAACCGCAACTTTGGAGACGGCATTGTTCAAAGTTCCTCAAGTGGTTTGTTATAAAGGAAATGCATTATCATACCAAATAGCTAAGAGAATTATTACGTTAAAATTTATTTCTCTAGTCAATTTAATTATGGACAAAAAAGTGGTAAAAGAATTAATTCAGTATGATTTTACCCGGGAAAATCTTATAAGAGAGCTCTCCCTAATTTTAGATAAAAAACATCAGGAGAAGCTGTTTTTAGATTACTTTGAACTGGAGAAGAGGCTGGGCGGTACCGGAGCTTCCGAAAAAGTTGCCGAACTTATTGTAAAAAATACCTCATAGTAGCTGTTTTAAGTTTGAAAGTTCCAAGTTTGAAAGTTTTGGCAGGTTTTAGATTAGGGTTATAAATTTTCCTTATAACACTATAAATAAAATTTATTATTAAGATCTTTGCAGCATTGATTTGTCGAAAAGTTAGTATTAAAGCTCTCAAAGTTAAAATATAAGTTTTTACACTTTCAAACTTTACAACTTTTAAACTCTTCAACTGTCTTTTTTTAAGAAAATAAAAGTTAAAATAATACAACATAAGTATTTTATAGTATATTTACATGGTTATGAAAAAATTGCTAGACTATTTGCCATTCCATTTCACATTATTCCTCATGTTGGGAATTTTGACTCAGTTTTACTTTAAAGTATGGTCGTTTGGTTTTTACGGGATTATCTATACTGCTCTCATGCTTTTATCTATTTTAGTTATTTTAAAAAAATCAACCTTCTATTTTTTAAGTGCCCGGGCTTTGTTTTTTTATACAGGAATAGTAGCTGTTTATATTCAGGATAATACCAATTACGATTCTCATTATTTAAACCATTTTAAGGAAAAATCGACCGTCATATTAGCAGTAAAAAAAATGGTAACGTCCGGCCATTTTACTAATACATACGAAGCATCTGTTACTCAGGTTGATACTGTAAAAACAAGGGGTGCTATTCTGTTAAACATTCAAAAAGATAGTACAAATAAACGCTTAAAAACAGGTGATTGCATTTTTGTAAAACCAATTATCAAAGAATTAATTCCTCCTTTAAATCCATATCAGTTTCACTATAAATCGTATTTAAAAAAACGAGGAATGACACATCAAATTTTTCTTGAAAAGGATGCATATACCTTGTTAAAAGAAAAACGATTTTCTTTAGAGAAGTTTGCTTCCGAAATAAGAAGTGCCATTCAAAGATCATTAGAGAGCTACCATTTTCAAGAAGATGAACTGGCCGTTATAAATGCCTTGCTATTAGGGCAAAGACAATATATTTCCAAAGAATTAATGGATGATTATTCTCATGCCGGAGCTATTCATATTTTGGCTGTTTCAGGATTACATGTGGGCATTTTATTATGGATGCTATCTTTTGTTTTAAAGCCTTTGGAGCGAATTAAAAACGGAAAAACTATAAAAACGATTTTTCTTATTATACTGCTTTGGGCATTTGCGCTCATCGCAGGACTTTCTGCATCTGTGGTAAGGGCCGTAACGATGTTTACCTTTGTTGCTGCTGCATTGACAATGAACAGGACACGTCATATTCTGTATGCTATCATAGCCTCGCTGTTTTTCTTACTGTTGATAAAACCCTTGTTTTTATTTGATGTGGGATTTCAGCTAAGCTATCTGGCAGTTTTTGGAATTGTTTGGATACAACCTAAAATCTATCGGATTTGGAAACCAAAATACAAGCTCATTGATACCTTTTGGCAATTATGCACTGTATCCATAGGAGCGCAATTCGGGATTTTACCACTTACATTGTATTATTTTCACCAGTTTCCCGGGTTATTTATGATAACGAACCTGGTTGTTATTCCGTTTTTAGGAGGAGTCCTGATTACAGGTATGCTACTGATAATATTAGCAATATCAGGAGCTTTATCGGAGTTTTTAGCAACACTTTACGGTGCTGTCATTTCACTGATGAATGACTTTATCCGTTTTATATCGGAACAAGAAACTTTTTTAATTACGGATATTTCCTTTTCGGGGTTTTTAATGATTATTGCCTATATGGTGCTTATACGTATCGGGGTTTTGTTTTCGAAACATAATTATAAAAACCTGATCGTTTTGCTATGGTTCGTATGTATATTTCAGGGAGTTCTTATTTTTGAAAAATACTCGAGAGAAAGCAAAAAGGAGTTTATTGTTTTTCATAAAAGTAAAAATACGATTCTTGGAATAAGACAGGCAGGTTCTTTAAAGGTCTATCATTCCGGAAATTTAGAAGCAACATATAAAATTATAGCGCCCTATAAGGTAGGAGAAGGAGTTTCATTAGCCTATAGCGATACAATTCCAAACTTTTTTCAGGTAGAGAAACCCATACTTATTATTGATACTTTAGGGATATATCAGTTTAAAAGTAGTAAAAATGCCATTGTTATATTAAGACAGTCCACACGTATTCATCTTGAAAGGTTAATTAAAGTACTCAAACCGGAATACATCATCGCAGATGGGTCAAATTATAAAAGTATGGTTTTAAAGTGGGAAGAAACCTGTCTAAAAAATCATATTCCGTTTTGGTATACTGGCCGGGACGGAGCTTATATTATAAAAGAAGATAAGCAATAGGCAGAAAATGAATGTATTCAAGACCCATTACGATTTTTAACTGTTTTATTTTATAGGAAAGAAAGTTTCTAAAAAAATAATTACTCATATTTTATAAAAACGGGTTGAATTTCCTATTTTAACTCATAAAAATACCAATCCCTGAAAACAGTGAAATTTTGAAATCACTGTTTTCAGGGATTGACACGTGTTTTTCTATATCATAGGTTTGTTCTATTCAAAATTCAGTTGTTATGAGCATTCTTTACTACCCCTCATAAAAATTGCAATTAGCTTGAATACAAAAACAAATTTTCAATGTTAAACATCAAATCATGAAAATGAAAAAAACTTCATTCATCAAAATTGGGGTCTTGGTCTTTGGCCTATCTTTGCTCTTATGGAACTGTATATGAGAAGACTTTATGAACCCTCAAAACACCGTTACTTCTAACCAACTCAAGTATTCCTTAACCAAAATATCCTATCAGGAACTACTTGCAGACAAGGAAATAAAATCCTCTTTACCTCTGATTGAAAGACGATTTTCTAAGCACTCGCTACAAAGCATCTACAGCAGAAGTGCTACTGAGGTGGTAGAAGGTCTTACCATCTTTACTGATGAGATTAACAGAATTGTCATAGACGATGTCATCACCTGGACATTCCGGACACAGAGCCATTTTTTGGAAACTTCTGACTTTGAAAACTTTTTGGTAAAAAAACACAACGGTGTGTTTACCTATTTTTTGGTTTCCTATGAGTTCACTGACCTTACCGATTCCGAAACATTGTATGAAAAAGCTACTTCGTATGTGATTTCCGAAGAATACCTAAGCCTGGAAGGCCTCAACCTGTCTTCCAGAGATGCTTTTGATTGGGTTTTTCCGAATGACGGTGGTGGTACGGGTAGCGGTCCTTGTGACGGTATTTTGGTATATGAACAGTGTGATAGGGGAGGTAATGCAGACGGACACTGGCCGGTTTTGCAAAACGACGGAGTTACCTACTGTAGCGGTAGTCCGCTGTTGTATATAGATTTTTCACATTGTGAGAACTACGGTGTTCCGGACCCTCCTGTGGGAGACCCATTGGGAGGAGGTGACGGTTCCAATGGAGATCAGCTTATTGGAGGTGGCGGAGGAAACTCCGGTGGTGATGGAGATACGACGCTTACGGCTCCTGTGGGTATCATGCACAGTGAAATGCCATGTGATCCCAGACCGGAAGGAGATTTGAATGGGGATTGCCAAATTGACTATTATGAAACTTGTCTGCTAAACGGGTATAGTGATGAAGTTTGTAATTGTGTACAAGAAGGTGGAACTATGGAAGCATGTAACACAGACTGTGCACAACTAAAACGCCTTATCGAACACACCCTTGATAAAAACCAGACTCAATCAGTTAAGAATGGTTAGCGGTAATTTTGAAAAAGGGTTGAGAATTAATAAAAACCCAAACACAGGGGCTTATGTGCCAAGTTTAATTCCGGGAGACAACAATGGTACTAATCATATTAACATAGTGGTACATCCTTATACTGCCGCCATTGCACACACCCACTCAAACGATGTTGCCTATAAAATGTTTTCTGCACCTGATATCCTTAAAATGGCGCAAATTGTAAACAGGGTGCAGAGTAATGCTAATAGTACCGTATTGCCTCTGGAAATAACTCATATTTTGGTGGTTGATAATAATGATACTGATAAAACTTATGCCATACGTTTTGACGATATGCAAAGTATACAAATTTTGCAGGATATTATCAGCAATAAGAAAAAACAACAACGATTTAATAAAAAATTAAAAAATGCTTATGAAAGTGATTATAGCTATCAGACCTATACGGATGAAACCGATATTTTTAAGCAGCAACGACATTTATTCAAGCATTTGGAAAAATATAATTTGAATATTTCGTTGTATGAAGCCAATTTCAACGATTTGGGTCTTGTAGATCATTGGCAAAAAATAAATAAAGAAACACTGGAACAAGAACCCTGTAATTAAAAAAACCATAACAAAATGAAACATATAATAACAATAATAGCACTAATAAGTTTATTTTCTTGTAAAGCACAATCTGTAATTGTACCGATAGGAAGCGGAGAAGATTTTCAAAAAAACCCGAATTATTATGTAAAAGATGTTAATAATGAATTTGGCAAATTTGAAGGAATATGGAAATACCAAAATGGCAATACCTCAATTATATTTAAACTAAAAAAAGAGGAACATTATCAAGTTTCTGAAACTTCTAATTATTTAGATTTATTAGTAGGTGAATATCAATACATTGAAAATGGAGTTGAAAAAGTAAACACTTTAGCTGATTTTGACAATCCAAGCATTTCAGGTTACAATCATAAAATAAGTGGTCGTGTTTTTACACATAATATTCCTAATATATGTATTGACAATAGTCACAGTTCTGAAATAAAAATTGAGTTGATGATTGAAAGTCCCGGTGATCACCTAATAGAAGGGCGGGTTATTTTACGTTATGTCAATGAAAATGGTACTGAAAAACTGGAGGTTTGCATCTATGATTATTCCATATTGCAGACAATGAAAATGATAGAATTGACATACCGGATGGTAATTATGAGTTTATAAAGCAATAAAACAAAAGTTCTTTTCCATTTATCTTTTTTTGTACAAACTAAAAAAGAGATAGTACATAGGAGAAATAAAATGTACCGTTATGATGATAGATGCTAAAAAAGATATGATGTATTTGTTAGTTATTATATACTACTTTTAAAATTTTTAACAAAATCATCCCATTTTTGGGTTTTGTATTTCTCTTGTCCGAAATAATTGATGATTTGCTCCATGGTTTTAGTATCCAAATATCCGGGAATACGATCCAGCAACTTTTCGTCTTTATCCATAAAAACGGTGGTAGGATAGCTCAACTTGCCATTTAGAAGACTCGCAGCCAGCTCATGAAATTTAGACCTCCTTTCTTGTCGATATTTAAAAGTATATTCTTTGTAAACAATATCTTTTTTTCCTTCGCCGTCTAACTTAACCGCATAAAAATACTTGTTTATATAATCTACAACTACCTTATTTTTATATGTGGTTTTATCCATTTTCTTACACCAACCACACCAATCTGTGTAGATATCGAGTAAAATGAATCTTTTTTCTTTCTTATTTAACTCAATGGCTTTCTCAAAAGAAACCCAGTTTACTTCCTGGGCAGTTACCGATACCGCAAAAAGGCTTATAATAAGTACAATACTATATTTTCTCATAAGATGTAAGTCGATCGTTTGGATACAAATTTACAAAAATAAAGTATCTTCCGTATTTTGGTCCTATTGTTAACGAACACCATGCATGAGTTTTTTGATTACTGGTTGCATGGCAACAGAAAAAACCGCAAGAAAAGCAGCAACTATCGTCAATAACCAAAAGAAATAACTGATCCCGTTTTCATTAGCAATTTTGTCTATATTTTCTCCAAAAATACCAGCTAACTTCATCCCAATTGCAATCGCCAAATAATATACTCCAAACATAAAAGCAATCATACGGCCGGGTACTAATTTACTCACATAAGAAAGACCAACAGGCGAAATACAGAGTTCTCCCATAGTATGGAACAGATATACTAAAATTAACCATATCATACTTACGGACGCTGTTTTTGCACCGGGAGCAATTCCTGTTGCTCCAAATGCAACACATGCCATACCCAATGCTAATAAAAACATTCCTATTGCAAATTTCACATTGGCTGTCGGGTTATATTTACTCTCCCAAGCCTTAGAGAACAAAGGAGCAAGAGTAATGATAAATAATGAATTCAATACTCCGAACCAAGAAGCCGGAACTTCGGTTAAAGGTTCTGTTTTCTTTTCTAAAAGAAGAAAATCCAATGTACTGTCAGATAAGGTTAAAAAACCGGCAGCGTACCATTCTTTGATTAACATCCACAAGGTAATTAACCAAATTAAAATAAAACTTATTGATAAAATAATATTAGCTAAGCCATAAGTTTTAAAAGTTTTCCTGAACAATAAAAATAACACCCAATTAATAATAATTAATGGAATGAGTGATACTAATGTGTTCACTATTAGGAAAGTTAAGCTGGCATTGCCCGTTAGAATTCTGTTCGTATAATCTTTAGCAAAAATGGTTAAAGTACCGGGAGACTGTTCAAATACGGCCCAAAAGAAAATAGTCAAAAATGAGAAGAAGGTAACAGCTATCATTTTATCTCTGGTAATCTTTGAATAGTTAATAAGCCTGTATACCAACAAAAAGATAAAAATTGAGAGTGCTACTAATATCATTACAGTATTTCCGTCTATTTTCAGGAAATTGAAATCAAATAAATTAAAAGTGCCTTCTGAAATTTTGGAAGCAGGGGCATTAATCAACCAAAGTAATGCTATGGTGGTGGAAATAGCAATTAAAACAAGTTGCCAGATGCCAAACGGATTTCGTTTGTCCGTATCTTCTTGAGTTTCTTTTAATTTTGACTCTTGAGTAGGTTTTAAACCAACATCTCCGAAAATGTTTTGCGAAAACCAGAATTGTAATAGCCCAAACAACATAAAAATTCCGGCTAAACCGAAGCCGATACTCCAGCCAACTTTTTCTCCTAAATAACCACATAAAAGAATCCCGAGAAAGGCACCGGCATTGACACCCATATAAAAAATAGTATAAGCCCCATCTTTTTTTTCAGGTTTTTCTTTATACGTTTCTGAAATGACTGACGTCATATTGGGTTTAAAAAAACCACTACCAAATACTAATAATGTTAGACCGGAATAGATAAAAAAAGGCGTTTCAACTGCCATACATGCATGCCCCAAAGCCATGAGCAAGGAGCCAATTACTACTGCAATCGGTAACCTATAATTTTATCAGCAAAATAACCTCCAAGTATGGTTGATAGGTAAACCAAACCGGTATAAGTGCCAAATAAAGCCAGAGCATATTCTCTTGGCCATCCCCAACCTTCATCAAATAGAGAGGCAGTTAAAAATAAAATCAACAAAGCCCGCATTCCATAGTAGGAAAAACGTTCCCACATTTCCGTAAAGAACAATACAAACAATCCGGCAGGATGTCCTAATACTTTATCTTTGAACAGGTGATCTAATTTTGATGCGGTCATGATAAATGAATTTAATTACATTGTTCTTTCATTATCTTCTGCTCCGTGAGTGAGGCGTTTTAACGGTTTTAGTAATGCAATAACTAATAATCCGAAAATTACAGTGAAAATAGTTATCCCTGCAAAAATAGTATATGCACCATAATCTGATGCGGATTCTCCTAATAAACCGGCTACTTTATTTCCTAAACCTGTGGAAGCAAAATACAATCCCATCATCAAAGATGCATACCTGACAGGTGCTAATTTTGTTACAAAAGATAGTGATACCGGAGATGATGAAAGTTCTCCAATTGTGTGAAAAAAATATGCCAGAACCAACCAGTACATAGCAGAAGATCCATTCGCTTGGTGATCTTGTACGGCAAAAACCATAAATACAAAACCTAAGCCCATAATTATGGTTCCCGTAGCCATTTTAAATAAAGAGGATGCTTCTTTATTTTTAAGCTTTCGCTTAGCCCAATAATTTGCCACTGCAACAGCAAATAATATGATAAACCCTGCATTTAAAGATTGAAACCAAATCGTTGGAACTTCCCAACCAAACAATATCCTATCCGTATAATCATTTGCATATAAATTCATTAAACCTCCTGCTTGCTCAAAAGCTCCCCAAAAAACAATTACTAGTAAAAAAGATAATAATACTACTAGAAATCTATCTTTTTCAATTTGAGAACGTAAGTTTTTATAAATCATCATCAACATACCCACTACCAGCGATAGGAATATGAATAAAGCAGCATAACCCCAATGATCTATTTCCGATAGAACAAAGCCCCCATAATATATAGATAATATGATGAGAATAATCACAATAATTAAATGCTTAGTCGACCTAAGTAAATCTCTAAATATTTGAGATATGGATACTTGATCTTTTTTCTCATCTTCAGAAGTCTTATTCCCTACATGAGCTAAGTATTTTTGCCCCCATAAATAAACAACAAGCCCCAGTAACATTCCAATTCCTGCCAGCCCAAAACCTGCATGCCATCCCCACTTGGCAACAACCAAACCAACTATTGTGGTAGCTAGTAAAGAACCCGTATTGATTCCAATATAGAAGATACTAAAACCTTTATCTCTTCTGATATCATCTTTCTTATATAGGCCTCCTACCATAGTTGATATATTTGGTTTCAGCATTCCTACCCCCAGAATTACTAAAATTAGCCCTGAATAAAATGCCCAAAGTTCTTCAATAGCCAACACACTATGACCTAGTACTAAAATAATAGCTCCAACAAGGACTGATTTTTTTTGTCCCAGAATTTTATCAGCAATTAATCCTCCGGGAATAGACATCAAATAAACCAACATAGTATACCATCCATATAGCTTAAGAGCTTCTGAGTCGGTCCAACCCAACCCCGGGCCTTTGGAATCAGTTAATTCTGCTGCCATATAAAGCGATAATAAACCACGCATCCCATAGTACGAGAAACGCTCCCACATTTCTGTAAAGAACAAAACGTACAAACCTATTGGATGTCCAAATAGTTCTTTTTGTTTAATAGCTGTATCATTCATTTTTTAAATATTTATCCTTTAATTTTTATATGCTTGTTTTGATTGTTATTCAGGTGTTCCTGAATAAAAGAAGTCATTTTTTTATACAAATGCAAACGTGTATTTTCCCCTTTACGGATTCCATGCGCTCTGTCCGGATAAATAGCTTGGTCAAAGGGTTTTCCTGCTTCAATTAAGGCATTTACCATTCTCATAGTATTTTGCACATGTACATTATCATCGCCTGTACCATGTACGATCAAATAGTTTCCTTCTAATTTATCCGCATAATTGATAGGAGAATTATCATCGTATCCGCTTGGGTTTTCCTGCGGGGTTTGCATATATCTTTCCGTATAAACCGTATCGTAAAACCTCCATGAGGTAACAGGTGCTACAGCAATGGCCGTAGAGAATATGTCGCTTCCTTTTAGAATACAATTTGTGCTCATAAAGCCTCCGTAGCTCCAACCCCAGATACCGATATTATGCCTGTCTATATAACTGCGTTCCGCTAATCTTTTAGCAGCGGCTATCTGATCTGCTACTTCTAATTTCCCCAGTTCTTTTTGGGTGATTTTTTTAAAATCTCTCCCTTTCAATCCTGTTCCGCGTCCGTCAACACAAGCAATAATAATGCCTTTTTGTGCCAACATGTTGTGCCAGTAATCATTCGTTCCGTTCCACCTGTTTGCTACTTGCTGCGACCCCGGACCGGAGTATTGAAACATCAGTAGCGGATATTTCTTATTTTCGTCAAAATCTACAGGTTTTAGCATCCACATATTCAGATCATTTCCGTTGACACGAATGGTAGAAAACTCTTTGGTATTCATTTTATAAGCCGCCAAATCTTCTTTTAATTTTGCATTGTCTTTAACTACCTTTAGCATTTCTCCGTCTCTCGTATATAAGCTGTAAATCGGCGGAACTTCAGCAGTGGAATGTGTATTGATAAAATAATTTAGGTTTTTGCTAAAAGAGGCGCTGTTATTCCCTGTTTCATTGCTTAGCAATTTTTTGTTTTTACCATCCAGGCCAATACTGTATACACCACGATTGATGGACCCGTTTTCAACAGATTGATAGTAAATTGTTCTCTTACTTTCATTACAACCATAATAACGGGTTACTTCCCAATTTCCTTTAGTAATTTGGTTGATCAGTTTTCCATTTTTATCATAATAGTAAATATGATTAAAACCGTCTTTTTCACTTGTCCAGATGAAACTGTCATCATGTAAAAAAGTAAGATCGTCTTTTACATCAACATAAGCCGGATCTTTTTCATTTAATATTAAAGAAACAGACCTGTTGAGTGCATTTACTTTATATAATTTTAAATCATTTTGATGACGGTTTAATATGGTAACTATCAGGCTATTCGGGTTATTAGACCATTGAATTCTGGGAATATACTCATAGGCACCCAGAGAAACTTTTTTGGTTGTATTTGTGTTTACATTACAGATATGCAGCGAGACTTTTGCATTTTTTTCTCCGGCCTTAGGGTATTTGAAAACTTGTTGAGAGGGGTAAAGGCTATTTCCTACAATATCCATGGAAAATTCGGGAACCTGTGTTTCATCAAAGCGTAAGAATGCAATATGCTTACCATCACTACTCCATTCATAAGCCCTAACAAAAGCAAATTCTTCTTCGTATACCCAGTCTGTGGTTGCATTAATAATATGGTTTGCTTTCCCATCATGAGTTATCTTTTGAGTATCGCCTTTTTCTAAATTTTTGATATACAGGTTATTATTTTTAGCATAAGCAACACTTTTACTATCGGGAGAAAATGTAGGTTCTTGAATTTCTGTTCCTATGAGCGACCATTTTTTTGAAGCAATATCATACGTATAATAGGTGCCTTTAAAAGATCTTCTATATACTTTTTTAAAATCGGTACCTAAAATGAGCTTCGTTTCGTCATTGTTAAAGCTATAAGAGCTGAAAGCAGTCAGTTCTTTTAAATCTCTGCTATCTACAATAGTGGCTACTTTTTCCAGTGTTTTATAACTGTATTTGTCTACTGAAGTAGATCCGGTTTCTTTATTGTTGTTTAGCAGCGAATAAAAATCACCATTCATAGAATTTAAGGCATTCATTCTATCTGCGGAGAATGTTCCGTTCCAAATTTTTTCCAAAGTAATTTCCTGAGTACCTGTTGTTTGTTTATTTGTTATGTCATTGGATTTATCGCAATTGAAAAAAAGAATACTGACGATTACTAAAATGAATATTTTCTTCATTCTCCTTTTGGAATTTAATAATAGAATGCCAAGTTTACGTAAAAATCGGCAAAAAACCATTTAATTTATTATAAATGTTTAATCCGTTGCCCGATTTTGGAGTATTCATTTATCTTTGTTTAGGATTGAAAAATAACAAGGTCAATGTCTAAAAAAATTTCGGGATTTTCCAAGTTGTCTAAAGAGGAAAAGATACAGTGGTTGGCGGAAACTTATTTTAAAACTAAAGATGAAACGGTAGCCATACTTAAAAAGTACTGGAATGAAGACAAAAAATTACAGCAGTTACACGATGACTTTACGGAAAACACCCTTTCCAATTTTTATTTGCCTTTTGGCGTAGCACCTAATTTTATCATTAATAAAAAACCATATGTAATTCCAATGGTTATTGAAGAAAGTTCTGTAGTAGCTGCAGCTTCTTTAGTAGCTAAATTTTGGAGTGAAAGAGGTGGTTTTAAAGCAAGGGTTATTGCTACTACCAAAATCGGGCAGATACATTTTATGTATGCCGGTGATGAAAAAGACCTGCTTATCTATTTTAATACTGTCAAGAACGATTTATTAGCATCAACATCCTCTATTAATAAAAATATGGTAAAGCGAGGAGGAGGAATTACGGGAATTGAGTTAAAGAACCAAACACATAAGTTAGCGAACTATTACCAGTTGCAGGTATCTTTTGAAACAAAAGATTCTATGGGTGCAAATTTTATCAATTCCTGTTTGGAAGCCATAGCAAAGAAGTTTGCAAAAGAAGGGATTGAAATTGTAATGAGCATTTTATCTAATTATGTTCCCGAATGCTTGGTAAGATCGGAAGTTAGTTGTGCTATTGAAGATTTGGGAGGCAAAGACCCGCAAAAGTTTGCAGAAAAATTTTACCAAGCAGTTCAAATTGCAGAGGTGGAGCCTTATAGAGCCGTAACTCATAATAAAGGGATCATGAATGGTATTGATGCGGTAATAGTAGCCACCGGAAATGACTTTAGAGCTGTGGAGGCAGGGGTACATGCTTATGCTTCCAAATCCGGGCAATATCGGAGTTTATCTCACTGCCAAATTGAAAACGGAATATTCAGATTTTGGATAGAAATCCCCCTGGCATTAGGAACGGTAGGAGGTCTGACTTCTTTACACCCATTAGCAAAACTATCTTTAGAGATGTTACAACAACCTTCTGCCAAGGAACTAATGATGATTGTTGCCTCTGCCGGTTTGGCTCAAAATTATGCAGCTTTAAGAGCATTGACAACCAACGGAATTCAATACGGACATATGAAAATGCACATGTTGAATATTTTAAATCAATTAAACGTGAGTGAGTCCGATAAAAAAGAAATTGCATCTTATTTTAAAGGAAAAACAATATCCCATTCAGCAGTTATGGAAAAATATGAAGAGTTAAAAATGAATAAATAATACATTTAACAAGTGTTTTTAGTTTAACTGTTTATATTTGTCGCACGTAATTAAGAAAGAAAAGGGATTAAAATAGCATCTATTGACTATTATTTTTTATTTGACAGTTTTTTGCCTGTAAAAATAATACGACAACGGTTTCATTTTTGAGAAACTTTTTATTTTTTACAATATTATTAGCATTTTCAAGTTTATGAGTTTGTTGTTAAAGTCAATAAGACATCAAACTGTAAGATTGAAAAATAATATATTTGGAACCATAAAAAACGTCATAACTTTTATGAAGTTATTTTTACGATTAGAAATCATCATAGTGTTGCTTTTAACTTTTACGGTAAATGGTCAGCAGACACTTCCTATATATTCGGATTATTTATCAGACAATGTTTTTTTGGTTCATCCTTCGGCGGCAGGTATTGGGAATACGGGTAAATTGAGGTTTACCGTAAGACAACAATGGGCAGGAATTAGAGATGCTCCAAGCTTACAAACCATGAGTTTTCATAATAAATTTGGTAGGAAAGCTGCTTTAGGAATAGTCGCTTTTAATGATAGAAACGGTTTTCATTCTCAAAAAGGCATACAGGGAACATATGCGTATCACCTGGAGTTAGACAGGGGATATTACTTTAATCAGTTATCTTTTGGAATTGCATTTACAGGGGTACAGAACCAAAGAGATCAGTCTACATTTGCCGGAGACCCTACAGTGGCGCAGCTAATTGAAAGTTCAAGTTATTTTAATGCGGATTTTAGTGTAGCATATCATTATAGCGGTTTTTCGTCCTATTTTACAGTGAAAAATTTATTATTATCTGCAAAAAGTAATTTAAATAACAGCCTTGAACCGTTGGATCTGAGAAATTATATTTTCAGTTTCGGATATTATTTTAATAATGAAAATAGCTTTGTACAATTAGAACCTTCTATTATGGTACAGCTTAGAGAAAGCACCGGAGAAAGAACTGCTGATTTTAATATTAAAGCATATAAAACCTATGAAGATACGCAACTATGGGTAGTCTTGTCTTACAGAAAAAGTTTTGATGCGAATCCGATAGAAAATTTGCAATATATTACACCCATTATAGGTATTAATCATAGAAAATTAATGTTCTCTTATACTTATACAAAGCAACTAAATGATATTGTTCTTACAAATGCCGGTTTTCATCAATTTTCCTTAGGAATCAATTTATTTACCAGAAGACAAAGAGCAACAGCCTGTCCTAATATAAATGCTGCGTTCTGATTTTTTTAAAAAAAGGTTTCTTCCATATCACAATCCATCTCATGTTCTAAAATGATGTTTCTGAGAACATCGCTATTTTTATTTATAAGGACTTGAACTTGATTTTTTGCTTTTTTAGCTGTCGATACGTTTAATAAATTGTGTTTCAAAAGGATATTTTTTGTTTGTTTGGCAACTGCCTCTCCTGCATCAATAATATGTATGCCATGGGTTACTATTTTTCTTATTTGAGGAATTAAATAACTATAATGGGTACATCCCAAAACAATACAATCTGCATTTTTTTGAATAAGATTGCCTACATAATTGCGCAAGAGTTGCGTCATTTTTTCAGATTGTATTTCCCCTTTCTCTATTAATTCCACCAAACCTTCTCCGATTTGCTCCACCATACTAATCTTTTTGTTGATAGTACTTGAAGTTTGGGCAAATAATGTGCTATTTAAAGTCCCTTTTGTAGCTAAAATACCAACCACATTGGTAGTGGTTTTTAAAGCCGCAGGTTTAATTGCGGGTTCTATACCAATAAACGGAACGTTATATTCTTTTCTCAAGGTTTCTATAGCATTTGTGGTTGCGGTGTTGCAGGCAACTACTATCATCTTACAGTCCTTATTTAAAAGATACTCCGTATTTTTTTTACTAAGTTGTATGATTTCTTCTTTTGACTTTTCACCATAAGGAGCATTGGCACTATCGGAAAGATATATGGTATGCTCATTAGGCATTGCTAAAGTAATTTCTTTTAAGATGGAAATTCCTCCAATTCCCGAATCAAAAATACCAATAGGCTGTCTATGCGTAGGACTCATTTTTAACAAAAATAAAAAAACCTACTTATAAGGTAAGTAGGCTCTGCTAATAAAGATGAAAGCTTTTTATTATTTCTTAGGTGCCGGTAATTCCACGAGTCCTAATTTTGTTTTAACAAGGGGAAATAAGTCTTCTCCTTTATCAAAAGCAATTAAAATACCTTTGGAAGAATCAATGACATAGGTAATTCCTTTAGCATCTGCAATTTCCTGAATTGCTTTACGAGCTTTTTCTACGATTGGAGCTAGCCCGTCATTCATCTTTTGTTGTATATCATTTTGAGCCATTTGGTTGGATTGACTCAATCTTTTTTGATCTTCCTGAATTTCAAGTGCTCTTTTTTCATTAATGGCATCTGTCTGCGCCTTTGACTCTGCAGTATATTTGGTATACTTATCTTGTAGTTTCTTTTCCATTCCCTGCAATTCGTCTTTCCAAGTTTTTTCAATCTTCTCTAAATCTTTGTTTAAAACTTGCATTTCCGGCATACTTGCTACTACTTTGCTAAAATCTATATGGGCTATTTTCTGTGCACTGGCAACACTACCCATACCTAATATAAAAACTGCAATTAATAGTAAATTCTTTAAATTTTTCATTCTTTCTTTAATTTGTAATTAATTATTTATTCTAATTTTTATTCTTTTTTGCTTTTTTTATCGAATCATTTTTTCGTTTAATTGCTTCTTTTTTTTCTCTTAATAATTTTCTTTTACGCTCTCTTTCTAGTAGCTTCGCTTTTCTGGTTTCTTCAATTTTCTTGTTTCTAGCTTCTCTGTCCGCTTGTTTTTTTGCAGCTAACGCCTCTTTTTTAGCTTGATTTTGTTTTTGTTTTTCAGTGAGTTCTTTTTTAGCAGGCGCTGCTTTCTTCTTTTTTAAATTATCTGCTTTTCTATTTCTATTAATTGTGTTTAAAATGAGGTCGCTAATATCGTATTTTTTATTGGAATATAGCATAATTAAGTCACTGGATTTATCAAGGACAAAATCGTATTTTTTTCTCGCAGAAATGCTCTGAATAGCATTGTAAACCTGATCTTGTATGGGTTTTACCAATTGTTTTCTCAATAAGAACATATCTCCTTTAGGACCAAAATACAAAGATTCCAATCTTCTTAATTCTTCTTGTTTTAATGTAATCTCCTCCTCTTTTTCCAAAATAAGGTCTTTGGTTAAAATGGCTTTTTCATCGGCAATATCTGTTTTTAAAACTTCTATATGTCTTGCTAATTTGTCTAGTTTTGCCCTCCATTGTTTTACTTTAGCATCTAACGTATTTTGAGCTTCCAGATATTCGGGAACATTTTCTAAAATATACTCCATGTCTATGTAAGCAATTCTCTGAGGTTTCTGAGCAGACAGAAGTACTGAATTAAAGCCAATAAAGAGTAATAAAACTGTTTTTCTCATGTTACATAAAATTTAGAAAAAACCATGCCAAATAAATATAGAGACCCATATACCGTTTTTTTAAAATTGCCTGCCAATAATAAAATGAGTTTGCCATCCTGATTTGGTTGTTGTTCCGGGTAGAGGATCAAAACCATGAGCAAAATCAATACCTAACAAACCAAATGCCGGCATAAAAATTCTAATACCTATTCCTGCAGATCGTTTAACATCAAACGGATTAAAATTGCTAAAATTGTCATAAGAATTTCCTGCTTCTAAAAAACCAAGAGTATAAATGGAAGCAGCAGGCTTATCTGTTATAGAATATCGTAATTCTAACTGATACTTATTGTATATGGTACCTCCTTCTATGGATGATAAGCGGTTATTATCATATCCTCTGAGACCGATGGTTTCTCTTCCGTCTAATTGAAATTGAGCAATTCCGTCTCCGCCGACAAAATATCTTTCAAAAGGAGAATGGCCTAATCTGCTATTATAAAAACCCAAATACCCTAACTCGGTATTGGTATATAAAACCAGTTTTTTTGCCAGTTGTGTATACCATTTTCCTTTATACGAAAGTTTATAATATTCTAACCATTTGTATCTTTCTGCCGCACTTATATTATCATAATCTTTATTATTGACTAACGAATAAGGGAACGTAAGTTTTGCTCCTAAAGTAAATGTAGAACCCCTTGTTGGAAAGATCAAACTTGGGCCTGCACTATTTCTGGTCAAAGAAATACTGTATGACAAATTATTTAAATTTCCATTGTTCAGAATATCGGTACCTACCCTAAACCCATAATTATTTAATGAAAAGCTTTGATAACTAACCGTCTGAGAAAGTGTAAAAAAATCATCCGGCCACTGCAATCTTTTGGCTACACCAACGGATAGTCCTAAAATTCCCAAACTTCTGCTTCTATCTACATCAAATGTTCTCGGGTTTAACTGAAATTGATTAGAAGAATAAATAGATATACTTAATGATTGAGGTCTTTTTCCTCCAAACCAGGGCTCTGTAAATGAAAGGCTATAGGTGTTAAAAGTCCTACTCGCTTGGAGCCTTAAAGCTAAACTTTGGCCATCTCCGGAAGGTAGCGGTTTATAAGCTTCTTTGTTAAATATGTTTCTTATGGAGAAATTATTAAAAGACAGGCCTAATGTGCCGATAAAAGATCCTCCGCCATACCCCCCTTGTAATTCGATTTGGCTACCTCCTTTTTCTACTACGGAAAACTCAATATCTGCAGTTTTATTTTGGTAATCCGGCTTTACATCAGGAGTTACATTCGTATCAAAAAAACCTAACTGGCCTAGCTCTCGAATAGATCGAATGATTTCACTTCTTCTAAACAAATCTCCGGGTTTTACTCTAAGCTCTCTAAAAATTACATGATCATTTGTTTTATCGTTACCAACAACAGTTACTTTTTTAATAGTGGCTTGTTCATCCTCTCTTATTCTGATTTCAATAGTAATAGAGTCGTTTTTTACTTTGGTTTCTACGGCATTTACACTTGAAAATAAGAAACCTTCATCTTGATATTGTGTTTGAATATCTACCGAAGTAGGCGTTCCGTCACCGGATATTCTTTCTTTTAATACGGAACCGTTATAAATATCTCCTTTTTGAATTTTTAAAATGGTATTTAATTGTTCGTCAGTATAATACTTATTACCAACATAAATAATGTCTCCAAACCTGTATTGCCTTCCTTCTTCCAATTCAATTTCCAGGTTAATGGTATTGTCATCATTCCATGTAAGTTTATCACTTAAGATTCTGGCATCTCTATAGCCCAATCTACTATATTTATCCAGGATGCTTTCCAGATCTTCCTGGTATTTTTCTTCAATATATTTTGATCTTTTCCAGAACCTGCCGGGGAAACGACGGCGCGTATTCTTCATAACACCTTGAAGTTTAGAGGCTGATAAGGCTTTATTACCTTTAAAGTCGATATTTTTAATTTTAATCCGCTTACCCCTATCAATAAAGACAGACATATTTACCGTATTGATGTCTGATGAATCACGTTTTGTATTGATGGATACTTTGGTTTTTAAAAATCCTTTATCAGCAAATTTTTTACGTATAAAGTTTTTAGAGGTAACAATTAAATTATCTGTCACCATCGCTCCGGTTTTAAGGTCGGTTTCCGTAGCTAAGGTTTTAATTTTAGATTTTCTTAGCCCGGAAAAAGTAATTTTATTAAGCTGTGGCAGCTCTCTAACATCAAACTGGAGATAAACAGTATTTCCGTCTATTTTTGCCAGATAGACATCTACATTACTAAACTGTTTACTTTCGTATAATTTTTTTACGGCACTGGTAAGCTTATCTCCAGGTAGTTTAATTACTTGGCCTTCTCTTAACCCCGTAAAGACTTTCACTGTTGGTTCGCTAAATTTTTGAAGTCCGGTTACAGAGAAACCTCCAAGTATATATTCTTTTCCTTTTTCGAAAGAAACCTTTCCTATATCTGTAGCACCTGCAGGAATAGAATCTTTAACACTTTGAGCTTTTATACTTAGATTCGTAGCTAAAATAATAAGTAATATAATAAATAAACTATTTTTCAAGTACCGAAATTTGCTCGCTTGTTTTTCCAAATCGTCTTTCTCTGTTCTGATATTCCATGATTGCGTCGTAAAAATCTTCTTTTCTAAAATCCGGCCAAAATATATCTGTAAAATACAATTCGGCGTAAGCCATTTGCCATAAAAGGTAATTACTGATCCTTTTTTCGCCACCGGTTCTAATCATTAAATCAACGTCGGGCAAATTAAATGTATATAAATGACTATTAATAACTTTTTCGTCAATTTCTTCAATACTAATTTCTTTATTAACAACTTTTTGGGATATGTTTTTAATTGTATTAACAATTTCCTCTCGGGATCCGTAACTCAAAGCAAAAACCAATTTAATTTTTGTATAGCTTTGTGTCTCATCAATTACATGAGTTAAAATATTCAACGCCTTTTTAGGAAGTAATTGTAAGTTTCCGATCGCATTTACCTGAATATTTTTTTTATGAAATTCGGGCAATTCTTTTTTTAGGTTAGAGATTAATAAGTTCATTAATGCATCTACCTCTAACTTAGGTCTATTCCAATTTTCCGTTGAAAAAGCATACAGGGTAAGTACTTCCACACCAATTCCAAACGCAGCGTCTACAGTATTTCTAACTGCAGTTATCGCATTTCTATGTCCAAAAACACGATTCATTCCTTTACTTTTCGCCCAACGACCATTGCCGTCCATAATAGCGGCTACATGCTTAGGTACTTTTTGTAAATTAATGAGTAGTTTTTTATCCATATAATTATTTGCGATTCGAATAACAAGGTGATCTGCCAAATGTATACATTAATGAAATACCGGTAAACATATACCAGTCGTTTCCGCTTCCGCCATAATTTAACTGGGGAAATTCCGATGTAGAATAATCCAAACCATCCGTAAAAGTATATCTGACTTGTGTTTCAATTGAATAAGCTAATTTACCATAAATTTTAGATTTAAAACCAAATCCAACGGGTAGTGCTACGGATGTATTTCTGGCAAATGTGTAATTATTAAGGCTTTGAACAGATTTGACCGCTTGATAATCAAGAGCAGCAATTCCTGCAACTATATAAGGAGTAAATGTTTTATCCCCAGAAGATAAATCGTACTCAAAAAAGTTAAACTCTATGCCTAAAGCAAATTCATTAATTGTATTTTTAAAGTTTAGACCTCGAATTTGACGTATTCTATTTTCTGCATTTGCATCATCCCCTTTAATAGGAATATAAGTATAGGTTCCTCTAAAAGCAATTCTTGGATTTAAATTCCATTTGTATATGATACCGAAACCGGCATTTTTTGGTTTTAAATAATTGGTGCTTCCAATATCTCCAATATAATTGGAGACACCTGCAAACACCCCAATTTCGTTTATTTGAGAGAAGCTATTTATTGAAAAACAGATATATAGTAAAATGATCGAATATTTTTTCATTCTAAAAAACGGGTGCAAATATAGTTATTTCAACTTGCTTTACTAAGTTATTGAAGCCCCTTTTTTGAATAACTAATAATTCTATTAATTATTGCAAAGAAAGCTCACTGATTAGATTGATTCCTGGTATCTTCTCCCCATAATAATTTAGACCGCAGTGTTTTTAAAAACGATTGATTTTCCGGAATGATTGTTTTAATGGTAAAGGGTGCTTTTTTTAGAAAAAGTCTGGTTTTTTTAGATAAGGCAGTAACTCTTGAGTCCAGTGAAATTAAATATTCTTTTTCTCTGGTATTGATTTCCATTTCTATTTCGGTGTCATCCGGTATTACCATGGGTCTGGCATTTAAATTGTGCGGAGCTATTGGAGTGATAACTAAATTTTTGGAATTGGGAGAGATGACAGGCCCTTGACAACTTAAAGAATATCCTGTTGACCCTGTGGGAGTTGCAATAATCAGGCCATCGGCCCAGTAGTTTGTCAAATACTCATTATTTAAAAATGTTTTTACACCAATCATAGAGGTCGTATTTTTCCTGGCAATGGCAATTTCATTTAAAGCAAAGTTAAGATCTGATATATTTTTATTTTCGGGTTGAGTTAATACGCTCAATAAAGCTCTTTCTTGAACAGCATATTTTTTTCTAACTAATAAGTCAATCGCATTTTCTATCTCATCTTTTTTCACAGTAGCCAGAAAACCAAGCCTTCCGGTATTAATTCCTAATATGGGAATATCCAAATCTCTTATATATGTGGCAGCTCTAAGAATAGTACCGTCTCCTCCAATACTCAATAACAAGTCAAAAGAGTTATTTAAATCTGAAAACCCGGAAAAAAAAGGATATTTTTTCTCGATAATCTGACGTTTTTTTAAAAGGTGATATAGATTTTTTTCTAAAAAAAATACGATACTGTGTTTTTCTAAGGAAGTGATCAAAAGCTTAATTTCCTTTATCGCATTTACAGTGTATGATTGCCCATAGACAGCTATTTTTTTCATACTACATATCAAGGTATTTCTGAAGATAATCTGATCTGGTTTTTAAATCTCTCAAATAAGAATCATCTTTGTGTTTGGAAATAATATGGTAGTTATATCTCCTAAAAGTTTGGATAATCGTATTGATGTTCTCGGTAATTACTTTTATGGTTACTTCAAAAGCATCCGCTTTTTCAGACGAAATATAGATACCTAATACTTTGGCATTATTACTCTCCACAATTTGAGATGTCTCACATATTGAAAAATCTTTTTTCAATTTTTCTACCGTTATCAAAATTCCTTGTTGATATAAAAACGGACTGGCACTAAAAACATCTAAAACATCATTTAATTCGTAGTAGCCTAAATACTCCCTGGCATGATTTAAAACAGGGACGATGTTTGTGTTATTGTCAGAAAAAATTGTTATTAGTTCTAACAGGTTTGTGTCTTCGTTAGCATAAAAAAACAGGAGCATTTCTTTATAGTGATGAATGCTATTTTCTCTATTTTCTATAGCCCTGATATCACTTTCTGAAAAACATCCAAAAAATATGCTATTTTCAATTATCGGGATATGAGTAATCGGAATTTCATTACAAATACTTTGAGCACTTGCAATGGTATCAGCTAATGAGAGCTCTTTTATTTCTTTTAATATGTAGGCACTCATATTCATACACTACGAATATAGGCCAAAATGATGAAATACACTATTTTTGTTATTTAAATAAATTCCAATGACAAAGTTAAGTGTTAATATTAATAAAATTGCTAAATTAAGAAATTCCAGAGGCGGGAATATTCCAAATCTATTAACTGCTGCTGCTGCTATTCAAGAGTTTGGAGCAGACGGGATTACGATACATCCAAGGCCGGATGAGCGTCATATTCGTTATCAGGATGCTTATGACTTAAAACCAATAGTAAGTACCGAATATAACATAGAAGGAAATCCTATTACCGATTTTATGAATTTGGTTTTAGCGATTAAACCTACACAGGTCACCCTGGTTCCGGACGGAGTTGATGTACTGACCTCTAATGCCGGTTGGGATACAATTAACCATCGAACTTTTTTACGGGAAGTGATTTCGGAGCTTAAAAGTAACGGAATTCGAACGTCTGTTTTTATAGATCCCGATATTAAATTAATAGAAGGTGCTGCAAAAACAGGAACGGACAGGATAGAACTATATACTGAGCAATTTGCCGTTGAATTTAAAAAAGGAAATAAAGAAGCCATAAAACCCTATAAAAAAGCAGCACTATTTGCGCATGACTTAGGTTTGGGAATCAATGCAGGTCATGATTTAAACTTAGAGAATATTGGATTTTTTAAGCAGCATATTCCTAATCTTGCCGAAGTATCTATCGGACACGCTCTTATTTCGGAAAGCTTGTATCTGGGGTTGCAGAATGTGGTGAATATGTATTTACACAGGTTGAAAAGTTGAGAAGTTATTAGTAAAAAGAAGCTTTTATATTGTCAACATAATCCAGCTTTTCCCATGTAAATAGTTCCACTTCCAGAGTTTTACTCTCACCATTAGGTTGTTGAAATGTTTTGGAAATACTCTTATTAGTTCTTCCCATATGACCATATGCGGCTGTTTCGCTATAGATCGGGGCTCTTAATTTTAATCTTTGCTCAATTGCAGCGGGTGTCATATCAAAAATCCCGGAAATTTTAGCAGCAATTTCACCATCGTTTAAAGGTACTTTGGCAGTTCCATAGGTATCTACAAAGATTCCCATAGGTTCTGCTACACCGATAGCATAAGAAACCTGTACAAGCATTTCGTCAGCAATACCGGCAGCAACCATATTTTTTGCAATATGTCTGGTTGCATACGCAGCGCTTCTGTCTACTTTACTTGGATCTTTTCCTGAAAAAGCACCGCCGCCGTGCGCTCCTTTTCCGCCGTAGGTATCTACAATAATTTTACGTCCTGTTAAGCCGGTATCTCCGTGAGGGCCGCCAATTACAAACTTTCCGGTTGGGTTGATATGATACTTGATATCATCTGTAAACAACGCTTGAATTTTAGGAGTCAACTGTGCTTTTACTCTGGGAATTAAAATTTCCTTGATATCTTTTCTGATAGTCGCTAGCATGAGGTCATCATCACCAAAATCATCATGCTGTGTAGAAATCACAATGGCTTCAATTTTTTGAGGAATATTCGTATCGGAATACTCAATAGTTACCTGGCTTTTGGCATCGGGTCTTAGGTATTTGATTTCATTGTGCTCTCTCCGTAATTTTGCCAATTCTTTTAATATCAAATGCGACAAATCCAATGCCAAAGGCATATAATTCGCTGTTTCATGGGTGGCATATCCGAACATCATTCCCTGATCTCCAGCACCCTGCTCTTCTTTAACACCTTTGTCTACTCCGCGATTGATATCATTCGATTGCTCATGAATCGCCGAAAAAACGCCACAGGAATTTCCGTCGAACATATACTCACTTTTAGTATACCCGATGTTATTGATAACAT
The DNA here is from genome assembly GCA_014075215.1 of Flavobacteriaceae bacterium. Lineage (NCBI taxonomy): Bacteria > Pseudomonadati > Bacteroidota > Flavobacteriia > Flavobacteriales > Flavobacteriaceae > Flavobacteriaceae bacterium. The sequence continues at coordinate 2,110,025 of CP046177.1, forward strand.
CTCTGGCAATTTTCTGAACATCTAAGTATGTTTTTGATTTTACTTCACCTGCCAGAACAACCTGCCCTGTAGTGACCAGCGTTTCACATGCTACCTTAGCTTCGGTGTCAAAGGCTAAAAAATGATCAATTAATGCATCGGAAATTTGATCTGCAACTTTATCCGGATGACCTTCCGAAACACTCTCTGACGTAAACAAATAAGACATAATACTACTACTATTTTAATTCTGTTAAAAAGAAGAAAACTCAGATTGCCCGGTAGCTAAAAGAAGTAATAACTTACTGTTTTAGCATTTTTAATATGTTGAATTCACTCAGTATCTCATTAACAAATAAAGCCCAACACAAGAGGTTGCAATCAGTCAAATATATCCTCTATGGAAATTGCAAATTTACATTTAAAATCTAAATGTAAATACAATTTCATCATTTATTTTTGAGTTATTGGTATTATATTAGTCTAGATTTAGCATTTGATTTAATAAAACACTTTCAAATTTCGAATAATGAAATTTTAGACCCTTAAAAAAATGATATCGTTAAAAATAACAAAAAAATGTCAGAAATATTTGGTTATTAAAATTTTCTGACTGAATATTTGTATTCATAAAGTTCAATGACTTATTGAAATGTTATCAAGAAAGGTGGAGGGATTAGACCCTGAGAAACCTTAGCAACCCTCTAGTAATAGAGAAGGTGCTAAATTCTACCCTATTGTTCTGCATTCCTTATATTAAATGTAAGATATGCCGGAACATAAGCGGATAGATAACCCGATAAAATCCTATTTTTTCGGAATCTTATTTTTCTTTTTAACATTTTTCTTAGTAAGTACGCATTCATTGCGAATTTGACTTTTGGTTTAATTTATTAACTCAAAAACTAGAAAAATGAGTACACAAAAATTTTCAACGAACGCCTTACATGCGGGGCACGATGTAAAAAAAACCGAAGGAACCAGGGCAGTTCCTATTTATCAAACGACATCGTATGTTTTTAATGATGCGGATCATGCGGCAGATTTATTTTCATTAAAAGAATTAGGATTTATCTACACGAGGCTTAACAACCCTACCAATGACATTTTGCAACAGCGCCTGGCTGCACTGGAAGGAGGCATAGGAGCCGTTGTGTTTGCATCAGGTACAGCGGCAATTTCTACAGGGCTGTTGACTCTGCTAAAAGCCGGGGATCATATTGTAGCTTCAGGCAGTTTGTATGGTGGTACCTATAACCTGTTAAATGTTACCCTACCCAGATTGGGTATTACAACTACATTTGTAGATGCATCTAATCCGGACAATTTTGCAGCAGCTCTGCAAGAAAATACAAGAGCATTTTTTGTAGAATCTTTAGGAAACCCAAAACTAGACGTACCGGACTTAGAAGCAATTGCCGAACAAGCAAAGTCAGCAAAAGTCCCCTTTATTGTAGACAATACGGTGGCAACACCCGCCTTATTAAATCCGATTGAACATGGAGCCAATATTGTCATTCATTCTTTAACAAAATACATTGGAGGCCAGGGGAATTCCTTGGGTGGAGTTATTATCGATGCAGGAACTTTTGATTGGTCTAACGGAAAATTTCCGGAATTTACGGAACCGTCTGCAGGGTATCACGGTTTGATATATCATGAAGCCTTAGAAGCATCATCCTATATATTTAAATTGATTTTGGAAGGATTAAGAGATTTTGGAGGTGCGCTGAGTCCGACAAACGCTTTCCAGATCATACAAGGACTGGAAACCCTGGAAGTGAGAATTCAAAAACACTCGGAAAATGCTCTGGAACTGGCAAAATGGTTAGAGCAACAAGACGAGGTGACTTGGGTAAATTACCCGGGATTAGAATCCAGTAAATATAAATCGTTGGCAGATAAATATTTACCTAAGGGGCAAAGCGGAATTATAACTTTTGGGGCAAAAGGAGGTTTTGAAGCAGCAAAAACCATTGCAAATAAAACAAAAGTGTTCTCTTTATTAGCCAATATCGGAGACACAAAATCATTAATCATTCACCCTTCCAGTACCACACATCAGCAGTTAGATGCCGAAGAAAAAGTATCGGCAGGTGTAACGGAAGACCTGATTCGGTTATCGGTAGGTTTAGAGGATATTGACGATTTAAAAGCAGATTTGAAAGCGGCATTTTCACAAATTCCAAAAGAAGTTTTATTCTAAGATTTTGTCAAAAAATCTCTTATATACCGATATCACAAAATTCACTACCCGAAGTGGTTTTCAGCTTTCAAACATTCGATTGAGCTACCAATTGTTTGGACAAAAACTGGGAACCGCTCCTGTGGTTCTGGTGAACCATGCTTTAACGGGAAATAGCAATGTTACAGGCAATAACGGCTGGTGGAAAGATGTCATTGGCAAAGAAAAAGCGATAGATACAAATACGTATACAATTCTTGCATTCAACATTCCGGGAAACGGATTTGATGGTTTACTGATTGATAACTACAAAGATTTTGTAACAAAAGATATTGCTCGCTTATTTTTAATGGCACTAAATCAATTGAAAATTCAGCATTTGTTCGCCATTATCGGAGGGTCGTTAGGAGGAGGTATTGCATGGGAAATGGCAGCTTTGAAAAGCGATATTGCACAACACATTATTCCTATTGCATCTGATTGGAAATCAACAGATTGGATTATTGCGAATTGTTTGATTCAGGAACAGTTTTTAGTAAATTCAAACACACCTGTACACGATGCAAGAATGCATGCCATGATGTTATACAGAACCCCTGAATCATACAAAGTCAGGTTTCAAAGATCTTTAAATGAAGGCTTAAAAATTTTCAATGTAGAAAGTTGGTTGCTACATCATGGAAAGAAGTTACAGGAACGATTTCAATTAGGTGCTTATAAAATGATGAACCAGTTGCTAAAAACCATTGCAGTTACAAATTCGGAAAATTGGGCAGAGAAATTAAATAAAATGGAATCGCAAATACATATGATAGCAGTAGATTCCGATTTGTTTTTTGCTGCAAAAGAGAACAGGGAAACCTATGAAGAATTATCAAAAACAACTTCAAAAGTTTCGTATCATGAAGTACAGTCGATTTACGGACACGATGCTTTCTTGATTGAATACGATCAGTTAGAAAAAATAATAAAACCTATTTTTAACCCAAAATAGGGCTAGTAGATACATACGGTAATGAGTAACATTTATCAGGAAATAAAAAAACGAATTTTGGTATTGGACGGAGCAATGGGAACCATGCTACAACAATATGATTTTTCGGAAGAGAATTTTAGAGGAGAACGGTTTAAAGATTTTCATTTGCCTTTACAGGGAAATAATGATCTGCTTTCTATTACGCAACCCACAGCAATTAAAGAGATACATCGTAAATATTTGGAAGCAGGTGCGGATATTGTAGAAACCAATACTTTTTCCTCAACTACCATAGGCATGGCAGACTATGCGTTGGAAAATATAGTGTACGAACTCAATTATCAATCTGCACAACTTGCTAAAGAAGCAGCCGAAGAATTTTCAAAAAAAACACCGGAGCAACCAAGATTTGTAGCGGGTTCTATCGGACCTACGAACAAAACGGCAAGTTTGTCGCCGAATGTAAATAGACCGGAATTTAGAGCAGTTACATTTGATGAATTGCGAATTGCCTATAAGCAACAGGTAGAAGCCTTGATAGACGGCGGAGTTGATATCTTACTGATAGAAACTATTTTTGATACACTCAATGCAAAAGCGGCATTATTTGCGATTGAAGAAGTGAAGGGTGAACGAAATATTGAGATCCCCGTGATGGTATCAGGAACCATTACGGATGCTTCGGGCAGAACGTTGTCCGGGCAAACCGTAGAAGCATTTTTGATTTCCATATCCCACATCCCTTTACTGAGTGTCGGATTTAACTGTGCGCTGGGAGCAGAGCAATTGCAGCCCTATTTGCAGCGGTTATCCGGACAAACTAATTTTTATACCTCGGCACATCCTAATGCGGGCTTGCCAAACGCTTTTGGAGAATATGACCAGACACCTGAAGAAATGAGTAGCTTCATAGAACATTATTTGAAAGAAGGACTGGTAAATATTATAGGAGGATGTTGTGGAACAAATCCGGAACACATAAAAACGATTGCAGCAGTTGCCGGAAAATATGAACCTAGGGGTTTGGTTATTGGTTGATAGTTGATAGTTATTAGTTGATGGTAGGTTAAAAATAAAGATTAAGTGTATGGATTATAAAGAATTAGATGTTTGGAAATATTCAAGGGAGTTGGTTAAATTGGTTTACTTGCTAACGAAGTCGCTTCCTAAAGAAGAATTGTATGGGCTAACAAATCAAATAAGAAGAAATGCTGTTTCTGTTCCTTCAAATATTGCAGAAGCCATTGGCTATCAACCCAATAAAGAAATCGCTCATTTTCTTTGTATAGCAAGAGGGTCTTTACATGAAATTCTTGAAAAACGAATTTCATGTAAAAAGTTACCAAACGGATTTATTAATTATTACAAAAAATGATGATTGATAAAAACTCTAACACCCAACATCCGCCAGTCGAAAATCAAAAGCACTTGCAATTATCAGGTCTGGAACCTTTGATTATTACTCCAGAAAGTAATTTTATCAATGTAGGAGAGCGTACCAATGTAACAGGCTCACGTAAATTTCTTCGGTTGATAAAAGAAGAAAAATACGACGAGGCATTAGCAATAGCTCGCCACCAAGTAGAAGGAGGCGCACAGATTTTAGATGTCAATATGGATGAAGGAATGTTAGACGGAGTACATGCCATGACTACTTTCTTAAATTTAGTTGCTTCCGAACCAGATATTGCCCGAATTCCGATTATGATTGACAGCTCTAAATGGGAAGTTATTGAAGCAGGATTACAAGTGGTACAAGGAAAATGTGTGGTAAACTCTATTAGCCTGAAAGAAGGAGAAAGCGAATTTATAAGGCAGGCAAGGCTACTAAAAAGATATGGGGCGGCAGTTATTGTAATGGCTTTTGATGAAACAGGGCAAGCCGATAATTACCAGAGACGAATAGAAATCTGCAAACGGGCATATGGCATTTTAGTAGAGAAAGTTCATTTTGCTCCGGAGGATATTATTTTTGATCCTAATATATTTCCTGTTGCCACAGGAATGGAAGAACATCAGAAAAATGCTTTGGATTTTTTTAATGCTACCAAATGGATTCGGCAAAACTTACCCTATGCCAGCGTTTCGGGCGGTGTAAGTAACGTGTCTTTTTCATTCAGAGGAAATAACGTAGTCAGGGAGGCGATGCACTCGGCATTTTTGTACCATGCCATTCAACACGGGATGAATATGGGAATTGTAAATCCGGCTATGTTGGAAGTTTACGATACTATTCCCAAAGAATTATTGGATCGGGTTGAAGATGTTTTATTAGATCGAAGAGATGATGCAACGGAACGATTATTAGATTTTGCCGAAACAGTAAAGGGGAATAAAAAAGAAGTTGAAAGTAAAGATTTGGAATGGAGAAATGATCCTTTGCAAGAAAGAATCACACATAGTTTGGTAAAAGGTATCGATGCATATATCACTACAGATGTTGAAGAAGCAAGACAAATCTCCGATAAACCCATAGCGGTCATTGAAAGTTACCTGATGACCGGAATGAATGTAGTGGGAGATCTCTTTGGAAACGGTAAAATGTTTTTGCCGCAGGTTGTAAAATCCGCACGGGTTATGAAAAAAGCAGTAGCATATTTACAGCCCTATATAGAAGTTGAAAAAGATGAAAAAGCCAAAAGTGCCGGTAAGATATTAATGGCTACTGTAAAAGGAGATGTACACGATATTGGAAAAAATATTGTGAGTGTTGTTCTAGGTTGTAATAATTACGAAATTATCGATTTAGGGGTGATGGTTCCGCCGGAAAAAATTATTGAAACCGCTAAAGCAGAACATGTGGATGTCATTGGTCTAAGCGGATTGATTACTCCATCGCTGGACGAAATGGTATACCTATCCAAAGAAATGGAAAGAAATCATTTTTCTGTCCCGCTGTTAATTGGAGGTGCAACGACCTCTAAAGCACATACGGCCGTAAAAATAGCACCTAACTATTCTAATGCTGTGGTACATGTAAATGATGCATCCAGAGCAGTAACCGTAGTTGGAAATTTACTACAGCAAGATCATGTTACATATAAAAACCGGATTCGGGAAGAATACAAGGTATTTCGCGAAAAATTTCTGAACCGAGCGCAGCAAAAAGAATATATCTCTTTGAAAGAAGCACGTAAACGCAAATTTCGAATCAATTGGGAAACCGCTGAAATTAAGATACCAAATCAACTGGGGATACAAGAAATTCAGGATTTTAATATTGCCCTGTTAATACCTTTTATAGATTGGACTCCTTTTTTTCGCTCCTGGAGCATTCATGGAAAATATCCGGAAATCTTAAAAGACGCTACTGTTGGAAAAGAAGCTACGGCATTGTTTAAAGATGCACAAGAGCTTTTGAAAAAAGTCATAGATAAAAAATTAGTAAAAGCAAAAGCCGTATTTGGGTTGTTTCCTGCAAATACGATTAATGACGATGATATTTTGGTTACTTCAACCGGTTTGGAAAACCGAGAGATGTCAAATGCTCATCACTCGCGGCGCAGGGTCAAATCAAGCAGAAAAGAAGTTACTTTCCTGACCCTTCGCCAGCAGTTGAAAAAACGGGAAGGGGTTCCGTCATACGCTTTGGCAGATTTTATTGCACCAAAAGCAACAGGTATCCGGGATTATATAGGGGCATTTTGCGTTTCCGCAGGCTTTGGAGTCCAGGAATTGGCAGCGCAATTTGAAGCAACTCATGACGATTACAATGCCATTATGATCAAAGCCTTGGCCGATCGTCTGGCAGAAGCTTTTGCAGAATACTTGCACAAAGAAGTAAGAACAAAACACTGGGGCTATGCTGCTAAGGAGGATGTATCTAACGAAGAGTTGATCAAAGAAAATTATCGAGGTACCCGGCCGGCTCCCGGATATCCTGCATGCCCGGATCATCTGGAAAAAAATACCATTTGGCAATTGCTGGACGTAGAGAAAAGAATTGGAGTACAGCTGACCGAAAGTCTGGCCATGTGGCCGGCTGCAAGTGTTTCCGGGTATTATTTTGGAAATAAAGAAGCTAAGTACTTTGGTTTAGGGAAAATTACCCGGGATCAGTTAAAGAACTATGCACAAAGAAGAAATATAGCTGTTGATGAAGCCGCCAAATGGTTAAACCCAAGTATTGTTGAATGATATGATAGTGTTTAAAAAATAGCAACTAACTAATATCCAATGAAAGTAACAGAACACATAAAAGAAGCAAGAGGCAGAACATTGTTTTCATTTGAAGTTTTACCTCCTTTAAAAGGCCAACACATTCAATCTACATTTGACAATATAGATTCGTTAATGGAGTTTAACCCTCCTTTTATAGATGTTACGTATCACAGAGAAGAGTATATATATAAAGAATTGGAAAATGGTTTACTAAAGAAACAGATTGTCAAGAAACGGCCGGGCACTGTTGGAATTTGCGCTGCCATTCAAAATAAATACGGGGTAGATGCAATTCCTCATATTCTATGCGGAGGCTTCACCAAAGAAGATACGGAAAATTTTTTAATTGATTTGGATTTCCTAAACATAGATAATGTAATGGCTTTGCCTTTAGATTAGCAAATAGAAATAATTACTTAAAATAAAAACATAATAGTTATGATGAAATTTCTTTTTTTGCTTCTTTTTTTCTTTGTTAATAACTCTTATTTTGTTGATAACCAAAAACACAAAAGAACGGAGTGAACTTTAGCGGCCAGCTAGCTTTTTAGAGCCATCCCCCGTATTAGTCTCCGTTCTTTTTAAAAGTTACTTAGAACCATATAGAATTTCAGTTTCTGCCCTTATTAAAGGTCTTAGTTTAAGTAACTATTATTAATATCTAATTACAAAATTATGAAAACAAATGAAATTATCGGAATCGATGTCAGTAAATTATTAATTGATGTTTGTATCTATTCTAAACAAATTGTTCAACAGTTTGAGAACAGTAAATCTGGATTTAAATTAATGCTAAAGTGGAGTTTTAAAAATTCGTCTTTCTCTAAAGAAGAAACCATGTTTGTATTTGAACATACAGGAATGTACTCTCATTTATTATCTGTGTCTTTAACTGAACAAAAATTATCTTTTTTCATAGCTTCTGGTTTAGAAATTAAAAGATCTATTGGTATTGCTCGTGGAAAGGATGACCAAATTGATGCCAAACGCATTGCTCTATATGGGTATCGATTAAAAGAAGAACTTAAACCCAGTAAGCTACCTAAAAGAAGTATATTACAACTAAAAAGTCTCTTATCTTTAAGGACAAAACTTAACAAACAAAGAGCTGGTTTTAAAGTTACTTTGAAAGAACAAAAAAGAATTTATAAAGCAAAAGAGTATAAAATAATCTTTGACGTTCAACAAAAAATGATTGCAGAACTAACCAAACAAATACACAAGATTAATACTCAAATGCAAGCTATTATTGACCAAAATATAATGTTAAAAGAAACCTATAAACTTGTTACTAGTGTTAAAGGTATAGGAATGCAAACTGCTATAATGATGATTGTGTTTACTGACAATTTTTCAAAATTTGAAAACTGGAGAAAGTTTGCCTCTTATTGTGGTGTTGCTCCTTTTCCTTACCAATCTGGAACTAGTATTAAAGGACGTACAAAAGTCTCTCATTTGGCTAATAAAAAATTGAAAGCAATTATTAATATGTGCGCTATTTCTGCTATACAACATAACCCAGAAATGAAATTATACTATCATAAAAGAATAAAACAAGGCAAAAGTAAAATGAGTACCGTTAACATTATTAGAAACAAATTAATAGCAAGAGTGTTTGCCGTTGTCAAACGACAAACACCCTATGTAGATACTTTTAAATTTGCTGCATAAATTAGTAAAAATAATATCTCAACTTTTACTTGTTTTTATCATAGAATACGGGGAGATGCCGTAAAAAGTGAAATTTATTTCAGGCCCGAAAAAGACGGACATCACTTTGCAGGTGAGTTAGTATCCCAGATTCAGGATATGAACAAAGGAAGCTATTTAGATGAGGATTTATTAAATACGTCAAAAACGAATTTTTGCATTGGTGTAGCAGCGTACCCCGAAAAACATGTAGAAGCACCGAGTTTGGATTCTGACATTCATTTTTTAAAAAAGAAAATTAAAAATGGAGCCGAATATATCGTTACACAGATGTTTTTTGACAATCAAAAATATTTCGATTTTGTAGCCAAATGTAGAAAGGAAGGAATTACGGCACCCATCATACCGGGATTGAAACCCATTACTACCAAAAAGCAGTTGAATTTAATTCCACATCGATTTCATGTGGATTTACCGGATGATCTCATAATGAGCATTGTAAAATGTAAAGATAATAAAGCCGTACGAGAGGTTGGAATTGAGTGGTGTATTGCTCAAAGTAAAGAACTGGTAAATAGAGGGGTGCCTATTTTACATTACTATTCAATGGGAAAATCAGCCAGCATTTATGAGGTGGCAGCTAATATATTTTAAAAAGAAAAAATAAATACATTTGTAACTTAGTGCAAGAGGGATTTCTTCCTGTTTAAAGTTTGAATTTGAATATAAAAGTAGTCATACCATCTCTTAAAAACAATGCTTCTTTGAGTACTATTATGATCGTACGTTGTATTTTTATTCGTCGTCCGTAAGGGTTGTTTCTGTTTTCAATCATCGTATTTAAATAACATTTTTAATTAAAGTCAAAATAATGGAAATCATTATTGCCGATACATCACACAGTATATATGCAGCTATTATATGTAAAACTATCGCAGATTCTGCCGATATAAGAGGTACGGGTATTGCTAAAAGAACTCCGGAATATATCATTACAAAAATGAATAACGGGAATGCTGTCATTGCACTGGACGGAGAAAAATTTGTTGGTTTTTGTTATATCGAAAAATGGGATCACGGCAAATTTATTGCCAATTCCGGGTTAGTAGTACATCCTGATTACAGGGGAAAAGGAGTTGCAAGATTAATTAAACAGAAAATTTTTGAACACTCCAAGGCAAAGTTCCCGGAAGCAAAAATTTTTGGTATCACTACCGGTTTAGCGGTCATGAAAATAAATAGTAAGTTGGGATATACACCGGTTACATTTTCCGAACTAACCAAAGATCAGTCATTTTGGAAAGGTTGTCAGACTTGTAAAAATTATGATGTACTTCAAAGAACATCTCAAAGTATGTGTTTGTGTACAGGGATGTTGTATGACCCGAAATCAAAAAGTAAGCGTAAACAAGTAAAAACAAAAGTGTTTGAAAGATTAAAAAGAATAAAGCAAAACACATTTCTAAAAAAGAATAAAAAGTAACTAAACCACTATGGACTGCAAGTCCATAGGTTTCTTAAAAGAATGAAATTCTTATTCCAAAATAATATTATCCATATCAGTATTCGAAGAATCTCGATGATGCTCAAGATATTCTTGTACCATCTCATCAGTAATGTTTCCTGTACTCCAAACGCCATAACCAATAGCCCAAAAATGTCTACCCCAATAACGTTTACTCAATTCTGGATATTCTGCTTGAAGTCGTCGAGATGTTCTTCCCTTCAAGCGTTTAACAATATCACTAATATTTTGAGACGGTCGGTATTCGATGTGAATATGTACGTGATCCTTGCTTATCACCCCTTTAAGAATTCGTACACCCTCAGAATCGCAAACTTGTTTAACCAAATCTCGGCAACGTTTCTGAATGTCACCTTTGAGAACATGATAACGATATTTTATAACCCAAACTATGTGCGCAGTAAGCCAAGATACAGTATGTCCAAGTCGCATTTGTTCTTTCACAATTCAAAGATACAAAAGTGTGTAGCAACTGAAAGTCTTGCACTGAAAGTGCATAGTTTCAACTAACGATTGAGACCAATGAAAAGAGTAGTTTTAGCATACAGCGGAGGCTTAGACACCTCTTATTGCGCGACTTATTTCTCGAAAGAGCTGGGGTATGAAGTACATGCCGTCAGTGTAAATACAGGTGGTTTTACTCAAACGGAAATCGATGAAATCAGGAAAAAAGCGTATGTAATGGGAGTACACTCCTACAAAAATATCCCGGCCATTGATACCTATTATCAAAAAGTAGTCAAACATTTGATTTACGGAAACGTTTTGAAAAATAATACCTACCCTTTATCCGTAAGTGCAGAAAGAATTGTACAAGCCATTGAAATTATTGAATATGCCAAAAACATTAAGGCAGATTGTATTGCTCATGGCAGTACCGGTGCAGGCAATGACCAGGTTAGGTTCGACTTGATTTTCCAGACATTGGCCCCGGAAATTGAAATTATGACGCCTATTAGAGATCGTAAATTGTCGAGGCAGGAAGAGGTAGCTTATTTAAAAAGCAAGGGTATTGATAGGGTATGGGAAGCATCCAAATATTCCGTAAATAAGGGGTTATGGGGAACAAGCATCGGAGGTTTCGAAACATTAACCTCTCATCAGCCGTTACCCGAAGAAGCCTTTCCGTGTCAGCTGCAAAAGAGAGGGACTGAAAAGGTAAAACTCACTTTTTATAAAGGAGAGTTAGTTGCTGTTAATAATGAAGAAAGAGCACCGCAAGAGGCCATTCGGTTACTCAATGAGTTGGCTTGTGTATATGCCATCGGAAGAGATATCCACGTGGGCGATACCATTGTAGGGATTAAAGGGAGAGTAGGTTTTGAAGCCGCTGCCGCAAAAATTATCATCAAAGCACACCATTTACTTGAGAAACACACACTCACAAAATGGCAGTTACAACATAAAGATTATTTGGCAAATTGGTATGGAACCCATTTACACGAAGGGTTGTTTTTAGATCCGATCATGAGAAATATAGAAGCTTTTTTAGAAAGTAGCCAACAACACGTTTCAGGAGATGTTCTGCTTACATTAAAACCATATCATTTTACTTTAGACGGAATTGTTTCTGAATACGATTTAATGAATGTTGATTTTGGAAAGTACGGAGAAGAAAACAGCGGTTGGACTGCCGAAGAAGCCAAAGGGTTTATCAAAATCTATGGAAATCAAAGCAAAATATATAAAAGTGTAGAAAAATGATACAAGCAGGAATTGTAGGCGGTGCAGGTTATACGGCCGGAGAATTGATGCGGATTTTAGTATTCCATGAGGAAGTGAATATTAATTTTGTGTATAGCACATCAAACGTAGGGAATCAGGCTAGTGATATTCACCGGGATCTGGTCGGAAATACCGACCTGATTTTTACAAATGACCTCAATACTGAGGTAGATGTATTATTTTTATGCTTAGGTCATGGAAACTCAAAGATATTTCTGAAAGATCACCTTTTTTTAACACATACAAAGATCATCGATTTGAGTACTGATTTTAGATTAAAAAAAGATGCTGTTTTCCAAGGAAAGGAATTCATATACGGGTTACCGGAACTACAAAAAGAAAAAATCAAACAGGTCGCTTATATTGCCAACCCGGGGTGCTTTGCAACAGCATTACAATTAGCTATCTTACCATTGGCAGCTAAAGGACTATTACAAAGCGAGGTGCATATAAACGCAGTTACCGGTGCTACAGGAGCCGGAATATCTTTGTCTAAGACTACTCATTTTACCTGGAGAGATAATAATTTTTCCTATTATAAACCATTTACGCATCAACATCTGGACGAAATATATCAATCCGTATATCAACTACAACAAAAATCCGGTGTAGCGCTTCATTTCATACCCAATAGAGGAAATTTTTCGAGAGGCATTTATGCTACTGCATATATAACATTTGAGGGGAGTTTGGAAGAAGCCGAAGCATTATACAAAACATATTATAAAGATGCTGCATTCACCTTTATTTCCGATTCGGCATTACACTTAAAACAAGTAGTCAATACCAACAAATGCCTCATTCATTTACACAAGCATCAGGATAAGTTATTAATTACGAGTTGTATTGATAATTTATTAAAAGGTGCTTCCGGACAGGCAGTACAAAACATGAATTTGATGTTTGGTTTTGAAGAAACAACAGGGTTACAACTAAAAGCAAATTATTTTTGAATTCGACTCCTTTCCATTTTATGAAGAACAGGCAGGCAAAATCGAAGTTATATACATAAAAAAATAAAGACCATGAAAATAGCCATTATAGGAGCAGGGAACTTAGGGTGTTCCATTGCAAAAGGGTTGATTACTACAAATGCGATTACGAGTTTGTATCTAACCAAACGAAATTTAGACCATATTCGAACGTTTGAAGGTTATAAAAATGTTGTCATAACTACTGATAACCGGAAAGCTGTAAAGAAATCGGATATACTCATATTTGCTGTACAACCGGCGCATTTGGAAGCTATTTTAAACGCTGTAAAACCGCTGTTGACTCAAAAACACGTTTTAATTTCCGCCATTACAGGTTTTTCGATAAGTAAAATAGAGGATATCGTTGGTCAAAACCAACATATTATCAGGGCCATGCCAAATACTGCGATTGCCGTTGGAAAATCCATGACCTGTATCTGTAGTAATGAAAAAGGAAAAAAAATGATCAAAGTTGCCGAAGCTATTTTTAACAGGTTAGGAACTTCCATTAGTATTCCGGAAGAGCAAATGCAGGCAGCAACAGTAGTCTGTGCAAGCGGAATTGCTTTTTGGATGCGATTGATAAGAGCCACAACACAGGCTGCCATTCAATTGGGTTTTGATGCCAAAGAGGCGCAAGAGTTGGCCATGCATACCAGTAACGGAGCTGCAAGCTTATTGATTGCAACCGGTAATCACCCGGAACAGGAAATAGATAAAGTAACCACGCCAAAAGGGTGTACTATAGAAGGGTTAAATGAAATGGAGCACAGAGGGTTGAGTTCCTCACTAATCCGGGGCATGGTAGCATCATTCAACAAGATTAACAGTATAAAGACAGATCAATTATGAGTTTATTTGATGTATACCCCTTATTTGATATTACTCCGGTAAAAGCAAAAGATGTTTTTATATACGATGAAAATGATGTCCGATATTTAGATTTATATGGAGGTCATGCTGTTGTTTCCATAGGACATTCACATCCGGAATATGTGAAAAATATGAGTGCCCAACTAAGTAAATTGGGTTTTTACAGCAATTCTGTTCAAAACCCGTTACAAGAAAAATTAGCTGATCAATTAGAAGTTATTTCCGGGTGTACGACATATCAGTTGTTTTTGTGTAATTCAGGAGCAGAGGCAAATGAAAATGCGCTAAAACTAGCTTCTTTTCACACCAGTAAAAAAAAGGTAATTGCTTTTAAAAATGGCTTTCACGGACGAACCTCTGCTGCCGCAGCTGTTACGGACAACGCTAAAATTATTGCACCGATAAATGCACAACAAGAAGTTGAACTGATTCCATTAGGAGATACAAAAACTCTTGAAAAGGCACTGCAAAAAAATGATGTCTGTGCCGTAATTATCGAATGTATCCAGGGCATTGGAGGACTGGATGAAAGTGATACGGAATTTTATAAAAGGGCAGCACATTTATGTCAAAAATACGAAGCCCTTTTTATTGCTGATGAAATACAATCGGGTTTTGGAAGAACAGGAGATTTTTTTGCTTTCCAAAAACATGATATAGCACCTGATATTATTTCCATGGCAAAAGGAATGGGAAACGGGTTTCCCGTAGGGGGAATTTTAATTCATCCAAAAATAAAAGCATCTTTTGGTTTGTTAGGGACTACTTTTGGAGGAAATCATTTGGCATGCACTGCTACATTATCGGTACTATCTGTCCTGGAAAAAGAGCATTTAATGCAGCATGTATATACTATTTCCGAATATTTTACAGATAAGGTAGCACAAATTACTCAGGTAAAAAAAGTAAAAGGAAGAGGGTTGATGTTGGGCCTTGAGTTTGATTTTGCGATTGCGGCATTAAGAAAATCACTGATTCGTTCACATCGTATTTTTACCGGAAATTCCAAAAATCCAAACCTTATCAGAATCCTTCCTCCTCTAACCGTTCAACAAGAACATTTTGATCGGTTTTTTGACGCACTTAAAACCGAACTGTCATGAAAAATTATACGGATATAAAGGATATAAAAAACCTTGACAAAACCATTCGGGAAGCAATTGAACTAAAAAAGAATCCTTTTCAGTATAAAGCATTAGGAGCACACAAAACACTAGTGATGTTGTTTTTTAATGCAAGCCTCAGAACCCGGTTGAGCACGGAAAAGGCAGCTAAGAACTTAGGAATGGAAGTAAGTATTCTAAATATCAAAGATACCTGGAATTTTGAATTTGAAGATGGGTCCGTCATGAATTTCAATACTTCGGAACATATCAAAGAAGCAGCGCAGGTTATTTCTCAATACGCAGATGTTATTGCTATAAGAGCTTTTTCCGAATTAAAAAATAAGGAGAAAGATACATCGGAATTTGTCATTCAAGGCTTTTTAAAATATGCTACAGTGCCCATTGTGAATATGGAGAGTGCACTATGCCACCCTTTACAAGCACTGGCAGATGTCATTACTATCAAAGAATTTAGCAAAAAAGAAAAGCCCAGGGTAGCCCTTTCCTGGGCACCACATCCAAAAGCCTTACCCCATGCGGTTGCTAATTCTTTTGTACAGATGATGCAACATTTACCGGTCGATTTTGCTATCACACATCCCAAAGGGTATGAATTGGATACTGAAATTACTAAAGAAACGCCAATCATTTATCATCAAAAAGAAGCATTAAAAAATGCCGACTTTGTCTATGTAAAAAACTGGAGTAATTATAATGAATATGGAAAAGTAACTTCGGAAGATTCCGATTGGATGATGAATTTGGAAAAATTAGGCCATGCAAAATTTATGCACTGTTTGCCTGTACGAAGAAATGTTGTTGCTACCGATGAGGTGTTGGACAGTAAAAATGCTATTGTTATTGAACAAGCCCATAACAGAACGTATGCAACTCAGATTATATTAAAAAAAATTTTAGAAAATGTCTAAGCAGGAAATCATAAAAATTATTAAAATAGGCGGAGCTATTATCAATGACTCGGAAGCTTTAAAGAGCTTTTTAATGGCATTTTCAAAAATAACCGGGCCAAAAGTATTGGTTCACGGAGGAGGAAAATCAGCAACCAAACTAGCAAATCAAATGAATATTCCGGTAACTATGGTTGATGGCAGGAGGGTTACAGATGCTGAAACACTGGAAATTATTACCATGACCTATGCCGGGAAGATCAATAAAAATATAGTAGCAATTCTCCAAAAAAATGCATGCAATGCCATGGGTTTTTCCGGAGCGGATGCAAATACGATTGTTGCCAAAAAAAGGCCGGTAAAAGAGGTTGATTTTGGTTTTGTAGGAGATGTAGTTGCCGTAAATACGGATATCATATCGATGTTATTCGACTATCATATCACCCCTGTTTTTTGCGCTATCTCTCACGATGAAAACGGACAATTGTTAAACACAAATGCAGATACCATTGCATCGGAACTGGCCATTGGATTGTCAAAAGATTTTCGTGTTGACTTGTATTACTGTTTTGAAAAAAACGGCGTATTAAGGGTGATGGAAGATGAAAATTCCATAATTTGTAATATCAATGCTGAATCCTATAAAGAATTAAAGAAAGAAAAAATTATTTCGGAAGGAATGCTACCTAAAATTGACAATTGTTTTTATGCATTGGAGCATGGAGTAAGTAAAGTTTGTATTGGAAATACCGGTATGCTTTTTAATCAAAATACAAAATACACAACGGTTACTTTATGAAAGATATAGAAAGATTAACAAGTAAAGCAATTAACCTGTTAAAAGAGTTAATAGCTATTCCGTCTTTTTCTTCCGAAGAAGATAAGACGGCACAAAAAATCGAAAACTGGTTCCGGGAAAACAACATCACATATCAAAGAACAAAACACAATGTTTGGGCTGTAAATAAATATTTTGATGATACAAAACCTACGCTCCTATTAAATTCGCATCACGATACCGTAAAACCAAACCGGGGATATACCAAAAATCCTTTCAAGGCTATTATAGAAAATAGGAGGCTATATGGTTTGGGGAGTAATGATGCGGGGGGTGTTTGGTTTCTTTACTGGCAACATTTACGTATTATTACGGAAAAAAAGATCTGAAATACAATCTGGTTATAGTGGCTTCTGCCGAAGAAGAAAGCAGTGGAGAAAACGGATTGAATAGCATACTATCCGTAATACCGGATATTGATGTGGCAATTATAGGCGAACCGACATTAATGCACCTGGCTATAGCAGAAAAAGGACTGGTTGTTTTTGATGCAAAAGTAAGAGGAACAGCAAGTCATGCCGCACATATCAATAATAATAATGCAATCTATAATACGATTCCCATATTGCAATGGTTCCAGGATTTTACATTTGAAAAAACATCAAAAATATTAGGAGATGTAAAAATGACCGTTACTCAAATAAATGGCGGGCAGCAGCATAATGCAATTCCTTCGGAGGTAGATTTGGTAATTGATGTTCGGGTGAATGACAAGTATACAAATCGCGAAATATATGATATTTTAGTAGAAAAATCTCCTTGTGATTATATAAAACCAAGAAGTTTACATCTCAATTCGTCTTTTATTTCAACAGATCACAATTTGGTAAAAGCAGGATTGGCTCTAGGGAGAAAAACCTACGGTTCACCTACCTTGTCAGATCAATCCGTACTTTCTTGCCCGTCTTTAAAACTGGGCCCCGGAGACAGTACAAGAAGCCACACTGCAGATGAATTTATTTATATGGAAGAGGTGAAAGAAGGCATACGGATATATATTGAATTATTGAGCCACGTAATCGTTTAAAAGAATAAAAATGAAACTTTGGGATAAAGGGTTTTCCATAGATGAAAAGATTGAAAAATTTACAGTAGGAAACGACAGAGAAATAGACCTGTACATAGCTAAATATGATGTGCTGGCTTCGATGGCACACGCAAAAATGTTAGAAAAAACAAGGATGCTCTCTAAAAAAGAGTTACGACAACTAACAGAAGGACTCAACGACTTGCTGGATCAGATACACAAAAATCAATTTGAAATAGAACCTCACTTTGAAGATGTGCATTCCAAAATTGAATTTGAGCTTATCAAAAAATACGGGGATGTTGGAAAGAAAATCCATACGGCAAGATCCAGAAATGACCAGGTATTAGTTGCACTACATTTGTTTTATAAAGAACAATTGACAGCAATAAAACACAAGGCACATACGCTGTTTGTTACCCTATTGGCATTAGCAGAAACCCATAAAGAAAAGATATTGCCCGGTTATACTCACTTGCAAGTTGCCATGCCGTCCTCTTTTGGACTCTGGTTCGCTTCCTATGCCGAATTATTAGCCGATGATAGTTATCTGTTGAATGCTGTTTTAAAAATAGTAGATCAAAACCCGTTAGGCTCTGCTGCCGGTTACGGAAGTTCGTTTCCTGTTGACAGGGAGTTTACGACGAAAGAATTGCAATTTTCGCAATTAAAATACAATGTGGTTGCTGCCCAATTGAGCAGGGGAAAATCAGAAAGGAGTATTGCCGGTTTTCTGGGCAGTTTGAGCAATACGCTGGCTCGTTTTGCCATGGATATTTGTTTGTATACCGGTCAGAACTTCGGTTTTATTTCTTTTCCGGATACATTGACAACAGGGAGTAGCATTATGCCGCATAAAAAAAATCCGGATGTCTTTGAATTGATTCGGGGAAAATGCAATCAGATACAGGCGTTACACACGGAAATGTTGTTGATAAGTAATAATTTACCCAGCGGGTATCACAGAGATTATCAGTTATTAAAAGAACACATTATTCAGGCATTTATGACTATGCATGAGATTTTGGAAGTTTTAAATTATGCAATACAACAAATACAAGTTCGTGAGATCGACCTGAATGATGATAAGTATGCATACCTCTTTACAGTGGACAGTATAAACGCTCTGGTAGAAAAAGGAGTTTCATTTAGAGATGCTTATAAAGAAATAGGAAATCAGGTAGCAGCAGGAACTTATACCCCAAAAGAAATAAAAAGGCACACCCACTTGGGAAGCATCCACAATTTGAGTTTAGATAAAATTCAACAAAAATTTGAATTATAGAAGAAAATATTGCTGTTGTTATATTGAGCTCGTTTACACTTTTATACCAATTTTTGATGTTTAATAGATTTTACCCATAGCTTTTAAATCATTATAATTTGTCATATTTTTTTGTGTCTTATTGCATGACATCTTCACTAGATTTCAGTCAACAAGTATTTAAAGTAAGGCAAAAGAAGGATCTTACTTTTCAAGAATTAAGTGATCGGTTTGATATTCCAATCCGAACACTTTTTCTGATTTGAAAAAATATGACTACTTTTAAACTAATTAATAAGAATGAAAAATTGTTATTTCAAAAATCGCAACTTTTCATATGCGTGAAACGTTGGCAAACATTTAAAAGAAAGAACTTTAAAGAAATAAACTAAAAAACCCGTTGTGCATTTTGATAAAATTCGTCAATTCGAGTAAATTTTTCTCATTTTCAATCGAAAAATTTGTATCGAGAATAGAATTTTTGCTCTAAATATGTTCTCGATACGATTTTTCGTAGCTCAAAATCACTCGAACTGACGTTTAAATTTACTTTTTAGTTCAAAATGCACAACGGGTTAAAAATTTGTAATTTTATCACTTTAGTAGGATCTTAAAGAGATGCCGGAAATTAGCAGATTTTATGGAATAATTATTAGAATGTTCTTCAACGATCGCAATCCGCCCCACACTTCCATGTAGAATATGGTCAATATAAATGTGTTGTTAATTTGAATGATGAGGTTGTGAACGGTTTTATGCCAAAAAGAGCTCTAAAGTTAATTTTTGACTGGTTGGATCTGCACAAAGAAGAATTGCTAGATAATTGGGATAGATGTCAAAATAACCTTAAACCAAATGCCATAGAACCATTAAAATAATTGGATTATGAAATTAATTTGGATTACAAATGCACAATATTTATCTGATTATAAAATTAATTTAACGTTTAATGATGGATTAAATGGAGTAGTTGATTTGAAAAATTCTATTAAAGGTGAAGTTTTTAAGCCTTTAAAGAACATTGATTATTTTAAGCAGTTTAAGAAAAATAGCTGGACAATTGAGTGGGATTGTGAAGTTGACTTTGCTCCTGAATTTTTATACCGGTTAACTGAAAGGACTAAAGGTTAAAAGCATATAAAACATGGATAGAAACTTATCAACCTTAGTAAAGAGAATAAAAAAGGTTAAAAACCTTGATTGAAAAATAATGAATCGCAGGGTATGGTAATTTCTGTAAAATGTGATTTAAGACATCCACATCACGATAATCCAGGAAGTCAGTCATTAGATTTTCAATTTAGAAAGAAACTTAAGAATGATTCGATAAAACTCTACGATGCATTAGAGAAACTAAAAGATAAGCATAATTGTGACGGGTTGTTCTATAACTGGGTTGATGAATTAGAAAATATTCAAATAAATTCAAACAGAATATTCTTGTTAGCAGGAATTGATGCAATATCTGATCATAAAGAGGAAATTGAGTTACTAAGAAGTAGAAAAGATGAAATAATATTGAAAGGGGTTTCCAGTTTATGTAAAGTTAGTAATGGCAAAAAAATTAAACATTTAGCTATACCAATAATTGGAACTGGTGCTGGAGGTGTCAATGAACACGAATCAATACATTCTATACTTAAAGGGATAAATAGCGCTGCATTTAAAAATCAGGCTCCTGAAACAATAACTCTCTTTTTCTGGCCAAAAGGAAATGATAAAAAAGAAAAGGATGCTTGGTATTCAAAAAGAGTAAGAATGATGCATTCTTTTATGAAAAGTGAAATCAAAAATGGAGAAAATGGTAAAGACTATAATATTTGGGCTTGTGATTATCCTATAAAATCATTTATACAAATATTAGTATTATTAATAGCTTGTCTGCATCAGTGGACTTATTTATAGTTACAGAGAAGGAGAAAACAACACATTAACTATGACAGTAATAATTGAAAACACTATTAAATGGATAATATTAACTACGGGAATATTTACACTTAAAACAGGTTCGTTTTCATTACCAAAACCTCTTAATTTTAATGCAATATTGATTCTCTTTATTGCTATAATTTTTGTATCCCTTTGGGAATGGTATAAACTAGGAGATATTCCAAAAAAGAAAAGCAGCTAACAATGGTAGCTGTAGCACAACTCTAATTTTTCAAAAATAATGCGCGTTATAAGCTATTTATAAAGAGGATCTATTCTTTAAGTTGTGCTTTTTAGCTAACATTAGAAGTGTTTAATACCAAGTAGTGTAGCGCAAAAAATTCATGTAGGCTCAAGGTCAAGAAAAATGTAAAATTTATATAGTAATCTTAAATGATTATTTTAGTTGTCAAATTAAAAGCATGCTTCCGGGTAAAGCACTCCTTATAAAGGCAAAAGCAACTGTAACACCTTTTGTACATAACACTCCCGTATTGACTTCTACATTGATCGATGAGTTAGTAGGAGCAAGGATCTATTTTAAATGCGAAAATTTTCAGAAAATGGGTGCTTTTAAAATGAGAGGAGCAGTTCATCATATGATGAATTTACCTGAAGAGCAAAGAGTTAAAGGGGTCGTTACACATTCTTCGGGAAATTTTGGGCAGGCAGTAGCACTATCTGCTAAAAATCTGGGAATTGATGCATATATCGTAATACCTGCCAATGCACCCCGGGTAAAAAAAGATGCTGTAAAGAGTTACGGAGGAAAAATCATAGAATGCAAACCTACTATTGAGGCTAGAGGAAGAGCGACGAAGCGAATTCAAAAAGAAACAGGAGCTGCCTTTATACATCCTTCAAATGATATGCACGTTATTTTAGGAAATTCAACCGCAGCTCTGGAATTGCTTGAAGCGCATGCGGATTTGAACGATATATATGTGGGATCAGTCACAAAAGTTGTGTGTGAGTTCAGATGAAGATTAATTGTTAATTGAAGATTGAATGAAGTGTGTCTTTGCGAGTGAAACGAAGCAATTAGGGATCAGGGTCAAAAGTTTTGTGTGGATTGAATTAAAGTTTTGATCTTTGTAAAAAAAAACAGAGATTGGAATTATCCTTAGACCTTTTAAAATTCATCTTACCTGAGATGCTCGTAGAACATTTTGATTTGGTAAGACACACTCATCGAAATGAGGAACTTCATTTGTATTTTGAAGAGCGTAATGTTGTTCCTAAAGAAGTCATAAATCCTAATGTAATTGCTCATGGTTTCCACAAAGAGATTACTATTGAAGACTTTCCTTTGCGTGGAAACACTGTGTATCTTCACGTAAGGCGACGTAGATGGTTAGATAAAGAGACTAGGCAAATCATTCAAAGAGATTGGAATCTAGTAGCTCAGGGAACTCGCATGACAGGTGAGTTTGCTGCTTTTTTAAAAGAGATTAGTCGATACTGAGAAGAGTGATTGCAAAACCATTGCAAGAATCTATGGCGTGAATGGGAAGAAGTTCCAAAGGCAGTATCGAGATTATTTGAGTGAGTTTAAACAGTGGAAGGAAAAGTCTCATGCCAAAGAGTGGTTGATCTTCCCTGAGAATATAGGAACTCGATTATCTATCGACGAAGTAGCCTTATCAAAAGGAGAACTCTACACCATCGTTACCAATAAAAAAGCTAAAGGAAAGAAAGGAAGTATTGTGGCGATCATAGCTACTACCAAAGCAGAACCTATTATCAAACACCTATTTAAAATCTCATCTGCGAAAAGAAACAAGGTCAGAGAAATTACCCTAGATATGGCGAACTCCATGAAGCTGATTGCCAAACGGTGTTTCCCCAAAGCCATACAAGTAACCGATAGATTCCATGTACAGAAACTAGCTCTAGAAGCACTTCAAGAAATTAGGATCAAACATCGATGGGAAGCCATAGATACAGAAAATGAACGGATCAAACTTGCCAAAACCAATAACAAAGAATATTACCCTGAAATATTAGAAAATGGAGATACCATAAAGCAACTCTTGGCTAGAAGCAGATACTTACTCTACAAAGCACCAAGTAATTGGACAGAAGATCAAAGAGTAAGAGCTAACATCCTCTTTAAAAGATATCCTGATATCAAAACAGCTTTTAAGCTCGTACAAGGACTTAGAAATATCTTCAACACAGCAAACTCAATACAAGTCGCTTATACAAAACTAGCGCATTGGTATAAAGATGTAGAACAAACAGCATACAAGGCTTTTAATACCATAGCAAACTCTATCAGGCTTAACTATAGATCAATATTGAATTACTTCATTAATAGAAGTACTAATGCAGCGGCAGAATCTTTCAATGCCAAAATCAAAGCCTTTAGATTACAATTTAGAGGGGTCAAAAACACAGAATTCTTCCTCTATAGATTAACTACAATTTTTGCATAAACACAACAATTAGTCTTGATCCTATATGTGCCCGTTGGCGGCGGAGGGTTGATTGCCGGAACAGCACTGGCAACTCATTATTTTGGAAAAAATTGTAAAACGATTGGCTGTGAACCCAAAGAAGCAGATGATGCGTACAGGTCTTTACAATCAGGGGTCATTGAAAAAAATAAAACAGCAAATACTATAGCTGACGGATTACGAACGTATTTGGGAGATCAAAACTTTCCGATTATTAGAAAGTTGGTAGAAAAAGTGGTGTGTGTGGAAGAG
This sequence comes from Flavobacteriaceae bacterium, assembly GCA_014075215.1. Taxonomy (NCBI): domain Bacteria; kingdom Pseudomonadati; phylum Bacteroidota; class Flavobacteriia; order Flavobacteriales; family Flavobacteriaceae; species Flavobacteriaceae bacterium. Next base: position 2,133,856 of record CP046177.1, read on the forward strand.
CAAGAAATCATTAGTGCGATGCAGCTTGTATGGGAGCGTTTAAAAATTGTCATAGAGCCTTCTAGTGCAGTGGCTTTTGCAGGGTTGCTAAAGCACAAGCAACATATCGGGGGGGAAAAGTAGGAGTTCTTTTTTCAGGAGGAAACATAGATGTGAGAAATTTACCTTTTTAAATAGTAAGGATAGAGAAGGTTGATAGACAGATACGGAAAAGCAATTCCTTGTTTTAGAGTCAGGTTAAATAATTGCTTATTTTTGTATCGGAATTTAATGAGTTAAATAATTTAAAAGATCAATAAAATGGCATTAGAAATTACAGATGCAACGTTTGAAGAGGTTGTATTAAAATCAGATAAACCCGTATTGGTAGATTTCTGGGCAGCATGGTGTGGCCCTTGTAGAATGGTTGGGCCCATTGTGGATGAAATTCACGCAGAATACGAAGGAAAAGCCGTCGTAGGTAAAGTAGATGTAGATGCAAATCAGGAATATGCAGCAAAGTATGGAGTGCGTAATATTCCGACAGTACTGGTTTTTAAAAATGGCGAAATAGTAGATAAGCAGGTAGGTGTTGCACCAAAGGATGTCTATACCGGGAAGATTGACGCTGTGCTTTAAAAACATTAACAATTTATATGAATGAAAGGTTTGGTCAATGCCAAACCTTTTTTTATGTTTGGGAAGTATGAATTTATCAGCAGTACAATCTTCGGAAATTAAAAATCTCGACTTATTGGCAAAACAAGTAGTGGAAGGATTCATTACGGGTATGCATAAGAGTCCTTTTCACGGTTTTTCGGTAGAGTTTTCCGAGCATAAGTTATATAATAAAGGCGAAAGTACGCGTCATATCGACTGGAAACTCTTTGCTAAAGCAGAGAAGCTCTACACCAAAAAATACGAAGAAGAAACCAATTTACGATGTCATATTATTATAGATAACTCAGCATCTATGTACTATCCCTTGGCCAAAGAACAACGTTTGGATAACTTGAACAAAATTGGGTTCTCTGTAGTAGCTGCCGCTGCAATGATGGAATTATTAAAACGGCAACGAGATGCAGTGGGTTTAAGTATTTATGCTGATTCCTATGAATATTATGCTCCGGAGAAGGGAAGTAACCGGCATAGAAAAATGTTACTGCATCAACTGGAGCGTTTGTTAACCGCTACTTCTTCAAAAAAGACGGATACGTATCAATATTTGCATGAAATTGCAGAGAAAATACATCGCAGGTCGTTAATCTTCTTATTCACGGATATGTTTCAAGCCGATACAAAAAGCGAATGGCTATTTGAAGCGTTGCGTCATTTAAAATACAACAAACATGAAGTAGTGCTGTTTCATACATATGATGCACAAACAGAATTGAATTTTAATTTTGATAATACGCCTAAAAAATTTGTAGACGCGGAGACTAATGAAGCTATTAATTTATATAGTGAAACGATGCAGGAAGCATATTATAATGTAATGCAAAGCTATTTCAGTGATCTAAAAAATAAGTGCCTGCAATACAAAATAGATTATGTTCCCGTAGATATTTATAAAGGGTACAATGAGATTTTAACAAGCTATTTGATCAGTCGTCAGAAAATGCTATAATTTTCAGGGCAAACGCATTAAACTTTTTAAAAACCCTATTGATATGTAATGTTCTTAATTCATTGAGATTCAGTTAGTTATTAGTTGTTTATGTTATTGATTGTTTGTATATTATACTGATAATCAATAATTTAATAGTTTTGAAAACAACAAACAAACTAAAGACCATATTCGGTCAAATTCCTGATTTTAGACGCACCCACAAGCAACTTTACGATTTAGAGAGCATCCTTCTTATCGGGATAATTTCAGTTATTTGTGGTGCAAATTCATGGAATGAAAAGGAAGACTATGCCTATTCAAAAGAAGATTTTTTACGCTCTTTTTTAGATCTACCCAATGGCATAACCTTCTCACGACACTTTTAATCGTGTATTCTCTAATATTGATAGTGTAGAATTTGAAACATGTTTTATACAATGGGTTAGTATGTTAGCTAAACTGCAACCCAAAGAAGTAATTGCTATTGATGGTAAAACCATTAGAGGGGCTAAGGCATCTGGTAAAAAATCCCCTGTACATATGGTAAGCGCTTGGGCAAATGAAAACAACTTAGTTTTAGGGCAGGTAAAGACCCATGAAAAATCTAATGAAATTACTGCAATTCCAGAATTACTAAAAGTGTTATCATTAAAGATACTATTGTAACTATTGATGCTATGGGATGTCAGACAGATATAGCTACTGCCATTGTTGACAAACAAGCGGACTATATTTTAGCTGTAAAACAAAATCAAGCACAATTATATCAAAATATTGAAGATGAATTTAGATTTGGTGAAAATATAGCAACCTCTATAAGTGAAGAACTAGACCATGGAAGGATAGAAACCCGAAAATGCAGTGTTATGACAAACTTTCAATGTATTCCACCGGATAATAAATGGGATAGTCTTACTGCTATTGTTAAAATAGAAAGCAAGCGTGAATTTAAAAACTCTGATAAACCAATAGAAACAGCTACACGCTATTATATATCTAACACAAAGGCTAAGCCTAAAGATTTTCAAAAAACCATACGTTCACATTGGGGTATTGAAAATAAACTGCATTGGACCTTAGATGTTGCATTCGAAGAAGATGCTTCTAGAAAAAGAAAAGATAATGCTGCGCAAAACTTTTCTATTCTAAACAAAATTGCGCTTAATCTTCTTAAAAATGAAAAAGCATCTAAAGTTGGTGTCAAAAGTAGAAGATTAAAGGCTGGATGGGATAATCATTACCTCATTAAAGTGCTAAATCTTATGAAAGTTTAATGCGTTTGCCCTGTATAATTTTTAGATTTTTTTGAAAATAAAAAAAACTCATGTATATTTGCAGCCGCTTTAGGCAACGGTTTGGTAGTTCAGCTGGTTAGAATACATGCCTGTCACGCATGGGGTCGCGGGTTCGAGTCCCGTCCAGACCGCAGGTAAGAAAAAGCCTCAGAATAGGAATATTCTGGGGTTTTGTTTGGCTCTAGTTAATAACAGCTATTATTTGTATATTTAATACATGAATTTACAAGAAATAAAGCGAGGAATTTCCAAACTTTCCCCATCTGAAAGGCAGGAATTGTTAAAAGAATTGTCAACATCACCAAAAGATTCAGTTCCAACGGTAAGAAGCCAAGAATCTAGGCGTTTTTTATTAGACAATAAGTTAGGTTGTTGCGCCCATTGCTGGCATCCAAAGTATGTAAAATTTGGTATTGACAAAGGCTCTCAGCGCTATAAGTGTAAATCCTGCAAACGCAGTTTTACAGAATACACAGGTACTTGGATGGCAGGTTTGCAACATAAGGACAAGATTGATGACTACCTTGAATTAATGCTAGAAGAAAAGAGCTTAGATAAGATAAAAGTAGCCTTATCGATAAACAAGAAAACGGCTTTTGACTGGCCTCATAAGATATTAGTCCCATTATCAGAAAACGATAAAGATGATTTTACAGGCATTACAGAAAGTGATGAGACCTTCTTTTTAAATTCAGAAAAAGGGCGACCAGTAAATCATCGGGAATCAAGAAAACGTGGTGGTAGCTCTAAAACCAAAGGCATCAGTAATGATCAAGTAGCTGTTATTGTAACCCAAGATAGAACATCTAATCCAGATATTACTGTAGCCACTATGGGAAGATTAAAGAAAATAGATATTGTAAATGCTATTGGCAGCAGAATAAAGGCAAGTAAAGCCATTTTATGTAGGGACACACATCTAAGCTACAAAGGATTTGCAATAGACAATAAAATAGAGCATCACACTCTAAAAGGCGTCATAAAACAACGTGTCAAAAACAAAGTGTATCATATACAACATGTCAACTCAACTCATAACAGAGTTAAGAAATGGATAGATAACAAGTTTTGGGGAGTATCTACCAAATACTTGCAACAATATTTGAACTGGTATCGCATCAAAGAAAAATTAAAATATAGAAACGATAAACTCAATGCCTTTGTAAATAAAGTGTCAGAACATATTAATGCGTATCAAAAATATCAAAATATTGGATTGAAGTATCAAAAATTAATATCAACGCAATTTTAAACTAGAGGGTTTTGTTTTTCTAAATTTATTATCTTTACGGGCATAAGTGAGGGCAAATTGGCAAAAGTTAGTGTAAAATACGCGACAAATTAGCGACAAAAGTGACCGGAGAAATCCGGTCTCTTATCGGTAGTTCAAGTTCACTTTGAGTAAGTTTGTATGCAACCCAAAAAGGTTGCTCATGTTCCTCTGAATAACACAGCGTAAATTGATCATATCTCACTATCTCTCCTTTTTTACCTTTAGGAGTAAAATCAAAAGATTGAGAATAGGAAAAAAGACAAGCAGCAAAAAAGCAACCGAAAAAAGTAAATCGTTTCATAAGAGGGTATTTTTAATATGCTCGCTAAAATATAAAAAACTACCTCCGTTTCCTAAGGTGGCTTCATTAGAAATTGCTATGAGGTACAACTCAAGCTCAATGAGCTTGCTTTCTAACTCCCTCTTGTATTGCTCTAAGGACTGTTACAATTGAGAATCTTAAAAAAGTACTTTCTTTATTATACGTCACTTAGTATTATTGAAACAAATCCGAATGTGAACCTAATCGAACAAGTTTTATCGTTTTGGGTTTTTCTACTTGTATCCAAATAATAAGTAAATCAGGTTTAATATGGCATTCCCAATTATCTTTATACTTTCCCTTTAATTTGTGAGGTTTCATTTGAATAAGAATGCCTTCAAACCCTTGTAATTGCAGTATTTTCAATACAGAACGAACCATATTAAAATCGCCAAAATTCTTTCTAACCTTTTTTAGATCTTTTTTAAACCGGGTAGTCGCTACAAGCTGATACATATATCATTTACAAATTTTCTAAATATTCATCTAAGTCATTAATAGGAGTTAGATTGATATTTTTTCTTGCATCATTTATCGCTTGAACTGTTTCATCATTAGGAATATTTCCTACTACTTGATATAAAATATACTCAATATAGTTATTAAGACTTCTCTTCTGAGCTTTTGCTTTTTCTCTCAGAAGTTCTAATAATTTCTCATCAATTCTAAAAGCTGTTTGTGTTTTCATAAATTCAAATTTGAATAACATAATGTTATACAAATATAATACAAATGTACTTTATACCGGTAATTTCAAGTGATAAATGGTATGAATTCTATAAACCTACGTGTCTCTTTGATTTTTGGTAATACTTACTTTACCTATTCCCTTCCGGGTGTTTTTTACCAAAACGGTTCTTTATTGAGGGAAAACTAAGGATTCATTGTGGTTTATAATCTTCATATGATTTTTCTTCTATTAAGTCCGACCCTGTGAATATATTGATCGCTTTTTTAATATCCGAACGATCGTCATTGGTGTAATATACCGAACGAGCCAGATGAACAAAGGTTTCTCCAAAGTTGCCCGAGCGCTCACATTCTCTGATATCATCTTCTATTTTCCATAATTTTTTATTTACCAGAAGCAAGTCGTTTTGTAGTTTTTTTAGATGTTTTTTATCATCTTTACTTGCCTTATAAATGCTCTCAACAATGGGAGTTAAAACATTATATTCATTCCGAATATTCGTCAATTTTTTAGCATCTTTTATCTCGGAAAGCTTAATTTCTAAAATTGTGAGCTTATCTATAATTTCTCCGTTGGAAACTTCTATTTTCATAGAACCCTTTTTTATAAAAATTTACGTTCTACAATACTTATAAAGCGTTCTTCAAACTCCTCTTTATCTGTCCAATCGTAATCCGGTTTTACTACCTTATTAATGAACCTCTTGGCTTCTTTTTCTGTTTTGATGATATTTAATTGTGAAACTATCCTGTTAAAATCTTCCTGACTTCCGTCAAATAAATTCTTGACAAAAGCAATTCGATCGTTCAAACCAATCTGAATATCTCCCTGTAGTGCATCGTTTAACGATTTTTTTGCAACATTTTCAAACAAATCGGCAACAACATCTACCGGAATCGTGTCTTCTAATTCATCTTCTAAAGAACTTTTTTTATTTTCAGAAGGTTTTTTCTCATCATTTTTCTTTGATTTTTCTTCTGTAAACAAATCATCGGTTGATTTTTCATCTTCATTTTGAACTTTTATATCGGGTTTGTCAAGGTGCTCTTCGGAGTTTTGCTGTTCTAAAGTTTTTCCCTGAGCTTTTATGTTCTCCATTTCGGGTTCCGTAGAAGTGCCGGTTTCTTCCATCTCCTTTTCAATATCGGCAGCTGCTATTTTTTCGATAATAGCTTCTTTCGTATAAGTTGGATTTGGAGTACTATTGATATATTCCTCCACATATGCCAGTACAGCTAATTTTTCATAAACAGCATATGCCTTTTCTTTTAAAGCAACAACATCTTCTTTGTTTTTCATTTGCAAAATACTATGAGCCAAACTGGTCAAATCTGCTGCTAGTTTTTTGTGCATAAGTTATGTTCTTTAATTCTCGTTTGAACTGTTTTTTTAATAAATTTGTTATTCCCCTTAATTACAAACTATAATATACAATCATTTATAAGCCTAAAATTACAAAATGTTTCTTGAAAATACGGTAAATCATGTAGAACAATTTGGTTGGATAGAAGTAATTTGTGGTTCCATGTTTTCCGGTAAAACCGAAGAATTAATAAGAAGGCTTAAGAGGGCCCAGTTTGCCAAACAAAATGTAGAGATTTTTAAACCTGCAGTAGATACCAGATATGATGACGAAATGGTAGTCTCTCATGATGCTAACGAAATCAGGTCCACTCCGGTTCCTGCATCTTCTAACATTCGGTTATTAGCAAATAATGTAGATGTTGTGGGGATAGATGAAGCACAGTTTTTTGATGATGAAATTGTAGCTGTTTGTAATGACTTGGCTAATAGGGGTATTCGGGTGATTGTTGCGGGTTTGGATATGGACTTTAAAGGAAATCCTTTTGGACCTGTGCCTGCATTAATGGCTACAGCCGAATATGTAACCAAAGTACACGCCGTTTGTAGCAGAACAGGAAATCTGGCAAATTACAGCTTCCGAAAAACTTCAAACGATGCCATTGTTTTTTTAGGAGAAACCCAAGAATATGAGCCTTTAAGCAGAGCTGCATACTATAAGGCTATGAAAGAGGTAGCGCAGAAAAAAAGAAAAGCAGCAAAAAGAGATGAATAATCATGTAACGGTTTTGGAGATTGATGCAAATGCATTAATGCATAACCTTGATTATTTTAGAAAAAAACTCAACCCTTCAACAAAAATATTAGCTGTGGTAAAAGCGTTTGGCTATGGAAGTGACGGGGTTAAAATAGCTTCTTTTTTACAAGATAAAGTTGCTTATTTCGGTGTGGCTTATACACACGAAGGTATAGCCTTAAGAAAATCCGGAATTCAAACTCCGATTTTAGTCTTACATCCTCAAATCCAAAATTTTAAGTATTTGGTACAATACCATTTGGAGCCTGCAGTTTATAGTATCAAACTGCTTACCTCCTTTTTAAAATTTGCCGATGAGCACACGCTGACAAATTATCCGGTTCATTTAAAATTCAATACCGGTTTAAACAGATTGGGCTTGTGGCACAATGATATACCACTCATTTGGGATAGGATCAAAGCTTCCGATCATATTAAAGTGATATCTGTTTTCTCGCATTTGGCTGCCAGTGAAGACCCTCATGAAAAAGATTTTACCATTGGGCAAATCGATAATTTTAAAGTCATTGTAGAAAAACTGTGCAAGCATTTGGATAATCGGCCTATGATTCACACACTAAACACTTCGGGCGTTATTAATTATCCTGAAGCACAATTTGATATGGTGCGGATTGGTATTGGTTTATATGGTTTTGGGAATGACAAAAAGGAAACTTCCCAGTTAAAAAACACGCATAAATTAAGTTCTGTTATTTCTCAAATCCATAAGATTGAACCGGGAGAAACAGTAGGTTATAATCGTGCTTTTGCTGCCAAAAACTTTTCTAAAATTGCTACTATCCCTATTGGACATGCAGATGGGATTTCAAGAAAATCAGGTCACGGAAAAGGGTATGTAACTATTCAAAATCAGAAAGCACCTATCGTTGGAAACGTATGTATGGATATGATAATGGTTGATATTTCTAAAATTGATTGTAAAGAAGGGGATAAGGTTATCATTTTTGACACTCAGGAAACCATCCTGCATTTTGCCAACATTTCCGATACCATTTCTTATGAGATTTTGACTGCTATCTCTCAAAGAGCACAGAGAGTACTCATCTCTTAAAAGCTTGCTTATCTTAAAAAAATCAGGTAAAAACTATTTATTTAGCTCACAAACCCCATTACTAAATCGTAAAATTCTTGTGGTTTTTCAGCATGCAACCAATGTCCTGTGTCTGCCATAGTTATAATTTCAGCATTTGGAAAATGAGCTTTGATGGCAGGTTCTTCTTTGTCCGTAATATACCCCGAATTTTCACTGGCTATAAATAAGACATTGCCATAAAAAGATGTAAAATTGGGCAGTGCTGCTCCTATTTTAGAATTATTTTCCGATAGTGATTTTAAGTTAAACCTAAAATTCAGTTGCCCTTTTTCTTTCCAATATACATTTTTCATTAAAAATTGCCTGACACCGATTTCCGGTATCAACTCACTTAATTTTTCATCTACTAACTGCCTGGAATTATGTACGGAAAAATCAATCGAATGTAATCCTTTCAGTATTTCATTGTGGTGAGGCTTATAAGTGCCTGGGGAAATATCCGCGATCACTAATTTTTGGACAAACTCCGGATAGGTTACTGCAAATAACATTGCCGTTTTACCTCCCATAGAGTGTCCTAATAAAATACAGTTCTTTATATGATGATGCTTTATATACGCATGTAGATCGCTGACCATAATTTCATAATTAAAATCAGCTGCATGAAAACTACGGCCATGATTGCGTTGATCTATCAAATGAACTTCAAAATCCTCTGCGAATTTGTTCCCCAGAGATTTCCAGTTATCACCCATGCCAAAATATCCGTGTAATATCAGAAAAGGCACTCCCCGGCCAATAATTTTTGAATGTAATATATCCATTTTATACTATGCTGTAACTTTAAAAATCATTAACTGCCCGTTGGTACGTCTAATTGTGTTTTTTGATTCTGAAGATTTAATAAGTTTCATTTATAGTGCCATAAAAAATTAAGCTCTAGTTCATTTTAGGTATTATGCCTTTCACTCCTGATATTGCTGAGCTCTGAATGCTTTTTACTTCTAATTTGACTCAAAATTCAATAGAAAGAATAAATAATCGTATTTATCAATGCTATTTCAAACTAGAGCCAAAAATTATTATAAAATACTCATTACCTACATTTTAAAAGCGTTTTTAATCCACTTCTTTCTTAAACTCATAACTGTCTAACTTTTAACTTGATTAAATCTTACGTTCTACCACGTAATCAATCATTTTAATCAATGAACTTTTATACGGAGAGTCTTTGTAATTGCTCAGAATTGCAAGTGCTTTGTTTTTATAAGCATGCATAGTAGCAATGGTATATTGTATTCCTCCGCTCTGCTTAACAAAATGAATGAGTTCTTTTATTCTTTTTTTCTCTTTATTGTGCTTTTTTATAGAATCAATAATCCATGCTTTATCTTTTTCCGAACTATGGTTAAGCGCATAGATCAGCGGTAAAGTCATTTTTTTCTCTTTAATGTCTATTCCGATAGGTTTCCCGATTTTTTCATCGGAATAATCAAATAAATCATCTTTGATTTGAAAAGCCATTCCGATATACTGCCCAAACATTCTCATTTGTTGGATGGTCTCTTGATTTACTCCTACGGAGGCTGCTCCGATGCCACAACAAGCAGCAATTAATGTAGCTGTTTTCTGACGAATAATTTCAAAATAAACATCTTCGGTAATGTCTAGCTTTCTTGCTTTTTCAATTTGTAATAATTCTCCTTCACTCATTTCGCGAACTGCAATAGAAATGAGTTTTAACAGATCAAAATCTTCATTATCTATAGAGAGTAACAACCCCTTGGAAAGTAAATAATCGCCTACTAAAACAGCAATTTTGTTTTTCCAGAGCGCATTGATAGAAAAAAATCCCCTTCTGCGGTTACTGTCATCCACAACATCGTCATGTACTAAGGTAGCCGTGTGAATTAATTCCACTATGGAAGCTCCTCGATAGGTTCGCTCATCAAATCCTCCGTCAGAGGCCATTTTTGCAGTTAAAAAAACAAACATCGGGCGCATTTGTTTTCCTTTTCTTCGTACAATATAATAAGTAATTCTATTGAGCAGCGGGGCTTTGGAGATCATTGCATCTTTGAATTTACTTTCAAAGAGCTCCATCTCTTTTTTGATAGGCTGTTTTATGTTTTCAACTAGCTTCATGTAGTACTACAAAAGTACAAAATATAAGCCTATACGGAAATATACTACGATTTATTTGCTAATTGCCCGCAAGCCGCATCGATATCTTTCCCCCTCGAACAGCGAACATTTACCACAATATCATATATTTCCAAGTGAGATATATAATTCTGAACCACTCTTGAATCGGCCTGCCGAAATGTTCTGTCACCAATCGGGTTGTATGCTATCAAATTTACTTTGCAAGGAATATGCTGACAAAAATCTACTAAAGCTTTGATATCTTCTTCTCTGTCATTGATTCCATCCCAGACTATATATTCATAGGTTACTTTTCGCTTGGTTCTTGAATACCAATACTTTAAAGATTCAGCCAAATCTTGCAGAGGAAAGGTTTTGTTAAAAGGCATAATGGAAGTTCTTTTTTCGTCTACAGCGGAATGTAGCGATACGGCAAGATTAAATTTTACCTGATCATCCGCCATTTTTTGAATCATTTTCGGAACTCCGGATGTCGACACTGTTATCCTTTTTGATGACATTCCCAAGCCTTCAGGTGAAGTGATCTTATCAATTGCCTTAAGTACATTATTATAATTCATCAGAGGTTCTCCCATTCCCATAAAAACAATATTAGATAATTTACGATCGTGATATAACCTACTTTGTTTGTCTATGACTACAACCTGATCGTAAATCTCATCGGGGTGGATATGCAACAAAAAATGGTACAAAAAGTTAAGCTACATTTTTGATTTGATATAATTTTTCAAATTCGATGATATTTTTGTAACCAAGAGCAGAATGTCTTCTGTATCTGTTGTACCAAGTTTCTATGTATTCAAAGACTTTAATTTGAAGACTTTTGTTGGATATAAACTTATTGTCTATCATTAGTTCTGTTTTGATTGTTTTAAAAAAAGATTCAGCTACTGCATTATCCCAACAGTTTCCTTTTCTACTCATACTGGGTGTTACATGATAACTTTTAAGGATATTAACAAACGCATGAGATGCGTATTGTACACCTCGATCAGAATGAAAAATCATACCTTCACAAGGCATTCTGTTGTTTACAGCCATTCTCCATGCAGCAATGATAGTTTGTCTTGCTTTGAGTCCATTGCTCAAAGACCAACCAATGACTTTACGATCAAACAGGTCAATAATTACCGTTAAGTACAGCCATCCTTGTGCAGTCTTTAAATAGGTAATATCAGAAACCCATTTCTGTGCAGCAGCGGTAGCTTTAAAATCTCTATCCAATACATTATCAGCTACTGGATATTGATGCTTAGAATCTGTCGTGACAACAAATTTCTTTTTACGAACTGCTTTAATCCCGTGTTTTTTCATCAATCGTGCTACCCTAGACCTATATACTTTAAACCCTTTAGCTTTGAGTTCCTCTGTAATTCTAGGACTTCCATAAGTAGATTTACTTCGCTCACAGATACGGTGAATCTCAGAGAGTAGCATACGATTTTTTCCATCTCTATCTGATGGAACATAATTCTTACTCCTGTAATAACTGTTTCTACTAATTTTAAAAATTTTACACATCTTCCCAACCGGATATTCTCTACTGTAATCTTTGATAAATTTCAATACTTCCGATCGCTCTTGGAGAAGATGCTCACGGCCTTTTTTAAGATATCCCGCTCCATGGTAACATCCTTGAGCTGTTTACGTAATCGCTCTAACTCTTTCTGATCTTCTGTGAGTTGTTTGACGCCATTACCGCTAAAAGCTAAATCAGGACGCTGTTCTAATTCTCTACGCCATCTGTAAATAAGATCTGCACTGATTCCCAATTCCATGGCAATCTGCTTTGTGTTACCTCGTACATTGCTTAATTCTACTGCTTTAATTTTAAACTCTTTACTGTATTTTCTTCGTTTCATATGGTTAAGTTATTTTAGATAAAATTAGCTTAACTCTTTGTCACTCTAAATGTAGCAAGTCCAATTTTCTCTTTTGCAGAGGATAGGAGAAAAGTAAAAATTCATCAGAAAGAAAAAGAGCTATGAAAATTTACAACCCCTCACACTAAATGAATTACTACATTAATCCGTTATAAAATCAACATCGCATCTCCATAAGAATAAAACTTGTACTCTTCTTTTACTGCTTCTTTATACGCTTTCATAATGAAGTCATACCCTACAAACGCGGCAGTCATCATCAATAAAGTTGATTGTGGCATATGGAAATTCGTAATCATACTATTCGCAATACTGAAATCATAAGGAGGGAAAATAAATTTATTTGTCCATTCTTCATAGGAATTCAACCGGCTATCTGCAGATACTGAAGATTCTATGGAACGCATTACTGTTGTTCCAACGGCACATACTTTATTCTTTTGATCCAAGGCATTGTTAATGGTCCGTGTGCTATTTTGTGGAATGATAATTTGCTCGGAATCCATTTTATGTTTTGATAAATCCTCCACTTCCACCGGGCTAAACGTACCTAAACCAACATGTAATGTCAATTCGGCAAAATCAACTCCTTTAATTTCCAGGCGTTTCATCAGGTGTTTGGAAAAGTGCAAACCGGCAGTAGGTGCAGCTACTGCGCCTTCATTCTTAGCAAATATGGTTTGATATCTTTCTCCGTCCGAAGGCTCAACAGCTCTCTTTATGTATTTTGGCAACGGTGTTTGCCCTAATTCTACTAATTTATTTCTAAACGCTTCATAGCTGCCGTCAAATAAAAAACGTAATGTTCTCCCTCTTGAGGTAGTATTATCAATTACCTCGGCTACCAAACTATCATCTTCTCCAAAAAATAATTTATTTCCAATCCTGATTTTTCTGGCCGGATCAACCAAGACATCCCACAATCTGTTTTCGGGATTTAATTCCCTTAGCAGAAATACCTCAATCCTGGCACCTGTCTTTTCTTTATTACCATACATTCTGGCAGGAAAGACCTTGGTATTGTTTAAAATCATTACATCTCCTTCACCAAAATAATGAATAAGGTCTTTAAACACCTTATGTTCTATTGACTGATCTTTTCTGTTTAATACCATTAAGCGAGATTCGTCCCTGTGCTCCGAAGGATATTCTGCCAGTAAACGAAGAGGTAGATCGAATTTGAAATGAGATAGCTTCATCTAAATTGTTTTTTTATAATGGTGGCAAATATACGATCTACAAACTGCCCTTGTCAAGTATTTTTAGATATCGAATCTAAAAAGCAATAATAAATTTTATTATTAAAAAAAGGATTTTTAACGAGTATAAAACTTAAAACTTTCAAACCAGAAAATATAAGGCTAAATCAATATAAGCAGATACCCTATCTAACAAAAATCTCTACTTATGAAAGTATATATCCCAACTGCTTCATGTCCTGCCAAAAATTACGATATGATTTTGTAACAACATTTGCATCTAATATATACAATGAAGTCAATAATCCTAACGGAGCAAATGCCATAGCCATCCGGTGGTCGTGATATGTTTCAATGGCTACGCCGGAATGTATTTTCGAAGCAGGTTTTAAATCTAAACGCTCATTAGTAACCGTAATATCCGCTCCCAGTTTTGTCAACTCATTCTTTAGTGCTTCCAATCGGTCTGCCTCTTTGATCTTCAGCGTATGCAAACCCGTTAAACGGCAACCTATTTGCAATCCAAAACAGGTTACGGCAATGGTTTGCGCAATATCGGGAGCCTTGTTTAAATCAATCTCCAGAGGTTTTTTACAAGATGCTGCCACCTTCTTTAGTACAATTGTATTTTCCTTAAAAATCGTTTTCACTCCAAAATACTCATAAATTGCTGCAAGTACGGCATCGCCTTGTAAACTCTCTTTTTTATAAGATGACAGCGTAATTTCAGAACCAAGGCTACTCAATGCCGCCACGGAATAAAAATAAGATGCGGAACTCCAGTCAGACTCCACAACCACAGATTGTTTTTTAAATCCCCGTAAAGGCTTTACCTTAATGATTTGATTTTCAAAATAAGTTTCAACCCCCAATTGGTTTAATAATGACAATGTCATATTTATATAAGGAATTGAAGTAATTTCACCTAATAGCTCAATCGTCAATCCATGGGTCAGACGAGTAGCAATCAGAAGTAATGCGGAAATATATTGACTGCTTACATTTCCGCGAATTTTAACAAAATCCTTTGTCAGTTTTTTTCCGGAAATTTTCAAGGGAGGATATCCTCCTTTATCTATATAAGAAATGTCAGCTCCCAAATCTTTCAGAGCGCCTACTAAAATTTGTATCGGTCGGTTATGCATCCTGTCCGATCCGGATATAATTACCATCCTCCCCTTTTGTATGGCAAAAAATGCCGTAAGAAACCGCATGGCTGTTCCGGCATGCCCGATATTTATTTCGTTTTTTTTTGTAGATAATGCTTCTTGCAAGTGGTGTGTATCGTCCGAGTCGGATACATTTTCAATAGCAATTTCCGGAAATAATTTTTGAAGAATTAACAGTCGGTTCGACTTGCTTTTGGATCCGGAGATGCTCAGATGCCCACTTATCAATTTATTTTCAACACCTTGAATATGAATTTTCATAAATACTTCACTCTAATAATAAATACCTAAATTTAGACTTCTTAAAACAACCTGACTAAAATGAAAAAAATAATTTTTGTTCTTATATGCTTTCTCATTTCCGAAAGCTACAAAGTTAATGCTCAAAAAAAAGCTACCAAATATTCCAAAATATATTTTAATGCCACTAAATGGCGCAATATTGGCCCATTTCGAGGTGGACGAAGTGCTGCTGTAACGGGTGTTCCCGGTAAGGCCAACCTCTTTTATATGGGTACTACGGGTGGCGGAGTATGGAAAACAACGGATGCCGGGAATACCTGGGAGAATATTTCTGATGGTTTTTTTGGAGGTTCTGTGGGTGCTGTTGCCGTTAGCGAATGGGATCACAATGTCATCTATGTTGGCAACGGTGAAAAAACCGTACGCGGAAATGTTTCTTCAGGTGATGGAATCTGGAAATCTGTCAATGCAGGAAAAACATGGAAACATATGGGGCTTAAAAATGCGCGTCATATTCCCAGAGTGCGAATCCACCCTAAAAATCCCGATATTGTATATGCAGGAGTATTAGGGGATCTGTTCAAATCTTCCGAAGACAGAGGTGTTTATAAATCTGTTGACGGAGGAAAAACATGGAATAAAAAATTATTTGCTAACAAAGATGCCGGGGTTATAGATTTAATCATCGATCCGAATAATCCCAGAATTCTATATGCCACTACCTGGAATGTTAGAAGAACCCCCTACGGTTTATCTAGTGGCGGATAAGGGTCTGCTTTGTGGAAAAGTACTGACGAGGGTGAAACCTGGACAAATATTTCTGCTAATAAAGGGTTGCCGGAAGGAATTTGGGGCATCAGCGGTATTACAGTATCGCCGGTAAACTCCAATATTGTCTGGGCTTTGATAGAGAATAAAAAAGGCGGTGTTTATAAATCTGTCGATGCGGGAAAAACATGGAGATTAATTAACAGTGAGCGCAAACTACGGCAGCGCGCATGGTATTATACCCGTCTGTATGCAGATACACAAGATGAAAACGTACTATATGTTTTAAATATTCGCTACCACCGCTCTACCGACGGAGGAAAAACCTATAAAACATACAATGCCCCGCATGGAGACCATCACGATTTATGGATTGCTCCGGAAGATAACCAACGTATGATTATTGGCGATGATGGTGGCACCCAGGTTTCTTTTGATGCGGGAATCAATTGGACTACTTATTTGAACCAGCCCACAGCACAATTTTACCGTGTTACTACCGATGATCATTTCTCTTACCGGATCTATGGAGCTCAACAGGATAATTCTACCGTTAGAGTTTCACACAGAACACAGGGGCGTTTTATCGGTGAAAAGGACTGGGAAGCTACTGCCGGAGGAGAAAGTGCACATATAGCCATTGACCCTAACAATAATGATATTGTTTACGGAGGAAGTTATGGTGGCTTATTGACCCGTAAAAATCATACGACAGGAGAAACAAGAGCCATTAATGTTTGGCCGGATGATCCTATGGGACACGGAGCTGAAGATTTTAAATACCGTTTTCAGTGGAATTTTCCTATTTTGTTCTCACCTCATCAAAAAAACAAATTGTATGCTGCCTCAAATCACTTACATG
Organism: Flavobacteriaceae bacterium; assembly: GCA_014075215.1. NCBI lineage: Bacteria > Pseudomonadati > Bacteroidota > Flavobacteriia > Flavobacteriales > Flavobacteriaceae > Flavobacteriaceae bacterium. Next base: position 2,150,467 of record CP046177.1, read on the forward strand.
TTACAACAAATGAAGGACAGTCATGGAAAGTAATAAGCCCTGACTTAACCCGAAACGATCCCAAGACACTGGGGCCTTCCGGCGGACCTATTACAAAAGACAATACAGGCGTTGAATATTACGGAACTATTTTTGCTGTCAACGAATCAAAATATGAAGAGGGTTTGATTTGGACAGGTTCTGATGACGGGTTGGTTTATATAACAAAAAACGGTGGTAAAAGCTGGATGAACGTTACTCCTGAAAAAATGCCGGAGTGGATGATGATCAACTGTATTGAAGTAGATCCTTTCCATAAAGGTGGTGCATATATTGTCGGAACAAAATACAAAACCGGAGACTACCGGCCCTATATTTACAAAACGGAAAATTACGGAAAATCCTGGAAGCAAATCACCGATGGAATTGGTTCGGAAGATTTTACACGTACCCTGAGAGCTGACCCAAAGCGTAAAGGCTTATTATATGCAGGAACGGAAAGAGGTGTGTATATCTCTTTTGACGAAGGGGCTAATTGGCAAAAATTTCAGCTAAATTTACCCATTGTGCCTATTACGGATTTGGCTACTAAAAACAATCATCTGATTGCAGCTACACAAGGCCGTTCTTTTTGGATGATTGATGATCTGACACCACTACATCAGTTAACTGTCAATCTGATGAGACAGGATGTTATTCTGTTTAAACCTCAGGACAGTTATCGAATGGGTGGCGGGCGCGGAGCCACTTCAAAAACTCGTGGAACCAATCATCACGGTGGCGTTGCTATCAATTTTTTTAGGCTAAGTTCTAATTAACATATTAAATAGTTATTGTTTATATTCATACCATACGCTATTTGAAGCAATAGCAGTAACAGCGGTCATTTTGCTAGTGGAATTCTTAATTTTTTCAAGAACCAAGAACCAGTTCAAGTAATTTTGAAGGTACTTTGTTGCAACACCATTGAAAGACTCCATAAATTTTCTCAATCGCATATCCATATTATTAACATTTTGTACGTGGTACACTTTATCTATAGTTCGCTGTCCTTTTGAGGCGTTAAACTTTTTATGATTAAGTGTATTTGCTTTTGCAAAAGCACCATAACTTCTATGACTATCACTACAGATGACCTCTACTTTGTTGAGCTTTCCTTTGAGTACTTTATCTAAGCCCTTTTTACTTATACGACCTCTGGTTGCTACTTTAAAGTCTTTGTTTCCAGATCTATCGCAAGTAGCAATTACGGCTACTTTTTCATTGCTTATGCCCGCTTTGCTTGCTTTCTCACCGCGTTGTCTTGGTTTTCTATCTAAATGACGATTTCCTTTTTCTGAATAAGCGAAGAACAAATCGTCACTCTCAACAATACCTTGAAATTCTTCTACTGAAACACTAGAAAATGAGGTGAGTAATTTGTGTCGCCAATCAAAAGAGGTTTGAATGGATATCCCTGTTTCTTTGGCACTTTTCCTAATACTATAGCCAGACAATAGGCAGTATAGATACTTGCTTAATTTGTCTTTCTTCTTTATACCATACCAAAACTTGCCTGTAGTCTCACTAAAGTTCTTCTTACAATCATTACAAAAATAACGCTGAACACCTTTGAGTTTACCATTGGCTCGAATACGTTTCTTTGTACAATGTGGACAGGTAATAGCTTTATCCTGTTTATCATCTTTAACAGCACTCCCTTGCAAAGACAGTGATAGTAAAGACGACACAATCTCTTGCTGAGTAGCTGTAGAACTGTTTGTGAAATAATCTCTAAAATCTGATGGAATCATATAATCTGTTTTTATCAAAGATAATACATATATTTATTAGAACTTAGCTATTTTTATTAGAGAAAATGCAGAAAAAGATACTGTTTCAATTCATATTTATGATAGCAAAGACACACTGATTAAAACGTTTAGCGCAAAACCTGACCAAGAGAAAAAAGAAGGAAAACTAACCGTAAAAGACGGGAATAACATTTTTTATTGGGATATGATGTATCCCGGAGCCGAGCGTGTGAAAGGAATGATCTTATGGTGGGCTTCTTTAAACGGCCCTATGGCCTTACCCGGCACTTATAAGGTGACCTTAAAAGTAGAGGAAACTTTAAAATCTAAAAATTTTACCATCCTTAAAAATCCTGTTTCCGAAACTACTTTGGCAGATATAAAGGCGCAGTTTTATTTTATTAACGATATCAATGAAAAAGTAACTGAAATTCACAAAGCGTTAAAAAAGGTAAAGAAGGCCAGAGCCAGGATAAAAGCCTTTACAAAAACAGTCAAGGACAAAGAAAAACACAAAGCGCTGTTGGAATATGCAGATGCTCTGGTAAAAGATATGACAAAGGTTGAAGAAACATTATATCAAACAAAAAGTAAGAGTAATCAAGATCCGTTGAACTTTCCCATTCGTTTAAACAACAAATTGGCGCACTTAAATTCGTTGACCAGAATTGGCAGTTATGCCCCTACGCAACAGGCTATTGATTTTAAAAATGAAATCAGCAAAGAGATTGACAAAGAGTTGGCCAAGCTCTATGATATTTTCAACCACCGAATAAAAACACTTAATGAGAAAATAAAAGACAGCCGGATTGACTTGATTCGTTTAGATTAACCTTTTAAATCAAATCTTGTAAACCAAACCCTGAAACTTTTAAACTTATAAATAGTCAAGGCTTAATAACTACTCAATCAGCGACGTTTCATTTTTTCAGATAAGAATAAACTCAATAATACAAAACATGTAAAAGCATAGAAACCAAATAATAAACTGGAGTTATTAGTAGTCAGTACCGCATTTGATCCGGTAAGTGCTTGCAATTGGTTTAACTGCTCTGTTATAAGGCCGTCAAAACCCAGGTAAGCCATAAAAATAGCAATTACAAAAACATCAGCCATAGACCACTTTCCTGTTTTAAAAACCATAAACCTGATCACGGAATTATTTTGTAATTGATGGTTATATATATAGATGATAGAAGTTATTAATTTCGAAAGCGGAAAAGCCGCGCTAAATAAAAATACAAGTCCACCTACAAAAAACAAATCTATCCTGTTTTGAGCAATCATTAATTCTACAACTTCCATAATGCTTTTACTCTTGTAAAATAGTACTTGATCTTTAAATTGAATGTTTTCTCCTAAAAACGGAAAGTTGAGTTCGGATATTCTGGCATCAATGGCAATCATCGGTAAAAAGACCCCTAAAAACAGCAGTATTAAAGCATAGGAGGTAAAAAGTAAAAAGGTTATATTATTGGTATTTTTTAAAAATAATATTATAAAGACGATTATCATAAACACAACTAATAATGTGTAGTGATAATATTCTTTGTTTACATTATTTTGAACTATTTTTTCTGTTATAATGGCTATCGTATCTGTTTTATCTTTGCCGTTGTACTTTTTAACAATGTTATTTAATGTCGTATAATCGGTTGTTAAAAATGTATCTTTTGTATAAGCATCCAGTTGAGTTTCCAGATATTGCCGTAACATTTCCTGACTATCTCCGCTAATTAAAAAATCATAAATCTGGTCTGTAAAAACTGGAATTTCTTTTTTTACCTGGTCAAAAATCCCTGACATAGAAGAAATACTTTTTCTAAAAAAACCGGCAATACCACCCGTTGAACTTTCGGTAAATTTCTTTTCAAAATCATCTATGGCTTTATTCAGAAAAGCCATAATTTCTTTTTTGAGGACTTTTTCATCGGTGTTTTCCAAAGTAAAATCATTTATTTTGGAAGCTATTACATTGGCAAATACACTTTTCCATTTATCTACATTAAACAAACCATATTTGATATTGGAAAGTTCAATCAAATCATCAGTATATATCTGGTTTAATTTCTCCTGTTGATATATATGATAACTTAAAAGCAGAGTGGCACCTACTAAAAGGGCCAAAAAAGATAATCTTATTGTTTTCATGGTTTTATTAGTTTACTAACTCTAAGACAGGAATCATTGATTTTTGTTACTTCTTTTTTTAGCTATAAATTTCTGTGCTTTTACTAAATCTTCCGGTGTGTCAATTTCAATCCCCATAGAGCCAGTTGTCACCATTTTTATTTTTTTGCCGTATTCTAAATAACGGATACCTTCTATTTTCTCCGCTCCTTCCAGAGGAAGCATAGGTGAATTGTAAAAATCTAAAAGAGCTTGTTTCCGAAATGCGTATACTCCAATATGCTTAAAATAGCGTGCTCCGGCATTTTTATCTCTGGGATACGGAATTGGCGAACGGGAAAAATACAATGCAAAATTGTATTTACCAACAATTACCTTCACGTTATTGGGATTGTTTATATCTTCCCAATTAGTGATCTCCTGCATTAATGAAGCTAAATCAATTTGAGTAGCATTTTTATCTTTAAAAACAGCTAATACTTTTTCCAAAGGTTCTTTTTTTACAAAGGGCTCATCTCCCTGAACATTTACTACAATATCTACTTCCAAATTTTCAACTGCCTCTGCAATTCTATCTGTACCGCATTCATGTTCTTTACTACTCATCAATACTTTTCCTTCGTAATTTTCAATAACTTCCTTGATAATTTTGCTACCGGTAACCACATATACTTCATCAAAAAGATTTGTTGCTACTGCAGCTTCATACGTACGGACAATTACAGGCTTTCCTCCCAAATCGGCTATTAACTTACCAGGAAAGCGTGTAGACCCGTAACGTGCGGGAATCATGGCTATAGCTTTCATTTCCGTATATGTATTGTTTTGTTTACCATGCAGGATGAATCACTGTTTTTTCCGTACTCATGCTCATATTTCAATTACTATTCATAAAAGTACATGAATTTTTTCATTTGAAAGTTCACAAAAACAAATGAAAAAAATGTATGGACTAACGAAGTGGTTACTGAAGTGAAACTAAATGTTGTATTTTTTAATCAAAATTTAGTTTTTTTACAGAAAAAATTATTCTTCTTTTCCGGGAATACTTTGCCACAGTACATTCATAATTTTCCACTGCCCGTTTACCTTGCTAAAAAAGTAGCCTGTCAATTGCCTGGCAGCCTTTAAAGACAGAACCACAATTAGCTGTTTCATGGTTTTTAAAAAAAGAAGTAAGACAACAACCGCTTACTTCTTTTTGTTTTTATTGCTTTACCATTAGATACTCACCACTGGGAACTCTGGTATCTATAGGAGACGTTTCATCAGGTATAATGGCTCCATGCCTTTGGTATATTGTAACTGTCATTTGAGGAGGGCTGCTATTGGGAATATAACGTAAAACGATATTAGAATTTAAATAGTCCCGTTCTGGGTCTTTAAAATACAAATCTATTCTACGTTCGTCAGGATGACATGTATTGCATCTCGGACGTTCATTGGGCTTGGAGATATAACTTCCTCCAATATTATAGCTTTCATTAATATTAAGTGGTAAAGTATTTACCAATTCCGTACCGTTTTCTTTATAGGAATATTCTCCTGCTAATAAATCATAATAATCGTTATTTATTAGTTTTCTCTCCCTTTTATTTAATACAATAATTAATTCTTCATTTGAAGAAATGAATTTCCAGGTGCCCACAAATTTATTCAGTTCGTTGTCCAAATCTTTATAATAGGCTCCTTCCGGAGTATCATAAGAAGCATCCAGTCCTACTACGGGGTGTTGTGCTTTGCATGCGATTACAGCAAAAGCGATGATGATTATAATTAGCTGTTTCATGGTTTTTAATTTTAGTTATTAGTACAAGGTTCTTCTATTACAGTGCTTTCGTCGGCACTCAGGGTAAGTTTTTTCCATTTTTCACGTACATGGGGAGTTCCCGAATGGAACTGTTCCATTTGGTATAAATCCAGGCCCAAATCCCGGTCTTTTACAAATTGTAAAAAAACTTTCTGATAATCCAAAGCAGAACCGTTAACCCCGTATTCTATGATAAAAACAAGTAAAAGTTGAGATATTATTTTTACTAATTTATGCAGCAAATTTAAAAGTATCTACATAGGGTGTTTGTCGTTTGACAACGGCAAACACTCTTGCTATTAATTTGTTTCTAATAATGTTAACGGTACTCATTTTACTTTTGCCTTGTTTTATTCTTTTATGATAGTATAATTTCATTTCTGGGTTATGTTGTATAGCAGAAATAGCGCACATATTAATAATTGCTTTCAATTTTTTATTAGCCAAATGAGAGACTTTTGTACGTCCTTTAATACTAGTTCCAGATTGGTAAGGAAAAGGAGCAACACCACAATAAGAGGCAAACTTTCTCCAGTTTTCAAATTTTGAAAAATTGTCAGTAAACACAATCATCATTATAGCAGTTTGCATTCCTATACCTTTAACACTAGTAACAAGTTTATAGGTTTCTTTTAACATTATATTTTGGTCAATAATAGCTTGCATTTGAGTATTAATCTTGTGTATTTGTTTGGTTAGTTCTGCAATCATTTTTTGTTGAACGTCAAAGATTATTTTATACTCTTTTGCTTTATAAATTCTTTTTTGTTCTTTCAAAGTAACTTTAAAACCAGCTCTTTGTTTGTTAAGTTTTGTCCTTAAAGATAAGAGACTTTTTAGTTGTAATATACTTCTTTTAGGTAGCTTACTGGGTTTAAGTTCTTCTTTTAATCGATACCCATATAGAGCAATGCGTTTGGCATCAATTTGGTCATCCTTTCCACGAGCAATACCAATAGATCTTTTAATTTCTAAACCAGAAGCTATGAAAAAAGATAATTTTTGTTCAGTTAAAGACACAGATAATAAATGAGAGTACATTCCTGTATGTTCAAATACAAACATGGTTTCTTCTTTAGAGAAAGACGAATTTTTAAAACTCCACTTTAGCATTAATTTAAATCCAGATTTACTGTTCTCAAACTGTTGAACAATTTGTTTAGAATAGATACAAACATCAATTAATAATTTACTGACATCGATTCCGATAATTTCATTTGTTTTCATAATTTTGTAATTAGATATTAATAATAGTTACTTAAACTAAGACCTTTAATAAGGGCAGAAACTGAAATTCTATATGGTTCTAAGTAACTTTTAAAAAGAACGGAGACTAATACGGGGGATGGCTCTAAAAAGCTAGCTGGCCGCTAAAGTTCACTCCGTTCTTTTGTGTTTTTGGTTATCAACAAAATAAGAGTTATTAACAAAGAAAAAAAGAAGCAAAAAAAGAAATTTCATCATAACTATTATGTTTTTATTTTAAGTAATTATTTCTATTTGCTAATCTAAAGGTTGGCACTATCAGTATATTCTTTACTCAGTTTTTTACCATATCTGTCCCATTTTTCACTATTTTGATGAATTGCTTCAAGTGCCCGGAGTTTGGAAACATCACTGATCTTAATGGCATATACCTGCGCATCTGCACCTTGTTTTACTACCAGAATATTGAGAAACAAATCATCTCCTGCCGGGTTGTTGTCGTTTAGCAATGTCGAACCTAAATTTACGTAGGTATTTCTAATTTTCAGCAAAGAATACATATCATCATGCGAAAACATGGGAATGGCTACATCGTTTACCGGGTGTGTATGTATGGAACCAAATTGGTATGCTCTACCTGGTAAATAAACATGATTTTGCATTTGAGTAGGATAATGATGTGCATAAGGGCCATATTGCGGGAAATTACCTCTGTTATAAAATGCATAGCCATGTTCCCAATTACTGTCCAAATGGTCTCTCATATTAATAATTGCAATTCTGAGATGGGTGTTTTCTCCGGTGGGGTCATTGGCACTACCGTTTAGTATATAAGGATTGCTGCTGCTTGTAGCACTCATCATGCTATCGAGTTCAAAACAATGGCCTTCTTTAATACAATCTCCTCTACCATTTGCTTTATAGCCCTCGGGGCATACACAAACTCCATTTTCATTTTCTATTTTCCCTTCCGGACATACACAAACACCGTCTACCATCACCTTTCCACTTCCCTCAGGACATCTGGGGTCTGCCAACTCAACAGGAGCCGTAAGCGTTGTATCTCCATCACCACCGGAGCTTCCTCCTCCGCTACCTCCACCTCCAATAAGCTGATCTCCTCCGGAGCCATCATCTCCTCCCGGCGGGTCTCCCACAGGAGGGTCCGGAACACCGTAGTTCTCACAGTGTGAAAAATCTATATATAACAGCGGACTACCGCTACAATAGGTAAACCCATCGTTTTGCAAAACCGGCCAGTGTCCGTCCGCATTGCCTCCCAAATTACAGTGGCCATATACCAAAATACCGTCACAAGGGCCGCTACCCGTACCACCACCACCATTTGGAAAAACCCAGTCAAAAACATCTCTGGAAGACAGGTTGAGGCCTTCCAGGCTTAAATATTCTTCGGAAATCAGGTATGAAGTGGCTTTCTCATACAATGTTTCGGAATCGGTAAGGTCAGTGAACTCATAAGAGACCAAAAAATAGGTAAACACACCGTTGTGTTTTTTTACCAGAAAGTTTTCAAAATCAGAAGTTTCCAAAACAGGGCTTTCTGTCTGAAATGTCCAGGTAATGACATCGTCTATGACAATTCTGTTAATCTCATCGGTAAAAATGGTGAGGCCTTCTGCAACCTCAGTAGCACTTCTGCTGTAGATGCTTTGTGGCGAGTGCTTAGAAAATCGTCTTTCAATCAGAGGTAAAGAGGGTTTTATTTCCTTGTCTGCAAGTAGTTCCAGGTAGGTTATTTTGGTTAAGGAATACTTGAGTTTGTTAGAGGTAACGGTGTTTTGAGGATTCATAAAGTCTTCTCAGATACAGTTCCATAAGAACAAAGATAGGCCAAAGACCAAGACCCCGATTTTGATAAATGATACTTTTTTCATTTTCATCGTTTAAAGTTATTAAAATTAGTTAATACGCACCGGTTTTGCTGTGTTCCATATAAACCACAATTACCGGATAGTTTTTTACAGGCATTTTTTTGGAATGCCTCTGTTTCTATACCGGAACAGTAAACATTTACATACTGCCCGGTTTATGCCTTTTTTGTTTTATTCAAAAAAAGACGTTTCTAAAAATCGTGCAACGAAACAAGACGTCTGAAAAGGTATGGGGGTATTAAAATTCAATTGGTTTCAATTTTTTTAAGCCACAGCTCTTTTTACCTTAACACTACAGAAACAAAGCTATGCAAATTATTTTTTATATCCAAATATATCAGAAGTTTTTCTTTTGTGAAAGATTCAAAAATTCAAAGATTTGAGGAATGCTCTGATAATGCTGTTTAATTAGCTAACAAGGGTCCAACATTAAAAAGGCAGAGTGTCATTAAAAAAATCACCTGGGAAGATTAATAGAAATACTTTTTTGATTCATTCCAGAAAACTTCCATTTCTGCCAGAGACATTTCAGACAATGCTTTGTCTTCTTTCTCTACGGCATCTTCCATATACTGAAATCTGTTTATGAATTTTTTATTTGTTTTCTCAAGAGCGTTTTCCGGGTTTACATTCATAAATCTCGCATAATTTATCATAGAGAAAAGCACATCTCCAAATTCCGAAGTTATTTTTTCGGGATTACCCTTTTCTATTTCGGTATTTAACTAAGCTAATTCTTCTTGTATTTTTTTCCACACCTGGTGAGGTGTTTCCCAATCAAAGCCAACTCCGGCTGCCTTGTCCTGGATTCTTTCTGCCTTTATCATTGCCGGTAAACTTTTAGGGACGCCTTCCAAAACAGATTTTTTACCTTCTTTGAGTTTTAGTTTTTCCCAATTCCGTTGTACATCTTCTTCATTCTCAACAGTAATATCTCCGTAAATATGAGGGTGGCGGTTTATGAGTTTATCAGAAATGGTATTCGCTACACCAGCTATATCAAAAGCTTTTTTTTCCGAGCCTATTTTTGCATAGAAAATGATGTGTAATAACAGATCTCCCAACTCTTTTTTAATTTCTTCCAAATCATTATCCAGAATAGCTTCTGCCAGTTCATACGTTTCTTCAATGGTAAGATTGCGAAGGGACTCCAGTGTTTGTTTTCGATCCCACGGGCATTTTTCACGAAGTTCATCCATGATATCTAACAGACGGTTAAAGGCTTCCAGTTGTTCTTTTCGGGAATTCATGATTTGGTTTAAAAAAAGTTAAGAGTTAGGGTATTCCGCACTATGAATGGCATGTAATTTTAATATGGATTTTATTTTTTTTTAAGTTTCGGAAAACGCATTTCATATCCTGCTTTTATTTTTCCTCTGGAAATATTATCCAATTTCTTTTTAATGATTCTTTTTTTAAGAGAAGTCAACTTATCCGTAAATAAAATACCTTCTATATGGTCGTATTCGTGTTGAAAAATACGAGCTGCCAAACCTGTTAAGGTTTCCTCATGCGTAGTAAAGTTTTCGTCCTGATAACTAATGGTTATTTTCTTTTTCCTGTATACCTCTTCAACAACATCCGGAATACTCAGGCAACCTTCACTAAATCCCCATTCATAACCTTCTTCTTTGAGGATTTGTGCATTTATAAACACTTGTTTAAAATTTTTTAATGCTGCTTGTTCTTCTTTAGATATACTTTCATCATCTGCAAAAGGAACAGCATCAATAATAAATAACCGAATGGCTTTCCCTATTTGCGAAGCTGCCAGACCAACCCCTTTTGCATTGTACATGGTTTCTTTCATATTGGCAATTAGTTCTTTCAAATCGGGGTAATCAGCAGTTATTTCTTCTCCTGTTTTTCTTAAAACAGGATCCCCGTAAGCAACTATCGGCAAAATCATAAGTGTATATCGTGTTTATGATAGCAAAAGTACAAAATTAGCCAGTTATGGTGCTATGTTTTTCTTTATTTGCTGTGCAGGTAAGATTGTAAAATAATCGTAGCACTAATTTCATCTACCAATGCCTTATTTTGGCGTTTTTTCCTACTAAGCCCACTATCAATCATAGTTTGAAAAGCCATTTTGGAAGTAAAACGTTCATCCATTCTTTTTACGGGAACATCCGGAAAAGCCATCTTTAGTTTTTTTACTAAAGGGAGTATAAAAATCTCACTTTGACTGTCTGAATTGTCCATTTGTTTGGGTTTTCCTACCACAATTAATTCTACGCCTTCATTTTTGAAATAGGCTTCTAAAAAAGGGATAATATCCGGTGTTTTAACAGTTGTTAAGCCGGATGCAATGAGCTGCAATTCATCCGTAATAGCAATACCTGTTCTTTTTTTACCAAAATCTAAAGCAATGATTCGACTCATAACACCGGAATTTTTCAAAAATACTCATTTTAAATTACACTTGTTTTATGCTATGTGTTCAGGGCAAACTCATACTTTTTAAATAGATTTTCAAGTTTTTAAAAATTCATAGCAAAAGTTTGATATTCAGTTAAATAATAGTCGTTATTATTATTGGTTATTTGTGTAGTGTACAAATAACCTGTCTCTTAAACAATTAAAAATCAGATAAATGAAAAAATTTCACAAGGTTAAAAGTATGATTTTGCCCTGTCTACGTTAGTTTTTTATTTGTCATACTTAAAAAATATTTTTAATTTAAGCAATTGCTTTTTACAATTTTAGTACTTTTATAACTACAAAGTTATGTCAGGAATAATTTCTACAAGTCAAGATACTTCTAATAAATTTCCAAACTTTTGGGAAGTTTCCGTTGATAAAAAGACCATCTTTACAAATGATGATATTATAGATGCTTATTTAAAAAGTAAAGAAGATAGTATAAAAGAAAAAAAACAGTTATTTGTTGACAAATTAAATGAGAACATTGAGAAATCAACTAATTTTACTGATTCAATGTTTACCTTTTTAAGGAAAAACAATTTTAATCCAATTTCGGCCCATTTAAAGATTAATACATATAACGATTTTGTAATTTTAGTTACTCTCCCTGAAGACGAGTTCATATCTGAAGATTTTTTAGTTTCTTACAATTTTGCTGCAACAATTGAGGAACAGGTTTTAAATGATAAATATTACAATGTGATGTTTATGTTTTCAGATAGAGAAGAAGAAACTTTTAATAAAAGTTTATTAGCTTCTGACGGGTTTTTTCTAGATTACAAAATTAATAAAGTTGAAGCCCAAAACCCACTCTGAACATAATTACGAAGTATATGAATTTCTCCTTTCAGATGGACGGTTTTACGATTGGGTTGTCACTACTGCATTTTACTCTGCTCTTCATTTGGTTCAAGAGGAAATTTTTCCATTTAGTGATGATGAAGGATATACATATTCTAGTTTCGAGCAATATTTTTCTAAGTCCTTGAAAGAAGGTCAGAAAATATCCAAACATCAATTTACTATTAAATTAGTAGAACAAAGAATTAAAGGTGCAGTAAATTTGTATCGTTCACTTCATGATATGAACTCATTTAAACTTTTTCAATTTGCTAAAAAATTACTGTTTCCCGCTCTGTTTTTGTCTTCTTTTCCTTCCGTAGTGCTGCCTTGCAACTCAAAAAATCCTTCAACAGCCCTAAAAACTTCTAATTTTCGCTTAAATCCAAAAAGTTTAAATGAGTTCTATGGGGTGCATAACATTTTGTCGCGAAATAGTTATTTTTAAGGATTAACTTTTAAAAGCGACACCATTATGATTAGCGAAGAGGAATTTTTAGCCCAAGCCAAGAAGCGTTATCAAGCGATAGCAAAATTATCAAACATAAAGAGTTACTATGATTACGAAAAGACTTTTGATCAAATATGGACGGACTATGGTCGAGAGGTTTTAGAGAGAAGTATAAGCGAACCATCTAAAGACAGGCGTAAAAAAAACTTATCACGTTACGGAAAGATAGAGATTAACAACACTCATCCCTTTAGTGAAAAAGTCAATGGATTTAAGATAAGTCCCTATATGCAAGACAAAATGATTTATATTGGTCAAAACGATTGTTATGGAGATGGTCATGAAGTTTTATCGAATCTTCTAGGTGTTTCAGTCAATGCGATGCAGCTTTACAGAGTCACAGACTTTTATGGTGGTTTATTAGAGCAAGAAAAAGTATTGGAGGTTGATGCCGTTGAACCTGATATTCTTAAGGTAGATAACCAAGAGTGCATATATGCTATGGTCGATGGGTCGATGCTTTTCACTCGGGAAGAGGCTTGGAAAGAAGTAAAATTAGGCAGAATTTTTAAACAGAGTAGCTGTATGGACATATCAAATAAACGTGGATGGATACGCCATTCGTTGTATGAAGCATATTTAGGCAAAGCTGATAAGTTTACAGATAGAATGGATAGATACTTAGGCTGTTACAGGAGTATTGATAAGCGACTGATTTTTGTTGGTGATGGTGCTAGATGGATATGGAAATGGGTAGATCAACATTACCCTTTTGCCACACAAATATTGGATTGGTATCATGCTTTAGAACATTTACACGATTTTGCTAAGGTTTGTCTCTCTAATCAAGAGTCATATAACAGTTGGGTTGGTCAACAGGAGCAACTACTAAAAAACAGTCAAGTAAATCAAGTCATTGAGAATATCAAAAACTTAGAATTGACAAAGCAAAATCAACGTAAACAACAAAGCCAACTTATCACATATTATACCGAAAATAGGTCGCGTATGGACTATCAGCAATATCAAAATACAGGAGCAGGTATTATAGGATCTGGAGCCATAGAAGCAGCTAACAGGGAGGTTGTTCAAAAAAGAATGAAACTCTCTGGACAACGTTGGTCTAAAATTGGAGCTCAAAATATGCTCACATTAAGAACAACTAAACTGAGTGATAAATGGAACAAAGTAGTTAACCTAATCTGTACTGAGAAAAATAAAGCTGCTTAAAACGACAAAATGTTATGCACCCGTTCTATGTGTAGAACTTGCCGTTATAGAAATTATCATGTAAGTCTCAAAAAGGCAAAAGTAGCAAAATCTTATATTGATAAAATCAGAAAGTTGGTCAATTCTAATGTAACCTAAATTCCGAAAGGTAGTTTAAAGTGATGAATTTTGGTTTTTATTTTTTTTCAATAAGCTTGGTTATATTCAAAGAGGCTAATTCATTTGCTCCTAATTCTATCGTTCATTGATTGAATTTTATTTTTATTTTTGCAAAATAAGCTTCCTTAATTGAGGTTTTAGCAATTAAAAAGATGAATTTACTACAAGATACTATAGAAAAAGCGTGGAGTAATAGAGAGTTGTTATCAGAAGAGGCAACTGTACAGGCGATAAGAGAAGTAATACATTTGTTAGATATAGGGGCGTTGCGTGTAGCGAAACCAACGGAGGATGGATGGACGGTAAATGAGTGGGTTAAAAAGGCTGTTGTATTGTATTTCCCTATCCAAAAAATGGAGGTACTGGAAGCTGGAATTTTTGAATATCACGATAAAATACCATTAAAAAAGAAGTATCGGGAAAAAGGTGTACGGGTTGTGCCTAATGCAGTTGCCCGTCATGGTGCCTATATCGCTGCAGGCACTATTCTGATGCCCAGCTATGTAAACATCGGGGCGTATGTGGATGAAGGAACCATGGTGGATACCTGGGCCACTGTAGGAAGCTGTGCACAAATCGGCAAAAATGTACACCTGTCAGGAGGTGTGGGAATCGGAGGAGTCTTGGAACCGTTACAGGTGGCACCGGTTATTATAGAAGACGGAGCGTTTATCGGTTCAAGATGTATTGTTGTGGAAGGTGTCAGAGTTGAGAAAGATGCGGTTTTGGGAGCCAATGTGGTTTTGACAATGAGCACCAAAATTATAGATGTAACAGGGGATGAACCGTTAGAAATGAGAGGGAAGGTCCCTGAAAGATCCGTAGTTATCCCGGGAAGTTATACTAAAAAATTTCCATCAGGAGCATACCAGGTACCCTGTGCATTAATTATTGGTAAAAGAAAAGAAAGTACCGACAAAAAAACTTCATTGAATGAGGTACTCAGAGAATATCATGTAGCTGTCTAGAAATACCATGAAAAAGATTACCACTATTATACCTACTCTTAATGAGGAAGAACGTGTAGGAAACGCTTTAAAATCTGTTGAATTTGCCGATGAAATTATTGTAATCGATTCTTTTAGTACTGATCGTACACTGGCAATTGTGAAAGAAACCAAAGCGATTCTTTTGCAACGTAAATTTGACGATTTTTCCAGTCAAAAAAATTACGCTATACATCATGCCAGCCATGATTGGATCTTATGGTTGGACGCAGATGAAGTGATAAGCGACGACTTACGAAAGGAAGTCATAACTACTCTTAAAGATCCAAAGGATTTTGCAGGTTTCTATATTTACAGGACATTTTTCTTTATGAAAAAAGCACTAAGATTTAGCGGTACACAAAATGATAAATTAATTCGGCTTTTTAATAAAAAATATTGCAGGTATGAGGGAGTAGTGCATGAAAAAATAAAAACAGACAGAAAGTTAGGGGTTTTAAACCATAGGATTTTACACTATTCATATATAGGTTTTAACAGATATATTGAAAAACTAGAATTGCATTCCAAGCTTAGATCTGAAGAATTATATAAAAAGGGGTTACTACTAACACCCTATCATTTTATTATAAAACCACTGGCAAGATTTATAAAACACTATTTTATTAAACTGGGTTTTTTAGATGGCTTTCAGGGTCTTGTATTATCGTATGCACTTTCATACGGTGTTTTGGTAAGATATACCCATCTGTGGAAATTAAAATATATGAAGATCAAAAATACTGAAACAGAATGAGAAAAACCCGTTAAGAAATGTCAGGTACTTTTTCAAATGTTGTGGTTTCGATCATTATTGTTAACTATAGAAGTTGGCATCATTTGGAAGGTTGTCTGCAAGCGTTAACAGTTATAGAATCAAAGCAAATTTCTCCGGAAATTATCGTAGTTGATAACTATTCGGCTGATGGGAATTTAACCATTTTTTCAGATAGATTTCCAAGAGTCCAGTTTATAAAAAATACGGGGAATAACGGATTTGCCAATGGTTGTAATGTAGGAGCAAAAAAATCGAAAGGGGTTTATTTGCTTTTTTTAAATCCCGATACTGTTGCAAATGGAACCGTAATCAAAAAATTTATAGCATTTGCCAAAAAATATAAAAACGCAGGTGTTGTTTCTTGTCATCAAAAAAATCCCAATGGCCATTATGAAAAAACGGTTCGGGTATTTCCAAATCTTTTTACGCTATTCGGGCTCACCAGGGCTATTTATAGAAAAGTGTACAAATCAAAAATCAAAAACCAATATTTAGGCGAACAGGTTGTTTGCCCCGATTGGGTTTCCGGTTCTGTTATTTTTATGAGCAGGAGTTGGTATACACAGGTAAAGGGTTGGAATGAAGCTTACTGGATGTATTATGAAGATGTTGACCTTTGTAAAAGAGTACAAGAAGCTAATGGTGATATTGTGTTACTAAAAGATGTAGAAATGATACATAATCACGGAGGGGCATCAAGACTTAATATAAAAACAGCAGCTATTACCAAAACAGAAGTGTTAATCTCCAAACACGTATATATCAGTAACCGTTTTAGAGGCTTACACAATTTTTTAAGTCAATTACTGGTTATCGTAAATAATCTCATTTTTAAAACGGTTTTAGCAAGCTTCGGGATTATTTTCTTTTTTATTCCTAAATTGCGACTCAACCTGTATATTTATCTGAAATTGATGACATATTATATGCATGCAGTCATCAGAAAAACGTGGTTGAGTAAAAGAAGCATAAAGTACATGAAACAGTTAAATGCATAAAAAAAAAGACGAATACTATAAGAATATTAGACCGGAAATGTTGGTTTTTATTCCCAAATCTGCAAAAAAGATGTTAGAGATAGGTTGCGGCGAGGGAAATTTTTCTGCGCAATTAGTTACGGATGATAATGAAATCTGGGCTGTAGAGCCTTATAAACCCTCTGCTGAAAAAGCTTCAGAAAAACTATTTAAGGTAGTTATCGGAACTTTAGATGATACGTTGGACACATTACCTAATGATTATTTTGATGTAATCATTATGAATGATGTGATAGAACATCTATTAGAGCCTTGGAATGATATTGTAAAACTAAAATCAAAACTAAACACTCATGGAGTTTTAGTGACTTCCATTCCTAATGTCAGATATTCCAAAAATCTTTTCAAGATGCTATTTAACAGAGATTGGAAATATACGAACGATCTTATTTTAGACAGGACTCACTTTCGGTTTTTTACTAAAAAAAGTATCAAAAGAATGTATCGCGAATGTGGTTACAGTATTCAAAAAATGAAAGGGATTAATATTACAAAATCATTTTTTTACTTCCCCTTTGCCATCTTTTTTAATATCCTGTTTTTAGGGTCGCAACTAGATATGTTTTATATGCAATATGCTACTGTTGCTAAAAAAGAAGTATAATATTTTTAACTATCTATGTCGATTGAGCAGGAAATAAAACAATCATTGTATCAATTAAAAAACGAGGGGATTATACTCTATCCTACGGATACGGTTTGGGGGCTGGGATGCGATGCTACCCATTCGGAAGCTGTTCGAAAGTTATATGCTTTAAAAAAAAGAAATGAAAGCAAAAGTTTAGTAGTATTGGTAGATTCTTTGGAAATGCTGCAAGAATATGTTGCAACAATCCCTGAAACAGCATTGACTATTATAAACGTTAATGAAAAACCTACAACTATTATCTATAATAATCCAATCGGATTTCCAAAAAATGTTGTGAATTCGGGTCATACCGTTGCCATAAGAATACCCGATCATCTATTTTGTAAAAAGTTGATACGCACATTTGGAAAACCCATTGTTTCAACATCGGCAAATATCAGCGGATTTCCTACTCCAAAATCCTTTTCCGAAATAACAGCATCCGTATTAGAAGGCGTAGATTATATAGTAAATCTGGAACGTGAGAAAATTGCAGATAAATCATCTACTATTATAAAGATAAACGGGAATGTTGTTGAAGTAATAAGAATCTAATATCATGCAGTATCAGCACCCGAAAAAAGCAGTAACATCGGCTATTTTTACCATCATATCCGAAGCATCAAAGCAATTGCAAATACACAGTTATGTGATAGGAGGTTTTGTACGTGATCATATACTAAAAAGAGGAGTCGCCAAAGATATTGATATCGTAACAATAGGAGATGGAATTGAACTGGCTAAAAAAGTAGCTTCTTTCTTACCGAACAAACCCCCGGTTCAGATTTTTAAAACCTACGGAACCGCTATGTTGCGATATGAAGACATGGAAATTGAGTTCGTCGGCGCACGAAAAGAATCGTATGCACCGGATAGTAGAAACCCTAACGTTACTCCGGGAACATTAGAAGATGACCAGAATCGAAGAGATTTTACTATAAATGCCCTGGCAATTAGTTTAAATGAAAATGATTTCGGCCTATTATTAGACCCTTTTGAAGGAATACAAGATCTAGATAAAAAAATGATCAGAACTCCCTTAGATGCGAATATCACATATTCTGACGACCCATTACGGATGATGAGAGCCATTCGTTTTGCAACACAATTGAATTTTCAAATTGAATCACAATCGTTAAATGCAATTGTTAAAAATGCACACCGGTTAAAGATCATTACGAGAGAACGTATTGTAGATGAATTACATAAAATCATGAGTTCTCCGCTTCCTTCTATCGGATTTTTACTGTTGGAAAAGACGAAATTACTAGACCGGATTTTACCCGAATTAATCGCTTTGAAAGGGGTAGAGGACATAGAAGGACAAAGACATAAAGATAATTTTTATCATACGTTAGAGGTCGTAGATAACATTTCCAGGCATACGGAAGATTTGTGGTTGCGGTGGGCTGCATTGCTCCACGATATAGGAAAAGCACCTACAAAGAGATTTGACAAAAAATCCGGATGGACATTTCACGGACATGAATTTGTAGGTTCTAAAATGGTATATACATTATTCAAGCGTTTAAAAATGCCATTGAATAAGAAGATGAAATTTGTCCAGAAAATGGTATTGTTAAGTTCAAGGCCTATTGCATTGGCTAATGATGTTACAGATTCGGCCGTGCGGCGTCTGATATTTAACGCCGGTGATGATATTGACAGCTTAATGACTTTATGCGAAGCAGATATTACAACCAAGAACCACAAAAAGTTTAAAAGATATCACCGGAATTTTCAAAAAGTTCGTGAAAAGATAAAAGAAGTAGAAGAAAGGGATAGCATACGAAATTTTCAACCGCCGGTCTCAGGAGAGGAAATTATGAAAACTTTTAACTTACAGCCTTGCCGAGAAATAGGGCAAATTAAAGAAGCTGTTAAAGAAGCTATTTTGGAAGGCAAAATTCCTAATGAGTACAAAGCTTCTTATGATTTTATGATACAAAAAGGAATAGAAATAGGACTTGCTATTGACCGGGGAAATATAAAAAATGCTAGTTCTGATTTGTAGCTTCAAAATATTTTTTCAGAACAAGAATAGAAAGTAGTTTTTCTAATTTTTCATCTTTAAACTGCGCAACCCACGAATGAGCATTGTCGATGATTTTTTGTGATTCCGGTTCATTATTTTTATAATAGGTCATTTTTTCAAGAAGATCCGAATAATCATCCCGGATTAAAACATAATGATAATCAGGGATTAATCTGCCTTCCATATACCAGGTTTCATAGGTAGGTTTTGGCATGAAGCACAGTGAGTTAGATGACATGATCCATTTGAGATTGGTTGCAACATCATGTCCTTCTATAGATAAAATAAATTTATATTTCAATTGTTGAGAAATACTTAAAAACCCTTTTGCACCTTTGATTTTCGGATTTTTACTACCATATTCTCCTATATTACAATCGGAATGCTGATGAAATTTTTCAACTGCCATTTTCCTGCTTTCATTATGTAACATGCCTCGCCAGACGATCTGATCTTTTTTCTCCGAAAAGGAAAGATGGTCGTTTACAAAATTAAAATGTCGCAATCGATCTAATTTCATGACAACTGAATTTCCGGTGTGTGCGATAGGCCTGCTTTTTACAATCGTAGGCACAGATTGGTTTTCAGTAATATCACCCCACAGATAATGCACTCTTTTTTTGGGAACAAAATATTGAGCAATCAATTTAAAATCAAAATAATACATACCTCCTCTCTGAGGTTTTTTGATCCGATTTAATGGAATTGATGTTTTTGAGTGAATTGATGTTTTTGAGTGAATTGATGTTTTTTGTGTTGATATGTAATAATTTAGCCTGGAATCAATGATTTTTTTATCATAATTTTTCTTTTTAGATAACCAGGAATTGAGTCTTAACCGGTAATAAAATGGCGGAACAGCCAACCTTACAAAAACCGTTATATAATAGTATAGATTTGATTTTTTTATTTTTATAAAAATAGTATCTATCATAATTTTTACAGCCGGGCTTCAATAGTTAGTTTTCATTCATTTTTACAAACCGGTTTTTGTATTATTTATCTTCATACAATTGTATCTGGCTTCGGATACATTACTAATGGCTTGAGGAAAACCTCTTTTAATGGAGTATTTATTTTAATAAACACTTTTCTGAAAACTTCTATATTTTTTGTTCCGGATGCAAATATAAAGATAATTTCAACTTCACAAATAGTAGTTATTTTATGTTCGATATAGTTTAAAGTTAGAAAGCTGAGCATTTATTTGAAGGAAGCACATTGAAAATGCTTTTAAAATGGAGGGATGAATATTTTATACCATTTAAAGTCGAAAAGTTTAAAGTTTGACAAAGTTAATTGAGCTAAGTTCTAGAGGCCTTTGCAAAATTGATTTGGCGAAAAAGTTCGACGCCCGAAGAAAATTTTCAACCGGAATAACCTATTCGTTTTGAGGATTTAAAATTTTCGAGAAGGAAGAAATTTGAAGTCAAATCAATTCAAATACGGAATATATCACTATTTTGGCAAAGGTCTCCTCTATATAATTTTATGAGACCTTTGTCGTTAGGTTTTTACACTTTCTAACTTTTCAATGATTTGTGAAACCTAAGCTGATGACTGCAAGGTAACCAGATTGTAATATTCTCCTTTTTTCTCCAGTAGTTCCCGATGCTTTCCCTGTTCTATTATTTTTCCTTTTTTGAGAACTACAATGGTATCGGCTTTTTGTATGGTAGATAATCTATGCGCAATCACCAATGATGTCCTGTTTTGCATCATTTTCTCCAAGGCTGCTTGTACCAATTGCTCGGATTCGGTATCCAGAGCAGAGGTGGCTTCATCTAAAATCATAATAGGCGGATTTTTTAAAACTGCCCTGGCAATTGACAAACGTTGTTTTTGACCACCGGATAACTTGTTTCCGCTATCACCAATATTGGTAAGATATTCTTCCGGTAAATCTTTTACAAACTCATGTGCATTTGCAATTTTAGAAGCTGCCATTACTTCTTCTTTGGTAGCATTTTGTTTTCCTAATTTAATATTTTCCAAAACAGAGTCATTGAATAAAATGGAATCCTGGGTAACAACTCCCATCAGACCTAACAACGACTTTTTAGAAAGGTCTTTTATATTGACTCCATCAATAAAAATACCTCCTTCATTGACATCATAAAATCGGGTAATCAGGTTTGCCACAGTAGATTTTCCGCTTCCGGACTGCCCGACTAAGGCTACTGTTTTCCCTTTGGGAATGGTTAAAGAAAAATTCTCTAATACATAGTCATCTTCATATTTGAAGGAAATAGTATCAAATACAATTTCTTTATCAAAAGTAGTTTTTATAACAGCATGCTCTTTATCTGTAATGGTATTTTCAGTTTCTAAAACTTCAAGTATTCTTTCCGCAGAGGCATTTCCTCTTTTGATACTGTACATGGCATTAGAGATATCTTTGCCAGGAGTGAGAATATTGTATGTGAGTGCCATAAAACCGATAAAAGTACCTCCTGTAATGGTACCATCTATTAAAACCATTTTACCGCCATACCACAAAATAACCGTAATCACCAAAACTCCGAGAAATTCACTCAAAGGCGAGGCTAATTTTTGTTTAAACATTAAACGATTCATGGTTTTGAATAATGTACCTGTAGATGCTAAAAACTTATTTCTAAATTTTTTTTCACCGGTAAAGCTTTTGATAATCCGCAATCCGGTCAGGGTTTCTTCCACATGAGATAAAAAACGCCCGTTTTCTTTTTGGACCACATCAGAATCTTTGCGTAATTTTTTTCCGATATATGAAATAATGAATACGGCAACAGGTATGAAAACAAATATAAATAAGGTTAATTCATAGCTGATAACAAGCATCGCAATTAACGTAAAAATAATAGTAAGCGGCTGTTTTACAAACATTTCCAAAACACTTAAAAAAGACCATTGTACTTCGTGAATGTCATTGGTTATTCTCGACAAAACATCTCCTTTTCTTTTTTCGGTAAAGAAAGATATGGGTAAACTTATTATTTTTTCATAAATACTGTTCCGTAAATCTTTAATAACCCCATTACAAATGATGGTCATAAAATACAAAGCAATATAATTGAAAAGGTTTTTCAACAGGAAGATGAGAATAATGAAACCACAGAGATATCCTAACACTTTAATTTCTCCGTTTCCGCTTTGTTCAATTTGCTGTGTGACAAAGTAGTTTAAACTCTGTTCCAAATAAGGTTTCAACTCAGAAAAACCTGCATATACGGGTTTTGTATACATACGCTTGTTGGTCTGAAATAAAATACCAAGCATAGGAATAAAAGAAATCAGGCTAAGCGTGCTAAACAGCGCGTACAAGATATTGCTTATAATGTTTAGTACTGCATATTTTTTATAAGGATATATAAATCGTATGATTTTTTTAAAGTATGTCATTTTAAATGGTAGGTTTTAACTTAGAACTCGTTTAAACTTTTTAAATTTGCTGAAAAATTGCTGTTTTTAGCTCTGTTTTTATCTTTTTTTCCTTCCGTAGTGCTGCTATGCAACTCAAAAAAGCTTTCAACATATCTAAAAACTTCTAATGTTCGCTTACATCCAAAAAGTTTAAATGAGTTCTTATTCAAACCAGTCTAATTTTTTTTTTGTTTGAACTTCTTTTAATTGTGGTTTTTTAGCATTTAAAAACTCGCCAAGCATTACCCTCTCATATTTATTTAGATATTCCAATGCCATTTTTTGTGAGTTGAATTTTTCCAACGCATATTCATGACATTTTTTGTGAGAAAACTCATGTGCATGTTCAATAGCATTTGTCAATTCTTTTCTTTTATTTGATAAAAACCCAAAATCATCTGTTATCAATTCGGGCAGGGAGCCATAGGGTGTTCCAAAAACCGGACAACCGTAAAATAAACTCTCTGTAATGGCAAGTCCAAAAGGTTCATGCCAACGTACCGGAAATACAAGACCTTTGGAGGTATCCAATAACTCATTTTTCCTTTGCCCGCCAACCATACCATAAAAAGAAGCCCTTGAACTAAAGGTAAAACGCAATCCCATGTTAATATTAAACCTTACGCCTCCTATTATTTTTATTTTTTCCTGCCGGGTAGCAGTTACTGTTTTAATAGCCCCTTGTACATTTTTTACCCTCCACGCGGCATGGCCTAAAAAATGGAAATACTCTTTTTTAGAAAACGTAGGCTTCGAATAATCATCCCAGTCTAACCCATTATAAACAAAAGAATCCGAGTTATATCGGTTGGCATGATTTTTAGAAACAAAAATTACATTTTTATCATAATGGAATTGTTCATTTGTATTCCCATGAATGGTAATCACATAAGGTGTTTTGACTTTTTCAATATTTTTGATTTGCTCCTGAAAATGAATTACATCTATTCCCCGAGGTATCTGTTCCCAAATTTCTTTTGATTCATCTATAGGGATTACGGTTCCAAAATCACATGAAGACCCTTTTTTTACAAGATAGGTTACCTTGTGTTTAAGCCGAGCCAATTCCTTACCCAGATACCAAATAATGCGCTCCGTACCTCCGTACAATTTTACGGGAATAACTGCATTATGTACAATTAATATGTGCATTTACAGATGTAAAGACCGGATGATCCTTCTGATTTTGTTGTCTAATTCCAATTCAACGGTTTTTGCATTGTCAACTTTGTTCAAAGGAGCATGTACGCTAAAATAGAACTTTATTTTAGGTTCTGTTCCGCTGGGTCTTGCTGCTATTGTAGTAACATCTTCGGTATGATAAATTAAAACATTCGATTTCGGGATATCCATTATGGTTTCTTCTCCGGTAATTAAATTCTTCCGAACGGATGATTGATAATCACATAAAAAAGTGACTTTAGAGCCGTCAATTTCTTTTAGTGGATTATTTCTCAGATCAACCATCATTTGTGCAATCTGTTTAGCCCCGTCCATTCCCTTTTTAACTAAAGAAATCAGATGCTCTTTATAAAAAGAGTGTTTTGTGTATAAGTCCAGAAGTTCTTCATAGCAAGAACTGTTATTTGCTTTTGCATTCGCAGCAATTTCACATGCCAAAAGTGCAGCCGTAACCGCGTCCTTGTCACGAACAAAATCTCCTACCATATATCCAAAACTTTCTTCTCCGCCACCGATAAAATCCAGTTCGGGATAATCTACAATCATTTTGGCAATCCACTTAAAACCTGTTAATCCCACTTTGGTTTCAACACCATAACTTGTAGCGATATCATTTACAAGGTTTGTAGAAACAATGGTAGAGCCAACAAACTGTTTTCCGTTTAACTTCCCTTTGTTTTGCCACTGTTGTATCAGGAAATCTGTCATCAAACTCATGGTTTGATTTCCGTTTAATAATTTCATATTTCCATCCGTATCACGTACGGCAATACCAATTCTATCGCTGTCAGGGTCGGTTCCCAAAACTATATCGGCACCTATTTTTTCAGCCAGTGCTACTGCCATTTGTAATGCCTCGGGTTCTTCCGGATTGGGTGATTTTACCGTTGGAAAATCACCATTAGGCATTTCCTGTTCTTTTACAACATGTGCCTGAGTATATCCCGCCCTTTTTAATACTTCAGGGATTAATTTTATAGAAGTACCATGCAATGAGGTAAATACAATTTTTAAATGTTCACGCCCTTTAATATCAAAAGTGCCGTTTTTTACAGAAGATTTCCAAAATAATTCATCTACATCCGAGCCTATGTAGGATATCAAATCTTCATTAGCATTGAAATGAATATCAGCAAAATCCAGAGCGTTTACCATATCAATAATCCCTTTATCATGAGGGGAAACAATCTGACCGCCATCTGTCCAATATACTTTATATCCGTTATAATCCGGAGGGTTATGAGACGCGGTTAATACAATTCCGGCATGGCAATTTAATTCACGCACAGCAAAAGATAGTTCCGGTGTCGGGCGTAAATCCTCAAAAACAAATACCCGAATGTTATTTGCGGATAACACATCGGCAACTAATTTTGAAAACGCTTTACTATGGTGCCTGCAATCATAGGCAATGGCTACTTTAATTTCCTGATTGGGATAGCATTGATGTAAATACATACTAAGCCCCTGGGTAGCCTTTCCCAGCGTATACTTGTTAATACGATTAGTCCCAACACCCATAATTCCCCTCATGCCTCCGGTACCAAACTCTAAATTTTTATAAAACCGATCTGCCAGATCATCGGGTTTTGCATGAATCAAGTTTTGTATCTCTTGTTGAGTTTCAGTATCAAAGGTATCTGAAAGCCACATGGTTGCTTTTTCCATTATTTCTTTCATTGTTGTTTTTTAAAGGAATGATTTTGCAAAGTTAGCAATTTAGTTAGTGATTGAGCGTTTCTTTAACAGTGTAATGTTTTTCGCTGTTTTTTGATCCGGTAAGTAATTCTCCGATAAAACCTGCTAAAAATAACTGTGTACCTAAAATCATAGCCGTTAGTGCTATATAAAACCACGGATTATCAGTAATTAATATGGTTTTCAACCCCTGAGATAATTTATACAACTTCACAGCACCTATATATCCTGCGGAAAAGAAACCAAATACAAACATCAAGGTTCCCAAAAGACCAAAAAAGTGCATGGGTCTTTTCCCGAATTTTGATAAGAAAGAAATTGTAATGAGATCTAAAAAACCGTTTACAAAACGGTTCATGCCAAATTTGGTCTCGCCATATTTTCTGGCCTGATGTTGTACTATCTTTTCGCCAATAGTTGAATACCCTTCATTTTTCGCCAATACGGGAATATAGCGGTGCATTTCGCCACTTACCTTTATGCTTTTTATAACCGTATTCTTATATGCTTTTAAACCGCAATTAAAATCATGCAGTTGTAAACCGGAAGTTTTTCTGGCTGCCCAGTTAAATAGCTTGGAAGGAATATTTTTAGCAATCACATTGTCATACCGCTTCTTTTTCCAACCGGAGATCAAGTCAAAATTTTCCTTAGTGATGAGTCTGTACAATTCGGGAATTTCATCCGGCGAATCTTGCAAATCTGCATCCATAGTAATCACCACTTTCCCCTGAGCCAACTCAAAACCGGCATCTAAAGCCTGTGATTTTCCATAATTTTTTTGAAACCGAATGCCCTTTACAGAAGTATTTTCGAGGCCTAATGATGCTATGATTTTCCATGAGCTGTCAATACTGCCGTCATCAATAAAGATGATCTCATATAAAAACCGATTGGACTGCATCACAGATACAATCCAATCGTATAATTCCCGTAAAGATTCCTCTTCGTTTAATAAAGGTATTACTACCGATATATCCATGCGTTTAAGTTAAAGAAATTTGAAAGTAAAAAAGACGTGAACTTTTCAACTTTACCATGTTCTTACCGTCAATGTTAATACTGATCTTCTTCGGATTTTTTCATGATAGCCGAGGTAATTGCAGAAAATATAAAACCTGCAAAAGCACCTACAACAATACCTAAAGGTATGGAAATCAAAGGGTTTTGGAACTTTTTCTGCATTTCCATTCTGGATTCAATTTGCTCCTCTGTCAAACCTGCATCTAACAGGGATTCCTGTGTTTTTTCTGCCATTTGGTTCATAAAATCCGGTTCGATGAAGTTGATAAAAATTTGTTGATAAATGACGGCTATAATGACTCCGATAACCACAGTTCCAACACCCACTTTTACACCCTGTCCCCAGGACATAAAACCATTGTTATCTTTTTTAAATTTTTTAGTTGCTAACACTATAAAAACGATCATCACTACCAGACCGATAAGCATACCGCTAAAACCTTGATCCAGATGCTTGCCCATGGCGTACACTACCAGGCTGATTAAAATAGAGATCACTCCATAATAGAGCCCATAATTTAAAATTACACTTTTACTACTTGCTTGATTTTCCATTTGTTCTAAAATTTAGTTTTGTGATACAAACCTACATATTTTTTTCTTTTGATTGAAGAGGTATTGCATTTATAAGCTGAGTTCAAATTACTCAATTGATTTTAGTTACATAAATCAATGGTAACGAATTTACCTGTAACCTCGTCATCATGCTTCTATTTTGCAGGAATTAAAATTGTTGATGTTCTGAAAATTCGCCGGAGTGATATCTACGACGGGCGACTCCACTATCGGATGAACAAGAATGACAAACTTTTGTCGCTCAAGCTACCTGATAGAGTAAACAGTATCCTCAAATACTACAAAGCAAAAAAGCGTGATACCGATGATTTCATCTTCCCTGAAATGAAAAAGGCAGGCTTTGATTCTCCAAGAGGTATGCTTGCGAAAACGAAAACCGCAACAAAAAAATTCAACACCTACCTTGCCGACGTTATGAGAAAGCTGAAATTGATAAAAAGGTACCATGCATATAGCTCACCATACCTTTGGAAATATTTCGGAAGATAAAATTCCCATTCAAGTGTTACAGAAACTCTATCGCCATACCTCCATAACAACAATAAATTACCAATCTAATTTTACGCACAAAGAAGAAGATGAAGCATCGGATTCTGTTTTGGACCTCTAAAATTTGTATCTTTAACCTACGGAAGTAATATGCCTACAAGATGAAGCCTTTTACCAACTTCGCCAAAGAACTTAACCATAGAGGCCCGGCAAAAAGGTTTGCAAGCAATAAAGCATAACGCTAGAAATAATGAGAATAATCGAAAGGTTTCTATAAAATTGCTCGGAAGCTCAATAAATACGGCTATAAAACTCGTAGAGGTTTTGAGTTTTCGGATGTGCAGGTTAAAAGATTTTACAGTCAAAATATTGTTTAAACAAGAAAACAATTATTCACTTTTTTTCATTAGATTTGTGAGTTACACTTAGCACCTAAACTTGGTGTTTAAAATCATATTAAAGGTTTAGTAAGTAGTGAGTTATGAAATTGTTTTTTCAAAATTAGGTTTTGACTTTAAAAGGGATTTTGAGGCAAGAACTTTAGTGTTTGATAAGAATGATACCTTAACTCATAATCTCAAAGATTCAGTATTTTTCTACCAAAGTCCAAATAATACCAACACTTCGTTTTATCTAATAACTACAGTATTAAATGATAAAGATACTGAAGAAATTAGAAGGTACATTTGGAATAAAAACGATGCCGATTTGATTTTTTACTATCCAAATAATACAACAAAATTGGAGTTGTATTATGCTAAATATTCGCCAACCGTTACCAATAAAGAAAGTCAGTTAGATGTCTTTTCTATTAATCAAAAGGATACGGATAAACTTAACAAAATAAACCAT
Organism: Flavobacteriaceae bacterium; assembly: GCA_014075215.1. Taxonomy (NCBI): domain Bacteria; kingdom Pseudomonadati; phylum Bacteroidota; class Flavobacteriia; order Flavobacteriales; family Flavobacteriaceae; species Flavobacteriaceae bacterium. The sequence continues at coordinate 2,179,070 of CP046177.1, forward strand.
TGGCGATTTGACAGTGGAGTCTTTTGGTTCAATTACAGCAAGCTCATTAATAAAGCTAAATACAAGGGGATTGATAAAGAACTGGTAATTACTTTAGAAACTTTAAAAAAACAATTAGACATAGCTCTGACTAATTTAGTAGAAGAAAGTGAGCGCAATGAGGTAGTTCAAGCATTAATAGATAGAACACTCTACATAAAATATCTTGAGGATAAACACATTATTAATTCTCATTTTTACGAATACTATTTCAAAGACAATACCCTTAACTATAAAAAGTTACTAGATAATAATTCAAATGCTGACTTAAACAAGTTGTTCAAAAAAATACACAAGATTTTTAACAACTCACTTTTTGAATGCCCTACAATAGACATTAAATTTCTAACTCCAAATGTCAGACAATTAATATCCAACTCTTTTAATACCAATTTAAGTACAGGACAATTAAAACTATTCCATTTTCAATTTGACATTCTCCCTATTGAGTTTATAAGCTACATTTATGAAGTTTTCTTGTCTGAGAAACAGAAAAAAAACGGGATATATTATACGCCTAAAAAATTAGCACAGTTAATTGTCGACGAGGTTATAAATGAGGACAAAATAGGTTCTGTTTTAGACCCGTCAAGTGGTTCAGGAATGTTTTTAATTGTAGGATTCCAAAGGTTATTGGAAATTGCTGGAAAACAAAATTTAGAGCCCCAAGACAGTATAGAGAAGATTAAATATAGAACTGGGTTACTTGCTGAAAATATTTTTGGTATTGAAAAAGAACCAATTGCTAAGAGGTTTACATTATTCTCACTTTCATTACAAATTTTCAAAAACATTAACCCAAATGATATTAAGAATTACATAGCAAGTGAATTAAACCAAAATAACGAAATCAACCTGTTTTCTAAATACTCCTCATTTTTTGAAAACATCAAACATACCAATACACTTGATACATCTGAAAATCCGTTTGGAGATAAAAAGTTTACATACATAGTTGGCAATCCTCCATTTTTTGAAATACCTAATACTGAAGAGTATCAAACTGAGATTAAATTCCTAGAATCTTATAAAGTTACTATAGACAAAAAGACTAATAAAAAAGCACAAGATATTGTAGGAAAAGCACAGATTTCTCAATGTTTTTTCCTTAAAATCAAAGATTGGGCTAATGAGAATACAAGGCTTGGTTTTGTATCTAATAACTCTAATTTTTACAATGATAAGTCTAATGAGTTTCAAAATTATTTTTACTCTAATTACGGAATAGAAAAGGTATATGAGCTATCTCGTGTAAAAAAAATACTATTTGAAAAAGCAAAAGAAAGCATAGTAGCTTTAATTTTTACCAATAAATATCAAAACAATAAAATTGACTACTATCCAGTAGAATTAGGGCTATTTTCAGAAAAACCATTTGAATTACTGATAATTCAAGAAGACAAAATAATTCCGATTGAGCAAAGTAAATTAATTAAAAAAGAGTTAAGGTTAAGGAATTTTCTTGTAGGTAATGAGTATGATTTTGAAATATACAATAGTTTTAAATACAATCCTTCTCTCTCGAATTATATACTTTTGTGTAATGAAAAGTATTTTATTCACGAGGGGTTAAAAATTGTTGGAGAAAAAACAATTTGCAAAGAATATAATATTGACAAGGATGCGTGGGAAAGTTTAAAAAGAGAACAACAATTAAGGTATTTTGAAAATTTCAGAGAGGAAAATACTTCTTCGCAAAAAAGTACTGAATTTGGATACGAATTATTGAAGCCTCGTAACGTAAGCAACTTTATTTACTCGAATGTTAGAATATTTCTCAAAGAAAGTGTATTAAATTTTGAAAGGGGGCGAAATCCAGAAATTTATACTGGGCATAAAATAATATTCAATAGAACAGGTAAATCAATTAATTCAATATATGTAAAACAAAAAATTTATTTTGATTTTGACTTACACGTAATGAAATTAGTTGATGAAACGCTATATGATTTAGTTAATGCCATTTTAAACTCCAAATTAATAAATTACTACATTAATTTATTTCTAAGGAAGCGTTACATTGGCTCTTACCTCAAAATTGGAAATGATGCTATTTTGAACTTACCCCTTCCTAAAGACTTAGACCAACATTTAGTCAATCAAATTTCGGATTTAAGCCGGAAATTCACAAAAGGAGAGTATAAGTATTCTGAAAAGTCAGATGATTTAAACCAACTTATTTATGAGTTGTATGAGTTGTCATATTGGGAAAAACAAAGAATTGAGGATTATTTTTTACCAGAAGAAAAAATAGGCAGAAAAAGAACAGCATTAAATAGCTATATAGCAACACTAAAAGAATTATTGAGATTTTATTTTAAAAACCCGATATCTGTTGAGGAAACAACGACAGATTTTAATTTGAAAGTAGTTAAAGTCTCTTTAAACGAAAACTCTAATACTCCTAATGTAGGAAAAACTAAAAAGTATATTCTAAATGAAATTTTTGAGCAAAACCCAAATGAAAATTTTTTAGCCAATCAAGAGAAAATTTATGGTAAAGATTGTGTCTATATAATCAAAAAAGCTATCAACAAAAACTGGACAGAGACAAAGGCTTTTGAAGACGGGCAAGACTTAATAAAACGCTTAATACCTAATGAGGATGAGGAGAGAATACATTAAAGTTCCAAAATCCTTTCCCTTACCTCTTCTTACTCTTGGTGTTTCAGAACTTAAAGAGTTAAACGATGAATTTTGGAAAAATGAAATTTTCCATCACTTACTCGCATTTTACCAAAACTATGATACCAAAGAGTTAAAGGACAAAATTGAACGAGAAAAGAAAAAGAAGCATCCAAGAACTGAAAGAGAAATAGCAAAATTTATCCGAGTTAAGCTGAATGGAGATAGGCAATTTGGTTATATGTTTAAAGTATTTGGAGAAAGCACTAACGATGAAGATGTAGAGGGGAATTATGATATTATTGTACATAGCACGAATTGGAAAAGCAAAGATTTTCATTTTGAATGCAAAAACTTAGATAATAGTCAAGATTTGGTAAACAAATATGTAGCCTACAATAAAGGACATTCTATATTTGACGGAGGCGTTTATCGTTACTTCAACGGAAAATATGCACAAAACTTGAATTTTGGAGGTATGATAGGCTTTGTGTTGGAGGGTAATATATCGGAGATAAAAAATAAAATCCTAAAGAAGTTAGAAGATAAGTTTGATATTACTCCGAAAGGCGATTTGCTAAGTGTAGCAGATAATTCTATTGAAGAGAACAAATTCACTTTTGACAGCAAACACGAAAGAAAAAATAAATCATTCTTGATACATCATTTACTGTTTGATTTTAATTAAATCCTATTGAAGATTACATAAAAAAGCATGGCTCTAGTTAATAACAGCTATTATTTGTATATTTAATACATGAATTTACAAGAAATAAAGCGAGGAATTTCCATGCTTTCCCAATCTGAAAGGCAGGAATTGTTAAAAGAATTGTCAACATCACCAAAAGATTCAGTTCCAACGGTAAGAAGCCAAGAATCTAGGCGTTTTTTATTAGACAATAAGTTAGGTTGTTGCGCCCATTGCTGGCATCCAAAGTATGTAAAATTTGGTATTGACAAAGGCTCTCAGCGCTATAAGTGTAAATCCTGCAAACGCAGTTTTACAGAATACACAGGTACTTGGATGGCAGGTTTGCAACATAAGGACAAGATTGATGACTACCTTGAATTAATGCTAGAAGAAAAGAGCTTAGATAAGATAAAAGTAGCCTTATCGATAAACAAGAAAACGGCTTTTGACTGGCCTCATAAGATATTAGTCCCATTATCAGAAAACGATAAAGATGATTTTACAGGCATTACAGAAAGTGATGAGACCTTCTTTTTAAATTCAGAAAAAGGGCGACCAGTAAATCATCGGGAATCAAGAAAACGTGGTGGTAGCTCTAAAACCAAAGGCATCAGTAATGATCAAGTAGCTGTTATTGTAACCCAAGATAGAACATCTAATCCAGATATTACTGTAGCCACTATGGGAAGATTAAAGAAAATAGATATTGTAAATGCTATTGGCAGCAGAATAAAGGCAAGTAAAGCCATTTTATGTAGGGACACACATCTAAGCTACAAAGGATTTGCAATAGACAATAAAATAGAGCATCACACTCTAAAAGGCGTCATAAAACAACGTGTCAAAAACAAAGTGTATCATATACAACATGTCAACTCAACTCATAACAGAGTTAAGAAATGGATAGATAACAAGTTTTGGGGAGTATCTACCAAATACTTGCAACAATATTTGAACTGGTATCGCATCAAAGAAAAATTAAAATATAGAAACGATAAACTCAATGCCTTTGTAAATAAAGTGTCAGAACATATTAATGCGTATCAAAAATATCAAAATATTGGATTGAAGTATCAAAAATTAATATCAACGCAATTTTAAACTAGAGCCAAAAGCATTTCCAACTAGCTAATAAGATTTTTATACCATTTTAGCGGTTATACTCAAAATAGATTGTAAATTTGCTTCGGCAAGTCCTACACAACTAGCTCCCTTTGAATCCCCCAGGGCGGGAACGCAGCAAGGGTATTAGGTTGTAGCAGTGTGATGTAGATAGCTTGCCATTTTTTATGCCTTGCTGTTTGATTTAAAATTCTTTTCTCATATTTGTGCCGTAATAGTAATTCAATCTTTAAATAAAAATGCCTAAAGTAGTTTTGGTTACCGGTGCTTCATCCGGAATAGGAAAAGCTGTTGCAACATGGTTAACTCAAAAAGGGTATACGGTATATGGAACCGGCAGAAACCCGGAAAATATAAAAAATTATCCTTTTGAGTTGGTGGCTTTAGATGTTACTAAAATAGATACTATCCAAAAAGTGATAACTGACATTGTAACCAAAGAAGGAAAGTTGAACGTATTAATCAATAATGCAGGAATGGGGATTACAGGCCCTGTTGAAGATACACCGACAGATGAAATGCGAAATATTTTTGATACTAATTTTTTTGGTGCTATAGATGTAATGAAGTGTGTATTGCCACAAATGCGCAAACAACAATCCGGTTTGATTGTGAATATAACCTCCATAGCCGGCTATATGGGGTTGCCTTTCAGAGGAATCTATTCTGCAACCAAAGGGGCTCTTGAACTGGTTACGGAAGCAATGAGAATGGAAGTAAAAACGTTTGGAATTTATATTACAAATGTAGCTCCCGGAGATGTTGCCACAAATATCGCTGCCGGAAGGTATCACACACCTGTTTTTGAAAACTCGGCCTATAAAGAAAAATACCGGGAAAACCTGGAAGTAATGAACACCCATGTAAACAAAGGAATGGAACCGATGGTAATAGCAAAAAAAGTTGATGAGATTATCCGTACAAAAAAACCTAAAATACATTATAAAGTTGGCGGATTTATGGAGAAATTCTCTGTTATCTTAAAAAGAATCTTATCTGATAAATTGTATGAAAAACTATTGATGGACCATTACAAATTATAAAGAATCAGTATTGAAGTTATCTTGATTTTTTGTTAATAATTTTTATAAAGGTTTCTAAAGAGTCATTTTTTACCAGGGAACTCATTTAAACTTTTTGGATGTAAGCGAACATTAGAAGTTTTTAGATATGTTGAAAGCTTTTTTGAGTTGCATAGCAGTGCTACGGAAGGAAAAAAAGATAAAAACAGAGCTAAAAACAGCAATTTTTTAGCAAATTGAAAAAGTTTAAATGAGTTCAGGGTTATTCAACCTATATTTCTTCTGTAAAAAACTAAATTTTGATTAAAAAATACAACATTTAGTTTCACTTCAGTAACCACTTCGTTAGTCCATAAATTTTTTTCATTTGTTTTTTATTTAGCCATCCCCTGAAAACTTGATTGATATTTCTACGATGTATTAATTTCACTAGTGTTTTCAAGTCAAATAAAAACGGAAAACTGTTTAAAAAGTTGTATTTTGTTATTGCAAAAAAATCAAAATTGACTTAAAAAACAGTTTAGATGGACAATATACTAACAAAAAAGATACAAACCCAATTGAGTAATTATTTTTCAGCAGATATGGCAATGACAAAACCAGAAAGGCGTTGTTTAAGAGATATGGTTTTAGGGGTTCTAAAATCCAAAACTGTCTTTGTCAATCAAATAGCAGCTTCGCTTAGAGAGTCCTTAAAGCTAAAAGATGTTTGCAAACGTCTTTCAGCTCAATATTTAAAGTTTGATTACGCAGATAAAGTTCTTGATTCTCATCTTAGATTAGCAAGTTCTAGTATTTCAAAAGATGATTTTATATTGATTGGTGGTACTGATATTAGCAAGAAACACGCCAAATATATGGAGGGTTTAGAGTTTGTGAAAAATGGAGATACAGGAACAATAGGTCTTGGGTACAATGTTCTGAACATCAATGCAATTAACATTCATAATGAGATAACTCCTCTTTATAGTAAAGCATATAGCTATGAAATGGGAGCATTAAGTAGTAATAATGAGATAAAGAAAGCTGTTAGATCTGTTAAAGAACATCTAGAAGATAAAGGCTGTTGGGTTTTTGATAGAGGAGCAGATACTACTATTTTGAAAGATTTCTTTATCAGTAACTCTTCACAAGCTATTATTCGCTTAAAAAAAAATACATCTCTATTATACAAACAAGAACAATATCAAGTAAATCAACTAGTCAAGAAAGTGAATTTTTCAATAACTCAGACAGTAGTCAAAATAAAGAAAGACAAACCTGTTCTTGTTGATTATGAATTAGGAGTTGTTCCAATAGGCTATAGTATAAAAGGAACTAGTTATCCATTATGGCTAGTAATTTCAAGAAACAAAAAACATGGAGGTCTTTGTTATTTAATGGTAAAAAGTAATCTATCTAGTGCTATAGAAGTAGCTAAATGGGCTTTTAAAGGGTATGGATTACGTTAGAAAATAGAAGAATATCACAGACACATAAAACAAGAATACAAATTGGAAGACATACAAATGAAAACTTTTGATGGAGTACAATCTATGCTCGCTACACTTACAGTGGCCATGTTTATGATTTACAAAAAAATGAAAGCATTACATTTTAATTTGTTACTAGACGCTGGATACAACTACCTTAACAAGTATACTATTAGAGAACTTACAAACTTTATATACTATAAAATATCAAAAGTAGTCTCAATTTTATTGATGCCTACTAGAATTAGATGGAAAATAAACACCAACCCGCCTAAAGATAATAGCGGGCAAACCAATTTATTATTCAGCTAAAAAAAACAGGGGATGGCTAAATACTCATAAAAGCAGTTTAAATATGGCTAAATTTTCTATTGAAAAAGAATTATAATCCGTTACTTAAATTTTGGATCGGCTTTGTTATTTTAAAATTAAGTAACAGAATATTTATATTAACCTCTCCCACTTTTCATGTAGTAAATAAGTCCTAGCTTTGTTAGAAGGATTTCCAATAATAAGAAAATCATTTTCTAGCCATTTTTTTATAAGAATAGCAGCATTTCTTTTAAAAATGCCTAAATGAATAGCTAAATCATTCGTAGTGATTTCTTTTTGTTGTAAAAATAAGTCTAGAGACATTCGCTGTTTAGCGGATAACTCTCTTAATAATTTAGAATTATCATTAGAAATACTTGTAACCTTTTTTTTAGAATTCTCTACAATATTAGAAAACGCAGTAGCCATTCCTTTGATAAAATATTCTAGAAAATCTGTTAAATCAGCCTGTTCTCTTCCCATGTAATAATTAGGGATGTCCTCTACAGCCAAAGCATCATAGTAACCATGTAAGTTTTTTGCGTAATACTCTTCCAAAGAATAGATTCCTTTTAACCCATAACCTCCAAAATGTAAAATATAATTAGTCATTAATCGAGCTGTTCTTCCGTTACCATCATAATAAGGATGTATAGTCGCAAATTGATAATGAGCTAAGGCAGCTATAATTGGTACTGGGATTTTTCTATTTTCTAAAGATATATCAATCCAAGAAACTAATTCTTTCATTAGAGTGCCAACATCAGAAGCTTCTGGGGGCATATATACAATATTGTTTGAGAGTCCGTCTTTTATTACATTTTGACCATCTCTATATGGAGTAGCACTTTTTTTCCCATTTAAAACTAGTCCATGAATGATTTGTATTGTTTTTTCTGTTAGAAGTTTGTTGTTTTTAGTTTCAATATATTCTAATGCTTTATAATAATTAACAACTTCTTTTTCATCTCTCTCTCGTCCAGAAAACCCACTTTTTTTTTGCGAAACAACTTCTGTTACTTGCTCCATTGTTAAACGATTCCCTTCAATTTGTGTAGAATAGTGCGTAGCAACTAATCGAGCAGATTTTCGAAGTGAACTTAGTAGGGTTGTATTAATAGGGGTGGATTCAAATTGCTTTTTACCTTCCTCTATGGCTACTAAATTTTGTGCAATAGATAATGTGATTGTATAATTTGGCGTAAAAGGCATTTATTATTTTTTATAAAAGTACAATAAAATGTAATTAAAGTGTAAATAAAACGATATTATATGTCAAATAAAATCATATTATTAACTCATTTATTTAAGAATTTAAAACCATATCTAAGGCATCATCTGCTTCTTTATGGATAAAATTCGCTTGATAACCAATTGTAGTTTTTAGGTTACTATGACGATATAATTTTTGAAGCATTAAAGGATTAATACGGTCTCCTGCAATATTACCAAAAGTATGGCGAGCAATATGATTTGATAGATTCTTCTGAATGGCACATTTTTCTGCAATTCTTTTTAGGTATTTGTTGAATAGTTTTGAGGTATTTCGTGTTTTTGTAAAGATATCTTCTTTGCTTTTCGGATTCGCTTTTTTTAGGAATGGAAAAACATAATCAGTATTTGTTTCTTTATCAACTTCATAAAGTTTCAAAATAGCAACTGCCTTTTCGGGGATTTTTAGACTTACTGGTTTCTCATTCTTATTCATTTCATAATATAGTCTACCATCAACAAAGTTAAACCACTTCAATTCTAGTACATCAGAAATACGAACTCCTGCAAAATAATATGAAAACAGAAAAATATTCTTTGTATGCCAAATAGAAGTATTAGGCTCTAGTTTAAGGTTTTCAATTTTCTCAAGTTCTTGTTTAGTGAGACCTATTTTATTGCCAGATTGGATACGTATTTTTTCATTCTCTCCTGCAAAAGGATAATTTTTATTATTAGTTATGCCTTCTTTTATGGCTAGATTATAGAGCGTACGAATAAAGATTAACTAGATTGGTAATAGTTCTTGTTTTTTGCTCCAAATAAGAAGCGCAAAACGTCTTATACTTGCTTATAAAAGTTGTATTTATATCTTGAAATGATAAACTTTTATTTTTGGAATAAGCTTTTATTTCGTCAACAATAGAATTCTCATATTTACGAGCTTTTGAGATTCGGATTTTTCGTCGTTCTCTAATCTCATCCATAACCAATAGTTTTGGGTTAGCGGGATTATGATTCAAGAACTCTTGAATATTGTGAAGTATAGATAATTCTGATTTAGCAACTGAAAAAGTTCCTTTGGTGTATTTGTCTTTAATTCTATCAGATGCTAATTGAAAGAAAGATACATTAGAGCCTTTTCTTTTAACTTTAGTTTGTATTTGTTGCGTAGTGAAATTCTCATCATTAGTTTCGGCTTCCAAAAGGGTAGCATGAGCTTCGCTCAAGCGCTTTAAAAGTAGATTATTTAAGCGTGTAGAATTAGGGTGCGATTTTTTGACTTTATTAGATTTTGCATCCCAATCTTTTTCAAAAATGTACTTCCCAGTAAAAATATATCTTGTTTTTCTATTTTTTGTTATTCTTAAAGCTAAAGGAAGTGAACCATCTTTCTTCTTATCGTGCTTCCAAAGTATTATCTTTACTGACCCCATAGTTAATTCGTTGAAGTGTAAAGATAAGTGATTTTGATAAATTTACCTAAAACATACCTAAAACAAATTACGATTTTATATGGTTTTATACGGTTTTATTTAATTTCTGATAAATTATAAAATACTGATAATCAATTATATTGTTATTTATTGGTATTATAAAGACAAAGCTCATAACCCGAAGGTCGCAAGTTCGAGTCCTGCTCCCGCTACTAAAATAAGCCATTGATTATCAGTCAATAAAACTGTAAATTGATGGCTTTTTTTACTTGGTGAAATAATGAGCACATACAGTAAAAACCAGTTCATGTCGCCTAATACGTGAAAGCCAAAATGAGTTCTTTGTTTAAAATAGCTATCTCTTAACCCATATTATCAAGAATCTCTCCGTATTCTTTTGCCTTGTCATTCATCTCTAAGATCTCATACAAGCTTTTTAACACTTTTACGGTTTCAACGGTTCTTTTTAAGCTATCTGCTTTTTCCAAATAAGGCAATGCTTCTTTATATATCAATATTTTTTTTGCCTGTAGATCATCGTATTTATCAAAATCAGTTAAGCCTTCCATTTGATCATTGATTTCACTTTCTTTGGCAATAATCAATCTATACATACTTGAATATGCATCTGCATAATCGGGTTTTAACTCGATTGCTTTTTTGAAATAGCCCATAGCTTCTTCTTCTTTACCTTTTTTATCGCTGTTTATAATTCCTAGATTATAATACAGAAGATGATTATTGGGAGCTAACTCAACGGCTTTCTTCAATAGTTTTTCAAACTCATCCATTTTTTCCAATTTGATATAAAAATCCGCTTCGGTTAGTAAGAGATTAAGATCGTCGGGGTCTTGAGCCCTCGCTTCTTTAATCATTTTAACAGCTTCTTTATATCTGTCGAGTTTAGCTAAAATAGCTGCAATATATTTGATAATACTCGCTTTTTTGGAGGAGGTTACTTCATCTCTGGGCTCTTTAAACTGACCTAATCTTACCATATTGTCTCTCTGAGTTTTACTCCCCAGATTTCTTTCTATTCCTGTCGCTTTTTCTTTGGCATAATAAATGGTGGTAATACCTGTATAGCCAATATCTTTCAATTGCCGATATTTCTCTAAAGCACCTTCAAAATCCTGAGCATTATAAGAACTCAATGCAGAATTTTGGAGGGAAGCAGTATCCGTAGGATCCAGCGTATATGCTAACAAAAAATCTTTGGCAGCATTAAGAAAATCCTTATCTTTTGTAAATAAAGTGGCTGCTCTGTTTGAAACTTCAACAACCATTTCATCTACCATAGGTTTTGCAGTCGCAGCATATTTTTTTCTACCGGAAGTGTTCTCAACATCTTGTAAGTTTTTAAAAGCCGTTGCTGCAGCTTCATATTTTCTAACTCCCTTATATGCCTGAACTTCCAAATAGTGAAATTTTGCTCTTGTTTTTACATCCATGTTAGATACCAAGCTTTTAGCTGCCATTAATGCCGTAGAAGCTGTTCTATAATCTGATTTTTTAATTGCTTTCTCTGCAGTTTTTAATTCGCTTTTTTGTGCAAAAAGGCCTACTGCTATAAGGCTCACAAAAATGACTAATACTTGTTTTCTCATGTCGTTATTATTTAGATTCTAAATTTTATTCATTTTCGTTTCCATTATTCTCAATTTCCATACCATTATTTTCAGAATCCTCTTCATACCTTACCTTTGCTACTGCAGCAATACTATCATCTTCTTTTATATTGATTAGTTTCACTCCTTGAGTAGCCCTACCCATCACGCGTAAATCTTCCACTGCCATTCTAATAGTAATCCCTGACTTATTAATAATCATTAAATCATTACTATCATCTACATTTTTAATGGCGACCAAATTACCTGTTTTTTCCGAGATATTCAATGTTTTCACTCCTTTACCTCCTCTGTTCGTAATTCTATAGTCTTCTAATTTGGAGCGTTTGCCATATCCTTTTTCAGAAACTACCAAAATATTACTTTCCATATCATTTACGGCAATCATACCCACCACTTCGTCGTTCTCATCTGCAAGAGTAATGCCTCTCACTCCGGATGCTATTCTACCCATAGGCCTTGTTTTTGCTTCCTCAAAACGGATAGACTTTCCAGATTTCAGAGCCAACATTACCTGACTATCTCCTGTGGTTAATTTTGCTTCCAGTAATTCATCATCTTCCCTGATAGTAATAGCATTGATTCCATTGGTTCTTGGCCTCGAGTACTGCTCCAGAGGAGTTTTTTTAACCTGTCCCTTCTTAGTGGCCATAATTACATAATGACTGTTTACATAATCTTCATCTTTCAAATCTTGAGTTACCAAAAATGCTTTTACTTTATCATCTTGTCCTATGTTAATCAGGTTCTGAATAGCTCTCCCTTTTGATGTTTTACCTCCTTCGGGAATTTCATAAACCCGCATCCAGAATACTTTTCCTTTCTGAGTAAAGAATAACATATACTGATGATTGGTTCCTATAAACAGGTGCTCTAAGAAATCTTCATTTCTGGTGGTCACCCCTTTTTGTCCGCGCCCCCCCCTGTTTTGTACTTTGTATTCGTCCAAATTGGTACGTTTCAGATATCCGGCATTAGAAATAGTTACTACTACTTTGGAATCAGGAATCATGTCCTCTATTCTCATATCGCCACCGGTATATTCTATGGTGGAACGGCGTTCGTCTCCATATTTATCCCTGATACGAACTAATTCATCTTTGATGATTTGATAGCGTCTTGGTTCATTGGATAATATGTCTTTTAAATCGGCAATGGTTTTTACAATTTCATCAAATTCCGCTCGTAATTTATCCTGCTCCAAACCGGTAAGATTACGAAGTCTCATTTCAACAATTGCTTTTGCCTGGGTTTCGGTCAGTTCAAACCGAACCGTCAGGCTGTCCCGGGCTTCATCTGCATTCTTAGAGCCTCTGATTATTTTGATCACTTCATCAATATTATCAGATGCAATAATCAGCCCTTCCAGAATATGTGCTCTGGCCTCTGCTTTCTTTAATTCGTATTCGGCTCTTTTAACAACAACTTCATGCCTGTGTGCTACGAAATAATGAATTAATTGTTTTAAATTTAATTGCTCCGGTTTTCCCTTTACTAATGCAATATTATTTACACTAAAAGAAGTCTGCAGTGCAGTATATTTAAATAATTTGTTTAGAATAATATTAGGAATTGCATCGCGTTTCAACACATATACAATGCGCATTCCGTTTCTATCGGACTCATCTCTTATATTAACAATACCTTCCAGTTTCTTATCGTTTACCAGTTCGGCTGTTTTTTTAATCATTTCCGCTTTGTTAACCTGATATGGAATTTCAGTAACCACGATAGATTCTTTGCCTTTTACTTCTTCTATAACGGCTTTTGCACGCATTACAATCCTCCCTCTACCCGTATGGAAAGCATCTTTAACACCTTCGTAACCGTAAATAATTCCTCCTGTCGGAAAATCAGGGGCTTTTATGAGCTGCATCAACTCATCTATTTCTATATCCCTATTATCTATATACGCTATCGTGCCGTTAATAACTTCCGTGAGATTATGCGGTGCCATATTGGTGGCCATACCTACTGCAATACCGGAAGCCCCATTAATTAGTAAGTTTGGGATCCTGGTAGGTAATACGGTGGGCTCCTTTAATGTGTCATCAAAATTCAACTGATAATCCACCGTTTCTTTTTCAATATCCGATAACATTTCTTCGGATATTTTTTGCATTCTTACTTCCGTATAACGCATTGCTGCAGGACTGTCGCCATCTACAGAACCAAAATTCCCCTGCCCGTCTATCATCATATAACGCACACTCCAGTCTTGAGCCATCCGTACCATGGAATCATATACGGACGTATCTCCGTGCGGATGATACTTTCCTAAGACTTCTCCGACAATTCTCGCTGATTTTTTATATGCTCCGGTAGCTTTAACCCCCAATTCGTGCATTCCGTAAAGTACTCTCCTGTGCACAGGCTTTAAACCATCTCTTACATCAGGCAATGCCCTGGACACAATTACAGACATAGAATAATCTATGTATGCGGATTTCATTTGTTCCTCGATATTAATCGGAATTAACTTTTCGCCTTCAATCATTATATTTTTGTTAGTTTTTAATAACAAAGCAAGGTACTACAATTCGCATTTCTCACAAAGGTTTTCATTGCGCATTTCCCCTCGAGTTATTAACATTTCTTCATAAATTCTGACTTTTTTATATGGCTGATTTCCAGGTATTTTTATTTCCTCTTTAAGCAGCCAAAATGACAGTATTTTATGATTGGTATTTTTTTTGTAATTTTTTTTGATGAAAAAGGACTAAATTTACACATACTATACAAAGAAATATGGACGATAATTTTTCACCAAAGGTCAGAGATGTAATTACTTTTAGCAAGGAAGAAGCCCTTCGTTTGGGGCATGATTTTATTGGTACGGAACATCTTTTACTCGGTTTGATAAAAAAAGGAGAGGGCAAAGCAATTGATATACTAGATATTTTTGAATTGGATTTAGCTCTGATTCGAAAAAAATTAGAACAATTAAATCCTGTTTTACCCTCTGTCAACGGAGCATATCAGAAAAAGAATTTACATTTGACCAGGCAAGCCGAAAAAGCTTTAAAAACTACTTTTTTAGAAGCTAAATTGTATCAAAGTAATGCTATAGATACCGCACATTTATTATTGTGTATTTTAAGGAATGAAAACGATCCTACAACAAAATTGTTGAACAAACACAATGTTGATTATGATCAATCAAAGGCTTTGTATAAAGAATTGCATATAGAGCAAGACAATTTATCCATAAGCCCAATTGCCGAAACTTCTTCTGATGATGAGTTTACCTCTCCGGAAAAGAGCAACCCTTACGGACAAACTCAAAAAGGGAAAAACCCCAAAAAATCCAAAACACCTGTTTTAGATAATTTCGGCAGAGATTTAACTGCTTTAGCCGAAGCTGATAAATTGGATCCGGTTGTGGGGAGGCAGGTAGAAATAGAACGTGTTTCTCAAATTTTAAGTAGAAGAAAGAAAAATAATCCCATGTTGATAGGGGAGCCCGGTGTTGGTAAATCTGCCATTGCAGAAGGGTTAGCTATTAGGATTGTAAATAGAAAAGTTTCAAGAATTTTATTTGATAAAAGAATTGTCTCTCTGGATTTAGCGAGTTTAGTTGCCGGGACAAAATACAGAGGGCAGTTTGAAGAACGGATGAAAGCTCTCATGAATGAATTGGAAAGGAATGAAGATATTATTTTATTTATAGATGAAATTCATACTATAGTAGGGGCCGGTGGAGCCACGGGTTCATTAGATGCGTCTAATATGTTAAAACCCGCCTTAGCCAGAGGAGAAATTCAATGTATAGGAGCTACCACACTGGATGAGTACAGGACTAATATAGAAAAAGACGGTGCTTTGGAGCGTCGTTTTCAAAAAGTAATTGTAGATCCTACCAGTGTAGAAGAAACCATTCAAATCTTACACAATATCAAAGGTAAATACGAAGCACATCATCATGTGGATTTTACGGATGCTGCTATTGAAGCCTGTGTGAAACTGACCAACCGATATATGACAGATCGATATTTGCCGGACAAGGCAATTGATGCTATGGACGAAGCCGGTTCCAGAATTCATATCACCAATATTGTAGTTCCGAAACAAATACTGGAATTAGAAGCCCAACTGGATGTAATTCGAGAGCGTAAAACCGATGCAGTAAATGGCCAAAAATATGAAGAAGCTGCCAAATTACGTGATGATGAAAAGAATTTGGAAACTGCTTTGCACTCTGCTCAAAAACAATGGGAAGATGACTCTAAACTAAATAGAGAAATTGTAACTGAAGATAATGTTGCCGAAGTAGTTTCTATGATGACAAATATTCCCGTAAACAGAGTTGCCGAGGCAGAAAGTCATCGTTTAAGTGAGTTGCCCGGTATGATCAAAGGAAAAGTTATCGGACAAGATGAAGCAGTTGCTAAAGTGGTAAAAGCCATTCAAAGAAACAGAGTCGGATTAAAGGACCCTAATAAACCTATTGGTTCTTTCATATTCTTGGGACAAACGGGCGTCGGTAAAACACAACTGGCAAAAATACTAGCAAAAGAGCTATTTGATTCCGAGGATTCTTTGATTAGAATTGATATGAGCGAATACATGGAAAAATTCGCTATTTCCAGATTAATTGGCGCACCTCCGGGTTATGTAGGTTATGAAGAAGGTGGACAATTGACAGAAAAAGTGCGTAGAAAACCATATTCTGTTATATTACTAGACGAGATTGAAAAAGCGCATCCGGATGTCTTTAATATGTTATTGCAGATTTTGGATGATGGTTATATTACTGACAGCCTGGGAAGAAAAATTGATTTTCGGAATACCATTATCATTATGACTTCTAATATTGGTGCTCGTCAAATAAAAGATTTTGGCAGTGGTGTTGGTTTTGGAACAGCAGCAAAAAATGCGCAGGCAGACGATCATGCAAAAAGTGTGATTGAAGGTGCTTTAAAAAAATCTTTTGCTCCCGAATTTTTAAACAGGATTGACGATGTCATTATTTTCAATGCCTTGGAAAGAGAACACATCCACTCTATCATTGATATTGAGTTAGATAAATTATTGAGAAGAATAGCCGATCTGGGGTATACCTTGCAATTAAGCGAAAAAGCAAAGGATTATATAGCTGACAAAGGTTTTGATAGAAAGTATGGTGCCAGGCCTTTGAAAAGAGCCATTCAAAAATATATTGAAGATACACTGGCGGAAGAAATTATCACTTCCAAATTAGAAGAAGGAGATACTATTAAAATGGATTTGAATGTCAAAGAAAATATACTCACTATTAAAATTAAGAAAGGGAAAAAAGCACCTGAAAATAAAGCTGCAGAAGAATAAACCAGCTATAATTATACAGCTACAGTACCTTTTATATGTGGGTGTGGGTTGTAATTTACCAATTCAAAATCTTCGTAAGTAAAATCCGTGATGTTTTTTATTTCAGGGTTTAATTTCATTGTAGGCAACGGCCTTATATCTCTGGATAATTGCAATGTTAATTGTTCCAAATGGTTGTTATAGATATGAGCATCTCCAAAAGTGTGTATAAACTCACCTGCTTCATAATCGCAAATCTGCGCGATCATCATTGTGAGTAAAGCGTAAGAAGCAATATTAAACGGTACTCCTAAAAAGATATCCGCACTTCTTTGGTATAACTGGCAAGATAATTTTCCTTCCGCAACATAAAACTGAAAGAACGCATGACAAGGTGGCAAAGCCGCTTTTCCGTTGGCTACGTTTTCCGAAAATGATACCGATATATCGGGCAATACACTTGGATTCCACGCACTGACTATCATTCGCCTGCTGTCAGGATTATTTTTTAAGGTTTTAATGGTTTCCTTTAATTGATCAATATCATCACTATTCCAATTACGCCATTGGTGCCCGTAGACAGGTCCCAAATCTCCGTTTTCATCTGCCCATTCATTCCAGATTCTAACGTCGTTTTCCTGTAAATACTTTATATTGGTATCTCCTTTTATAAACCATAATAGCTCATAAATAATAGATTTTAAATGCAGTTTTTTTGTGGTTACCATTGGAAAACCCTCATGTAAGTCAAATCGCATCTGATATCCAAAAACGCTTTTTGTTCCCGTACCTGTTCTGTCATTCTTCTCATTTCCGTTTTCCAAAACATGCTTTACCAAGTCGTGATATTGCTTCATTTTATCTTTTCCTTTTGGTTTTAACCTTGTGAGACCTTTGCCAAATCAATTTTGCAAAGGTATCCTTGTATTTCTAATAACTTTTTACCCAATAATCATCCCCGCTATTGTGGCAGACATCAGCGATGCAATGGTACCTCCAAGCAGAGCTTTCATCCCAAATTGAGAAAGTGCTTTTCGTTGCCCGGGAGCTAAAGAACCTATTCCTCCAATCTGAATTCCTATGGACGCAAAGTTTGCAAATCCACATAACATGTATGTCGCCATAATGACGGATTTATGATAGGTAAAATGAACTGCACTAACTGTATTTTTTAATGCTGCCAATTGTATATAACCTACAAACTCGCTTGCGGCTAATTTAATTCCCAATAACTGCCCCATTAAAGCCATATCTTCATTTGCAACACCCACCGTCCACATCAATGGTGCAAATAGGTAACCTAAAATAAATTCAAGCGAAAGAGCTTCATAAGGGGTATTTACCATAATCCAATTATTCCATCCGGTAACATTTCCAATTAACAAAAAAACATAGTTTATCATTGCTATGAACGCTATAAATACCAACAGCATTGCTCCTACATTGACTGCCAAACGGAGGCCCTCTGTAGTGCCATTTGCAATTGCATCTAAAATATTCGAACCGATTTTATCAAAGGAGACTCTAACATCCGTATTTATATCTTCGGTTTGCGGATATAAAATTTTGGAGATGATAATTGCTCCCGGTGCAGCCATTACAGATGCTGCCAATAAGTGCTTTGCATATTGTAGCTTTAATACCGGGTCATCTCCTCCTAAGAAGCCTATATAAGCGGATAAAACAGCTCCTGCCACTGTTGCCATTCCGCCAATCATCACTAAAAGCATTTCAGATTTATTCATTTTTTCCAGATACGCTTTTATCAGAAGCGGTGCTTCTGTTTGCCCCAGAAAAACATTCCCTGCCACCGACAAACTCTCGGCTCCTGAAATTTTCAAACTCTTAGATAACACAATTCCAAATGCTCTTACTATAAACTGTATAATTCCCAAGTAAAATAGTAAAGAAGTTAGCGCAGAGAAGAAAATGATGGTGGGCAATACCTGAAATGCAAATATAAACCCGAAAGTATCCATATTGACTATCAGGCCTTTAAATAAAAACTCACTCCCGGCCTTTGTAAATTCAAGAATCTGTACAAATATCTTTCCAACAAACTCAAATCCCTTTTGTATGAAACCTACCTTCAAAACACCTATGGCAATTAACAATTGAAAAGTCAGTCCTATACCAACTGTCTTCCAATTGACAGCCTTTCTATTGGAACTAAATAGAAATGCGATTACGAGTAGTGTCACCATTCCTAAGATACCTTTCCATAAGCTTTTCAGGGAAAACCCTTCGCTTGGTAAAATTTGATTTGTATCCGTATCACTTTTGGTTATATCAGGCTTAATGTCTATTTCTTTTTTAGAAAACTTAAATACGACATCTCTTTCGGAAAGTACTAGTGTGGAATCTGTTTTTACTATAATATTGCAATATCGGACCGTGTCTTTTGGTTGTGTATAATTGAGTATTAAAAGATTGTTATGAAGTATATAAGTTCCGGAAGCTTTTAGGCTGTCTTTTTCAACTAAAGAATAATTAAATGTTCCTTCTTTCAGAAAAAACATATCCGATTTATGAACAGTTATAATAGGTTTACCTTCTCTTTCTATGGAAGAGAATCTCCATTCGTTTTCGACAGATTGAGAAAAGCCTAAAAAAGAAGTATAACATAAAACCACTAATAATAATTGGTTTATGTACCTAAACACATTAAGATTTTTTACTGATTTCATCTCTGATTTTAGCTGCTAACTCATAATTTTCATTAGATACGGCTTCGTTAAGTTTTTGATATAATTCATCCAAAGACAGCTTAGAAAAGATAGTATCCGAAGTTTCTTTACTTTCCAATCGCATTTCAATTTCTTCGGTTTCCGTATCACTATCTTTTAAAGATAATTTTTCTTCAACTTTCAAATAAATGCCTGCTTTATCCAAGATATTTTCATAAGTAAAAATAGGAGCCTTAAATCGAACGGCAATAGCAATGGCATCCGATGTTCTTGTATCTATCACTTCATCTGTTCCGTCTTTTTCGCAAATTAAGCTTGAAAAAAAAATGCCATCTACCAGTTTATGAATAATGACTTCTTTAATATGTATGGAAAACCTGTCTGAAAATGTTTTAAATAAATCATGTGTCAGAGGCCTGGGAGGTCTTATTTCTTTTTCCAGGGCAATTGCAATGGATTGCGCTTCAAAAGCACCTATAATAATGGGTAATGTTCTAATCCCTTCCATTTCAGTTAAAACGAGTGCATATGCCCCACTTTGAGTTTGACTGTAAGAAATACCTTTAATGGTTAACTGTATCAGGTTCATATTTAATTTCTAAACATAAAAAACGCCTAATTATTTGGCAGTGGCAAATACATTAGACATGTTTTTTTGCGGGTACAATTTAGTAAAAATTATAAGTTTTGTGCTTTAAATTCTTTCAGTTTATCAATTAATTTGGGAACGATCTCGAAAGCATCTCCAACGATCCCATAATCAGCAGCCTTAAAGAAAGGAGCTTCCGGATCTGTATTAATGACCACTTTTATTTTAGAGGCGTTCACTCCCGCCAAATGTTGAATTGCTCCGGATATACCAATGGCAATATACAAATTAGAAGCTACCGGTTTTCCTGTCTGCCCGACATGTTCGCTATGTGGCCTCCATCCTAAATCAGATACCGGCTTGGAGCAGGCTGTTGCAGCTCCTAAAACAGTTGCTAATTCTTCTATCATTCCCCAATTTTCCGGGCCTTTTAGACCTCTACCTCCGGAAACAACAATATCTGCATCGGCAATCGTTACGGTTCCTGTTGCCTTTTCAATTTTCCGGGATTGTACACCAAAATCCGTTTCAGTTAAAGAAGCGTCAAAAGATATGGTGGTACCAGTTACCTCGTTTTCAAAAATTCCATAAGAGTTCTTAGCTAAACTGATTACTTTATTTGCAGTAGAAATCACCGTATGGCTAAAACCTTTGTTAGAAAATACTTTTCTTTTTACGGTAAAAGGTGTTATATTATTTGGTAATGCAACTACATTAGAGACAAAACCCGCTTCTAAACCTACAGCCACCAACGGGGATGTGTAAATAGCGTCAATACCGGAATCCATAATAATTACATTGGCAGCCTCAGAGATTGCTACCTGTGTAATTACACCCGCATAAGCCTTTGCGTTAAACGTTTGTAATCGGTCATCGGAGACTGTAATTACTTTTTCTGCTCCGTAGGTATATAAATCAGACGGAGTGTCTGCATTGACAGACAATGCTACTATGTTAGTACCTAATTGTTCGGCCACTTTAACCCCATACGAAACGACTTCGAAAGCTGCTTTTTTATATTTTCCGTCTATTGTATTTGCAAATACTAAAACTGCCATATTTTTATTTTTTATGTTGCTGTGAGAAGAAATGGTAAACAGGTAAGATGCTTCTGATTTGACTCACAGTTGTTTGTTTTTATCAAATTACTTTTGCTTCATTATGTAACAGATCGACCAATTCATCAATATGGTCGGCATCTACTAATTTTACTGCACCTTTTGGTGTCGGTTTTTCAAACATTTGAACTGATGTGGTATGATCTTCTTTCAAAGCTTCAACCACACGCAATGGTTTCTTACGAGCCATCATAATACCTCTCATATTGGGGATTCTCAAATCCGATTCCTCAACAATTCCTTTCTGCCCTCCTACTACCAAAGGCAGGGAAGTAGTTACTTCTTCGCTTCCTCCGTTAATCTCTCTTATTGCAGTGACATCATTTCCGGTTATTTCTATCCCTGTACAACCATTGACAAAATGATAATCCGTTAAAGCAGCTAGCATTCCCGGAACCATCTGACCATTATAATCACTCGATTCCTTTCCGGCCAATACCAAATCATACGCCCCGTCTTTTACTATTTTCGCTAATTCTTTGGCAACTGAAAAGCCATCTATTGCTTCCGTATCTACCCTAATGGCATCATCTGCTCCGATTGCCAATGCTTTTCTCAAGGTAGGTTCGGTAGTTGCATTTCCTACATTGATAACTGTTACGGAAACTCCTTGTTTTTCTTTAAACCACATTGCTCGGGTCAACACAAATTCATCATAAGGATTGATTACAAATTGAACTCCACTTGTATCAAACTTTGTGTCATTATCCGTGAAATTAATTTTTGAAGTGGTATCGGGTACATGACTGATACATACTGCTACTTTCATACAAAATTTACTATTTCTGATTTGATATTGCGAAGATACTATAAATAATAAAAAAACAGCTTTTAAAAATATATTTGCTTTACCCGGTTTCGGATTTTGACTAAACTTTTATATCAAAATTTTCATACTTTTGTCCTCAATAATTTTTTGATGAATACTATATGAAAACAGTTCAGTTTAGAGAAGCCATCTGCGAAGCCATGAGTGAAGAAATGCGTGTAGATGAAACTATTTATCTAATCGGTGAAGAAGTAGCAGAATACAACGGTGCATACAAAGCAAGTAAAGGAATGTTGGACGAATTTGGGGCAAAACGAGTTATTGATGCCCCTATAGCCGAGTTGGGTTTTGGTGGTATTGCCGTAGGTTCTGCCATGAATGGTAACAGGCCTATTGTAGAGTATATGACTTTTAATTTCTCCTTAGTAGGTATTGATCAGATTATAAATAATGCGGCAAAAATCAGGCAGATGTCAGGCGGGCAGTTCCATTGCCCGATTGTTTTCAGAGGCCCGACAGCTTCTGCCGGGCAATTAGCAGCTACACACTCTCAGGCTTTCGAAAATTGGTTTGCCAATTGTCCGGGCTTAAAAGTAATCGTACCTTCTAATCCGTACGATGCAAAAGGTCTGTTAAAAGCAGCTATTAGAGATGATGATCCCGTAATTTTTATGGAATCCGAACAGATGTATGGTGACAAAATGGAAATTCCCGAAGGAGAATATATCATTCCTATCGGTGTTGCAGACATTAAAAGAGAGGGAACAGATGTAACAGTAGTTTCTTTTGGAAAAATCATAAAAGAAGCTTATAAAGCCGCAGAAGCATTAGCAAAAGAGAATATTTTCATAGAGATTATAGATTTGAGAACTGTAAGGCCTATGGATCATACTGCTATCATCAAGTCCGTGCAAAAAACAAACAGATTGGTCATTTTAGAAGAAGCGTGGCCTTTTGGTAATGTCTCTTCGGAAATTACATTTAGAATACAAGAGCAGGCATTTGATTATTTGGATGCTCCGATTAAAAGAATTACTACCGCAGATACACCTGCCCCTTACTCTCCGGTTTTACTGGAAAAATGGTTACCAAACAGCACAGATGTTGTGAAAGCAGTAAAAGAAGTTCTGTACCTGTAATCATAAAAAATACTAAACCTTATTTTTTATAGTTACAAGGTTATAAAAAGTGAACTTTTTATGATATGAACATACGATTTTTATTTTTTTTATTTTTTATAAGTGTAATCGCACATGCTCAGCTAACCATATCCGGCAAAGTTTTAGATGAACAAAACCAGCCGTTGCCTTTTGTAAATATCATTCTCAAAAACTCAACCATAGGGACGGTAACGGATGATAATGGAGCATTTACTTTAACTATTAACGAAAAAAGAGGAAGGATTGAAATTTCTTATGTAGGTTATATCTCACAAGTAATACGAATAAACTCTAAAAAAAAGTACCTGACTATTATTTTAAAAGAAGAAGCCAATCAGTTGGGTGAAGTTGTTATTGTAACAAGGCCAAAAAAAAGGCTTAAAAAGAAAGAAAACCCCGCTTATAGAATTTTAAAAGAGATCTGGAAAAGAAAAAAATCTAACGGACTCAAACTGGTAGATTATTATCAATACAAAAAGCACCAAACCGTAGAAGTTGGGCTTAACAATTTAGATTCTGTTTTTTTAAAAAAGATTTTTAAAAAAGATTTTGATAAAGCTGTCAGTGAAATAAAATACGATAATGACGGCATCAATTACTATATCCCTGTTTTTTTGAAAGAAACGATTTATAATGTTTATGGAAATAATAAAACTAAAGAAATAAGAACTGATATAGAAGCGGAAAAAAGTAAAGGTGTACCTACTCAAGGGTTTATTTTTGACAGAATGACGAATACCTTTAGAGATTATAATTTTTATGACAATAATATCCTCATACTGAACAAAACTTTTGTAAGTCCAATTTCAACAGCCGGTTTTGAAACGTATGATTATGTACTGCACGATAGTACAATTGTTAAAAACAGGAAGCATTACCATATTTATTTTTTCCCTCGCAGAAATGGCGATTTTGCTTTTGAAGGTAATTTTTGGGTTTCGGAAAAAAGCTTCTCTATTACCAAAATGAAAATGAAAGTGCATAAAGATATCAATTTAAATTTTGTAAGGTCGTTTACTTTTGAAAAAGAATTCGTCATTAAAAACGATAGTATTTACCTGCCAAAATCTAATCTCTACGAAGGAGATTTTACACTTTTAGATAAAAATGAAAAAAATAAAGGTTTGACTATAAGGAAAACAAATACTTTTACCAACTATATTCTAGACGAACCTCAATCCGCTGATTTTTATAAGCAGGAAATTGTGAAATACACTCCTAAACAGTTTTTAAAACCCGAAAAGTACTGGAAAAAAAACAGCAAAGCAGAAAATACTTTAACTTATCAAATCATAGAAAATGTAAAAAACAAAAAGAAAATTAAAAACCTAACAGGTATTATCAATACATTAGCCAGCGGTTTTATCAATATAAGTTCCAGTGTTCAGTTAGGGCCGTTCTGGACGTTTTTTGCAAGAAATGAAGTAGAAGGGCTTATAGTAAAAGCAGGTGCCAGATCTTTTAAGACGATTCATGACCGTTTTAGATTTAACGGATATTTGGCTTATGGTTTTAAAGATAAAAAAGCAAAATTTGCTATAGAATCGAAATATTTACTTACATATAAACCACGAATTTCTGCCGGTTTAGCTTATGTATATGATAACGAGCAACTGGGAAGCAAGCTCTTAAATACAAATCAACTTATTGGAAATACCTTTGGTACCGGAGCTTTGGTTACCAGAGGGGATAACTTTTTCCTTTCCAAGATAAATAAGCTTGCTGCTAATGTAGATTTTCAGGTGAAACAAAATTTTAATATTGGTATCAATATGACTCATAATAGCATCGTTTCTGCTGCTCCCGATCTGTTTTCCATAGATTACTTAAATGAAAACAATACCATAAGTTCCAGTGTAAAAGATGTTTCTACCGATATTTATCTTAGTTTAACTCCCGGTAGATTTATATACGGATTAGGTGTTGAACAACGCTATGGAAGAATCTTATTTTCCACATTTATCCTTAATTACAGAAGAGGGTACAAAGGATTTTTGAACGGAACTACAAACTATGATAAAATTCAATTTCTGTATAATCAACCGATATTCTTAGGAAAGTCAGGCCTTCTTGATGCCACAATAGAAGGGGGTAAGACTTTCGGAACAGTCCCGCTAACTTTATTAAACCCGATACCGGCCAACCAGACACTTTCTTTGGTAAGAAATACTTTTGCTTTAATAAATTATTACGATTTTGTAACGGACACCTATGCAGCTACCCATTTAGAACATCACTTTAACGGTTTTATTTTAAATAGAATTCCATTATTAAAAAAGCTAAAACTACGGAGTCTAGTTACCTTTAGAGTGGCTTATGGTACTATTTCCGATGCAAATATTGCGATTAACAGGTCGTCCATACAGTACAATGCACCATCAAACCGATTATATTATGAATATAGTGTCGGGTTAGAAAATATAGGTTTTGGAAATATTCGTTTTTTAAGGATCGATGCTATTTGGCGAAGCAATTACACGCAGGTAAATACAACCATACCTCAAACTCCAAAATTTGCCATTAGAATTGGTATAAGACCGGGCTTATAAATC
The DNA here is from genome assembly GCA_014075215.1 of Flavobacteriaceae bacterium. Taxonomy (NCBI): domain Bacteria; kingdom Pseudomonadati; phylum Bacteroidota; class Flavobacteriia; order Flavobacteriales; family Flavobacteriaceae; species Flavobacteriaceae bacterium. The sequence continues at coordinate 2,204,790 of CP046177.1, forward strand.
CTTAACTCCATAAAAAAGAGTTTTTCTATTCGATCGATTTTACTACTTTTGCCCAGCAAATTAACAAAACCAAATAAGAACATGGAATCAATGATGATTTATATGCCGATAGCATTGGCAACTTTAGGCTTACTATACATGCTAGCTAAGAAATCCTGGGTGATGAAACAAGATGCGGGTGATGGTAAGATGAAAGAAATATCCGACTATATATACGAAGGAGCTTTGGCTTTTTTAAATGCAGAGTACAGACTTCTGACTATTTTTGTACTCATTGTCAGCGCATTACTGACCTTAGTATCTTTTATAGTACCTACAACACATTGGTTGATTACCATCGCATTTATCTTTGGTGCTGTTTTTTCTGCTTTTGCAGGAAATATTGGAATGAAAATCGCAACGAAAACAAATGTCAGAACTACACAAGCTGCTCGTACAAGTTTACCAAATGCCCTTAAAATATCTTTTGGCGGTGGTACGGTGATGGGACTTGGTGTTGCCGGTTTGGCAGTGTTAGGGCTCACGGCATTTTTTATCATATTTTTTCATTTTTTTATGGATGGAGCGTGGACTTCAACCGAGGATATGACTATTGTTTTGGAAACGTTGGCCGGTTTTTCTTTGGGAGCCGAATCTATTGCGTTGTTTGCGAGAGTTGGCGGAGGTATTTATACCAAAGCAGCAGATGTTGGTGCGGATTTAGTGGGTAAAGTTGAAGCGGGAATTCCGGAAGATGATCCGCGTAATCCCGCCACCATTGCAGATAATGTAGGGGATAATGTGGGAGATGTTGCAGGAATGGGAGCGGATTTATTTGGTTCTTATGTGGCAACAGTGCTGGCTGCCATGGTTTTAGGGAATTATGTAATCAAAAATATGGGAGGAAATATTACGGATGCTTTCGGTGGAATCGGGCCTATTTTATTACCTATGGCTATTGCGGGTGCAGGGATCATTATTTCCGTAATTGGAACCATGCTGGTCAAAATTAAAAATAATGATGCTAAAGAAGCACAAGTAATGGGCGCTTTAAATGTGGGTAACTGGACATCGATTATATTAGTAGCGATTTCGTGTTTTGGACTATGTTATTATATGCTGCCGGAAACCATGAATATGGAGTTTTTTCGCGAAGGTTTTAAAGAAGTTTCAAAGACGGATGTATTCTATGCTACTCTGGTTGGGTTAACCGTAGGAGCCGTTATTTCATCGGTAACCGAATTTTACACCGGATTAGGGAAGAAACCTACCTTAAAAATTGTACAACAATCCGGTACAGGGGCGGGTACAAATATCATTGCCGGTTTAGCTACCGGAATGATTTCCACATTCTATTCGGTATTATTATTTGCGGGGGCTATTTGGGCATCATATGCATTTGCAGGGTTCTATGGTGTTGCTTTGGCAGCATCGGCAATGATGGCAACTACGGCAATGCAATTGGCTATTGATGCATTTGGACCTATTTCCGATAATGCGGGTGGTATTGCAGAAATGAGTGAGCAGGAACCTATTGTAAGAGAACGTACGGATATTTTAGATTCGGTAGGAAATACAACTGCTGCCACCGGAAAAGGTTTTGCAATTGCTTCTGCCGCTTTGACCTCATTGGCATTATTTGCTGCCTACGTAACATTTACCGGAATTGACGGTATTAACATTTTTAAAGCACCTGTTTTAGCCATGTTGTTTGTCGGCGGGATGATTCCTGTGGTTTTTTCTGCATTGGCCATGAATGCCGTTGGTAAAGCTGCTATGGAAATGGTAGAAGAAGTAAGACGTCAGTTTAGGGAGATTACCGGAATTATGAAGGGTACCGGAAAACCGGAATATGATAAATGTGTAGCGATTTCTACCAAAGCTTCTCTAAAAGAAATGATACTGCCAGGCCTGTTGGCAATTGGTTTTCCATTAATCATTGCATTTGCACCTATGATTTTTGGAATGGATAACAAAACTATTGCTGAAATGTTGGGAGGCTATATGGCCGGTGTAACGGTAAGTGGCGTATTATGGGCTATTTTTCAAAATAATGCCGGCGGAGCTTGGGATAATGCCAAAAAATCTTTTGAAGCAGGAGTTGAAATCAACGGAAAGATGACTTACAAAGATTCTGATGCTTACAAAGCAGCAGTAACCGGAGATACTGTCGGAGATCCGTTTAAAGATACTTCCGGCCCCTCCATGAATATTTTAATTAAGCTATCGTGTTTAATAGGTTTGGTTGTCGCTCCTATTTTAGGAGAACATACTGACGAATCTCATAGTAAAGCCAATATTTGGGTTACAGAAGACGGAAAGGAAATTAAAGTGACCACTGATGCTACCTTTACGTCTGGCACTGACGTTGCTATTAAAAAAATTGTAAAAGTAAACATCACAAAAAATGATGATGGGACTTCAAAAGCCGTCGTAACCACTTCTACAACTGAAAATGGCGAGACCGTAACCAAAGATGAAGTTTTTGAAGGAACTCTGGAAGAAGTAAAAAAGAAAATAGAAGCTTTTGAGCGTGCTGATAAAAATGTAAAAATCAAAATTAAAAAATCCGGTGATATTGATGTTGAAAATCTCGTGAATATTGATGTTTCGAAAAATGAAGATGGAACTACAAAAGCTACGGTCACTACTACTACGATTGAAAATGGAGAAAAAGTAACTAAACAGCAAGTATTTGAAGGAACCCAAGAGGAGGTTGAGAAAAAATTAGAAGCACTTGAAAAATCTTTTGAGAATATAAAAATTAAGAAGATCAGGAAAAAAGTAAAGAAATCAAAATAGGTTTTTGCAGTTTCAAGTTAAAAGCTCAACCTTTTTTAAATAGTGATAAAAAGCATCCTCTTTTTTGAGAAAAACAAAACTTAAAATAATTATTAATTTATGAGGTATCTTTATGATTAAAAACTAATTTGATGGTCCGTTTCACAATCTAATTGTATTTTTTGGATGAAATAATACATCTGCTTTCATCATCATTACAACAACTCAGGAAGATTTTTATCTCATTCTTTGACATTGATGCTTATCAAAAAAGGGCACCTCTAAATAAAAACACTCCCCGAAAATGGGGAGAAAAAAATTTCACCGTTTTCAGGGATTGACTTGTTGCGTTTTTCCTTTCTATATTTGTACCACTTTTATTAATCCCTTAAAAACTCAAAGTTGATTAATGATGTGTTCGTCCTTATAAAGGATAAGTTAAATACATATTTTAAAACACTTGGAATAGAAAACCCCAAGGTTGATTTTGTTGACCCTACTACTACGGAATCAGATGATACTATTTCATTTAAATCCAATACGGTTACTCCTGTTCTCATCAACATAGAAGAAGATCGTATCATGAGGCCTGCAAACCTATATGCCCGCAACATTGCTGAGCAGGGGGTGGTACAAAGTGAAAATTCTCCTGAAATAAGGATCAATCTGTTGGTTTTGTTTGTTTCAAAATTTGCTGATTATCCTGAAGGACTGAAATTTTTGTCTTACATCATCAAGTTTTTTCAGGCCAATCGGGTTTTCGACCATCACAATTCACCCACACTCAGCAGGGAAATAGAAAAACTCATCATGGAGTTATCACCTCCGGTACTACAGGAGCAGGATGCCGTATGGAATGCCCTGAGAACTTCTTACCTGCCCTCCATACTTTACAAGATTAAGATGTTGGTATACTTTGATGAGGATTCATTACAAGCTGCAAATATGGTAACATCTGTTCCTTACGATGTAAGTAATGGAGCTTTAAAAAAAGGGGGATTCCAAAATCAAAAATCGCAAGCAGGGTTATCGAGCACTGAATTTTTTACCAGGCAGACAAATCCTCCTCCCCTGCCAGGTATATCCCCTTCTGTAAAAGATACTGTTTTAAAGGCAGACTATGATACGGAGGCAATTGTTGAATTAGAGCATACGGAGAAAGGAATTACCTATCAACTGTTTTGTATTAAACAAAAAGGCGATCTTCCTTTACCTTGCACAGAAGGCGGGCTACCGGTAACCGTCAATGAAGATGGCATGTCTCTTCAATTGTTTACACAGCCTCTCACAGCAGATCATACATTTTGTGTAAAAGCAACCAACTTGTCAGGTGGGGGTGAAACATACTTAAAAGACGATGTAAAAGTAAAAGTTTATCCACGTACTGATGTTGAGGTGACTGTCTCCGATAAATCAATTCATACCGGTGAGTCGGCAACCATTATATTAAAAAACCCTCAATCAGGTATCAGCTATCAATTGAAAAGAGGAGGCGATAACAGTGGCGAAGCCAAAGTATGCAGGGACGAAAGTACTCCTCTGCACCTTACAAGTGCTGTTCTGGCAGAGCCGGGAAAAGTTACTTTTACGGTGCAGGCTACTTCAGCCGTCAATACATTGTCTGTTACCTTGACCCAGCCGGCCGTTGTAGAGGTTGAGAAAAAAAGCGTCCATATTGACCCCGACCTGGAAGTCGTCCTCAAATCCCTTTTTGTAACTCATGACGGGCAGGCAGATATCACGGTCAAAGGTACTCAGAAGGGAGTGAAGTACCAACTCACAGACAAAGCAAACGAAACTCCCCACGGAGATACCGTCGAAGGACCGGGTGAAGTATCACTCTTTAGCAAACATTTACAAAAAGATACTACGTTCATTATCAGAGCGACTCCCGTAGAGGGAGGAAACAGTGTTGATTTAACTACTAAACCCGATGTATTGGTTGGTTGGTTATTTTTTGAAGGAGCCGATAGTACCAACAAAGGCAAAGGTCTCTATGTTGATTTTAACAACAACGAAAAACTCAAGGTTTCCGGAAATCAAACGATTGAAATGTGGATAGATCCGGACAATCTGACCGGCGATAAAAAAATATATTACAAAGGATGGGCATATTCGGGGAGTATTTTAATCAACAACGAAACTATTAAATATGTCTTTTCGGGGACAGTGGGAGAGAATAGTTCTCAAATAGCTCAAGATCTATCGCAATTCTCAGGACAGTTTATACACTTGGCAATTGTTCGCAATATGGATACAAAAATCATGACATGGTATGTGAACGGTAAAGAAGATTCCCTGGGAAATATAACGGCAAACGATATAGACACTCAAGATCAGCATGCCATCATTGGAGGAAGCGAACAAGCATATGGAAGTTATGAAGGACGAATGGCAGAGGTACGTATATGGAATAGGGTACGTACACAAGAAAATATTTTGAATAATAAAAATAAGCGCCTTAACGGAAATGAAGAAGGACTTATAGCCTATTGGAAGATGAATGAAGGTAAAGGAGACGTTATACATGACACTTCGGAAAATAACATCAACGGAGATATAAAAGAAGGAGACCCGAAATGGGGATAAATAAATAATTTATGTGATCGTTTAGAGAAATTATGAGTAACTATTCAGAACTATTTAGTATCAGCATTATGCACACGTATTACAGTGATGAGGTTTGCCCTGATTTTACGTTGGAGCCTACCCCAAGCAGTTATGACATACTAAAAAATCATCGGATCGTCCTAAAAAACAGAACAGGCAGTTTGCAGCTGGCCGTACCCACCGGTGATAACCCGCCATCTCAGCCTTTTATTGACCTGTCGGCTATTAAAAAAGTGTCTTTTTACATGAAGCTGCACCGAGAAACGTTTAGCTATTACACCGACCTGCCGGAAATAACAAGAGATGAAATGTATTATTACGGTAACTTTGACCCGTGTGAGGAAGATCTGACTGAAGAGATAATCAAAAAAAAAGCGGTTGAGCTTCCAATGAATGATGGCGGTATTTTTGGCATGGCAGACATTTTTTTTCCGGATTCATTTGATCTGAACAGCCCACCCAACTATATAATTAGTTTTCAGGCTAAAGAAATTGAGTGGAGTTATTATTTTATTATCAATAAAAACACTCCTCCGTCAGTACCCAAAGTAACGGTAACGGACACTTCGGGTCAGATCATATTTTCTACCGGAACCGGGGATGCCGAAATAATAGCAGAATTAAAAAAAAGATATCCGAACAGCCACATACACTTTTTACGCTCTGATGCGCCCGTCAGTTATCAGGAAAAAGGACGAGCAGGCATACAATTGTTGGTGGGTGATGATCCTTTGATTGAACACCTCCCCAATCCATCCACAGTTGATAATGGCATACAAATACTGAGAACACCGGTGAGTACTTATCAACCCTCACTATAATCATTACATGAATACAATAAGATCATACAAAATTAAATAAATAACACATTAATATTATGGCAACATACAAAACTCCCGGCGTATATACAGAAGAAATTTCCACACTTCCTCCTTCGGTAGCACAAGTATCCACTGCTATCACTGCCTTTGTAGGCTATACTTACGATAGTACAGGTACTTCAGATACTCCTCAAATTGAAAGGGTTACTACTTTTTTGGAATATCAGGAATTGTTCGGAGGACCACAGCACACCGATTTTGAGATCACTGTCAACAGTAACGGCACACTCAAGACTACCATTCCCGAAGGCAAGGAATTGATATATTTGATGTACTATGCCATCGATCTCTACTTCAAAAACGGAGGCGGCCCTTGTTACATTGTTTCCTTAGGGGCTTATAAAAGTACCCCAAGTATACTACTAACCGATTTTGAAAGAGGTTTGAAAGCACTCGAAAAAGAAGACGAACCTACCCTTATTGTTCTGCCCGATGCCGTAAACCTTTCACAAAGCGACTATTACACCGCATGCAATATAGTACTCGATCAGTGCCATAAATTAGGGGATCGTTTTGGTATTTTCGACATCCTTCCGCAGGATACCGATGGCTCGAAGTTTAGAAACCATATCCGTTCCGAAGCCGAATATCTCAAGTACGGTGCTACGTATATTCCGTATTTAAACACGTCTATCTCCCGGGCATATGATGAAGATAAGGTAGATGTAAAAAAGTTTACGGCACAATATACGATTGCTGAAAGCACAACAGAAGCAATCAAAGTAAGTTATATAGGAGATGTTCAAAACAGCACACCGCAGATAGAAGTAAGTGTACTTATTACTAAAAAAGCATCTAAAGCATCCAAAGCACTTAAAACAACTACTCCGGCGGCTCAATTTACCATAACTGATAACAAGCTGCTAATCACACTTCCGGCCGGAGGCTCACAAGTAACAGATATCATCACCAAATGGCAAACATGGAAAGCAAATAACAATGCTGCCGGCTTTGATTTGGAAGAAAGCGGAAGCGGATCAACAAATATAGTAACACCACTTACAGCCACACCTTTGTCAAGAGATTTTACCGATGTCTTTTACAATGAGGGTAATAAAGGCCTTGAAATAGCATATAAGGGACCGGTAACCACCAATATCCCTGAGGTAACCATTGTTGCAAACGGAAGTGCAAGCGATGATATTGGTTTCGAAACCGTTGCAGGCAAAGGTCAGATTCCTGCGAGCCTCAAAATTACTCTTAAAGCTACTAACAACAAAACTGCATCAGATATTGTGACCGAATGGACTACTTTTGCAGCAACTCCGGAGAATGCCAAAGGATTTGTACTCACCAAATCAGGAGATGGCAGCAATACAATTGATGATGAACTCCCTACTGTTTCTCTTCCGGAAACAACACCCTCCGTTACCCTGACACAGGTCAAGCAAAACAGTTCTTCTTTCTACAATAGCATGGTTACCGAACTGTCTGCTCAAAAAGTTACACTGCCACCTTCTTCCGCAATGGCCGGAGTCTATGTGACTACCGATAACAACAGAGGCGTATGGAAAGCGCCTGCCAATGTAAGTGTGGTATCCGTTACAGGACCTACGGAAGACATCAATGCTCAGGAACAGGAAAATCTGAATATAGACAGCACGGCAGGAAAATCCATCAATGCCATCCGAAGTTTTACCGGAAAAGGCACCCTGGTATGGGGCGCACGAACACTGGCGGGAAATGACAATGAGTGGCGCTACATTTCGGTAAGACGTTTGTTCAGCACCATTGAAGAATCCTGCCGGAAATCTACCGGGTTTGCCGTATTTGAACCCAACAATGCCGTTACCTGGTTAAAAGTAAAGGCCATGATCGATGGTTACCTCTACGGATTATGGCAACAGGGTGCCTTGGCGGGAACCTCTTCTGAAGAAGCCTTCTTTGTCAACGTGGGGATGGGAAAAACCATGACTTCGCAGGACATTCTGGAAGGTAGGATGATTGTAGAGATCGGCATTGCTGCCGTACGTCCCGCAGAATTTATCATCCTGAGATTCTCACACAAATTACAGGAATCGTAAAGGTTTGAGAAAAATATACGATATCAATTACAAAAGATTATTAGTAAGTATAACTTGAAATACTTTAAAACTTAAAAAATAAACAATTCATTAATTTAAAAATCAACACATGGCAACTTACAAAACACCCGGGGTATATGTAGAAGAAATCGCTACACTGCCCCCTTCGGTAGCCCAGGTATCTACGGCAATTCCTGCCTTTATAGGGTATACCGAACGAAGTACTGCTCAGGGGGGAATCGGTACTGTAAAACCGCAGGTAGAACGGATCAGCACTTTTCTGGAATACAAAGATCTTTTTGGAGGTTCTGATGAAGTAACGTATATGGTTGAAGCGACTGGTGACATCCCTAGTATCGAAATTACAGGTACATCCGATTTTCAGATGTACTATTGTATAGATCATTATTTTAAAAACGGGGGAGGTCCTTGTTACATCATTTCCGTAGGCACTTATGGAGGATCTATTGATAATCAAGCCTTATCTGACGGTTTATCAACTTTGGAGAAAATAGATGAACCTACACTGATCTTATTTACCGAAGCTGTAAAACTTACTACCCAAAGTGAATACTATGCACTTTGTGATGAAGTACTGGCACAATGTAATAAACTCGGTGACCGGTTTGGAATTTTCGATGTTATCGATGAGGATACAGGTGTAGATGACTTTAGAAATGGCATTAGGTCCGAAGCAGAATATCTTAAATACGGTGCTGCCTACACGCCTTACCTAAATACAACCATTACCCGCGAATACGATACCACAGGGGTCATAATAAACAGTGATATCCTGGCGGCATATCAAACTGACACAAATGGTATCAACGTGGTTTTTGCAGGGCATTATGTAACAGGTTCAGAACCCGAAGTCACCATTGAAAATGCTGGTGGGGCAGACATAGGTGATATTACTTTTACAGCTACTGATTCACTCATCACTATTAAAGTACAAGCCAGTGGAGGTTCGCTTCCTGCCGACATTAAAAATGCATGGGATACATGGAAAAAAAGTAATGATACACATGGATATGACATCAGTATTTCGGGCGACGGTTCTGAAATTGTTACGGGGGGGATCACTGACCAATCGTTTGACAGCAATGTTACCCTTCAGGCGATAGCAACCGTCAATACCACGCTATACAACAACACCCTTACCTTACTGGATGCTGAAAAAGCGGTCTTACCACCTTCGCCGGCAATGGCAGGTATTTATGCAGCTACAGACAATAACCGCGGGGTGTGGAAAGCTCCGGCAAATGCAAGTGTGGTTTCCGTGACCGGACCCACTCAAAAGATCAATAGCGAAGAACAGGGAAATCTCAATGTAGATGTTCAGGCAGGGAAATCGATTAATGCCATTCGTGAGTTTACCGGCAAAGGTACTCTGGTATGGGGTGCACGAACGCTGGCAGGAAACGACAACGAATGGCGATATATTTCGGTAAGACGTTTGTTCAATACCATTGAAGAATCCTGTCAGAAATCTACGGATTTTGCTGTTTTTGAACCCAATAATGCCGTTACATGGCTGAAAGTAAAATCAATGATTGACGGCTATCTCTACGGTATGTGGCAACAGGGCGCACTTGCAGGTACTACTGCCGAAGAAGCGTATTTCGTAAACGTGGGGCTTGGCAAAACCATGACCTCTCAAGACATTCTCGAAGGCAGAATGGTTGTAGAAATAGGAATTGCTGCGGTTCGTCCTGCAGAGTTCATTATTCTCCGTTTTTCACACAAACTACAAGAATCATAATTTTAAAATAAACTAATAACTAAAAATAATTTTAATCATGGCAGTTACAAAAGAAACCATCAAGAGCAACTATCCGTTACCCGTATACAATTACAAGGTAGACATCGGTGGCGAAACCATTGCTTTTTCCGAAGTTTCAGGACTCAGCATAGGGTATGAGGCCATCACTTTTAAAGAAAGTAAAGTAGACGGCGGGGCCGGTCCCAACGTTATGCAGATGCCCGGACAAATCACACAACCCAGTATTTCACTCAGAAAAGGATATGTAAAAGCCAAAAGTGTGGCTGTTTTTTATCAATGGATCAACAGCATTACGCTCAATCAGGTAGACAAAAAGAACATTACCGTAAGTCTTTGTGACGAAACCGGTTCTCCTGTGGCTGTCTGGAGCGTTATTGATGCCTTTCCTACCAAGCTGGATGCTCCGGGTTTCAGTGCCGACTCAAATGAAGTGGCTATTGAAAGTATGGAACTCGCAGCTCTTAGTATTACCATGGAAGAAGCATAACCGACCGGGGTATCGGGATAGGTTTTAGACTTTAGATTTTATCAGGAGATGGGAATTTCATGATTTTTATCATCCTGATTGTCCGGATACCTCTGTTTGATGTCAAGGTATCCCCACACCTTAGGTCTGTCGGGTTAATAATACAACAATTCAATAAATAAGCATGTAGTCCATACTCTAAATTTAAACCTGTAAAATGGCACTTACAAAAGACGACATTATATACAAATATCCGTTACCTGTATACAATTACAAGGTAACGGTAGATAGCAAGGAAATGGCTTTTTCCGAAGTTTCGGGGTTAGACATCACGTATGGTGAAGTGATTCTTTACAAACACGGACTCAGTTTTATGGAAGGTGAATTCATACAGAGCATTAACAGTACAGAAACACAAAAACAAAAACCGGCAACGATCACTTTAAGGAAAGGCATGATAAGAGGTGAGGATACACTGTATCAGTGGATTCATAACCACTGGGTTAATACCGTATTGCCTATGACCATATCCTTGTGTGATGAAGAAGGAAACCCATTGATATACTGGGACATAAAAAGAGCAGTCCCTGTCAGATTAAGTGCACCGGCATTCAACGCCGAAGCCAATGAGGTTGCCATTCAAAGTATGGAAGTATTTGCAAAGGATATTAAGATTATTTATGAGAAGTAAGAATTTCGGTTCAGTCATTAAAAACAACAGAAAAGTATGAGTAATCATGCACAGCCTCTTCTTGAAAGTTTTCCGCTAACGTTTCGTTTTAGTGTTGTTTTTTTCGAGTTAGGCATTATACCCAATCCGTTGGATATTCGTTTCCGGAAAGTTTCGGGAATTACTTCCGAAATAAACACACACGAGGTAAACTCGGGAGGAGAAAATTTATTTACCCGTCGTTTACCTGCAAAAGTCAACTACCGGAATCTTACGTTGGAAAGAGGGTTCGCTATAGGGTCTGTTGTCCGTTTGGATTTCAATGCCGCTATGACGGGCTTCCAATTTGCACCGGGAAATGTACAGGTAATTCTATATGGTGAAAACTCGCTTCCCATATCCTCATGGATGTTTCTGAATACCTATCCCGTAAAGTGGTCCATATCCGATTTGGACGCCAATCAGGATCAACTGGTCATTGAGTCTATGGAGTTGGCGTATGATCAATTTTTAAGCATTACAATATAGCATACTATGCCGGTAGAGATCAGACAAATTATCATTCGCGCGCTTGTTCGGGACAAAGGTAATGAAAGCAATAATAACGGTGTTGGCACAACCCGGTCAGAGGAAAATGCAGAAAGCATATTAAGAATAATTGAAAAACAAAAAGAACGATGATCAGTACAGCATTGATCCCTTTTTTCAAACTCGAAAAACTCAAAATAGAGTTGTACAAAAGACGTGAAAGGACGATAAGTGACAAATTGTCTGCAAGTTTTGAAGCATTTTTCAATCCGGAAACGCTTTCGCAAACCATTCAAAACAATCTGAACGGAAAACCGGGTTTTTCAGGTGCCAGCAGTGAGATGGAATTCATGAATACACAACCCCGTACCCTGCAATTCAAATTGCTTATGGACCGGACGGCGTTGGGAGGCACATCATCATTTACACCCAAAAGTCTGCACGATGAAGTAGAAGATTTTATAAAAAATGCAGTCTACATCAATGGAGTCATACACGAACCTGCCTTTTTAAAAGTAATTTGGGGGAACTATTCATTAGACTGCCGGGTCAGTAATGTTAGTGTACAATACACACTTTTTGACAGAAGCGGTAATGCGATACGCGCCGAGCTGGATGTCAGTTTTGTAGAAGATATCAAAGAAAATACAAAGCAGGCAGAACTGAAACTGTCTTCTCCGGATCTGACCCATATCAGAACAGTGAGAAAAGGAGATACATTACCCATGATGGTAAAAGAGATCTACGGCGATCAAAAATATTACATACAAGTAGCAAAATATAATAAAATCAACAATTTCAGGCAATTGCAACCGGGGACGAAAATCAGTTTTCCACCCTTAGAAAACTAAGAAATGGCAACACCAATAGTAACCATAGTAGATCCGAATACAAAAAAAGAGGTAAGCAAACCTTTTGATTGTATCAGGCTTGATATAATCAAAGAGGTCAATCGCATTCCTTCGGCTGAAATTGTTTTGAGAGAAGCGGGCAATAAAGACGAATACTTTCCAAAAAGTAAAGAAGGAAATTTTAAACCCGGAAAGTATCTGGAAATACAATTGGCTTATGCCGGCAATCCCGGCAGGAAAGAAACTGTTTTTAAAGGAATTGTCATCAGGCATCGTATTAAAGGAAGCGATCAGGGTACCCGGCTTATCGTGGAATTGAAAGACTCTGCCTATAAACTGACAACCGTTCGAAGAAGCACGGTGTATTATGCAGATGCAAAAACACCGGTAAGCGATACGGATATCATCAGGCAAATTATTGACGAAGCAAAAAAGAAAGAAGCTGTTACAAACCCTCCTTTTCCCATACAAGGCCCTGCCATAGACTCAGCCATTCGGCTGTACCAACACAAAGAATCTCAATCCCGTTATTATTGTACGGATTGGGACTTTATCCTCTCCCGTACAGATATCAACGGTTTGCTGGTCATCGTCAGCGACGGTTACATAGGCATCAAACCCATGCCTGACCTGTCCAGGGCAGGAGCAGCCTCAACACCATCACATGTTTTTTCAATCGGTATTCCGCCGGTTGTCCTTGATTTTGAAATGGAAATTGATATGCGCTGTCAATACAATAAAATAGAATCGTACTGTTGGGATATTGATGAACAGCATTTAATGCGAAAGAGCCAGGCAAAAGATTTTTCCATCAAACAAGCTAAAGATGTTAATGTAAAAGAAGTCAATAAATCTCTTGGCAGGGATATTTGTAAACTGTTGCAGCCGGGGGTGTCTGAAAAAGACGAACTCGTCAATTGGGCAAATGCGAAAATGGCTAAAACTCAAATGGCAATGGTACGGGGACGCATCACCATTAAAGGAGATGCAAAATATAAAGTAAGTGACCTCATAAAGATTACCAAAGTGAGCGAAATGTTCAACGAGATCACCATGATTACAGGAGTCAGACATGTTGTGAATGCTGAATCCGGGTGGCGAACCTATATCCAGTTCGGATTATCGCCACAATGGTTTTCTGAAAATGAAGACATTGCCGGCATCCTCGCTTCGGGTATGTTACCCCCTGTAAATGGTCTTCAGATAGGTGTTGTTGATAAATATGAAGAAAAGAAATTCGGCGGAGATCCCCGTGTCAGGGTTAAAATCGAAGCTATGAGTCTGGAAACCGATAAAAAGGTAAAGCCCGTATGGGCAAGACTCTCCTCTGCGGATGCAGGGGACAAAAGAGGTACGTTTTTCCGACCGGAACCGGGCGATGAAGTTATTTTAGGATTTTTCAATAACGATCCCCGGCAGCCGGTCATTCTGGGAAGCATGTATGGAACCAAAAAGAAAAACCCTCCTCCTTTTACACCCACTGACAAAAATGACATCAAAGGGCTTGTGACCAAGAACGGAGTAAAATTACAAATTGATGAAACAAAAGATGCCTGTACAATTACCGTAGAAATACCCGGAGCAGGCAAGGAGTTGAATCGCATTGTTTTAAAACAGAAAGAAGGGATTACCCTCAGTGACCAAAACAAAAATACGATTACTATGAATGACCAGGGGATTTCCCTGGGCGATCAGCATAAAAATAAGATCACCATGAGTTCAGCAGGGATTCATCTGGAAACCAATAAAAACTTTACTGTTAAAGCTAACAACATGAAAGTAGAATAGACAAAAATAAAAGACAGAGATATGTTAGATGTAGTATTAATAAACGGAGATTATGCCATTTTTGACAATACCCTTGCAGGGGGTGTCATAACAGGACCTACGCTACCCGGTATCATGCGAGGAACCGGTAACGCCTCAGTCAACAATCAAAAAGTATGTGTAGAGGGAGACGAAAAATCAGTGCAGGTTCCCAACTGCCCCTACATTGCCGGAAGCTATTCAATACCCGGTATGGGAACCTTTACCGTCAAAGAGGTGGCCCAGGATCAAAAATCATCTAAAACCACCTTAAAGGAGAAAGCCGTATTGCTGAAGGGCAGTGTATTTAAAGCCACATTTACCGTAAATACCCCTGCACAACAGCCCAATCCTCCGGGACCTAATTTACTTGACGGACCCGGGAAAAAATACGAAGGTACCGGTAAATTTCAATCGTTAAACACTCGTTACAAAACAATGTAAACTATAACAAATATGGAAAAAATAACACTCGAACTAACTGTAGAAGAAGCCAATGTCATTTTAGAAGCCTTAGGACAAATGTCTTTTAAAAAAGTGTACCAGCTGGTGAATAAAATACAGCAGCAGGCATCGCCCCAGGTAAATAAAAACGGACAACAAACCGATGAAACATTATCTGTATCGGAAGAAGAAGCATAACCGGTTTTAAAGTAAAAAACATGAACGAAAGCAAAACCTTTCTCGGCACCGGATGGAGTTTTCCACCTACTTTTCAAAAAGAAACAGGGCAGGTACAAATGGTATCAGCAGAAGAAGATGTACGACAAAGTCTTCAAATTCTGTTCACCGGTACCTTGGGTGAGCGCATTATGCAATACGATTACGGATGTGAACTGAGCCGCTTTCTCTTTGAAGAAGTAGATCAAAGATTACTGACCACCATCAAGGACACTATCTACAATGCTGTGATTACTCACGAACCGCGTGTGAATCCGGACGAGTTGGTCGTTACAGAGAGTATGAACAAGCCCGGAATGATCATTATTGAAATTAAATATACCGTATTAGCCACCAATACCCGCTACAATATGGTGTTTCCTTTTTATCTGAACGAAGCCACATTAACCATGTAAACAGCAACAGGCGTTTGTACTCAAAATAAACCAGCAATTATTCCCCCATGAGAGACCCCATATTATACCGTGACGGTACTTCCCAAAGTCAGCGATTGCCCAAAGCTATCAGTGCCAGCTATGTTGCTGTAGACGAACGTACTCTGGAAGATGTGTTTGCATTCGTACAAGACTACTCCAAAGGGCTCCGTTTTTATGATCTTGACAATACTCCCGGCGGAGACTGGTCTTCCTTTTTCGATCAGGATCCTAATGATATCATTGAATTCTTAAAAGACCCTACCGCCTTTTCCGACGATGCCGTTAAAGAAGCCAAATTATCACAACCGCATCTCGTGTTGTTATTAACCTTTTTGCAACTTCTGGAACACGAAAAAAAACAGGCCAATGACCTGACCAAAAGACATTTGGACTTTTATTATCACGAAGCTCTGAAAATGGTCAAAAAAGCGGCCATACCCGATCAGGTAAATGTGACCATTCAACTGAATGAGAGTACCGGAACTTATGAACTAAAAGCCGGAACTCTTTTTGATGCCGGTACCGATAGTGAGGGCAATCCTTTGGTATACACTTCGGAAGCCGATACACTCATCAATCAGGCTACTATCGGGCAGATCAAAAATCTTTACAATGATAAAGAGGTCATTACCATTCGGGACGAACGCCTTCGCGAAGGAGACATCCTGGAATTGGTACAAATGGCAGCAGGCGATCCCAATCCGGGCGACCCCCTTCCTCCCTATCCGCCGGGAGTTACCAGTTTGCAGGATTTATCAGATAAATGCTCAGGTAATCCAACAGATGAAGTTAGAGACAAACAAATTGAAAATGCCATTGTTTCTCTGATGCGGGAAGCCATCTTCAACAGTCAGGAATACCAGCTCAACGATGCCTTTAAAGAGGAGATGCGTAAAGCCATCACAAACAACAGTGGAAACTTAAAAGTTTCCGCAGGCTCAGCAGACTCAACAGAGATCATCCGGAAGGTTCTTAACAACGTCACCGAAGAAGATTTTGGAAGCATCATGCTGGAAGTGCTGTATCCTGATACTGAAAAGAAAGATTTGCCGGAAATAGATCTCTTGGAACTGGGAAGAGATCTGTTATTTATCATGGAACAAAACCTGATGGTACTTTCCGATATCGTCTGCGACACATTGGTGGAAGTATTGCGTATTGATTTGGATACTGAGACCAGAAATCAATTAAAAAAAGCCATTGAAACGGCAGTAAGTAATAGCAATTCCATATTAGACCATTTGGATGAAGAAAATTCGGAAAGAGAGATATTGAATCGAATCCTCAGCGAAGCCGTAGCCAAAGCCGATACCAAAAGCAATGAAAAAGGAACTTTTAAGTTTGTAGCCGAAGCACTTCACACTGCTGACGGCAGTACATCTTTAGAAGGCTATCAACAAGCTGCCGAAAACGTATTGGGGCAAGTGAATAAAAGAAGTTTGAATGAATCCGTCCGTAAAAGCATCAACCAACAATTGGCTTCCGAACAGTCGAAACGAGTAAACAACGTATTAATAGATAATAGCGAAATACAAACTGCGGTTAAAAACGGAAATGGTGATTCCAATACCATAGCATCTTATTTGTTCCGACATACTGAAGATATCCTAACAACAGCTACGACCGAATTTTTGGGAACGGGTACTCCTGAAAGTCCTGCACAAAACCAACAACTGATCGCTCTATACATACAGTTGGAAATGGAGCAAACCACTCTCAAAACATTGGGTAGAAAAGGGATTGCAAGCGCAACAAAAACCGCTTTAGACGGCATGCTGTCCGAACAAGCGATTGACAATGTTGCGGAAGACATTCAACTGGGGGTGATAGAAGAGCAATTGACAAAGACATTTTCTTCGGATCTTTTACCGGAATCCGGACAAAATGATTCTAAGGAATTGGAAGAAGTTAAAGCAACCACAAAAAAAATCATAGACGATGCCCTGGCAAAAGTAACCAGCCAAACACTGGATCCAGCAGATGAAAGTGAACTTATCATAGCCATTTTAAACGCTGTGGGTCTTGCCAAAGATGAAGTATTGGTTTCCGTCGCAACCATAAATGATACCACAATTGTCTCGGGTATAGATCCTCAAGTTAATGGTATTGTTATTGTAGATATCGGAGCTAAAAAAAGAACGGATGAATTTTTAGTAGAAACCATTAACGTATCCAAAGCAAATACCAATTCTGCTACAAGTGATTATGTAGAAAAGCAGTTGTACATGAATTGTAATACCCTGAAAGAAGTACTCGGCAATAAATCAACTTCCGATGATGAGGCCTGGGACAAAACCTATATCATTCTGGAAGAGGCACACCGGGAAAAAGTGATCGTAAAGGGAGAAAATGTGTTAAAACAAAAAAGAGAAGAAGGTGATCAAGTCACTTCGGGTCGTGGTTTTCAAGACATCAGTGAATACTGTTGGGGAAAACCCAACGAAGGAGACCCGCTACCCGCTTTTCCGGAAGGGGCCAATAGTTTGGATGATGTGTACGCACAATGGAAAGGCACTGACGAAGCGGCAAAAAAGGGGGCGAGTGATTATATTCGAAATGAGCTCTACCTGATTGAAGACCACTTTTCCACTATCATGACCACCAAAGACAATGCGAGAGCCACCGAAAGCGAATGGAAACTGGTTTATGAGTATATGGAAAAAGCCCGGATCAATCTCCGGCAAATTGATATTCCGGAACCTCAAAAAGACCTTTACGGGAATTTTTATGCAACCCCCGATGCCACAAAAACCGCTTTTCGAAAAGAATACGAAGACGAGAACAGCAACCTGCGCTGGAAAACCTTTGGCAGCAATCAACTTGACGAAAAGAACGGTACCGTTACATTTGCCAATATGGGGTTTGCGGTCAGTTCTTCGGTACTGGCCATGGAAAAAGGAAAACGAATCATTCGCTGGTCTTTAGGCTTTACTCCCGGAAGTTATGACGAGAGTGACACAGAGACCCTCTTTAACCATCCCGACATCATTTCCGATCCGGACTCGTTCCCCTTCTGTTTTTACATTACCACTGCCAAAGAATGGATTCCGCTTACCCTGGAAAGAGTGAATTACGGTGCCTGTATTACCTACGATCCCGAAAAAAGATACCTGGAAGATACTTCTACCGAAAAGGTACCAAAGGGAATCAGACTCACTGCAGGAAATGAAGTACAGAAAAACGGGGGCGATCCCTTTACTTCCGGTGATATAGGTGGTTATCTGGTTTGGGGAAAAGACGGGAGCATCTGCCAAATTGATACGATTATAAATAGCAATAAAGTAAAAGTAACACCTTTAACAAATACTGTATCTGCCGACCAACGTCCGGAAGACGATTTTGTAAAAAAGTACGGCGCAGACGATCTCTACCTTCAAGGATGGAAATTTGAATTGAGTGTTGATGAAAAAGACGATCCTATTGCCATGTTAGAAACAGGAACAGACGTATCACAATGGCCAGTTCTTCGAATGACATTACGCAACATCCTGCAAAAAGCAGACATTGCGGGCTTCCCGGATTACTACGTGAATTGCTACAACCAGGTAGAAAATTTAAAGCTCGAAAAAACCAGAGTGAGTGTTGAGGTAGAAGCCATTACCGAATATGCCCTGAGCAATGATACCACCGTTCTGAAGTCAGACAGTCCCTTTGAACCCTTCGGAACCAATCCGGAGCGAGGGTCTGCCTGTTACTTTGCGCATCCGGAAACCGTCTACAAAAAATTAGACACCCTGACCCTGGATGTTGAATGGATGGGAGCCCCTGACAATTTTAAAGAATACTATGAGAACTACTGGAAACTACAAGGCTTAAAAGTACAGGATACACCAACATCGGACGAAGAACCGGCAGACAAAGAATTCCCATACACCAACAATATCGGATATACCGCACAACTCAAATACAGAGACAGGAGCATTGAGATTCCTTTAGAGCATTTTGAATATACCGAAACCTTTTTGACAGGCAATCCCGGTAGAGAAGCACCTTTTCTTTTAAACGGTATCCCTGTTGAATCAGTCACCCCGGCCGATTTCAGTGTAAAAGCAGAAGACGGAAGTTCCCTGCCTGTGGCAGGCTACGAGCCTAAGGTATTGCATCAGTACATCACCATCAGTACAGAAGGCAGAAGTATCGGAGATACCTTTGTGGTATGTTATACAGATAAAACCGGAGAAAAATTAACCGTTCATAAAATAGGGAGCAGGGTTACCTTTTATTTAAAGGAGGGAACTGACGAAAGCAACTTAAAGGGTCTTTGCGGACATGTCAAATGGGGAGCTGAGGTAAGTGACTGTAGTCCGAATTGCCCTGAATCAGGAGAAGGTAAAGGTGTTACACTTATAGACGACCGCGGAAAATATAGTGCCGGTGTCATCAAGATCAATACCCAAACACAACCTGAAGGGAGCAAGATCGAAGTGACCTATCCCGTATCAGGTGATCCCTACCTTTTTTCGGCTCCCGATGCCACTCGGAATCACCGTCTTACCCTACGTAATATCAGCGGGATCATGGCTGCCGGCAATGGGGCTTATCAATACGTTAGAGAAAAGGGTTGGACGGTGACCGACAACCCTCAACAATGGGTACGATTTTGGGAGTTCACGCTGAACGCTCCTGATTTTTACCATACCGATTACAGCAGGTTACTTTCTAAACAGCAGTTATTAGCGGATGAAAATTCCAACAAGGAGTTGCTTTTGAACCCTCCTTACACTCCCAAGATCAAAAAAATGACAATGACCTACACGGCACTGGCAACAATTGCTACGGAAAAGTACACTGTTGGAGAAGATGATGATTTGCTGTTTTATGTACATCCTTTTGGTTTTGCTGAGATTGTGCCCTCGGAAGAAACCGATACACAGGGAGATGTTTGGTATGCCCTGTTTCCGGAATATCCGAATCAGGGAGAACTGTATCTGGGATTGGAAAATCTGGTGCCTCCCAACAACCTTTCCGTTTTGTTTCAACTTGCAGAGGGAAGCGCAAACCCGGATCTTGCACCGCCCGAGGTGATGTGGAGTTACCTGAGCCGGAACAACTGGATTCCATTCAAAGGAGACCAAATCCCTGCCGATACCACCAACGGTCTGATCAATACCGGGATCATTATATTTGATATGCCCGAAGAAGCCACAAATAATAACACCCTCTTATCCGCAGGATACCATTGGATTAAGGCAGAAGTAAATCAGAACAGTGCCGCTACATGCGATACCATAGGGATAGACACACAGGCCGTTCATTTGGTACTGACCAATCCTGCGGAAGTACCCGACGATCATTTCAGCACGCCTCTACCCGCGGGTAGTATTTCCAAAACCTTCGAAAACTTAGACGAGATCAAAGAGGTCAGTCAGCCTTATACCTCCGGTAAAGGAGCTCCGGAAGAAGAAGATACCGCGTTTTACATTCGCACCGGAGAACGTATCCGGCACAAAAACAGATTATGGGCACTTTGGGATTACGAACGCATCGTCCTTGAACAATTTCCTGATGTGTACAAAGCCAAATGCCTTTATATTAATGACAAAACCAATCCCGACAGTCAACCGGGCAGAGTGGACGTACTGGTGATCCCGGACATCAGAGGGAAATTGCCTTTCAATCCTTTTGAACCCAAAGTACCCTCCGGCAGGCTGTTGGAAATTCAACAGTATCTGGACGGATATCGGTCACAAGCGGTGGATATGATAGTGCGGAATGCCAACTTTATTCCCGTTAAACTGCGCTTTTCGGTACGTTTTCGCACAGGATATAATCCGGGAGTATATCAGGTTAAAGTTAACGAAGATCTGAAACAATACCTGTCGCCCTGGGCTTATGACGAAGGGGCTGAGATCAGTTTTGACAGTAAAATATATGCCAATTCCATCATTAACTTTTTAGAAGGCAGACCCTATATAGATTATATAACACGCATAAAAATGTTTGAGGGGTCTTATAATGATCAGGGCGAACTTAAATACACAGACGTCACAGTTTTACAAAACGGAGAAAATGTTGCGGTAGCCCTGATGCCGGATGAGGTACTGATGTCGGCTACCGAACACGAGATAGACATCATTGCCACCGATGAGTATGACGATGCCCGTTACCAGGGGATTAACTACATGAAAATAGAACTGGACTTTAGGGTACAAGCGAAAACGTAGATAATTATGAATGTAGAATTACGAATTGTGAATTATGAATTGCCAATTGTGAATGACAAATGTAGAATGACAAATGTAGAATGACAAATGTAGAATGACAAATGTAGAATGACAAATGTAGAATGATGAATTATTATTAAGACCTAATCTGGACAAGCCAGAAGACGAATTCGAAAACGAAAACATTCTGCAACAAAAGAAATATTCTGCCAAAAAATACACGAATATTATTGATAATACACTAAAATATAAAAATATGAGTACTGATATTAACCAAAAAGAACGACCCGAACTAAAATCTTACTTTATTGCCTTTTCCATTCCCACACAAGAGAATTTTGAATACCTCATTGATGCCATGATCATTCAGGGAGAGGACCCGATTGCTGTTGTGGATGATACGCCATTGATGATCAAAAGTTCGGGAGCAAGCGCAACTCGCAATGAATTTCTTCATCTTTTCAAAACCGATTTTAATCAAGGCACTCCTTGGATATTGGGAGAAAACATTGCTCACGAAGCCTTTGAAATTGGAACCACAGGAAAAACCCATTTTTATATAGGTAGAACGGATAGCAAAGTAGGGATCAATATCAATACCGCTGACTCAAATGCTACTGTAAAAGTACCTAGAGGTCAACTGGATGTATACTATGATGATTCAGGAGGTACCTCCGTAAATCCACTGATCATAGCAGGAGACACCAATAATTACCTTTCGGTAGGGGCACTAAGTCAAAATGCGAAAGTAGTCGTGGGAGGACATGGTATGAAACCTAATGATGCAACTGCATTTTTTAACGACAAAGCAAAACTACATGTCACACTAGATACCGGAAATAACAAAGATGCTGATGTTGCTCCTTTGATCGTTGAAGATGATAATGGAGATGCGTACCTATCCATTTGTAGCAAAAACAATAATAGGCATGTAGGGATTGGTCTGGCAGTAAGCGAAACCATTGACGAACGCTTAACGGTAAATGGCAATATCAAAGCAGTAACAGGCAGTAAGATTTTATGTTTAAAAAATTCCGGAGATGACAATGCACTTGTTTCAGAGGGTACTTTATCAAACCTGCTAAAAATAATTTCCGATGGTGAACTTGGCTTTTGGGCAAACAGTAAAGGTAATGTGACCGCCAACTCACACCTGTTAATTAATACTTATGGTCAAGTAGGAATTGGTTTTGACACCGTTCCCTCAGGTGCTAAACTGGCGGTTAACGATTCTATTTACGTAGGTACTGGTAGTACCATGACAAGCAATTTTAAACTAGAAGTCATTGGCAATGCCAGAATTAATGGTGATCTTCATACAACAGGCGATGGAGTTTTTAATGGAGGTAACATCAAGGGAGTTAGTGGCACAGGAGGTGCTTTGAATATTTATGGTGCTGATAGCGACAGTAATTATATTACCATCCGCAACGGTAGGTTGGGTGTTATGAACGTTGACTCTCCTTCGGAAGCAATAGAGGTTAACGGAACAGTAAAGGCCAAAGCCTTTCGATACAATACTGGAGTAGATGTCGTTCCTAGAGGAGTCATTGTCATGTGGTCCGGAAAAAATGATAATATTCCTAGCGGGTGGGCACTTTGTGATGGAACTGGTAGTCGTCCAAACCTAATACGTAAATTTATAATGGGAGGACACAAAGCTGAGATAGGAAATGAAGGAGGAGAAGAAAAAGTGAAGCTTAAGGAAGCAGAAATGCCAAAACATAGACATCATGGCTGGGGAGAACGTTATACTGATTGGCAATTTGGGTACACTGGTAGTAGAAACCAAATGGGATCTGGAAAAACAGATTACGACAATTATTTCTACTTCGGCTCATACCAAGGAGGAGATCAACCTCATAACAACCTTCCACCTTATTATGTTTTGGCATACATCATAAAACTATAACACAAAAAAGTGTTCTCTTCTTATAGAAGAAACACAGAATATTGAATCAGACGGATTATGAGACATAGGACAAGATTTCAGATAGACTACCGTCATTTTAATAATCATACCACGCCCAACTATATTTAAGCAATCATGAGCGAACAGACGATTACCATTAGTACCGATGCCCCCGAACAACCGGCAATGGATTACGAGTTGTTACGGGAAGAAGGCATCGCACATCTTCAGTATCTGGCCGGTAAAATATGGACCGATTACAATACCCACGATCCGGGGCTCACCACCTTGGAGCAGCTCTGTTATGCACTCACCGACCTTAGTTACCGAACCGGGTACGACATGAAAGATCTGTTGGCTACCGAGGCACATGATCCCTACCGTTGCCTCTATACTCCGGCACAAATACTCACCACGCTACCCGTTACGGCAGAAGACCTCCGTAAAATTCTGGTAGATATTGAAGGGGTTCAAAATGCCTGGATTGAAGCCCGGACACATCCCGATGATTATTTTTATTATGATAAAAATCACGATGTACTTACCTTTGAACAACTGAACGACAAGGCATTAGAAACCAAAGGTTTTTATGAAGTACTGATTCAACCCGATAAAGAAGCAGATGTATCAGAAGAAGATGTGCGAGTACAAGTAACCGACTGTTTGCAAAAAGATCGCAAACTTTGTGAAGATTTTCGGCAGGTTACTTATCTGGACGCGCAACGGGTTCATATCAAGGCGACCATTGAAATTGGGGAGGTGGCAGACGCAGACCTGCTGATGGCGCAGATCTATCGGACGACTGCTGATTATGTGGCTCCTTATATTCGTTTTTACACACTCAGCCAAATGCTGGACAAAGGCAAACGAATGGATGAAGTGATGGAAGGACCGCTGTTGCAACACGGTTTTATAGATACCGAAGAAATCAGACAACTTACCAAACGAAAAGACCTTCGGATTTCCGATATCATCCACAGGATCATGCAATTGGAAGGTGTGAACATCATTAAAACGATCAGTATTTTTGACCACGATGCCACAGATGAAGACGGAAAGTATGTAGATTGGGTATTGAACTTAGATCCGTACAAAGCTCCTGATTTTTATGCCGAAAAGGCGGAAGTTATATTGATGAGAGGAGACAAAGAAGTGCTGGTTAACGAAGAAAATGTATTACAGTACTACCAGAAAATGAAGTTGGCATATATGTATCCCTTACTACCCGAACAAAGCAAGGACATTGTTTTAGCCTCTAGTAATGATCGACATATTAAAACCTACACTCCCTTCCAAAACGATTTTCCAACCACCTACGGCATCAGCAAAGCCGGTTTGGCTTCTAAAGACCCGCAAAGAATAGCACAGGCAAAACAATTAAAAGCCTATCTCTTGTTTTTTGAACAATTGTTAGCCAATTATTTTTCACAGATTGCACATTTTAAAGATTTAGTCGACTTTTTTAATCCTGAAATCAAAACCTATTTTGCGCAAACCCTTTCTGACCTGCCCGGGTTGGAAGAGATCATCAAAGATCCCAATCACTACGAAAATTGGCTAAAAAGCATTGCCGAAGACACCGATACAGATACAGGTATAGACCGTAAAAATCGTTTTATGGACCACTTAATGGCACGTTTTAGCGAACAGTTTACGGATTATTCCCTCATTATGTATGGAGCCACAGGGAACGCTTTATATGCGGCTCCTGAAAAGCAGATTTTTGACAAACAAGTCTTTTTACAAGAATATCCTCAAAATTCAGCAGAACGATGCAATGCCTTTAACCATACGCTGCCTCCTGCTGGCAATACCGATAATATTTCCGGTCTTGAAAAACGAATCGCCAATCTGTTGGGCATCCGCAACTATCAGAGGAGAAGACTCACCGGGCAGTTGGAAGGTACAACTCCTGATAATACAAGAGTACAAATTGAAGTAATATATGACAACATAACCAACAGGAATATATACCATCTTTTGGAATCGGGACTCTTAGCAGAACATTACAAATGGCTTAATAATAAAATAGAAATCGTTAAAGATGTAAGTATCGAAAGTCGTAACAGCGAATCTCAATTGCAGTTTACCGACCCGAATGTATTAGCAATTACCAAAGCATCTTATGATACGGAGGAAAAGTTTGAAGAAGCTAGACAACAACTCATTGCCCAATGGCAACAATGGAATAGCGATGTAGAAGGTTTTTATATGGTAGAACATGCACTCTTATGTCCGCAAACAGCGCAACAAGGAGGTGTTTTTTTGACGTTTACCTCTGAAATTACTGGCACTGAAAAGTCTAAAGTAGGCTACGGAATTCGATGTACCTCACCGGGACACAATTTGAGTACCGGTGAAAGCATAGAGATCTCTCATGCTTCCGATGCGATCTACAACGGCATTTACGAGGTGTACAACATACAAAAAGACCATTTTGAGATTGCTCATGCAAATACGGATACCCGTTTTGATCATGCGCTTTGGAAACGAACACGAATCTATCGGGAACCCTATACCCTACAGCTTAGTTTTGTTTTCCCCGAATGGCCTGCACGTTTTAGAAACCCAAATTTCAGGGAATTGATACAACAAACCCTTAGGGAAGAAACCCCCGCACATATTCAAGTTTATGTGCATTGGTTCTCTCGTTTTATAGACCTCCCTGATGCCACTTGGTCTATTGAAGATATTGAAGCCTACATGACACAACTGGGAATCCCCTACAATCAAGCAGAAACTCAAGAAGAACTTTTGAATAAAATTCCTGAGGTTACAGTCATGGAACAATGGGAGAATGCCTATTTCCACTGGCTCCATAAAAAAGCCCAACAAACAGGAACCCCTAATCAAAACTGGTTAGAGAAAGATATTCAAGACTTTATGGATATCTATGGTATCAGCTATCAATCTGACGAAAAGAGAACAGTGTTGTGTAAGAAGATTGCCAATCATATTCAAAACATGCAAAAATGGCAG
Source organism: Flavobacteriaceae bacterium (assembly GCA_014075215.1). Lineage (NCBI taxonomy): Bacteria > Pseudomonadati > Bacteroidota > Flavobacteriia > Flavobacteriales > Flavobacteriaceae > Flavobacteriaceae bacterium. The sequence goes on from CP046177.1 coordinate 2,231,321, forward strand.
TTATTGTATCAATCCGGAACACCGAATACCGATTGGACAGAAAAAGATTTGAAAACCTATATGGATATTCCGGGGATTCCGTACAGTACCGAAGAAACAAGAAAAACCCTTGTCAAAGCCATTCGCCACTTTGAGCAACACTACCGGAAATGGCAGGTGATCCGACAATACGATACCTCATTAGATGGTACGGCATCAGCAGAGACCTTACAGGCGGGAATGCAGCTTTTGGGTGTACCCTACTCAGAAAAGACTCCCAAAGCCACCCTGCTGAAACAACTCAAATCCGTTCGGGAAAAATCTTCCCAATGGTTATCACAAACCGAATTGCCGAATGACCAATGGACGGATACCCAACTCAAAAAACGGATGAATACCCACGGTATTGGGTATACCGGAAAGGATGGAAAAACAGAACTTCAGCAGAAAATCATGCGTCATGACCGTGCCTGCCGCCTTCAAAAACTATTATTGGGTAGTGCCCCGCCCTGTAAAGAATGGAGCAAAACCGACCTTAAGACCTATATGAACTCCCTGGGTATTTCCTTTGACAATGCTGATACGGCAGAAGATCACCTGCACCAAATAGAGCAGGCCCATACCCGTTTTCAGAAACGATCTTTGCTGGAAGGAAATTCCGGTCAAGAGGTTGCTAGAAATAAGCATTCACTGCTCAAGAGAGAGCTGCAGCAATTTGCAGATGAATTTGGGGTTTTTTACAAAAACAGCGACACCAAAGCACAGTTGGCCCACCGAATTCAAGATTTTGAACGATCCGTTGACAAATGGTTGCAACCGGATACCAACCATGTACAATACCATGCCAATCAACTGATAGCATATCTTAAAATGGGAATCATTCCCCCGCCATACAATTTTGACGAAGCCCACACGGTATGGTTTGGTGAAGAACAGGGAAGCCCGGCGGTTCCTCAATATGCCAATATGGCCGACTTTGATTTGATAGATACCGGAGAACGAACGGCATTGGGAATAAAAGCAGTACAAACCATTGAAATGTGGATCAAACCCGGCGAGATAGGAGACGAACAAGTACTCTATAAAAAAGTTACAGAAAGTAATACCGAAGAAAAAATGGTCTTACAAGCCAACGGAAAACCTAAATACAGTTATGGCAGTTCTGAATTGGAGGGTGAAGAAGAAGTTTCTACCGATTCCTGGACACATATTGCCATAGTTCGGAATGAAAAAAACAATACCTCTTTGTACATCAATGGAGAAGCCATTAAACGTAATGATATAGTTATTACCCCTGAGGAGACAGTAAAATATACCCTAGGTGCCGATGAAACTGCCTCTGAACCCTACAAAGGAAAAATAGCTGAAGTACGGATTTGGCATGAAGCAAAAACCTCTGAGGATTTGAAAACAGGTATGTACAACACACTGACAGGAAGTGAATCCAATTTACAAAGTTACTGGAAACTGAATGAAAGTTTGGGAAATATTGCTTTAGACAGTACCTCTCATGCCAACCACGGTGTGTATGCACACGCGTTATCAGAACCGTTTATCAAGACCAATCTTACGGTCACGCCTTCATCAAGTTCCATTGACTACAATCAACGGGTTACGATCACTATTAACGATACGCAACCGAATGTTAGTTACCAACTCAGAAAAGAAAAGGACAATGCACATGTTGGAGCCCCAGAATTTGGAACAAGTAGAGACCTTACTTTTATTACGGAACGTTTGGAAGTTAGTACGGAATTCAACATACTAGCAAGGTATCATATAGATCATCCGTTAGACGGGATGGGTGCAGAAAGTGCACGAATAGGAAATCCGATTCCTATTAATGTCAATCCTAAAACCGATGTACAAGTCTCACCTCTTAAAATAACCATAGACTACAGTCGTACTGCCTCCGTTAGTCTTACAGGTAGCCAAGACAATGTATCTTATCAACTACATCTGTACGAAGGTGGGTCGGCAGGAACCCCAACAGGAAGTGCTGTAGACGGAGACAGCAGTGGAACAATTACACTGAAATCCTATCTCTTACAAGAGAACGTTCAACTTTGTATCAAAGCAACCAATAAACCAACATAAGAGCCATGAGTAATAATGACGGTGTTCTATTAAATGTCTTTCCCGAGGTTCGTGTAAAGCCTAATACAAATTTAAACGTATCTTATGGGTATAGTCCAGGCGAAAACCCTTCTATTAGCTACAATACTGCTACAACAGTATTCATAGAAGAAACGCAAAATGGGGTACGCTACCGCTTATTTGCCGGAATCACTCCCACTGGTGATGCTATTAGAGAAGAGAACGGAAATGGGAGTACCCTTTCCCTAGCTACTGAAAAACTGACAAAAAACAGTGATTTCTGTGTAGTAGCCAATAAAGATGACACGCTTGAAGTGGTATTGAAACAAACCGCGACTGTGATTGTAATACCCAATCCCAATATTGACATTGAAGCAAGTTCCACTCTGATTGATTACAATACTGCCACCAAAATACAAGTACTGAAAAGTCAGCCCACAATCATATATAAAATCGTAAACGGTCTGGGTGATGAAGTGAAAGGGAACGGTGGAACAATTTTGTTGCCTACCGATAATTTAGTAGATGATACTACATTTCAAGTTGAAGCCATCAACCCAACAGATGAAGGTCCAAAAATCACGTTAACAGATACGACAACGGTATCAGTACGCCCCGATGCCAGTATTCAGTTACATATACCCACTTTACCAGAACAAGAGCCTGAGGATGTAAGTGGAAGTGTCAAAGAAGTAACCGTCATAGAAAATCGTCAATTAACAATAAAAATAGACACTCCACAAACAGGAATTACCTACCAACTTTGGAAAGTTGGAGAAGACAAACCAGACTTTACAGAAGGAGAGCAACTAAAATCAGCAGTACTCACCGGGAATGCTTCCTTTCAAGTTTTGGCAACCAAAGCACAAGACAATGATACAACATTACAAGAAACAGTAGAGGTAACCATAGCACCACAAGTGGTACTTGATCCTGGAAATACTCCGGATCAAACTCCGGGTGTTATTTATTATGGTACAACAGCAAGTGTAAAGGTCAAAGCTACGGAAACGGAAAAGATATATACTCTTTATAAAAAGGAAGGAGATGATGATTGGGAAAGACAAAACAGCCTGCCAGGAACAACAGAAAACAATGGGGAGATTACTCTCAAGACCCTTGCATTACAAAAAGATGCCACAATAAAAGTCACACAGCAACTCACAGGAGACACTAATTTGGAAGAAGAGTTGGCTGAATTTTCCATTACGGTAACTCCCCGTATTTCCGTAACGCCCAATCCTGCTTTTTACAACCGACCAGTAGAAATTGTTTTGGGAGCCCCTGTTTCCAATGCGGTCTATCAATTGCGTTATGATGCAAACAATGCTTTAGTTCCCAATGCTAGTGGTTCTTCTAATGACAGCACCACTCCTATCAAACTCAATACAAAAAACTTAACCCAAGCTACCGTTTATAATATCTTAGAGACCTCTGACGGTAAAGCAACTGAGATTACTCCCACCATTGTTGTACAGGTCATACCACAATTTAGTTTGGAACAAAATTTTATTCCTTACAAAACTGCTGCAGTCATCAAAATTGGGGATAGTGAAAATGGTACAAACTATCGGTTAGATATAGATGACAATACTATAACCCATGAAAAAAAATATGACCCCGATACAAAAGTCACTACCCTAACTACCGAAGAAATCACCAGTGAAGGATCAAACACCATTAATATAACCCCAGATTCAGGAGATTCAGGTACTGTTAAACTAGAGGTAGCTCTTCGTATCAATACTACTGATCCCTCATTTGAATATGGAGGTCAGGCCAGCATAGAGATCGCTGATACAGAAGATAGTAAAACATATTATTTGTACAAATCGGACGGGTCAGAGATTTCCACTACTTCCTCTTTTGACGAAGCTACAAAAGTAACTACCTTAATAACCAGCGTTCGGGCAGGATTAATAAACAGTGCCACCTATAAAGTAAAAGAAGATACTGCCGAAATAGGAATCGTAAATATCCTGATCAAGGCACAAGTTACCACCTATACCCCGCGTATCTCCTACAAAAGCACAGCCAAAATAAAAGTAGCCGCCTCAAAAAACAGCAGCAGTTACCAATTAATTGCCAATGAAACGAATATGGGATCGCCACAAAATGGTAACGGAACAACCCTGGAATTCACTTCTGACTCTCTATTGACAGATACTGTTTTTAAAGTAAAAGAAAAAGAGGGTACTAGTGAGATAGGAACCGTAAACGTTGAAGTGGCAGAGCAGGCTTATTCCCAATCTCCAGAAGTTGCTTATCGGGTTATTGATGAGGAAGAACTCGTTATTATGGTGACAGCCCCTGATAAAAATGTTACCTATCATGCCAAACATGACGGAAATGTTTACACACAACGTGATCAAGGAGATGATAAGGAAGTGAGTATTCCTATTGATCAAGAACTTACAAAAGAAACAACCTTTAATGTCTATTATGACGGTAATGGAGGAATGCCGACCCCCGTAAACGATGTAAAAATTGCCGTAACTCATCAATTGGTAGAACGTAAAGTACAGATTAGCGATGATTATCATGGTTCCGTCTTTCTAAGGGTAGGTGCCAGCACAGCTCCAGACAAAACTGATAGTGATGAAGATGGTACTCCTCCAGTTACAGAAATTACAGAGTACCAATTACGTGAAGATGCAGATAATCATAATGTTGGTCTCTCACAAGAAGGTACTAGTGATGAACTGGTCTTTACCATTGATACCGCACCTACATCGGATACTCTTTACAATATCAAATATACGTCCTACAACGTAGGAGAATTTCCTGATCCTACAGATTATAAAGAATTTAAGGTGTCGGTAGTAAGAGAGTCAAATCTACAGAATACGTTAACCCTAAGTACTCCTGTAGTTGCTTATGATGATGGACTTGTGGTTACGCTTGAAGAAGCTCAAAATCCAGACAAGCTTTATGAAATCCTTAACAATCAGGGTGCCGTACTTGCTGCCGGGGCAGGAAGTTCAGGGGGTACTGTTACTTATAACCAACCCGCAGGTTTGTCAGAAGATACCACCTATATCGCCCGAATAAGTGATACAATCCCCGACGAAAACGGGCAAGTTTTGTTACAAATAGTAGGTAAACAAACCGTGATGGTGGGTCGTTTACAATTTCACGGCACGTCTGATTATGTGTATTTTAAAGACCTCAATGATGACCTACAAATCAGAGAAAGTCAAACTATTGAAATGTGGGTAAGAGCCACTACACCTGCACATACAGAACTTCAGACACTCTATGACAAATCACCTGCTGCCGAAGGTACCACGAGTATTGATACCACTGGAAAGCCTACATATAAATATGATGACGGAAGTCAACGAACCGTAACAGCAGATCATGCTTTAGCTGATAATACTTGGACACATATTGCCATGGTACGTAATTCAGTAAGCGATCAATCACAGTGGTACGTTAACGGAGTAGCTGATAACAATACTACGCCTTTTACTGGTATAATTGCCACAACAACAAACGGTGCCAGAATAGGAGCACAACGTATAGCAGAGGACATCAATGCCGTACATCAAAGTTTTACGGGTTTGATTGCTGAAGTACGAATATGGAATACAGCCCGTACGCAAGCAGAAATCGACGAAACAATGAACAGACGTCTAGAAACTTCTGAAATTGATAGTACGTTGGTAGCTTACTGGAAAATGGATGAAATGCAAGGTCTGGAGATCAACGACTCGTCTAGGTCTAGCAATACTATTACGGGAACCCTTAACGGAGCTTCGTGGGATGGTGGAGATGCTCCTGCTCTACATCGTGTGATCGAAGAAGAAATAATCATTGATAGTGAAGTAAAAGTAGAAATCCATGTAGAGAATAGCCTTTCGGAGGACACACAATATCAGTTGGTATTTGCAAATAATGGCGACAATATCGCCAGTGGAAGTGAAAAAGGAACAGGCAGTACGTTAAGTCTCATCACAACCGACCCCATTGAAGAAGATGTCTATCTCAAAGTGATGGCAACAAAAGGTAGTATCTCGGAAGAAGTAGGTGTGGTAAAAATAACCCACCAAGAGACACATCAAATTATTACTACAAGCCTACAAGGTAAAGCCATGGTTTCCTACCGGGAAAAAGTTACAGTAGAAGTAGAAGGAGTAGCAGACCAAGAACCCGTTGAATTGTATTTAAATGATAATTATGGTACCCCTCTTGATACGGCTACCGGAAATGGCAGCACTATTGAATTGACCATTTCCGGTGATGCTGTTACCCGAGACATCCATGATGCTGTGGTAAGATCCGGGCAAAACAACGGCAAAACAGTTTTCATCACCAAAGTTCCGGAGATTATGGTAGGGTTGTTAAGTTTTGACAATTCAAAAAGTCCGGTAAAAAATGTGTCAATCCTTAACAATAAGAATACATTCAGTTTTACATCTGATCAGGATTTTAGTGTGGAATTTTGGATCAACGGATCCGTAACCCAATCAAATAACTTTGCGCCCATTATAAGTAATAATGATTTTAGTGATTGGGCAAATGATGGGTTTATCATCTTTTTCCATACCGAAAAAATATGTGCATATATCAGAGATGATGGCAATTCTGTAGATAAACCTCCTAAAGACAAATTATTAGAGTGTTCCACTCCAATTAACGATGACCAATGGTACCATGTAGTGGCTGTTTTTAACAGAACAGCATCAAAAATAAGCATGTATATAGATGGAAATGACTCTGTAGAATTGACCTATGCGATTACTTCTACAAAAGACTTTGACGCACCTGTATATTTGATGTCAAATAAAGCGACCAATTATATATGCTCGGGAATTCTCAGCAATGTCCGGATATGGGATACTGCCCTTACAAAAAACGAAATTGTAGCTAATAAAGACAAACGTCTTTCGGGCACCGAGAGTCATTTGATCGGGTACTGGAAACTGGACGAAGGGCAAGATGCCAAAGCCAACGATACTACTGATAATGATAATGACGGAACTATACAAAATGCAGAATGGTTAAATGAATAGTTTAAAACTTAGTATTAAGTACTTAATACTAAACCATGGAACAACAACATCTTATTAAAACACAACTCATTGAGTTTGAAGTGTCCGATAGCCACCGTGTTTCCGAGGTACAGGATGAGATCAGTACCTTGTACCATACCAAAATACTGCCCTATATTGAAGTTTGCTGTGATGAATTGAGCGATCCCGGTACAATTCACAGAATAGACACACTGGAATTGGATATTGGAAACATCGACCGAAATGACCTCATTTCCGAATTTGAACAAAAAATAAAGCCGCTACTTTACCGGCAGTTAGCCGAAAAGATCCGGGCAATTCCCCAAACCCTTTCCATAGTACAACCCGAAGCATCCGGCCCTACCGAAACATCAACACCGGAAATATCAAAAACAGAGGGTACGGATACCGAACTGCTTGCTTATTTTATACAAACAGGCCTGCTTCCCTGGTGGGCAAAGAAAAAAGACAGACAGGAACTCGAAGACACCTTGGAAAAATGTATCAGCACGAATCCTGATACCGTGAAGACTCTCTTTTTGGCAAGTATTAAAAATGAGGCATCCCTGCAACGAGTTGTCTTCCATTTTTCAGATGCGATACTTCTGAAAATCATCAAGGTCATTACTCCTGTACTGTCTTCTTTTATCAGCAACTATTGGTACGATCTCCGGCAACTTACCCGGGAAGGCATTTTCGATCAGGATAGCGTTCAAAAATTGACCCCAACTGCTTTACGTTTGCAACAGTGGAAGGGTCTCTTATTGAGTCTTGCCCTAAACCGGTTTTCCGCCTCACAAAAAAAAGAACTCGTTATACAGCACCTGTTGTATCTGGCAACAAGTCTTAACATAAAATATTCCCTGCTCATCCGCAGATTGACCAAACAGGTAAAGGATCACCCAAAGAATCGTACCGCTTTTAAAAGTTCGTTACCTCAGCTTATTTCCGAAATGCAGACAACTGACAAAACATCAGCAAAGCATCCGGCTTCAGAGGTATCTGATCATCATATAGTTTCCGGTCAGGATGTTTCTCAAAAAATCGACCGGATACAAAAACAAATTCAAGATCTTCAACAACAAAAAACATTCACAAAAGCCCGGCAGCAGCAATTAACAACATTGAAAAAACAACTCCGGCAATTAAAAGAGCAGGCTGTCCGACAAACCATACGGCAACCGGCAGAGGAAGAACAGTTACTGCAAATTCCATACAAGCCCTTTAACCAAACCGAAGAACTCTTTATTACCAATGCCGGACTAGTCCTCTTATGGCCTTTTATGACACGTTTTTTTGAAACCACAGGTCTGGTGAAAGACAAAGCTTTTACAGAGGACCCTGCCGGCAGAGATCGTGCAGTACTCCTGTTACAATATCTGACGGACGGTCTTACCGAAACTTCGGAATACCTGTTGCCACTCAATAAAATACTTTGCGGGAAGCACTTGTCAGAACCTTTGGAAACCGATATTGTGCTTACGGAACAGGAAAAAGAAGAAAGTGAACATCTGCTGACTGCTGTCATCGCCAACAATTCTATGTGGGAGAATCTTTCTGCGGAAGGTTTCCGGCAGGCGTACCTGCAAAGAGAAGGCGTATTGAACCAACGTGACGGAAGCTGGTGGCTGCAGATAGAAAAGAGAACCTACGATATTACATTAGAAAAACTTCCATGGACCACCACCGTAGTGAAATTACCATGGATGGAACACATTCTGTATGTGGAATGGTAAAAATACGATTGATATTATGATAACCACGGCCCAAACAAAAGAAAACGATAAGGAGAACAAAATAGCATCCCCTGAAAAAAACAGTAAAATACTCCCTGCTTTGCAACCCAATGCTCAGTTGCTTTACCGGGAAATGCAATGGATTGTTAAAATTGTTGATACCCGGCTGGCACTGTTTTTTGGCGACGAATGCCCCTACGGGGATATCTGTGAAGTGCTTCCGCCGGAATTGCCAAAGACAGGATCTACCTATGCCGATTACATCACCCAAAACCATCTCGGGTTTGTTGAACGTTTTGTGCTGGCTTTAAGTATGGCGCCCCATTTGCAACCGGAGGTACTGGACAGACTGTACCTTAAGAATTCAACCTATGACAAAGTATTTAGTCAGTTTGGAGGGTGGTACGATAAAGGCTATACCGGATTCATGCCTACCGTGGAAACTGCCTTTTTTCTCCTTGCTCATCATCACTTCAGCATGCGTTTTACATTGCAACAACTTTTTTATAGCGAACATTTTTTTATAAAAACCGGTGTATTAGAACTCAACTCCGTTTTTTCACATACCCCGTTATGGAGTCAAATTTTCCAAATATCTCAGGAGTACTACGATATTTTTACGATCGGGTACGCCCGTCCTCCTGCCTTTAGCACGGAGTTTCCCGCCAAAAGGATCCATACGAAAATGTACTGGGAGGATCTGATATTGCCCTCCCATGTTCAAAGACAGGTTCTTGAACTCAAAGACTGGATCGATTACAGTCCCGTACTACTTGATCATTGGGGCCTGGGTAAAAAGATCAACAGCGGGTACAAATGCTTGTTTTACGGACCTCCCGGCACAGGAAAAACGCTTACCGCCTGTATCCTGGGTAAAAGCGTACAACGCGATGTATACCGGATAGACCTCTCTGCGGTAGTGTCTAAGTACATAGGCGAAACCGAAAAAAACCTCGCCAAAGTATTTGACCGGGCCGAGCACAAAAAATGGATTCTCTTTTTTGACGAAGCCGATGCCCTGTTTGGCAAACGTACGGAAACCAAAAGCTCTAACGATCGCTATGCCAATCAGGAAGTAGCCTACTTGCTACAACGAATTGAAGAATTTCCGGGACTGGTGATTCTGGCTTCCAATTTTAAAGAACATATTGACAAGGCTTTTTTCAGGCGATTTCAATCGGCTATTTATTTTCCCATGCCCTCCACACGAGAGCGTTTGCAACTTTGGAAAACCTCTTTTTCATCCAAAACTCCTCTTGAGGAAATGGTTAACCTGAAAAAGATTGCAGAAAAGCATGCCATTAGCGGAGGTACCATTATCAATGTCGTTCGTCACTGTTCGGTAAAAGCCGCAAAACGAAAAAGTCCGGTCATTTTGTTACAGGATATTGAAGAGGGGATTAAAAAAGAGCTGCAAAAAGAAGGGATCAGCTTTTTTTAAATAGTTGTGAGATAAAATATGCAGGGAAAAGACATGATAGCCCGTTGTGCATCTTGATCTCCGACGGGAATCAAAATGCACGGCAGGTAACGATAAATTTTATATAAGATGTTTAAAAGAATTTTTAGTTGTGTCATACCACAGGAACGAGAAGAAAGAAGTGGAATTTCCATGCCTGCCCCCATACCCGAGACTCCGGAGAAAGTAAATCTGTCAAAAGGAATCAGTGAGTTGTCCGGTAAAAGTGCCCTTAACATTCCTTTTGGTAAGGAAAATAATGATTTCAACAAATTCTCCTATGTGATAAGAGATAAAAACAATAATGAAGGGGTGCCTGAAACGCCCACCCGCCCATCGACAGAACTCCAGTACGGAAGAGTGTCACATCTAAGTAAAAGGGACAGTATGAGTAAAGTTGAGCTCGAAGAAAAAACAGATGTAATAGTGCTTCACAATGCACAATCAGGATCTGCGGCCGTGAAAATTGATTTTGACGATATCGAAGAAGAACATCCTGTACTGGTGACAACAGGGTCATTGTCGGGATGTACCGTACTGTTTGGTGCCGATGACCATGCTTTTTATGCATTCCATACCGGAAAAGCAACTCATGATACTGCTGAATGGAAAACCAACAAGCAAGGAGTAGAACGATTGTTTGATACCTACAAAGAGTTTAACGGGAACACCTCTTTATCTCCGGAGGATGAAAGAGGTGAAGATATAAACTCCTTTTTAGATAAAATTATCAATGAACTCGGGTCAGGAATAGCAATACATAATAGCAAAGAAACGACTGATCCCGGTGGACCTGCAGAAGGCTCATCTCGGGTAAAATACAATACAAATGCCAAAAGAGGGGAAGAGGGAGCAGAAGAAAAAGGGATTGCACTGGCACTGATTCGTAGGAAAGAGGGTGAGATCATCATAGAAGCGTTAGCCCACAGACTCACTCCCAACTCACCCGAAGGCGAAGGAGTACAGGATTCAGAGAAAGAACCCATACGGCTAAAATAAATTCCATGATAAGTAAAAAGACACTCAGGTTCCGGAAAGAGGTTACGCTTTGGCAGCATTGCAAAGAAGTTCCTGTTTTTGAAACAAACCTTAAAAACCTTAAATAAATCATCATAATCGAAAAACAGATATAATCAACGAGAATGAAAACAGTAAGAATGTAAAAAATTTCAAATGCCGTTTCACATCCTTTATCTCAATTAGACGTGAACGGAGAGGTTTATCAGGCATGATACGAATCAGACAGGGAATTTATGGAAAACAACAAAAATATAAGGTTGAAAAGATTAGGCACCGTATTGGTGGACGGTATGATTAATTCTGCTGTAAAAGACTCTGATTTTAGAGATATAACGTCTATTGAAACCGAAGCAATTAATCCAAGATCTGCCAAAATAGCGAAAAATTCAGGGATGAAAAAGGTTACGTCATATTGATTATGAATCCATTTGAGTTAATGAAATGAATATGACTTTGATTATCAATATTGTTGCGTAACATAAATGATTGCGTTAAGGCACTGAAAGATGGAAACTCTTCAACAAACCATAAGGTTTTATAGAGAGTGTTAAAAGATACGATTTAAATTTAATATAGAACCCAAAAAGACTACGTATGAAAGGATTTATGGAAAAACGAAGAGACGAGTATGCAGTACAAGATACTCGTAGCGGTGATTCAAGGCAATTATCTCAGGATCAGGACAGTCCGGCTAAAGTAACCGGCTTTAGACGTTTGGATAGTTCGGAAGATGTATCATCTGAGAGCGGAGTAGATCGTACGGTAGATAATACGGAATTATCAAGACAAACCACCCTGGCGGAAATCGCCATGTTGGGAAGTCACGACTCGGGTACCTACAATGTTGAAAGGCACAAACCGGTTAGTGTATGTCAACACCTCGACTTAACGGAGCAAGCCAAACACGGAGTACAATATTTTGATTTGAGAGTTAGAAAAAGTGATGACAGTGATTGGCAGTTTTATCACGGCGAAAAGAAGTGGTTTATGGCCGGATACAATGCCACAGGATCAGCAACACGAGAACTATCAAAGCTTTTTGATTTTGCGAAACAAAATCCCAGACAGTTATTCATATTCAAATTTCATTTTGACAAGCATACAAACGATAGCGATGAAATAGGTAATTTTCTTCAACAGGAAGTGGTGGAAAAATTGAAAGACAATTTAATTCCCAACAGGGAAGGCACAGGATTGGGAGAGGTAACTCTTGAAAACTCCGTTTACAGGGGTAAAAACATCGGGATTCTGGCACATTATGCAGAAAAAAGCATTGAGGAAAATAGTACACTTAAAGAATATGTTTACAAATATAAAGAGAATACACGAGGAGGTTGGGGAAATACTCCCAAAGATCAAGAACTGATCCAACATATCACAAAGAATATTGCCGAAGATTCCGGCGAAGGAAAGAGAGGGCGTATTCTGACAAGTCAGACCAACCTTCCGGCATTTGTTCCCAATGTACACAAAGCCATTTTTATGCCCAAAACTTACAGAGGATTGGAGCATTTGGCAGCTAAATCACATGCCAATGTTGCACAGGGAGTAGAAAGAGCCATTACAGATGATGAAGGCAATGTAGTCCGAAATCCCGGAGTGATGTCAATGGATTTTGTAGGAACAGAAGCCGCCAGTACAGACTATTATGCCGAGTTACGAGACAAAGCCAATGCACTTAAGAAAAAGGAAATAGAAACGACACGTTTGTAGGAAAGATCAGTAATTGTTGAATAGTGAGGTGAATGGACACAAGATATAAGACTTTAAGACGTAAGACCTGACTAACAGTATCTCAGTTACTCATACCTCACAGGTTTTGAAGAGAAAGCTGTTGGTGTACATACCGGTTTTTGTCATGCATTTAGAAAATATGATAACGAATTAAAACGTAATTATGCCTAAAAAACAACTAAAAGGAGATAAAGAATCTATACAAAAAGTAGTAAATAATCGGGGGGGTGCCGCCAGAATGCCACCTGAAGCTGCTAACAATATTGTTGATGAAGATTTGTTAGGTGCCGTGGGTGGACTCATTACAATTACAGATGAAAATAAGAGAGAATACAATGATAGAGTATCTAAAAATGTTTCTTCAAATATAAAAAACTGGCTTACTTCAAAAGGTATGACTGCTACTTTAAGTAGAAATAGACAGAGTAAGAAGATGAAAGAAGAGATCGCTGCTACTAAATCCAATGATAAAGCTCAAAAATACCTGGGTAAAAACCTCAAAACATATCTTGATGAATTATTTATAAGATATGTTGAGACAAATCGCACTTTTTATAATCAAAAAGACCTTGAAGATCAGCTATCACAAGATATCAAGTTGCGAATCCTTAAATTAGACGATATGGTGGGCATTCCTCATAATTATGGTCAATTCTCTTCTGAAGATAAAAGCGGAGGCAACAAACCCCTAAGAATATTTCGTACTACAGAAAGTGAGGATTGGGAAATGTATCAGGCAAATAATGACATAAAGAAACTTCTTCGTGGTCATGGAGGATCATTTGGGCAAGCATTAGATTATTTTTATAAATCCAGAAACCCCCCTGCAAGCAAAGAAATTCCGGACAATACGATGATAATGTTTGATTTTTCAAACGATGATGAAGATAGAAGTGCTTCACGTTTAATTGATTATAATGAAATTATTGGAGGCGCAGAGGGGGAAGGCCCCAAAGGAGATAGGCTAACGGGAAAATCAGAGCAAAATGATATATTAGGTGAGTCAAAGGTGTTTAGTATTCATTTAGGAAAATCGCAAGACTTTATTTCGGGTAAGAACCCCGCAGTATTCCGTATAGCTAAAGCAAGAGAGGATAATCCTTAACCAGCAACTAATGGAATTGGGACTAAAGCATAGTCAATATCCACCTTCGGAATTATCAAGACAAGAAAGTGGAGAATTGCGGGATTTAGAAGGATTATAATTCCGGAATGAATGGTCTTTTAAAAACTTAGAGGCTGCTTTTTTGTTAAGGTAGTGTAAGTTTCAAGGCATAAAGAATCAAAATAAGATCAGAATGGAAGCAGTTACAAAAATTCTTAATTTTATAATTAAGGGCACCTCTAAAAACTGGTTTAGTCAATGAAAATGAGCGAAAAATTCAAGAACAAGGCGGAAAGTAAAATATTCCGCAGACGTAGCCATAGTTACGTTGAGGATAGATTTTATTTGACAACGATGTTATTGGATTTTGCAGCCATTTGTAATAAAAAGTAGTTTTTAGAGGTGTCCTTAACAAAAAATCAATTAATTACTAGAATTTAAACGAGTGAAAGAAGGCGACAAAATACAACAAGAACAGCAGCACGAAGAAAGTACTCAAGAATCATCAAGAGCAGGTCTGTCGCGATCCGCTTCGTTACCCACACTGCCTCCCACAGAGACAGGCAACGGAAACAGCAGTCCCGGTCAAAACCCTGCCTTACCCAACATAAATAAAACAACAGAAAGTGCGCAAGGCATATTGAAATTATTGGGTTCAGAAACTCATTTGACTGCCGGCGATCAAATGGATGTAGACTTTGAAAGTGAAATACTGGAAAAAGCAAATAAGGCAAAAGCTCAAAAGAAAGAAAAAGAAACACTGCTGACCTCATTGAGTCAAATAAGATCTAACATTGGCAAAGAACTTTCGGATTATCAGGAAAGTGCGGGCTATACTACATCAAATCAGGCACGTGCAGAAAGAACCCATCTTTGGTTATTTTTACAACGTGCCGACCATACCATAAGAGAAGTGAAAAGCAGCAAAATTACTGAAAAGGGCGTAGAAAAGTTAAGAAAGATCTACCGGCAATTGCAACAGGTAAGGATAGATTTCTTTAATGACCCATTATACAGTTATGACGCCACTCAATTATACAGTGCTGCTTCCGGATCGGTAAAAGCTGATAAAGCTGCCCACAAAATTGTAAGAGGTGATGACATTGACTACAGGGTAGTCCGATTGATCGCTTTATTCAAAGAAGATCTGGGAAAAAACAACCGGTTTGCTGCCATGATGAACTGGCTGTCGGTAAGCGAGAAAGACAAAACAGAGATAGAGTTCCGCTATCAACTCATCAGAGGAAAAACGATTGAAGAAGATCTAAAAAATACTTTTGGCGAAAATTCCCTCAGATACGAACTACTGCAACAGATCTACAAAAACGGACGCATGTCCAAACCGGCTGAATTGGCACTGGAATTGGGATTGCTATATGAAGGAAACTTCTTTGGTCCCGAGATCACGCAAAAAATGGACAAAAATCGTGTCCGAAAACTGGTACTGGAATCCCCTGAGGATTTTACTTTTTTAACTCATAACAATGCACCCCAAAATACCTTGGAAAAAGCTGCTTACGATTACCTGAAGAATAGCATTCCGGGGCTCTTTAGCGAACTTCGAAATCTGGTAGAATCGCGAATGTCCGGTCAAAAAGGGGAGTCAACATATACGTTTTCGAGCCGGGGCGAAAGGATCAAAACCGGCAACGTACATGCCGACTACCTGATCTCCCTGATAAGAGATCCGGAAAACCCCTATACCGTAAAAGCATATAGAGGAGTAGTTTATTTGGAAGATCACTACCGGGAATTTGACAAACACGAGGTAACCTCCCGCATATTTGCCTGGGCAGAAAAAGATCAAGAAAACGAATCATTGACTGTTCCCTTAGAAGAACTTAAAAAATTTGTAAAAAGTGGCAGCAATTTCATACAAAAAGAATACGGTATAGTGTTGGAAGCTGGAAAAGACATCCCATCTGATGTTGGGGGATTAGCACCCTACACCCGGGTTTGGCAAAACTTTTCGGAAGCGTCACAAGTAAGACTTTTTGCAAACAGGCGAGCTCCTTCACCCGGATTCTTTGCCGGATTTTCAAAAGAGCGTTTGGAATTTATTGTGCAATGGGTACATCTGATCTATGAACAAAGAATTGCAGCAGAAAAAGAAAAAAGTACGGCAGAAAAGCAAGGAGAATGGGAAATGGCAGAAAAAGAGGCGTTAGAATCCTCAAAAGAAAATGCCGGAAAAGATAAAATAGAAGAGATTGATCAAAAACTAAAAGATCTGGACGACCAAATCCGGATACAACAGGAAAAGAAGGATTTTGATAAGGCTACGGAAGCATTTCCCTTAAAAAAACTGGATATGCTGTTAAAAAAACACCAAACCAAAGCCTGGGTATCGAAAAAAACCGAATTAACCAATTTTAAATACAAAGTATTAAACTTACTGTCCAGTACCAAAAAATGGGATGCACAGCTCGCCCTGATCAAATATTACCTACCTGATCAATGGGAAAAATATGAAACCGCAGCGATGATGTATGAGTATGATGAAAATGACAAACCGGTGTTAAAAACGGATATCAAAAACATCTTTGAAGAAAAACATCATGGGAAACAAGTCAAAATGGACGAATTTAAAAAAGATCTGGAAGCTGTTTTTAATAAACTGGCTGATCAATTGCATGAAACAAACCTGAGTTCACAACAGATAGAACAGATCAAAGGCATGGTATACCATAGAGGAGCTTTTGAAAATAAAGCTGCTAAAGAAGTGGATCAAGCCTTACATTATCCCGAAAGTGAAAAAACCGAAAAAGATTACAGCACAACGAATTACCAAAAACTAAAAAAACAAGCAAGAAAAAATCGTTTGAAAGATACCACCGGATTGGGAGAAGCCATGGAATTGTTCTTAAAAGCCAAACCGGAATCATACGAGCAATATCTTATGCTGAACGATCCTGAAATAAGCAAGTATTTAATGAGGAAAGCCGGAGGAATACATTCTAAAGACAGAGCGGAAAGAGTTGCTATGTTGATCGAACGATTAAAAGATCATGCCATTGTGCTTACTTACGATCTGAAAGAAGTGTTCTCCGATCTTGAAACAGGCGAAGATGTGATTATAACCGCCAGGGATGTCAAAAAAATAGGAGACCTTAAAAAGAACAAGGAAAAGGACCTGAAGGCCATACAATCGCTAGAAGGAACATCCGATGAATGGAAGCGGACAGAAAGTTTTGCCAAAGACATCAAAGAAGGCACCAAAGAGGTAAAAGAAATCACCGAGTATCTCGAAAAGAAGATCAAAAAAGAAGTGGAAGAACTGCCGGATTTAAGTGGAGAGTACGATCCTGAAAAGAAAAATAGAGAATTGCTGGATGATACGAAAGGAAAAGAAGAACTGACAGAAGATGAAAAAAATAAAATATGGGATAATGTATCCAAACTATTAATAATCTCACAAAGATCAGAAAAAATCCTGGTTTTGGATCGTAAGCTGAAGAAATGGAAAAAATCAATACAAAAAATCGAATTGAAAAAATGGAATGATGAGATGGCTCCATTATTAGCAGATGCATCAGAAATAAAGGAAAAGTTACAGCTTGAAAAAGAAAAGCTAAAACAGGCAAAAGAAAACAAAAATTCTGCAGAATATGTGGCAAACATCATCGGAAACATTGAACAGGTCATAGGAGTCATTGAAAATCTGGAAAAGGATGAAGAGATCAAATCGCTGAACGATAAGATGGGACAATGGAGAGAGAAATTAAAAAACATTGAACTTCAGAAATGGACCGATGAAAAAGGCGCACTGGAAGCAATACAGACCATAGATCAAGAAGTAAAAGAAACAAAAGAAAAAGTAAAAAAACATGAAGAAGACAAAGTAAAATACGAAAAAGAATTTCTACCCGACAAAAAGGAAAAACTCAACCCGCTATCCTCCGAAACCTATCAGGAACAAAGAACAGAATATTGGGCCATTATACTGGCCATGCAATACGACCGTGAAAAGATAAACCATGATCGCAATCGATTTTTGGAATATGCATTTAAAGCACAACAAGAAAAAGTATCAGGAACGGCTCTGGCAAAAATCATACAGGAATTGAATACAGAAGCCTACAAGGCAATGACTACATCAAAATTCAATGCTACCGAAGGGGAGAAAAAAGCGGTTGAAACGCTAAAATCATTTTTTGAAAACAGTCAGGCGATACAAGTGACAGACCTATTGGAAGCCTCTAAAGGAAAAAAATATGTTGAAAAATTGACTAGCGATACAGATGCACTCAAATTTGCCCATGACAGTCTCACCGACGATGAACTACTTACTACTTGGGTAGGTAAGAGCATGCAGGAGCTTAAAAAACTGGCCGACGAACGTTTTGACCATCAATTGCAACAAGGCCCCAATGGCCAGGAAAGTGATGCCCGAAACATCATTAACTTTCCCATAGAACTCAACAGCGAAATAGAGATACTCCTTCATGCAGTAGCTAAATCAGAAAAAAAAGTCTTTGAATCCAAACGCAAAATATTTGAAAAGCTAGGCAAGATCTTCATCGACAACAAAACCGAAGAAATGCGGAAATTAAGGCTTTCGCAACTGGAAAAAATACATATAGGAATACGTATCATGGCCGAAAATCAGGTAAAAGGTTATAAGCAAACACAAACCGGTGCCCAATGGCATTTTATGAATGCAGCAGGATTTGCGGCCTCAGGGGCTGAAAGCGAAATGTTACATGCTTTTCGAACCATTATAGAAGAAAAACAGGACGACCGGACTTACGAAGAAAAACTGGATAAAATTGCAAAACTGGTTACAAAAGCTGACCTGGCTATAGGGCATTGGCGTGATACACAAGACAGGCTTAACAAGCAGGTGATTAAAATAGTAACTTCTATTTTAACTTTTGCGGGAAGCACAGCAGGACTGGCTCTTGGACAGTTTCATGCCCCTTTGCTCACTAAAATAATTTGGAGTGTATTGCAAAAACTCATACTCATTTCCGTAGAAGAAGGTATGAAATCGTGTTTGGCTCGTGAAGGGGAACAGGACGCGCAAGATGTTTCCATAGATACTCTGGTGAAATTAACAAGCACTGCTCTGGATACTGTTATTAAACATGGTTTTAAAGAGTTATTGGCCACACAATTGGATCACATCATAGCCCGGAACCCTGCTAATGCGGGTCAAACCAAATTCATTAAAACCGGCTTAAAAATTGCACTTTCCATTCCCCAAAAAGAGATCAGCACTTTAAGTGAAGAATCCATCAAACTCATCCCGGATTTATTTCTCAAAAAAGACCCTGATGTATGGAATAAATTAAAAGACCACTCCACTGACTTGTTGAAGCGTCAAGCCAAAAACATCGCCCAAATTACTGTTCTGGGAACCGGCAAACTGTCTTATGGTATGGGCATTGGCGACAACAAATTCAACATGAAAACCTTTAGAGGAACCATTGCACCGGAAGAAATAAAATTCCTTGTCAGAGATGCCTTTTTTAAAAATATCCTGATCAAAAAAATTGCCGGTGAAGCCGGTGGAGCTGCCAAAACCGGTGTTGCGAATGTAACAGAATCCAAGCCGGCCAAAGAAGACAAAGCCAGGAAGGATTTTAAACTTGCAGAACCCGATTTTGATCTTCAGGAAAAGAAACTTGAAGAATTATGGCAAGACTTCAATCCGGATAAACTGGATGAGGTGACCGGAACCATCATGCGAGAGGTTCTTACCACTCTGGGGCTATCTATAGACAAGGAAGCAAAAAAAACCAAAGATGTAGTTGAGCAGCTCCAAAAAGAAATCACTCCTCAAAATCGCGAAAAACTAAAAACATGGCTAGAGGATACATTTGAAAGGATGTTTAATATCTTAGAAGAAGAATTTCCAAGCTATAAAAACAGACTGAGAAAGATCAAGACCGAAGCCTTAAAAAAATTAAAGGACTTAGCAGTGAAAAAGAAAGTAAAAGAAGCTACGGCAGATCATCCTCCGAAACAGAAAGAAAAGCAAGATGCAAGAGAAGCTCCCGAAGTTTCCGGTAAGCATGAAGAAACTTCAGCACAGGCAAATCAATCTCCAAAAAGATCGCAACGAGTCTCAAGAGAAGCTCCCGGGGTTACAGCGCAAACTTCCGCAGAAAGTAAATCACCTGAAAGCACTCCTGCAGGAGCTCAAGCAAATACTGCGGGTCTGCCCGAAGACATTCAAACCGGCATAGAAAATGCTACGGGATATGCTATGGACAGTACAACGGTACACTACAATTCAAACGAACCGGCAAAATACAACGCTCATGCAATTACCAAAGGAACAGATATTCATGTAGCACCGGGTCAGGAAGAACACCTGGAACATGAAGCTGTTCATGCATACCAGTATATAAGTGGAGAACTGGACAAATCTGAAAAGAAAGCCGAAGAAAAAGAAAAGAAAACCGGCAAAAAAAGCAAAAAGAAACGAGTACCGGTATTGGCAAAAAGCAAAGCAGGTAAAGAGGGAATAAAGATTAACAATGATCCTGATCTCGAAAAAGAAGCAGATGTTATGGCAACGAAGGTAAAGGCCCAACATACCTTACATCAGCCACCAAAACGTACACTAAAACGAAAAATGCTTCCTGAATCCAACGTAGTACAGCGTGTGGTAACACAGATTGGAATGAAAGAAGACGCTACTATCAATGCTGTGGATATTATAGGGCGACCTGCCAGTGTTTATTCAGGTACCATGGGCGATCACAGTACTGCCTTTGCCGTACAAAAGACAGCAGTGATAAAACAGTTACAGGGTAAAACCATAAATGAAGCCGTGACAAACATGGACAAACTGGCAGCAAAATTAAATGATTTACCCGGCCATAAATCAGAGGTGATAAGTCGATTGCCGGAATCACAAAAAGAAAAATTGAAAAATGCAGAAAAAGAACTGAACACTATAAAAGAAGTATTGAAAACAGCTATGGGTGATGGAAGTTCCGTTGACCGCCGGATTGATTTACTACAACGATATGTAGATGCTTATTTGGAAGTACGTGAACTCATCCCTTTCTCTACCCTCAACGTAGCAGCCAAGTCAAAAGGTTTGGCAGGAAAAGGGAAAGGAGAATCCAAGCCCTTGAATTCATTACTAAATAGTGGTAGCAGTATGTCAAATGAAGACAAACTAGAAGCCATCATGCAACTCTTCGACAGATCATCAGTCGCTATGGTTGCTGCAGAGCAGAACCCTGATTTAATGGAGCAAATGGCACCCGGCATAGATACAGGAAAGAGTATCATGGACAACCTTAAAATGCTTTTAAAACAACATTTCACAGCAATCAAACAAGCCTTTCCGGAACATGCAGGAGTTATAGATTCTATTACGGATGAGAATACATTTATTAAAAAATATTTTGATAAAATATTGGAAGAATTGCTTGTAAAACAATATAACGAATTCTTAAATGATTGGCGTTTAGAAGAAGGTCATATTCAACAAGCCAATAGTATAAGTCTGAAGAAACGCGAACTTATTACAAGAGTGGAAACTCATAAGAATACGATAGAGGAGTTGGAGGATAAACGAGACGAAATAAAAAAACAACTAGGTGTACTGGGACTAACACCAAGCTTGAAAGATTGGCCCAAAAAAATACAAGAATCTATCGGAGGTACACGCAAGCGCAAGGCTCCCGTAGCCTTTGACGGGGGAGACGATCCGGATAAAAAGAAAACAAAAGCTGAACCCAAGGTGAAAGCTGTTTTAAGTGAAGAAAAAACTGCTGGAGAAAATAAAAAAACGATTGGCATACAGGTGCTATTAGACGATCATGGAGTTATTACTTAAGTGCAGGCGAAGGGTCGTACGCCTTCTCCTTTTGCCTCTTCCGAAGGTATGGGAGCGCATACCACGGCTTGGATTGTCCATCTTGATGCGATTGAAACATCCCTCAAAGGGAAAACTGTAAAAGAGGGATTAAAAAAACTGGACGAAAAGAAACGGCATGCTGTAAAAGAAGCCAATAAGCGTAAAGCAGAATTTCCTGATATAGATGGATACAGCAGTCATGGTCTGGAGACTAGCGAGAAAAGACTGGATCAAATTGAAAAGGACAAGGAAAGTAGCAGAATACACGATATTATATGGCTACAAAACTATATAGCCGAGTTACTTACCTATACCAATTACATGCCTGGTGCTACCCTGCTAGCTGCAGATATAGGAGGCAAAGGTGAAGGCAAACACAGATCAACTCTTCTGGAATGGGAGAAAAAGTTATCGCAAGGCGATACTGCCTCTGAAGAGGAGAATAAAAAAATTAAATTAGCAGTATCTGGTCTGTTGGATTTAGGAAGTGCTGAAGGGAAACAAAAAGGAATACTAAAGAGATACCATAAAGAAGCGATAGCACAGGCGTATCCAAATGTTGCGAAATTACTGAATAAAATTGGATAGTTCTGAATGCGCAAATCCAGAGACATATAAATTTTTACGAATAGAGACACTATCCAAGTGAGATATTATCAACTCAACATTCGTCATGCACTATACTTTTCATAAGCCGCCGCTAGTTTAACGTCGTATTGATTCTCTGCGTACCCCGGACCGTTATAACCGTAGGCAAAAGCTGCCCAATCCTTGTTTTGCAGATGTCGTACCAAATTATTGGTTTCAATAAATCCGGCAAAGGCTTTTAAATGCTCGTCTTCACTAATGTACTGTGTCATGACATAATAGGTTACGGTATCAAAATGACAGGCTTTATAATTAAACCCCATAATTTGAAACATTCCCCATGAAGCAGATGCCAATGCAGCGGTTTCCTGTATGTTCATGGCCTTGTTCAACCGCATGTATTGATCTTCTCCGTAATAATCTCTTACCCAACTAGGATACAATACATTTTCGTTACCGACAACATAATCTTCAGGATTCATTCCTGCTTTTTCCAACTCACGCCAAAAAATATGTCCTTCAAATAAAATCTTAGGCCTACCGTCAGGTAAAAATCCTTCCCCATTAGATTCTACTTCACAGACGGCTTTCATGGCAGCCACTTCTATCTGCAATTGCAGTGCAACCTCCTCAATAGCTGTTTCTGTAAGTTTCCGGCAGGAAATAAGATCATTTCCGGAGGAAACTTCCGTTAATGCGTCCCATGTAGCAGGTCCCACTATTCCATCTATTGCCAATCCATTTTCTTGTTGAAATTTTTTTACGGCATTTTCTGTACCGTCACCAAAAATTCCGTCAACAGTCAAATTATATCCTGACTGATTCAATAATTGCTGAAGTTTTCGTACGTCTTCTCCTGTAGAGCCTTTTCTTAAAGTAGTCATTTAAATGGGGGTTTGGTATTTATTTTATTAAGCTAAATTAAATAATTTTTGGAAGAATACAATCCCAAAAACAATTAAATTTTAAACTCCCGCCTTTTTTAGGGATAAACTTTGTTCCTGTTGCACAAGTCTAATGTATTAAATAATTATGTATCTTAACATATGCAAGGCAAGAAAATCTATCAGGAAAAGTTATTCAACCATTTTCAGTTAAGTGATCGTATTCCCAAAAACAACTTTTACCGTGGTTTGTCAGAAGTCTTAAACTTAGATTATTTGTATAAATTTACTAAAGAATACTATGGAAGTAGTGAACAAAAAAGTATTGATTCCTGTGGTATTTTTTAAACTCTGTTTATTGAAAAGGGCAGCTATGAAAGATTAAAAGATAAATTCTCTGAAAAAATAAGCGATATTGAGATAGAAATTGACAATTGCTCTGATATATAGAAAGATGTCAAAAAATTTATTGAATTTGGTCTGGAGTTGCTTCTTAACCTTGATATTTACTACAAAAAATCAAATTCAGAAATTAAAAGGTAAATAATTGGTTCGATATTTTCCGAAAAATTAGTTTTTGAAAATAAAAAGTATCGAACCATAAAATTAAATGATGCGGTTGAACTTATTTTTAATTATAACAAGGAGTTACAAACTTTTGTAAATAAAATAAGACAGGCTAATAATAACCTGTCTTATTCAGTATCGGGAGTTGGACTCGAACCATCAACCTTCGGGTTATGATCCTCAATATTTGAATCTTAATATATATTATTTTACTTGATTATCAATATTTTAAAATTTTATCTTATTCAAATTAATACATATTAAACTGTATTAAAACAGTATTTGTTGTACCTATGTTGTACCTAAATTTCGTATCTTTACATCAGTAAAAATAAGCAACGGTATGAGTACAATTACGGCTGTATTAAGAAAAAAACCTAATAAGCAAGGTTTATACCCTATCTGTGTTCGGATTATCAAAAATAGGAAATCTACTTTTATTTATACCAAACAATACATTGAATTAAAGTATTGGGATAAACAAAACCGTCGTGTAAAAAAGTCTCATCCTAATTCTACTCGGTTGAATAATTTGATTTCAAAGAAAATATCTGAAGCTAATGAGGTTGTACTAGAAGATGAAATACAACATAGTAATTTATCTTCCAAGCAAATTCATACGAAAGTAAAACGAAAAGGAAAAAGTGTCTCTTTCTTTCAATTGGCTTCTGAAAGAATTAAAAATAAGTATTTAAAAGGAGCCTTTTCTGTGGCTAAAGAGAGCTATCTATTCTTTATAATATTCAAGAGTATGTAAACCGCAAACCTTCTGAATCTATCTTACAAGCAAGAGAAAATATTAAATTAAGAAGAAAAGAAAGAATTTCTCAGGGAAGGAAGTATCAGCATCATACAATGGAGGTCATCAAAAAATTCTCAAAAGATAAATCTTTGTATTTTGAAGATATTACTACTTCATTTTTAGAAGGGTTTAAAACTTTTTGTGTCTCACACTTAGGACAGAATAAAACCAGAACTGTTACCAATCAGCTAATTTTGATAAAAACATTATATAATCAAGCTATTAAAGAAGGTGTTGCCCTTGAAAAGCATTATCCTTTTGCAGGAGAAAAAGAAAAGATTAGTATTCAGGCAGGAAATAAAATTGGATTAACTATTACTGAAATAAAACGTATTGAGAATCTAGAATTAGAAGCAAAGACATCTATTTGGCAGACAAAAAATGTGTATTTATTCTCTTACTATTTTGCTGGTGTTCGTATCTCTGACGTTTTGGAACTCAAATGGAATAATTTTATTAATGGCAGGTTGTATTATGAAATGAACAAAAATGAAAAGGCTGTTAGTCTTAAAGTTCCTGAAAAAGCACAAGCTATCTTAGGTTTGTATTTGAATGATAAACAATCTGAAAATGATTATGTTTTCCCTTTTTTGAAAAAGGCAGATCAAAATAACAAGGAAGATATTTTTAAAAAAACTCGAAATGCTACTAGTCTTTTTAACAAGCATTTAAAGAGAATTGCCAAGTTATGTGATATCAAAATTAGTCTTAGCAATCATATTAGCAGGCATTCTTTTGGCAATATTGCTAAAAATAATATAAGTCCTGAAATACTTCAAAAGTTGTATCGTCATTCTAACTTGAAAACGACTATAAACTACCAAGCAAATTTTATTCATAAAGAAGCAGATGAGGCTTTGGATGCGGTGATTAATTTTAGCAAGTAATTCCTCTTTTATTTTTCACTATCTTTACAAATATTTATCAAATGTTTTTTGAAATGTTGAAAGAAATCTAAAAGTTGCTGATTTATGAGCACCCCGATAAAAACTATTTTTTGTATTGTATGCCTATTTGTTTGTCTCTGTACTTTTGGACAAAGTTTACCTGACCTTACACCTTCTCTTCCAACGACAAGCCACCTGTTTACTGCCCCCAAAATAGGCTACCCTCAAACATATATATCGCAATCAAATAAAAAACATTTGCGACAACTCTCGGATCAATCTCAAAAGTTGTGTGTGAATTTAAAATAGTATTGTGATCTTTGTAAAAAAAGGAGGTTGGATACTTATATAGATTTACTAAAATTAATTTTACCAGAGTTGTTAGTTGAACATTTTGATTTGTCAAAACATAGTGTTGAAAATGAAGTGATGCATTTGTATTTTGAAGAACGTAACATAGTTCCCAAAGAAGAATCAGAACGTATCTTGATAGCTCACGGATTTCATAAAGAGCTTACCATTCAAGACTTTCCATTACGAGGCAACACAGTATATCTTCACATTAAACGTCGTAGATGGTTAGATAGGAAGACCAAACAAATTGTACAAAGAGATTGGAATTTAGTAGCACAGGGGACTCGAATGACAGAGCAGTTCGCTGCTTTTTTAAAAGAAATTAGTAGATAGAGAAACCAGTGATTGTAGAACTATAGGTAGATTTTACGGAGTTGATGGTAAAAAACTTGGACGTCAATATCGTGATTATTTAAGTGAGTTTAAACAATGGAAACAAAAAAAACATGCTAAAGAGTGGCATGTTTTTCCTGAAAATATAGGTGCTTATTTATCTATTGATGAAACAGCATTGTCTAAAGGAGAACTCTACACCATTATTACCAATAAAAAAGCCAAAGGTAAAAAAGGAGCTATTGTAGGGGTTTTTGCAGGCACTAAGATAGAACCCATTATAGAACAGTTACTTAAAATATCCTCTAAAAAAAGAAACAAAGTCAAAGAAATTACACTAGATATGGCGAACTCTATGAAAAATATAGCCAAAACATGTTTCCCTAAGGCCATACAAGTAACTGATAGATTCCATGTGCAAAAACTAGCTCTAGAAGCGCTACAAGATATTAGAATAAAACATCGATGGAATGCAATAGACCTAGAAAATGACCTAATCAAGTTAGCAAAAACAAAAGGTAAAGAGTATCAACCTGAGATATTTGACAATGGGGACACTAGAAAACAACTCTTAGCTAGAAGTAGATATTTACTCTATAAATCTCCTGAAAAATGGACACAAAATCAATATCTAAGAAGCAAAATACTTTTTGAAAAATATCCTGATATTCAAAAGGCTTTTAACTTAAATCAGAGCCTTAGAAATATATTCAATACAGCTAAATCAATACAAATTGCATATACAAAACTAGCACATTGGTATAATGATGTAGAAAAATCTGGTTTTAAAGCTTTTAATACAATAGCAAATACAATTTCTATAAATTATCGGTCAATACTCAATTATTTTATCAATCGGAGTACAAATGCTTCTGCTGAATCTTTTAATGCTAAGATTAAAGCCTTTAGAGCGCAGTTTAGAGGTGTTAAAAATGTAGAATTCTTCCTGTTCAGATTAACACAAATTTTTGCCTAAAACACAACAATTAGTCTTGATCCGAGATTCCGGTAATTTAAGGAGCGGTATAAAAAAAGGCTATACGGTATCACATGTTCATATTAAAGCACAAGAAAACGGAGTAAGTGTAGATCCTTTAAACCATTTTAATACTCAAATATATCCTAATACAGGTCAAATAGTAACCCCATGTAATAACTAAAAATTTAAAAATCATGAAAAAAATATTAATAACAACATTATTTTTTATAATTATATTCTCATGTAAAATACAATTAAATAATTTAAATGATACCGAATTATTTGATGGAATTAAATTCAACAATGTATCGCTTAGATCAATTATGGATTCTAAAGGAGATGTAACTCAAATGAGGGCTTTATTTGGAAATGATATTCAACAGGAAGATAATAATTCTGGTCCATTTATTGGAAAAGATATTTTTAATAGTAAATTTTATTTTCATTATGAAGATGAAACTGATACAGGCCAAGATTTTGATTTGACTTATATAAAGGTCAAAAATTCCTCAGTTATTGTAAATATAAGAGGCTTGTCTATCAAAATAGGAGATGACAGGAGTAAATTTGGCAGTTTACTATTCAATACTCGTTTTAATGGCTATGTTTTTACAGATCAAGATACCGGAAGTGTTTCACTGTCTTTTCAAATTGATAATGATACTAATAAAGTTACTGAAATAAAATTTACTGCTTATTAGAAATGTAAAACGGGTGCATAACATTTTGTCGTTTTAAGCAGCTTTATTTTTCTCAGTACAGATTAGGTTAACTACTTTGTTCCATTTATCACTCAGTTTAGTTGTTCTTAATGTGAGCATATTTTGAGCTCCAATTTTAGACCAACGTTGTCCAGAGAGTTTCATTCTTTTTTGAACAACCTCCCTGTTAGCTGCTTCTATGGCTCCAGATCCTATAATACCTGCTCCTGTATTTTGATATTGCTGATAGTCCATACGCGACCTATTTTCGGTATAATATGTGATAAGTTGGCTTTGTTGTTTACGTTGATTTTGCTTTGTCAATTCTAAGTTTTTGATATTCTCAATGACTTGATTTACTTGACTGTTTTTTAGTAGTTGCTCCTGTTGACCAACCCAACTGTTATATGACTCTTGATTAGAGAGACAAACCTTAGCAAAATCGTGTAAATGTTCTAAAGCATGATACCAATCCAATATTTGTGTGGCAAAAGGGTAATGTTGATCTACCCATTTCCATATCCATCTAGCACCATCACCAACAAAAATCAGTCGCTTATCAATACTCCTGTAACAGCCTAAGTATCTATCCATTCTATCTGTAAACTTATCAGCTTTGCCTAAATATGCTTCATACAACGAATGGCGTATCCATCCACGTTTATTTGATATGTCCATACAGCTACTCTGTTTAAAAATTCTGCCTAATTTTACTTCTTTCCAAGCCTCTTCCCGAGTGAAAAGCATCGACCCATCGACCATAGCATATATGCACTCTTGGTTATCTACCTTAAGAATATCAGGTTCAACGGCATCAACCTCCAATACTTTTTCTTGCTCTAATAAACCACCATAAAAGTCTGTGACTCTGTAAAGCTGCATCGCATTGACTGAAACACCTAGAAGATTCGATAAAACTTCATGACCATCTCCATAACAATCGTTTTGACCAATATAAATCATTTTGTCTTGCATATAGGGACTTATCTTAAATCCATTGACTTTTTCACTAAAGGGATGAGTGTTGTTAATCTCTATCTTTCCGTAACGTGATAAGTTTTTTTTTACGCCTGTCTTTAGATGGTTCGCTTATACTTCTCTCTAAAACCTCTCGACCATAGTCCGTCCATATTTGATCAAAAGTCTTTTCGTAATCATAGTAACTCTTTATGTTTGATAATTTTGCTATCGCTTGATAACGCTTCTTGGCTTGGGCTAAAAATTCCTCTTCGCTAATCATAATGGTGTCGCTTTTAAAAGTTAATCCTTAAAAATAACTATTTCGCGACAAAATGTTATGCACCCTGTAAAACTATAAGAAAATGAGTTCTGTTTTTATTTGTATTCAATGGTAAAGAAAACCCATCGGGAGATCTGTGTAGACAAATGTGAAACGACCAAAGAT
This sequence comes from Flavobacteriaceae bacterium, assembly GCA_014075215.1. Taxonomy (NCBI): domain Bacteria; kingdom Pseudomonadati; phylum Bacteroidota; class Flavobacteriia; order Flavobacteriales; family Flavobacteriaceae; species Flavobacteriaceae bacterium. The sequence continues at coordinate 2,260,788 of CP046177.1, forward strand.
GATCTAAAAAAGGTATTTACGGATACCGATGAAGATATTTTAGAAGAAATAGCAGATGCTATTAACAAACACGGAAAAGACTACGGTATTGATACTGATGAAAAACTACAACACTTTCTGGCACAAGCCGGACATGAAAGTAGTTTTGCTCCCGCAGGAAAAGACGAGTTTGAAGCTTTTGAAGAAAACCTGAATTACAGGTGGGCCAAGCTAGGAACTAAGGATTACTGGGAAAAATACTTTAATACTGTTGCCAGTCCTACGGCAGATTCCACAAAAGCAAACCCCAACGATTATAAGCGAGATTCTACATCTATATATGTAAACAAACAAAAATTTGCAAATAGAGTGTATGATGATACTTACAGAAGCGCAAAAACTAAATTAGGAAACGTAAATACCGGAGATGGTTATAAATTCAGGGGACGCGGTATTTTTCAGCTAACAGGAAGGTATAACTACCAGTTGTTTACTACATACTATCAAAGCAGGTATGGTAGCACATTGGATTTTACTACCAATCCGGGCTTGGTTGCTTCCGATACATTCACAGAATACACCAGGGCATCGCCCATTCTGACTTTATGCAGATATATAAAGGAATCTATAAATTCCAGTTCTTTTTTCAAAGCAATCAAATCATAATTTTTACTTTGTAAAAAATAGCGGTATACTTTCGATAGTTTACGTGTAAATTCTTCGGCGGCATTGGGATTGTGTTTTATTTCCGAAATCAATACATTCAGACTGTTAAACAAAAAATGAGGGTTTACCTGATTTTGCAATACCCGATAATCTGCCTTGAGTTTTTCTTGTTTATAATGTTCGGCTTTCAATAACGAGTTCTGCCATTGCTGGAAAAAATTGATGGTCATGGAAACCCCAATAAAAACCAATAAAAAAACAACCGAACCTACAAATATAATGACAGGCGCACGGGGATAGACCAATGACTGCCCATTAATGAAATACCAAACCGTAAAAGGAAGAGCAATAGAAATAAGAGCCCACAGAATAATAAAAACGAATTGAATAACCATTCGTTTTTTAGGAAAATCGAACCATGGTAGTTTTTGATTCAAATAACGGTCAAAAAACAGACTTCCCTCGGTACTCATATTAAATAACAAAATGTAAAAAAACAGAAAGACTTGTCTAGAAATGGTCGAGTTATATTTTATATCATTGTCGTGCATAACAAAACTCACCAATTTCAATACAAGAATGGCGTATAACGAAACCAATACGATACGAATCAACATCTTTCTGATACTCTTTGTCATTTGTAATTTCAACAAATCTAACTAGGGCGTGTTAACACTAAGCCAAAAATTGTCTTTTTTGCTCTTTTTCTGCCTTTTTTCGTTAGTTTTTTTAAACGTAGCTCGGCTATGTTCTGCAAAAACTGCCTCAAAATCCAAAAAAATAGCTAAAAAATCCATGATTCTCGTTTAGTGTTAACACGCCCTAATAAAATAAAAATTAACTTCTTCTATTTTATATCTATTTTCCTTTAGGTGGAACCCATACAATCCCAACATTGAAAAATGGAGCGGCTTCTGAATCAAATTCCAGCACATTATCATCAGCACCTACAAAGTTATACCTTTGGTTGGTACTGAGTCCGTCATAAGCTTCCAAACGGAGGATTTTGGTTAATTGATAATTAGCCAGAACCCCAAAATAGGCACGCGAATAATTTATTTTATCCACATCGGGCAAATTCCTATCTCGGATATTAAAATTAGCTCCATTAAGTGCATACTTCAGCCCCAATTCCAACTTTTCATCGGGCAATAGCGCATAGGTGTATTTAAAATTCACGGGTAAGATAGCATTCACTTCGTGTTTATTGTTTTTGTACTGAAAATTAAGAACAGGTAACACTCTAGGAGTTCCAAAACGATTCGTATTGGCAACACCAGCACCTATTTAACTTATCATTTAGTGTTCTTGTTGCAATTACAGCCCCTTGAAAAACAAAATCACCTGAACTTAACTTTTCTTCAAAATCTGACACAAGAGTAGGTTTTAGATTGACCATTAATCCCCATTTTTTATTCCATTGGTGTAGTATTACTAATTGATAATAAAATTCTTGTAATTTTTTATCATAAGGGTTTGAGGCTAAAGAAGGAAAATCATTCATCGTAGCTTCTACAAAACCGTAGCCTACACCATTAATCAATACCGTTTTATTGTTTTTTAACCTTTTTGGAAAATTTACAAAAACACCAAATTCTTGAAAATCTATCTCTTGATTTTCAGAACCGTCTTTTACTTCAGATTTTAAGTAATTGTTGTACTGAATTCCTGCCAATTTAAAATCTTGACCATACCCTTCTGCCACTAAAACGACCATTAATAAAGTAAGAAAACCCACTTTATTAATGGTTCTTATTTTGTTAAAATGCATATATCTTATTTCTCAACCCAAGTAATGGTTTTGTTAAAAAATCCAACGGATAATTCAATATTCAATTCCTTTTTATTTGGAATAAATGTTGTGTCGTACCATTTCTTACGTTTTGGAGAATATACTTTGCCTTTCCATTGCCCTTCTACCTGTTTTACATCTTTAACCATTAATTTCCCTATTTCAGCTTTTTCATTGTTAGATGAAACTATCTTTCCTGTATAGGCTTCATTTTCTTGTGCTATTTTAATAACGGTGTTTTGTTTTCCAACAACCCATTCTCCAACTACACTTTCTGATTGTGCATAAATAGTGATGCTAAATAATGTCATTAATACTAATGTAATTACGTTTCTTAAATTTTTCATTTTATTGTTTTTACTTGTTTAAACTGTTGTGCATTTTAAATAATGCTGATTTTAATATTGTTGATATTTCTATCAAAGAAAATTTGTTGATGTATTGAATTACAGTTAAAGCAGATATCTTAGATATTATTCTTGTTTTAAATCCTTCAAAAGTTTTAGCATAGTTTCTTCGAATCATAAACTGGTCATATAATTGTGAGAACAAAGTTTCTATACGTTTTCTAGATTTTCTAAAAATATAAGCTTGTTTCTTATACTGATTTTGATTATTTCTCATTGGTGTATTTAATTTAATATCATAGGTTTCAAATAAATTAAGTTGAACTTCTGCGGATAAATATCCTCTATCACCAATTAAAGTAGCGCTTTTAATCTGCATTTTAACCGCTTTAAGATAATTGATATCATGTACAGATGCTGGACTAAAATCGATACTCTGAAAAACACCGCTCACAGAACAAATTGCGTGCAACTTATACCCGTAATAATTAGTACCTTGAGATGCACAATAACCTTTGTCTGGAAAGGTATGCATTGTTTCTTTGCAGATTTTAGAACGATAACTCCTTGATAATTTGCAAACTTCCAAAGGCATACTGTCAACGATAAAATAATTCTCAAATTCATTAAAGTAGGAAGCTAATTTTAATCGAATACTGTCCAAATGATCTAATAATCTACGCCTTCTTTTGTTATAAACATTTCGTTCTATTTTCTGGTAAATTGCAATTGGGAGTTTCCTAAACAAATCATTCTCGCTATCAATTCCCATAAATTCTACCGTTAAACTTAAACTGATGAGTTCTAAATCACTAAGTTTAGGTTCACGCCTTTGATAAATTAAAAGTTGTTCTTTTGATATTTTTCTTAATACTTCCAATATTCTTTCGTAATTTGCATTTAAGTTGTTCATTATAAATGATTTGTGATTAAATCAATTTACTGATTTTCAGTAAGATGAACAACTTTTTTGTCCTAAATCATAATGCACAACGGGTTATATCTTATTAGGTAAAGAAGTTTCACCTGAAAATGCGGCTAAATTCTGCCGGGAATATGGATTAAATAAATTTATCAAAGAATTCCCACAAGGGTATGCCACAATTTTAGGTGAAGAAGGAATTAATTTATCAGGTGGGCAAAAACAGATCATTGCTCTTGCAAGAGTATTATACAAACAACCGCAACTACTTATTTTAGATGAGGCTACTTCTGCTATGGATAGAAAAACAGAGAAGTTTAGTATTGATCTTATTTCTGGGTTAAAACAGAAGATGGGAATTTTATTTATTTCTCATCGCCTGGAAACACTAAAAAAATATGCTGATACAATTTATGTTTTAGAAAATGGCACTATAACTAACAGCGGAAATCATCAGCAACTCTTGAAGACTCCTAATTTTTACAGTGAATATTGGGGTTCTATTAACACCGATTAAACGAGCTTTCATATTTTGCTGCTTTTCTATGTCATTTATATAAAGAATAACTCCAATTTTCACATTAATTCAAAAAATTTAAACAGACACCTTCGAATGAAATTTTGTACATTTATTGATATAATTTTTAGCTAAAACTGATTGTGAATAGTAAGATAATTCCATTTTATTGTTTTATCATATTGTTTTCTTTTTGTCAAAAGAAAGAATCAAAATATACTAGTTCCCAGGTATTTCGATACAATGAACATTCCAATATTACTTCATTAGATCCGGCATTTGCAAAAGACCAAAGAAATATATGGGCAGTACATCAACTGTATAATGGGCTGGTGCAATTGAACGATTCTTTGCGTATTGAACCTGACATTGCAAAACGTTGGAATATTTCCAAAGACGGAAAAACATATACATTTACGTTAAGAGATGACGTCTATTTTCACAAGCATCAATTATTTGGTGCTAAGGCTACAAGAAGGGTAAAAGCCGCCGATTTTGTATATAGTTTTGAGAGGTTGACAACTCCTGAAGTGGCTTCACCCGGGGGGTGGGCCATGCAGCATGTAAACGATTTCAGAGCGTTGAATGATTCCGTTTTTCAAATACAGCTTAAAAAAACGTTTCCGCCTTTTTTAGGTTTACTGGCAATGAAATATTGCGCTGTGGTTTCCAAGGAAGCCGTAACGTATTTTGGGGATGAATACAGAGCAAACCCTATAGGAACAGGCCCTTTTCAGTATAAGTTGTAGGTAGAAAACACCAAGCTGGTTTTAAGAAGAAATCCAAATTATTTTGAGAAAGATGATAAAGGGAATAGATTGCCCTATCTGGAAGCTATAGCGATCACTTTTTTACCGGATAAGCAAAGCGAGTTTTTACAATTTATCCAGGGGAACCTGGATTTTATGAAGAGCCTGGATGCTTCGTACAAAGATGATATACTGTCAAATAACGGGCAGTTAAAAGAGAAATATAAAAAACAGATAGTCATGCAAACAGGGCCGTATTTAAATACGGAATATCTGGGTTTTTATTTGGGAAGAAATGAAGAATCAGCCATTAAAAATAAGTGGCTTCGGCAGGCAATTAATTATGGATTTGACAGGAAAAAGATGATAACATTTTTGAGAAACGGCATTGGAGCTCCGGCATTGAACGGTTTTATTCCTAAAGGGCTACCTTCTTTTAATGGACAAAAAGGCTATGAATACAATCCTGACAAAGCCAAAAAACTTATGAAAAGATATATTAAAGAAACTCAAAATTCATCACCGGAAATCACCATTACTACAAATAGTAATTACCTGGATTTATGTGAATTTATTCAGCGAGAACTGGAAAAGATAGGCCTTTCTGTAAACATCAACGTTATTTCGCCTTCTACCTTACGCCAGGGTAAGGCGAATGGGAAACTTCCTGTTTTTAGAGCCAGTTGGATTGCCGATTACCCGGATGCGGAAAATTACCTGTCTTTGTTCTACAGTAAAAATTTTACACCTAACGGGCCTAATTATACCCACTTCAAAAATGATACTTTTGATGCACTTTACGAACAATCTGTTTCCGAAGTAGTCATGGAAAAACGACACCGGCTATACCAAAAAATGGATAGTATTTTAATTGCAGAAGCCCCGATAGTTCCATTGTATTATGATAAAGTGATTCGTTTTAATCAAAAAAATATAGTTGGATTAGGAATAAACGCCATAGATATGTTACACCTGAAAAGGGCCAGGAAATATTGATTTGATTAGTGTTTGTTTTGCTTTATATCGGGAAAAACGCGAAGAATTTGAAACGGAATATGACACTTTTAAACTCGGAGTTTTGATTCGGCAAGCAAGAGAAGAAAAAGGGCTTACCCAAGATCAGTTGGCTGAATTGGCAGGAACAAATAAATCTTACATCTCAAAGTTGGAAAGGAACTTAAAGGACATCCGTTTTTCAACTTTGCAGCGAATTATAAACGAAGGGCTGGGTGCGCACCTGGATATATCTATCAGGTTTGAATAAAGGGATCTATGGAAAATAGGTATATAACTTGTATTTACATTGATTTGAAAAAGATCTCTAATACCAAAAAGAATACTAAAGTATAACAAAGTGGTAGATTTTTCGGAGGTATATCAAAATACGAGTTCTTTAATTTTCTGTTTCATACGTTTTTTAACATCCGTAGGGTAGGAACGCTCTCCCATAAAAACATCTGCCATAGCTTCACAAAAACGTTGTCCATATCTTTTCAATAACAGATTTCTGATGGTTTTTTGCTCGTAGAAAAATTTGGCCAACCATTCACCTGTTTTTAGTTCCGGAAGTAATTTTTCTTGTAATTTTTCGATATAAATTCTTTCAGCCTCGTTTGTATTTGACGGAGCTTCCACAATGGCTTGCGCTGCTAACATCCCGCTGTAAATAGCATTGGAAATCCCTTCTGCGGTAACCTTTAGATTAGCAAATAGAAATAATTACTTAAAATAAAAACATAATAGTTATGATGAAATTTCTTTTTTTGCTTCTTTTTTTCTTTGTTAATAACTCTTATTTTGTTGATAACCAAAAACACAAAAGAACGGAGTGAACTTTAGCGGCCAGCTAGCTTTTTAGAGCCATCCCCCGTATTAGTCTCCGTTCTTTTTAAAAGTTACTTAGAACCATATAGAATTTCAGTTTCTGCCCTTATTAAAGGTCTTAGTTTAAGTAACTATTATTAATATCTAATTACAAAATTATGAAAACAAATGAAATTATCGGAATCGATGTCAGTAAATTATTAATTGATGTTTGTATCTATTCTAAACAAATTGTTCAACAGTTTGAGAACAGTAAATCTGGATTTAAATTAATGCTAAAGTGGAGTTTTAAAAATTCGTCTTTCTCTAAAGAAGAAACCATGTTTGTATTTGAACATACAGGAATGTACTCTCATTTATTATCTGTGTCTTTAACTGAACAAAAATTATCTTTTTTCATAGCTTCTGGTTTAGAAATTAAAAGATCTATTGGTATTGCTCGTGGAAAGGATGACCAAATTGATGCCAAACGCATTGCTCTATATGGGTATCGATTAAAAGAAGAACTTAAACCCAGTAAGCTACCTAAAAGAAGTATATTACAACTAAAAAGTCTCTTATCTTTAAGGACAAAACTTAACAAACAAAGAGCTGGTTTTAAAGTTACTTTGAAAGAACAAAAAAGAATTTATAAAGCAAAAGAGTATAAAATAATCTTTGACGTTCAACAAAAAATGATTGCAGAACTAACCAAACAAATACACAAGATTAATACTCAAATGCAAGCTATTATTGACCAAAATATAATGTTAAAAGAAACCTATAAACTTGTTACTAGTGTTAAAGGTATAGGAATGCAAACTGCTATAATGATGATTGTGTTTACTGACAATTTTTCAAAATTTGAAAACTGGAGAAAGTTTGCCTCTTATTGTGGTGTTGCTCCTTTTCCTTACCAATCTGGAACTAGTATTAAAGGACGTACAAAAGTCTCTCATTTGGCTAATAAAAAATTGAAAGCAATTATTAATATGTGCGCTATTTCTGCTATACAACATAACCCAGAAATGAAATTATACTATCATAAAAGAATAAAACAAGGCAAAAGTAAAATGAGTACCGTTAACATTATTAGAAACAAATTAATAGCAAGAGTGTTTGCCGTTGTCAAACGACAAACACCCTATGTAGATACTTTTAAATTTGCTGCATAAATTAGTAAAAATAATATCTCAACTTTTACTTGTTTTTATCATAGAATACGGGGTCTGCAAAACCGGCAGCATCTCCTGTCAGAAAAACATTGTTTTTTACAAAGCCATCCGTCCTTGATGTTACGGGAATTTGAAACCCGTGTTGTGATTCACTAAGGATGGCTGTCAAACCGATACTTGCCAGATACTCCTGATAGTATTTTTTTAAATTTATTTTTGCCCTTCTTGCAGATGCAATTCCAACTGACAGGTGATTTTTTTTAGGGAAACTCCATGCATATCCATAAGGAATAGCATCCATGTCAAAACGAACTTCTTTAGAAAAAAGGTCAAAGTTTTCATCGGAAACCTGTACTTCATATTCCAAAGCAGGAATTAAAAAGCGTGTATCTGTTTTCCATCCGGCCAATTTAGCAGTAGGACTTAGTGCTCCGTCTGCCGCAATCACAAATTTTGAAGTGATCGTTTGTTTGGAGGTAGTTATCGTAATTTTATCATTTTGATGTGTTATGGCTTTTAATTTGTTATCTTCTAATAATACCACACCTAATGCTGTTGCTTTTTCTGTCATGAGCTTGTCAAATGCATCTCGCATAATCATCGTAATGATAGGTTGTTCTCTTTCTGTTTTAAAGTGCAACTTTTTACCTAAGTAGATATCTACCTTGTAAAATTCTCTTTCCACAACGGAAGAAATATCAAAAGGCAATGCTTTACGTCCTCTGTATACAAAACCTCCGCCGCATGTTTTATAACGAGGTAGCGTTTCCTTTTCAATAATGACGGTAGAAACGCCATTTTTAGCCAGATGAAATGCTGTACTAGCTCCCGAAGGGCCACTCCCGATAATAGCGACATCAAAGTATTTCATGATTTTTAATTTTGAACAATATACTAGTGAGACCTTTGCAAAATAGTGATATATTCCGTATTTGAATTGATTTGACTTCAAATTTCTTCCTTCCCGAAAATTTTAAATCCTCAAAACCAATGGGTTATTCCGGTTGAAAATGTTCTTCGGGTGTCGAACTTTTTTGTCAAATCAATTCGGCAAAGGTCTCCTAATGCTATTTATTTTGAGATGCTTATAGAAAATATTTTTTATTGAATAGATTCTTTAGGTGCTTAATGCAGTTTAAAGTTAAAAAGTTTGAAAGGTAGGTTCCGGGTTAAAAGTCAAATATTTTATACGAATTATTGCTATTTTTAACTGCCTTTTCAGTTCTTTCTCTATGCGTATCAGTAATAAAAATCTGTCCGAAAACATCATCATGAACCAAATCTATGACCTGTGCTACTCTCTTTTCATCTAATTTATCAAAAATATCATCTAACAGTAAAATCGGTACTATCTTGGATTTTTGTTTCAGAAACTCAAACTGTGCTAATTTTAACGCAATTAAATACGATTTTTGCTGCCCCTGAGAGCCAAATTTCTTAATAGGGTGATTCCCTATATCAAAACTCAAATCATCTTTGTGAATTCCCACACCGGTATATTGCAACATTCGATCTCTTTCTATGGATTGTTCCAGTAATTTTTCCATAGAACCTTCGTGTAAATGACTTTTATAATGTAAATTCACTTGCTCTTTATTCCCGGAAATCATTTGGTATTTGGCATTAAAAATGGGCGAGAATTGCATCAAAAATACTTTTCTTTTTTTGAAAATTTTAGTCCCAAAAACGGGCAATTGCCCGTCATATACTTTCAAATTTAACGCATCGAAGGTTCTGTTGGCTCTAAAGTACTTTAACAATGCATTTCGCTGTATAATGATCCTATTATAAGAAATCAAATCTCTTAAATATTCTTTATCCAACATGGAAATAACGCTGTCTATAAATTTTCTCCTGACATCACTTCCTTCAACAATTAAATTACTATCTGCAGGTGAGATCATCACCAGTGGCAACCGACCGATATGTTCGGAGAGCTTGTCATATATTTTTCCATTCCTTTTTAAAACTTTCTTCTGTCCTTTTTTTAAACTGCATACTATTTTTTCTGTCCTGTCTTGTAAAACATAATCTCCGTTCAATACAAAAAAAGATTCCCCGTGTTTTATGTTTTGGACAGCTACAGGATTAAAATAACTTTTTGTAAAGGATAAATAGTAAATGGCATCTAATACATTTGTTTTTCCAATACCATTATCGCCTGTAAAACAATTAATCTTCTCATGAAAGTTAAATGTTTTATCAGTTATGTTCTTAAAATTCAGTATTGAGAGTTTTTGCAAGTGCATTATTAAGAATGATTCAAGAGTGCGCAAATTATTGAAAATTTTACAAATCCAATTAAAAAAACTATTTTTGCGCCAACAATTTTTAAAAAATATGGCAACATACAAAAAGAAAGGAGCCAAACCTAAATGGAAACAAGGACAGCAGGCAAAAGGTACAGGTGGCGCTACCGCCGAAGTTTTTAACACATTGGATGAGACGGCTTCAAAATCGGAACAGTGGATCGAAAAAAATAGCAAACCTCTGTTTTACGGGTTAATCGTGGTTGCTACCGTCATTCTGGGGTTTTTAGGATACAATAAATATATTGTTGAGCCTGCGGAAATAGAAGCGTCTAATGACCTGGCATTTCCGAAAAAATATTATGATGAAGCTGCTACTACAAGTATCGCCAGAGATTCTCTTTTAAACCTCGCTTTGGAAGGTGCCGAAGGCAAATATGGTTTTTTAGATATAGCCGCCGTACATAGTGGTACAAAAGCAGGAAATTTGGCAAATTACTATGCCGGGTTGTCTTATTTACAATTAAAAGACTACAAAGAAGCCATCAATTATTTGGAAAATTTTTCCGCAAATGATGAAATGTTAGGAGCTGTTGCTTTAGGTGCCATTGGTGATGCTTTTGCCGATATAGATCAAATGGAAGATGCATTGTATTATTACGAAAAAGCAGCTACTAAAAAAGACAACGAATATACGGCTCCGTTGTTCTTATTTAAAGCCGGTACCATTGCTATGAACGAAAAGCAATTTGGCAAAGCATTGGATCTGTTCACTCAAATTAAGGAAAAATACCCTAATTCCAACCAGGGTAAAGATATTGATAAGTACATTAGTATGGTTACCTATGTTCAATAATGGCTACCGAGAACTTATCACACTATGATAAAGCAACCGTACCGGACGCGACACCTTTTCGATTTGGAATTGTGGTTTCCGAGTGGAACCCGGAAATTACTTCGAACCTTCATAAAGGAGCTATAGCAACATTGCTGGATTGTGGTGCAAAAAAAGAACATATCATCTCCCGGACCGTGCCCGGAAGTTTTGAGCTGGTCTACGGCTGCAAAAAAATGATCGATTCTCAAAATGTAGATGCCGTTCTGGCAATAGGTAGTGTCATACAAGGCGAAACAAAGCACTTTGATTTTGTTTGTAACGGGGTTACACAAGGAATTGTTGATTTGAATATAAAATATGATGTTCCCGTTATTTTTTGTGTCTTGACAGATCAAACAAAACAGCAAGCTATTGACAGATCGGGAGGGAAACTTGGAAATAAAGGAATTGAATGTGCCATAGCCGCTGTAAAAATGGCAGCATTAAGACAGATTTAACAAGATACTTTTTAACATATCTTGACCACTACTCTTTTATTCTTTACATTTGACATACTAACAAAAACCGGTGTGGTTTTTGTTAGTAAATGCAGCAGTAATCACTTATGGCAATATTTAAGAATAAAATAAGGAAATTTGAATATAAACCCAGGTATTATAAGGGAGAAGGAAGTCCCTATGCAATAGAACATAAATTTGATAAATATAGAACCACCCTTAATAACAAAGGACTCAAAGCAAAATTTACCAATGCTATTGAAGAGCTTAAAAACTCAAAAGGGAAAGGTATAAATAAGACCATACTTATAATTGCTAGTATTCTCGTTTTATATTTTTTATATATTATAGATTTTGACTTGTCAATATTTTTTACCTCCAGTAAATAAATGTCAGATATCATTCAACTTTTACCGGATCATGTTGCTAACCAGATAGCTGCAGGAGAAGTAATACAAAGACCTTCTTCTGTTGTAAAAGAGCTGTTGGAAAACGCCATTGATGCGGGAGCTACGGATATAAAACTGCTTGTAAAAGATGCCGGTAAAACTTTGATCCAGGTAATTGACAACGGCAAAGGTATGAGCACCACAGATGCCCGCATGTGCTTTGAAAGACATGCGACTTCTAAAATCAAAAATGCTCAAGATTTATTTGATTTGCACACCAAAGGTTTTCGCGGGGAGGCTTTGGCATCTATTGCGGCCATAGCACATGTAGTGCTCAAAACCAAACCGGAAGGAGAAGAGCTCGGAAATCAGATAAAAATAGAAGGGAGTAAAATCATCAGCCAGGATTTTGTTTCTTCGGCTGTCGGAACCAGTATTGCTGTTAAAAACCTATTCTATAATCTTCCCGCAAGAAGAAATTTTTTAAAATCAGATGCCATAGAAACTCGCCATATGGTAGATCAATTTCAAAGAGTTGCACTGGCACATCCTGAAATTGCGTTTTCATTACATCATAATTCAAATGAATTGTATCATTTAAAAGCTGAAAATCTCAGAAAAAGGATCATCGCTATTTTTGGTAGTAAGATGAATGAAAAATTAGTTCCTATAAACGAGCAGACGGCTATTTTAACAATGACCGGGTTTATTACCAAACATGAATATGCCAAAAAAAAGAGAGGGGAACAGTTTTTCTTTGTCAACCATCGTTTTATTAAAAGTGCTTATTTAAATCATGCAGTGGTTGCTGCTTTTGACGGTTTGCTGGAACAAGGCGCATATCCTTCTTATTTTTTATATTTAACGGTTCCTCCCCACAGTGTTGATATCAATATACATCCTACCAAAACAGAAGTGAAGTTTGATAACGAAAAAGATCTGTATGCGATCATCAAAGCTGCTGTAAAACATAGTTTGGGACAATATAACATTGCTCCCGTACTGGATTTTAACAAAGATCCTAATTTGGACACTCCTTATCATTACAATAAAAAGGAGACATCATCTGTTCCGAAAATAACCGTAGACCCGAATTTTAATCCTTTTGAAAAACAAGAAGGAAAAAGAATACCAATTCCCCAAAAAAGAGAACAAGACTGGGAAGTGCTGTATTCCGATTTAGAGCCGGATACCTCTCGGATCCCAAAAGAATTGTTTGAAGTTGACACCCAAAAAGAAACCGGAAAAACATTTCAGATACAGAAAAAATATATCTTGAGTTCTATTAAGTCGGGAATCGTTCTCATTCATCAATCGCAGGCGCATCAACGCATCTTATATGAAGAATTTCTAAAAACCATCACTATTAAAGAAGTCAATAGCCAACAATTATTATTTCCGGTAAACATTCCCTTTGCTACTGCCGATATGGAAATGCTACAGACTATTAAACCGGATCTGGAAAGTGCAGGGTTTGTTTTTACGGAATTTACCAAAGAAAGTATAACGGTTACCGGGATTCCGGTTTCTGTTACCGATAGCCAGGCATCTTTGGTTATTGAGCAGTTATTGGAAGATGTTAAATCGGAAATTCCAAACACAGGTTTTAACCCTTTTGATGTGATGGCCAAATCTTTTGCCAAAACGCTGGCTGTTAAAACAGGTACATATTTATCAGAAAAAGAACAGGAAACTTTGGTTTACGATTTGTTCTTATGTAAAGAACCCGCTATTTCGCCGACAGGAAAAGCTACCTTTAAAACACTAACGTTACATGAATTAGATTCCTTATTTACCAATTAAAATGAATAGACTTACTGACGCCATAAAACATTTAATCATCATTAATATTATCTTATTTATTGCTCCGCAATTTTTGAATATTAATTTAGCAGATGTACTCGCTTTGTATTTTCCTCAAAATGAGCATTTTGGATTTTGGCAGTACATAACACATATGTTTATGCACGGCAGTTTCCCCCACATACTTTTTAATATGTACGGCTTATGGGCTTTTGGAACCCCTTTGGAACAAATGTGGGGACGAAATAAATTTTTATTCTTCTATTTTTCGGTTGGAATCGGAGCGACGGCAATTTATACGTTAGTTAATTATTATCAGTTTAATGGTTTTTATGAAGCTTTAGTTACTAATGGATTAAATAGCTCTGATATCAACTCAATTTTAACAACTGGTAATTATAGCAGATATGCAGATATTATTACCTTAAATAATGCTGAACTCACAGAATTTTATAATCTGTTTCATACTCCTGCTGTAGGCGCTTCCGGAGCTGTATATGGAGTATTAGTCGCTTTTGGTTTGCAATTTAAAGACGCTAAACTTGCATTGATATTCTTCCCTGTTCCTATTGCTGCCAAATATTTTATACCCATATTAATTGCAATAGATTTATTTTTTGGTATGACAAAATACTCTGTAGGAAATATTGCACACTTTGCTCACATTGGCGGCGCACTTTTTGGTTTTATCATTGCCTATTATTGGAAAAACAAACAATTTAATCGTTGGAGTTAGAAAAATGAGTTTTTTTAAAGAACTACAGCGTCGATATATAAAAGGCACCATTGTAGAGAAATTGATCTATATCAATCTCTTTGTTTTTTTGATTACACTGCTCTCTCAAACGGTTAGTGAATTGAACCAGGTTGATACGAATTTCGTGATAAAATGGTTTTCCCTGTACTCGGATTATGAACACCTGTTCTCTACTCCGTGGAGTATCCTCACCTACGGTTTTTTACATGCTGATTTTCTGCATATCTTATCAAATTTAATAGGCTTATATTTCATCGGGAACCTGTTTATTCAATATTTTACACAAAAGCAATTACTCACATTTTATATGCTGGGGACTTTTTTCGGAGGAATGCTGTTTTTAGCGGGGATTAACTATTTCCCTGCATTTAAAAATCAACTGTTTTCTTTAGTGGGAGCTTCTGCAGGAATCTCAGCGATCATTGTGGGTATTGCCACCCATATACCTCAATATCAGTTTAAAATCCGTTTCATAGGTTTTGTAAAGCTTTGGTATATCGCTGCTATTTGGGTACTTTTTGTCACTATACAACTCTCAAGTGATAATGCGGGCGGTCATTTTGCTCATTTGGGCGGAGCACTTTTCGGTTATCTATATGTACGTCAGGCAGGTACTCATAAAAAAACGCCTTTTTATAAGAGTATTTTTAACTTGTTTAAAATAAAACGTACCCCGTTAAGGACTGTTTATAAGTCAAAAACAAAACCTACATCAACCTTTAAAAGTATGAAAACGGATCATCAAAAAAAGATAGATATCATTTTAGAAAAGATTAGCAAATCAGGTTATGATACTTTATCTTCGGAGGAGAAAGCCTTTTTATTTAAACAAGGCAAAAAATAAGATGAAACATTTCTCCGGAAAAATACATACGATCTTATTTGCTTTAAATATCGTCCTGGCATTCTGTACGTTATTTTCTTATTTTGCGCCTTGTATATCACCGATACGTTACCCTTCTTTTGCTGTCATAGGCCTCGCCATTCCTGTTTTACTCATTGCAAATATATTTTTTACGATTTATTGGTTGATCCGATTAAAAAAACAGTTTCTTTTATCGTGCATTATCGTAATACTGGGAGCTAATTATATAGGTTCTTTATTCCTTATATCAGGAAAGAAAACTCCCATTGATGAAGACATAAAAATAATGAGTTATAATACCAAAGGGTTTAGTCATTTTGGGTGGGCAAAAAGAAATGAAACAGCACAGCGTGTTTTTGATTTTATCAATGCTCAAAACCCGGATATTTTGGCATTGCAAGAATATTATGTACATCCGAAAGTACGGCTTTCGTATCCGTATGAATATATCAAACTCAAAACTCCTACTAATAAATTTGGACAGGCTATTTATTCCAAATACCTTATAGTGAACTCCGGTTCTTTACATTTCGAAAACAGTGCGAACGACTGTATATATATTGATATTCTTATCGATAAGGACACAGTCAGGGTATATAATATTCATTTGGAATCTCTAAAAGTAAACCCGAATAAAGAGCATTTTGGCCAACAAAATTCTGAAAAGTTATATCAAAGAATAAAAAAAACATTTCTAAAACAAGCGAAACAGACTCATATTTTTTCAATTCATAAAAAAATGTGGAAAGGGAAAATGATCATTTGTGGCGACCTTAATAATACTGCTTTTTCCTGGGTCTATAACAAAATTTCCGATGCTATGTCAGATGCTTATATGGAGGCCGGTAGTGGATTTGGAAAAACCTATGATTACCTTTTCCCGTTACGCATAGATTTTATTCTGACAGATAAAGCAGCTCGTATTTGTCAATTTAAAACATTTAATGTTCCGTATTCCGATCATTTTCCTATTATGACACGTGTAAATTGGAAAGTTTCAAGTTTCAGGTAGTCAATGTCTAAATAAAATTGACCGTTTTATTTAACTTTCCAACTTTAAACTGCATTATAATATTCCAAACTTTCAATAATCAGTTTATTAGGTACCTTACAATCCAGTTGAAAATCTTCATAATCATTCAGTAAAACAAAATTCACTTGCCCGGCGATGTTTTTTTTATCGTGCTTTAATAATGAAAGAATGGCATCAAAATCTTCTTTTAGAATAGGTATTTTATCAAAAATAGAGCGTATGAGGTTTTTAACGGATGTAGTTTTTTCCATATCAAAATTTAGTATTCGGGAAGAGATATAACATTCACATATCATCCCGATAGCAATCGCTTCACCATGTGTTAATTTTTCTTTGTTCGGATTTTCCAGATAATAAGATTCAATTGCATGTCCGATGGTGTGTCCAAAATTTAAGACTTTGCGAACTCCTTTTTCTTTGGGATCTTTTAAAACAATGTCATTTTTGATCTTAACAGAAGAAAAAATTAATTGATTTATTGTTAAGATGTTAACATTTTTTACCTCTTGTAATAGTTTATAATGATGTGTCAGTCCATATTTGATAATTTCAGCCAACCCCGAAGTCATTTCCCGAGCTGCTAACGTATTTAAATACTCAGTATCAATAATGACCATTTCAGGATTTGAAAATACCCCTATTTGATTTTTTAAAACTCCCAGATCAACACCTGTTTTTCCACCTACGGAAGCATCTACCATACTCAACAAAGTAGTTGGGATATTTACAAAATCAAAACCTCTTTTAAAAGTAGCAGCAACAAATCCGCCCAAATCGGTAATAACACCCCCTCCAAGTGTAATCAATAAGCTTTTTCTATCTGCATCTGATTTACTTAACGTATTCCAGACATACATACAAGTATTCAGGTTTTTGTTTTCTTCTCCGGATGTTATCTCGATGACTTCAATCTGTTTATTTATCCTTAAAAAAGAAATGCATATCGGATAACAATGAGTGATGGTGTTTTCATCTGCCAGGATAAAAATGGAGGAGTAGTTGTTTTTTACCATCAAGGCATTTAGCTTTTGATAGCCATCTTTCTGAAAATGAATAGAGTATGTGTTTGCTTGAATAGTATTCATCTGTTTTAATATATACCCGCAAATTAAATAGAAATTATTGAATAATTCACGCTGACTAAGTACCTTTGTAATCATAGCAGGTTGTGTTCTTTATATTAGGATTAAAAGATTGAAAGATTTAAAAAAGTGTTCTGATTATTCTTTTATATCGTTTTAACTTTTTTCTCAAGAGAGTAATGTTGTTTTTGTAGTGTTTTAAAAAGGCTGAACGAACTTTAAACTTTGTAACTTTCAAACTGTATCAGGTATCTAAACAGATATTCAAATAATTTAAGATTAACATCAAAGAATGAAACTTTTTGACAATACCGAAATAGCTTTTTGTTTAAAATCTGATTCCGAATTGGAGCGTGCTTATTTTCTGTTTAAGATGATTCAAAATCAACCAATGGTTAGAATTGGAACAGCCGTTACAAATTTTGCGCTCAAAGCACATTTACCGATAGAAGGGCTGATTAGGTCTACAGTGTTTGATCACTTTTGTGGTGGAGTTACGGAAGAAGATTGTATTCCGAATATAGAACGAATGTATTCAAGGCAAGTGCATACCGTCCTGGATTATTCGGTAGAGGGTAGAGAAGAAGAGGCCCAGTTCGATGGCGCTAAAAATAAGATGTTAAAAAGTATTGAGTTTGCAAAAGGAAGAGCACCCGTACCTTTTATTGTTTTTAAACCAACAGCCGTTGGACGTTTTGCTTTGTATGAAAAAATAGCGGAAAAAACAGCGTTAACTCATAACGAAAAAAGTGAATGGTTAGCTGTTGTGAGTCGCTTTCGGGAAATTTGTAGTAAAGCCAAAGAATACGACGTTCCTGTTTTAATTGATGCCGAAGAAAGCTGGGTGCAGGGAGCCGCGGACAATCTGGCAGAAGAACTCATGGAAACGTATAATAAAGACAAAGCCATTGTATTTAGCACGCTCCAAATGTATCGTTATGACCGAATGGATTATCTAAAAAAATTACATCAGCGGGCAAAAGCAAAAGACTACTATCTCGGTTTAAAAATTGTCCGGGGTGCCTATATGGAAAAAGAACGCGAAAGAGCTGTAGAAAAAGGCTATCCGTCTCCAATTTGCGCAAATAAGCAAGCAACGGACGAGAATTATGACAACGCACTTCAGTATATGATGAGGCATCCTAAAATGGCATTATTTGCAGGAACACACAATGAGGAAAGTTCTTATTTGCTGATAAACCTGACCCATGCTTATAAAATAAAACCGGAAGATAAAAGATTATGGTTTGGTCAATTGTACGGTATGAGTGATCATATTAGTTTCAATTTAGCTAAAGAAGGATATAATGTTGCCAAATATGTACCTTATGGACCTGTACGGAATGTCATGCCCTATTTGATACGAAGAGCAGAAGAAAATACTTCCGTAGCAGGGCAAACTAACAGAGAATTGAATTTAATTAAAGAAGAACGAAAGCGCAGAAAAGTTTAAGTGAGCTCAATGAATTCCATAGATGAAATAAAAGAATTATTGCAAAAAAATAAAAAAAGATTAGTAAAAGAACTCAGGGAAAGTAAAGAAGCAATGGCGTTGATTAAAAAGTCGACACATGCCACCCTGAATGAAGAAGAGAAAGAAAAAATAAAAAAACAACTACTGGATATTTTTAAAGCAGTTCCTGCTTTTACGGTTTTTATGCTTCCCGGAGGTGCTTTATTACTTCCTCTTCTGATAAAACTAATTCCGGATATTTTATCAAGTGCATTTAGAGAGGATGAAGTCTGATATAGTTTCAAGTGCGAAAGTTGCAAAGTGTAAAAGTTGGAACGTTAAGTTCCGTATCATAACTCCAAAATCATTTTAATATTTGCTCTTTCATACCAAATGTCTTTTTCTAGCATTACTTCTTTAAACCCGGCTTTTTTATACAAATTGATTGCCGGAGTTAACATCTTATTTGAGTAGAGCATTATTTTTTTCCATCCTTGTTCTTTGGAAAAACGAATACAGTGGTTCATGAGTTGTTCTCCTATTCTTTGCCCTCTATATTCTGGAGAGACTGCCATTTTACTTAATTCGTAACATTCACTTTCATTAATAAGCGCTACGGTACCCACAATTTTAGTATTGAGTTTTGCAAAAAATATGTAGCCGTTATTGTTGATAATATAGAGCTGCGGGTTCTCCAGAACCTCTTTGTCATGCGGTTCCACATAAAAATACCTTTCTAACCATTCGACGTTTAATTTGTAAAAATCTGCTGCGTATTTAGCTTGGTAGTCAATGATCTCTATTCTTGACATGGTTAGATATTCGTATTTATGATGGCTATCATTTCTGTTTCCAAAGTCATTGCTTTTTCATAAACGGCTATTGCATCTGAAAGTATTTGATCGGCAAATGTTCTATCTTTTATATCTTTTGCATTGATTTTGACATTAAAATAAGCCCCTATGACGGCTGTTCTTGCACATAATGCACCAACACCTGCATCAGACAGGGAATTTTGCAATCCGTCTTTTGCCATAGCCATCATTACTTCCATGGAATTATAGGCTGTTTTCATTACTTTAAACGGAATCTCAGTAGCATATTTGGTTGCTTCTTCTATCGCTTGCTTTCTTACTTCTTGTTCTTCAGGGGTAGATTTAGGCAATCTAAAACTATCTATAATCTTATTAAAAGCACGGGTATCTTCATCTACAAGAAATAGCAGTTCATTTTTATATTGCTGTCCTTTTTCCGCCCATCGGGAATAAAATCCCCACTTGTCATCCCAGCCGGGTTTATGCGCAGATAAGTTAGCGACCATTGTTCCCAAAGAAACTCCTAACGCTCCTACATAGGCAGCAATACTCCCTCCGCCGGGAGCCATTGATTCGGAAGCCGTTTCTTCTGCAAACCCTTTTACGGAGTAATCAATCAGTTTTTTATCCGCATTTTTAGACAGTACATGCTCAATAATTCGTTCATCCGGATGAAATGGTTTTAAATCATCCAGCCCAAGCGATTTTACCGCTATTTTTATTTTTTCACTTTCATTAATACCTAAAGAGCGTTGCTGTTTTGTTAAAAAATAATTGGCTGCATCTATCATGGCCTGTAGTGGTACCAGACCCACTAATTCGGAACCGGTAACACGCAAACCTCTTTTTGTGGCGGCTTTAACCGTTTCGTCAAAAGCCGTATGCATTGCAGTGATGCTTATATTGGTAAGGTTATAAGAAATCTGGGCGATGCCATATTCTTTGATATACCAACCGATTCCTTTTACAGCTTTTAATTTTCCCGGAATCCTTACGGGTTCTCCGTTTTTACCCAATACTTTTTTACCGGTAATCGGGTGTCCTTCTCTTTTTATTCGTCCGGCTTCCCTGATATCAAAAGCAATGGCATTTGCACGCCTGGTAGAAGTGGTATTTAAATTGATATTGTATGCAATTAAAAAATCGCGGGCAGCTATTGCCGTAACTCCATAAGAGATGACCGTTTTACTGAATTTTGCAGGGCCAAAATCCGGTGCCCAGTTCGGGTCGGATAGTTTTTCTTTTAAACCTTCGTACTCCCCGGAACGGATCGTAGCGAGATTCTTTCGCCCTTCTCTTATAGCGGCATTTTCATAAAAATAGCCGCTAATACCTAACTCCTCCCCAATTTTTTTACCTAGTCGGTGTGCAAAAGAAACTGTTTCTTCCATACTTATATTTGCAATCGGAATGAGCGGACAAACATCTACCGCACCAAACCTGGGGTGTGCCCCGGAGTGCTTGCTCATATCTATTAATTTTGACGCTTTTTTTATCAATAAAAAAGCAGCTTGAATTACTTTTTCAGGTTCACCTACGAGAGTAATCACAGTTCTGTTTGTGGCTTTTCCGGGATCAACATCCAGAAGTTGAACACCTTCTACGGTTGTAATCGTATTGGCAATTGCATTTATTTTCGTTTGGTCACGCCCTTCACTAATATTGGGAACGCACTCTATTAATTGTCTATTCATTCTTTATCATTATTATATACAAGAGCCCTTTGCAAAATAATGATATATTCCGTATTTGAATTGATTTGACTTCAAATTTCTTCCTTCTCGAAAATTTTAAATCCTCAAAACCAATAGGTTATTCCGGTTGAAAATTTTCTTCGGGCGTCGAACTTTTTTGCCAAATCAATTCTGCAAAGGCCTCTATAATATGGTAAATGTAGCAGATAAATAACTGGATTCAAAATGTTTTTTTATTACAGTAATTTCAAGTGATAAATGAGTTCACTTTTAAAAAAATGTTACTGTACTTTATAAGTGAGTAAATAAAAATACCGAACCCCCAGTAAAAGTAATAAAGGAATCGCTGCTATTGAAAATAATTGGATTCCGGTAGTCCAGAAGAATATGAGTATCAGTAACAGTATGGAAATAAAGTACACGTATTTTTTCAGATATCCCTTTACTTCATTTTTAAGCAGGTAGAATGCCACTAACAGGTTAGGGGCAAATGCCCATAGCATATTGAAATTATTTGGTGTGGTGTAATGATTGGTGAAAAACCATAAAAAAACAATTCCTATGCCTATAACACCGGTTGTAAAAAAGAGTATAAAATCAAACTTCTTTGACCTTTTACCACTTTTTTTATCTCTAAAAGTGATATACCATCCTACTAACAAAAAAACAGAAAAAATGATCAGGGGACTAGTACTACTGAATTTTTGTACAGGCTCGTCAAAAATCAGAAGGTCATTTTGTTTTTTTACCAATGGTTTTTCTTCCCCGTTGATCTTAATTTTTCCTTTTTCAAAGGCTAGAAATACAAAATCCGGCAGGTATAAATACTCAGTCGGAGTGGCTATTTTATCGAGTTTAGTCCCCAATGCCAAATGGATCCCAAAACTTCCCCAGGTATTCCAGTACAACTCATCATTCATGAGTTGTCTTAATGTTTTATCGGATGTATAGGCTTTGTAAAAAGTAACGTTGTCTTTCAGAATGGATTTTGTTATATCTCTTAATTTCGTAGCGCAATTATTGAAATACGGATCGTATAAATAAGAAGCATTTTCAGGCCTTGCATTGTGTTCCAAGTATTCAAAAAATGCTTGCTTTTGCTCTTGAGTAAGGTCTAATATTTGTTCTTTAATCCAGCGTTTGTCTGCCTTGTAACCATCTAAAAATGTTTGAAAATGATATCTGGCTAAAAAATAAACTAATTTTCCTTTGGCAAAATTGGAATAGAAATCAGGAGCGTTGAAATCAAAAACGCCATAATTATATGCAATGTCAAAATTGAGAACAGGGTCTTTGATTCTAATAGTGCTATGCCCAAAAACTTCATATAAATTTTCTCCGGCTCCTACGGTAATAATACTCACTTCAGCATAAACAGATAGTTTTAAATATTGCGTGTATGAAGAATGAAAAAAGAGGATAAATGGAAGTAGAAGTAATCGCTTTCTCATAAATTAACGTCTAAAAAAGCTATAGTCCAGTTTTATGGAAAATATATTAGAGAATAATGCATTACCAACACTGCCTATATTTGTAAGTGCATAATCAACTTGAATACCGTTATATATAAAACCAACGCCAAAGTTGGGTTGTAAAGACAAAGATTTTTGACCGTTAAATTCCGTTGTATTCTGAAAATTACCAACACCTGCTCTTAAAAAAACAAAATCATCAAAATCCAGTTGAAAGCCTATTGCAGGGTCTATACTGACAAAACTTGTAGAAATCAGATCGTTCGTTTGTGAAAAACGCATATTGAGATCAATTTCGGAAAGCAAGTTAAAAAACCGCCCGATACGAAATTTCTTTGCCACACCAAACTGGACTTTTGGTTTTGTAATTTCTGTTGTTTCCGGTAATTCCTGATTTTGCCCGGGAATAGCATTTTGGATTTTGGCAAATTCTGCCTCATCAATATTCCATACATTAAAAGTAGTGGTAATATCCCTTACCATTAATCCTACACTCCAATGATTTCTTTCAAATTGGATACCGGCATCCAAACCAATTCCCCAGGAAGAGGCAAAATTACCGATAATTCTTCGCACTATTTTTGCGCTCCCGCCTATATGTACATCTTTAAAAATGAGGTTTCTTGCGTATGCAATATTAAAAGCGTAGTCCACGGCAGAAAATAAACTAATTCTATTGTAATCTATATTTCCCTGGCTATCGATTAATTCGGTAGTATTTAAAATATCATCGACACCGAAACGGATAATGGAAAACCCCAGAGCACTATCTCTATCTATAGGTATTGCAAAAGCAGCATAGTTATAATTGGCAATGCCTGCAAAATAAGAAGCATGCATCAATGAACCTTGATAATCTTCAATATTTACCAAGCCTGCGGGGTTCCAATAGATAGCATTCACATCGTTAGTAGTAGCCACAACAGATTTACTCATCCCAAGGGCGGCCGCATCTACGCCAATATTCAGAAATTCATTAGAATAATTACGAAAAACTTGTGCATGAATAAGCACTGGCAATGCAAGAAGAAGAACAAGTAATTTATTTCCGAACATATAAGATTAGAATCAAAAACAAATATCCGAATATATATTTGATTAAACTTCTGTTTCTTATAGATATTGTCTTATTTATAAAAACTTTCGCCCGGATTGCAAATTAGAACTTTGTAATAAAGGTTGAAATTATGATAGATTTTTTTTTAGTATAAATGCATCATCCGGATTAAGTGAGTGCTTTTTAATAAAAGGAAGGGATATAGGGTTTTGAACTGGCTTTTCCACAGTAATCTTTAGCACTTTTAAAACCAAAAACCGGAGCAGTATAAAGCGTATCAAAGTCTTTAAAAGTTCTGACTTTGTATAATGCTTTTTTATCTAATCGATATTCAGGAAACTTTTGACTTTTCTGTCAGACTTTCAACCGCAGTGTTTTCAAAAATGCTTTCATATATCTTATTCTTTGGTTTGCTCATTTCTTTTCCGCAAGAGGCTAAATCTACCGGAGCAGAGATTGCAATGGCTACTTTTATTTTGTCAGACATTTTATAGGTATATTCTCCCATGTATTTAAGTACGAGATTGCCTCCTAAGCCATAACCGGCAATCGCTATTTTTTGATACGTATATTAATTTGATATATAGTGTATTATAAAATCCAGGTCATCGGTTTTTCCACTATGATAAGTAGGCAACAATAGATTATCTGTTCCGCTACACCCTCTTAGATTAACACAGACAGTATCTCTAGTCCCGCTCTATTGAATTTAGCTGTGGCAGCAATCATATATGCCGATTCGGAGCTACCCTTCAGCCCATGAATCAATATCACCAAGGTATCAGCACCTACAAAAGAAAAATCCAGATATATAAAATCATTATAAGGTACTAAAATACCCATTTCTAAAAGGTAGAGAAGGCTTAAAATCAGAGAGGGTGCATAACATTTTGTCGTTTTAAGCAGCTTTATTTTTCTCAGTACAGATTAGGTTAACTACTTTGTTCCATTTATCACTCAGTTTAGTTGTTCTTAATGTGAGCATATTTTGAGCTCCAATTTTAGACCAACGTTGTCCAGAGAGTTTCATTCTTTTTTGAACAACCTCCCTGTTAGCTGCTTCTATGGCTCCAGATCCTATAATACCTGCTCCTGTATTTTGATATTGCTGATAGTCCATACGCGACCTATTTTCGGTATAATATGTGATAAGTTGGCTTTGTTGTTTACGTTGATTTTGCTTTGTCAATTCTAAGTTTTTGATATTCTCAATGACTTGATTTACTTGACTGTTTTTTAGTAGTTGCTCCTGTTGACCAACCCAACTGTTATATGACTCTTGATTAGAGAGACAAACCTTAGCAAAATCGTGTAAATGTTCTAAAGCATGATACCAATCCAATATTTGTGTGGCAAAAGGGTAATGTTGATCTACCCATTTCCATATCCATCTAGCACCATCACCAACAAAAATCAGTCGCTTATCAATACTCCTGTAACAGCCTAAGTATCTATCCATTCTATCTGTAAACTTATCAGCTTTGCCTAAATATGCTTCATACAACGAATGGCGTATCCATCCACGTTTATTTGATATGTCCATACAGCTACTCTGTTTAAAAATTCTGCCTAATTTTACTTCTTTCCAAGCCTCTTCCCGAGTGAAAAGCATCGACCCATCGACCATAGCATAT